>NZ_JAQWFR010000020.1 GCF_029238675.1 Oceanicoccus sp. | reverse complement strand
AAAGCCGTACGCCCCACCAATGTGATGGGCGCTTCAAAAAGGCTGGCTGAATTAGTCTTGCAGGCCTTTGCCAGTAAGTATGACAGTACCGGTTTTTGTATGGTGCGCTTCGGCAATGTACTGGGTTCCTCCGGCTCAGTGGTGCCTTTGTTCCGTCACCAAATTCTTACTGGCGGCCCAGTTACCGTTACCCATAAAGATATTATCCGTTATTTTATGACCATCCCCGAGGCCGCACAGCTAGTGCTGCAGGCCAGTGCCATGGGTAAGGGTGGTGACGTTTTTGTACTGGATATGGGCGAGCCGGTACGTATCGTTAACCTGGCTCGTCGCCTGGTTCGCCTAATGGGCAGTGAAGTTAAAGACAAAACTCACCCCAAAGGTGATATCGAAATCCAATTCACCGGCTTACGCCCCGGTGAAAAGCTCTATGAAGAACTACTACTGGGTGATAACGTCACCGGCACCGGCCACCCCAAAGTGATGCGGGCTGAAGAATCGCTGTTGTCCGAAGAGGATATTGATCGCTATGCCGCCCAGCTAAAAGACGCATGCGATAATAATGACTGCGAAGCTATCCAGCAGATTTTGCAAAATGCCGTGGCAGAGTTTGACCCCAAAGATGGTATATCCGACGCCATTTGGACCCGCCGTGTTGAAAATGGCCTGATAGAGGCCGCTTTACCTGATGACAATGTCGTCACCGGTAACTTTCCGAAAGCCACCTGATCAGGCCCATAGTATTCATAGAGCGAATGGTGATCATTGGGCCAATCCCCTTATGGCGCCCCGATAACTATAGATTTTCTGTGAGGTGGCGAGTAAAATTTTGCCACTTTTGACCTAAGTTATGACAATTTTGTTGATATTCGCCCTTTTTAATTAATCCTTACGATCTTTCTATGCAAGCTGAAAGCGCACTAACCGCCGCTGAGCCTATCCTGGCTGATATAACCCCAGCCATCATGCCGGCAGAGCAAAGGCTGCCGCTTAAAATTTGCTTGCTAGGCTACCGCAGCCAACCCTACGGCGGCGGGCAGGGCATCTATATTAAATACCTCAGCAAAGCCCTGGTCGAAGCGGGCCATCAGGTTGATGTGATGTCCGGGCAACCTTACCCCCATGTAGACCCGCGGGTTAACTTAATCAAAATGCCGGGAATGAATTTATTTGAAACGGGTTTGGGTTCTTTAACGTTTTCCCACCTGCGCTCCATGACCAATATTATTGAATGGACGGGTAAACTCACCGGCGGCTTTGTCGAGCCCCACTGTTTTGGTCGCAGGGTTTTTAAGCATCTCAAAAAGCATGGCCGTCACTACGATATTATCCATGACAACCAGTGTCTAAGTTGGGGCATGTTAAAGCTGCAAAAAAAAGGTTTCCCACTGGTAACTACCATTCACCATCCCATTACTAGTGATTTACAAATTGCCCTAAACGCCGCTACCAATTGGAAAGCGCGGCTGTTAATAAAACGCTGGCATTCATTTTTAACCATGCAGAAAAAAGTCGCCAAACGCTTAGATAATGTAGTGACAGTTTCTGAGCGCTCGCAAAAAGATATTGCCTCGGCCTTTGACCTTAAGCCTTCAGATATTAGCCTGGTCTATAACGGCATTGATACCGAAGAATTTCGACCCATGCCCGCCGTGGTTAAAAAGCCTTTTCGTATTATGGCTACCGCTTCTGCAGATGCGCCGCTAAAAGGTGTGCGCTATTTATTAGAGGCCGTAGCGGAACTTGCCAGGCAATATCCTCAGTTAGAATTGTTAATGGTTGGCCAGCCGCAGGCGGGTGGAGCTACAGAGCGCTTAATTAAAAAACTAAAACTGACTGACCGCATTATCTTTGTCAGCGGTATTTCTACAAAACAACTAGCCACTCATTATGCCGAAGCGCAAGTGGTTGTTATTCCTTCAGTCTATGAAGGTTTTGGTTTGCCCGCCGGTGAAGCGATGGCCTGCGGTGTGCCTGTTGTTTCTACTGATGGTGGCGCGCTACCGGAAGTAGTGGGTGATGCAGGCATCATTGTGCCAGCAAAGGACAGTCAGGCGATTGCCATAGCAGTAGCAGAGTTACTGGATAACTCCGACAAGCGTGATGCGATGTCAGCTGCTGGCCGCCAGCGTATAGAACAACTGTTTTGCTGGACCCGAGCCGCCCAACAAATGACCGATTACTATACCCAGGTGTTAGAGGGAAATACCAACCATGCAAACGGTTAATTTTAAATACCTGCCCCTACAGTCCGGCGAAACTATTTTAGACTTGGGCTGCGGCGAAGGTCGCCATGTTATTTCCGCGTATTTGCAGCAAGACGTCACTTCCATTGGCGTTGATCTTAGTGTGAATGATTTGCGCACTACCCGGGAAAAGTTCCAACCGTTTTTCGAGCCAAACAATACTAACAAAAGCTTCGGCCTGTCAGCGGCTAACGCATTACAATTACCCTTTGCCGACAACACCTTTGATAAAGTGATTTGTTCAGAAGTTCTGGAGCATATCCCTGACTTTGCAGGCGCATTAAAAGAAATTGAGCGGGTCTTAAAACCCGGCGGATTATTCTGCGCCAGCGTACCCCGCACCTGGCCCGAAAAAATCTGCTGGTATTTTAGCGATGCCTATCACAATGTAGAGGGCGGTCACCTGCGCATTTTTGAAGCCAGTAAACTCAAAGCCCAGATTGAAGAATTAGGTTTTACTTCACTTCACAAACATTGGGCCCATGCACTGCATTCACCATTCTGGTGGCTTAAATGTGTATTCTGGAAGACTCAAGATACCAATTGGCTGATCAAACAATACCACCGTTTTTTAGTCTGGGACTTAATGGATAAACCGTTATTTACTCGCACTCTTGAGCGTATCCTCAACCCCATTATGGGCAAAAGTGTGGTGATGTATTTTAGGAAGGAAAGCAACGCATGAGTGGTGTCTTTTTATCAAAGGGATTATTCCCGTCAGAATTTTTCCAGCCGACCATAGATTTTATTTTAAATTGCCAGCAGGCCGACGGCTCCATTCCCTGGTTTGAAGGCAGTTATGCTGACCCATGGGACCATACCGAAGCGGCTATGGCATTATCGATTGGGGGTGAGTGGGATGCAGCTGCCAAAGCCTACCAATGGCTGGCGGATACCCAATTAGACGATGGCAGTTGGTGGGCGGCCTATAAAGCCGGTGAAATTGATAATGGCGAACGCCGTGAAAGTAATTTTGTGGCCTACATTGCCACCGGTGTTTGGCATCATTACTTAATTACCCACAACAAAAACTTTTTGAAAAGCATGTGGCCAATGGTTGAGCGTGCCATTGAGTTTGTACTAAGCCTGCAATCAGAGCACGGCGAAATCCAGTGGGCAGTAAAACCCAATGGCTCGCCAAAAATGGATGCATTAATTACCGGTTGCTCATCGATTTATAAAAGCCTTGAGTGCGCGATTAATATTGCTGTCACCATGGGTGAAGACAGTGCAGAGTGGGTAGCAGCCAGAGAGCGATTAGGTGATGCCTTACGCAATAAGCCAGAGCGCTTTGACCGCACCTGGGAAAGTAAAGCGCGTTACTCTATGGATTGGTTTTACCCGGTACTAACCGGCGTATTATCACAGCCTCAATCACAGGCCCGACTTAAAGAACGTTGGGATGAATTTGTTGAAGAGAACCTGGGTTGCCGCTGCGTATCCGATGAACCCTGGGTGACCGTTGCGGAGTCCTGCGAACTCACCATGGCTTTATTAGCTGCCGGTGATCATGCCAGAGCGGTGAATGTTTATAGTTGGTTACACCAATGGCGTTTAGAAGATGGTTCTTACTGGACGGGTTATCAATTCGCCCAGGATGTTTTATGGCCCGATGAAAAACCGACCTGGACTGCCGGTGCTATTATCTTAGCGGCGGATGCTCTAACCGAGTACACCCCGGCGGCAAAGTTGTTTACTGAAGTGTGCTTGTTAAATCAAGAAAAACAAAACCTACAAGCACAAACACACTTAAAATAATTAACAATCCCTGTCATTCCCGCGAAGGCGGGAATCCAGCCTGCATGCTGCTATTTCCGCAAAAGCGGAAATCTTCAGTGCTGGGTTCCCGCCTTCGCGGGAATGACGGTTTACAACTTCCGTAATAAACCCAAAGTATTCACCACTTCAATTTCCTCAAACAAACCCGAAGCCAAAGCCAACCGATAAATCGTAATTGGAGCCTGCCCACCTTCATCCGGGTTGGGAAATAAATCATGAATCGCCAAAATCCCACCGGGCATCACATGACTGGCCCAACTTTGATAATCGGTTTTGGCGGCTTCCATACTGTGCCCGCCATCAATAAACACCATCGACAAGGGCGTATGCCAGCCACGGCAGGCCAAGCCTGAAGGGGCAACAATAGGGATAACGGTATCTTCCAAATCCGCTGCCCGCATATTTTTACGAAATTCTTTAAAGGTATCCATCAAGCCAGCGCCATCATCATAAAGGTCAGGGTCGTGGTACTCTTCACCCAATTGATGCTCCTCAGAGCCCCGATGATGGTCCAGCGCATATAAAACACCACCAGCTTTTTTACAGGCGGTACCGATATACACTGTAGACTTGCCACAGTAGCTGCCTATCTCTAACACCGGCGCTTGAGGGGATAGCTCTAGTGCTGCGTTATACAATGCAGCCGCTTCATCTTTCGCAAGAAAGCCTTTTACCTGGTCAATATCAATAGCGAGTTCAATCGTCATAGTCTGTGATTACCTAATAAAAAATAGCCGGCAAGATACCACATAAACCCAATGGATCTAAAGATCACAAGCCACCGTCATTCCCGCGAAGGCGGGAATCCAGCGCTGTAGATTTCCGCTTTAGCGCAGATAACAGCATAATCATGCAGGCTGGATTCCCGCCTTCGCGGGAATGACGATGAGGGATTTTTAGCCTTATGTTATGATGCGCCAAAATTAATGACTTTCTATTATCCAGGAACCCGCCACCCATGAAACTATCCATGCCTCGTTTTGATCAAGCCCAAGTATTGGTGGTGGGCGATGTGATGCTCGACCGTTATTGGCATGGTGGCACCTCAAGGATTTCCCCTGAGGCACCGGTACCGGTGGTCAAAGTTGAGCAAAAAGAAGACCGCCCGGGCGGGGCAGCCAATGTCGCGTTAAATATTGCAGCATTAGGGGCAGGGGTGTCCTTAACCGGTTTGGTGGGCAAGGATGAGGCCGCCGTAGCGTTGTCTGAAACCCTTTCCGCGGCTCAAGTACACAGTGATTTCCAAGTGATAGAGAGTCACCCGACCATCACCAAACTACGGGTGATCAGTCGCCATCAGCAATTAATCCGTATGGATTTTGAAGACAGCTTTAGCCCAGCCGATGCCCAGTCACTATCCGCCAGGGCCCAGCAGTTATTGCAAGCGGGTATTGGCGCAATGATCTTATCAGACTATGCCAAAGGCGCATTGGATGATCCCCAGCCCTTAATTCAAGCGGCAAGATCAGCAGGTATCCCAGTATTAGTCGATCCCAAAGGCACCGATTTTTCACGCTATAACGGCGCCACGCTGTTAACTCCCAACCTTCACGAGTTTGAAACCATTGTTGGCCCCTGCGCCAACGAAGAAGAATTGGTGAGTAAAGGCGAGCAGCTAATGCAGGCGCACAACTTACAAGCCCTGTTAGTGACCAGAGGCGAGCAGGGCATGACCCTGTTGCGCCCCAATGAGCCCGAATTGCATTTACCGGCCCGTGCCCGGGAAGTCTTTGATGTGACCGGTGCCGGCGATACCGTGATCTCAGTACTGGCCGCTTCCTTAGCCGCCGGCGAACCCTTACCGCAGGCGGTGGCCCTGGCCAACCTTGCCGCCAGTATCGTAGTGGCCAAACTGGGTACCGCTGCTATTAGCGCACCTGAACTACGCCGCGCAGTGCAAGCGGAAAAAGGTTCTGAACGTGGAGTGCTAAGCCTCGAACAATTACAGATAGCCCTGCAAGATGCCCGCGCCCACGGCGAAAAGGTTGTCTTTACCAATGGCTGCTTTGATATTTTGCACCCCGGCCATGCCGGTTATTTAGAACAGGCCCGCGCTCTGGGTGATCGCCTCGTCGTCGCCGTTAATGGCGATGATTCGATTTCACGTCTTAAAGGCCCCGGCAGACCGATTAATCCGGTAGAAAGCCGCATGTCCTTATTGTCCAAGCTGGAGTCGGTTGACTGGGTTATTTCCTTTGACACCGATACCCCCGAAGAACTACTGGAAGCCCTGCGCCCGGATATCCTCGCCAAAGGCGGTGATTACGATAAGCAAAGCGTAGTGGGCTGGGAAATCGTCGAAGGCTATGGCGGAGAAGTTAACGTACTCACCCTATTTGATAATTTCTCCACCACCGCCATCGTAGAGAAAGTGTTAGATAAAAACCAATAATCCACCCATCCCCTGTGACAATATGTCACATTCAGTTCCCCATCATCCCCTGATAGGATGCGCTCACTTTTACCATCTCAGGGGTTATTATGCCGTTTTTACGCTCTTTATCCGTTTCTATTCTTGCTCTTTCACTGGGGTCTGCCGCCCTGGCTGGTGAGTCTCACTCATCACACCGTGCCGATAGCCACGGCCCAATTGGTGTCATGGGCGAGCATATGCATAAAGAAGGGGAGTGGATGTTCTCCTACCGTTATATGTTAATGGAAATGGATGGCAACCTTGACGGCAGCAGCGGCGTTAGCACCGATGATATATTAGAAGACTATATGGTCGCCCCGGAAAATATGACCATGGAAATGCATATGCTGGGTGC
>NZ_JAQWFR010000023.1 GCF_029238675.1 Oceanicoccus sp. | reverse complement strand
GGATGGTGGTTTCAATACTGCCCAATGGCGATGTCTATCAGGTAAAAATCCTCCAATCCTCTGGCCACAAAATTCTTGACCAGGCAGCCCTGAAAATCGTGCACTTAGCCGCCCCCTATGACCCTTTCCCCCAAGCCATGCAACGCAATGTCGATGTACTGGAAATCATCCGCACCTGGCGCTTCCACAAAGACAAGCTTTCCTCCAGTACGTAGGGTGGATTGCAATCCGCCCTACAGGCCCCTTTATAATCCTCATTCCCGTGCGGGCGGGAATGACATGAATATTTTCCGCTTTTCTAACAGATAATCCTTGTCTTCAGCTCCCGCAATCCCAATAATGAACTTATGGACAATATGACCAGCCTTAAAGATCACTTCCTCATTGCCATGCCCTCTATTGGCGACGGCATTTTCGCCCACAGCATTACCTATATCTGCGAGCACAATGAACAAGGGGCTATGGGTATTGTAATTAACCACCCGCTGGATTTAAGTCTCGATGAAATTTTCGAGCACCTTGAAATCGACAATATTCAAACGCCACACCAGGACCAAATTCTGGCCGGCGGCCCGGTGCATATGGACCGTGGTTTTGTCTTGCATCGCAATACGGACGATCATTGGGATTCCACCATTCGAGTATCCGACCAGATTGCCCTAACCACCTCGCAGGATATCTTGACCGCTATTGCCCACGATGAAGGCCCCAGCGATAGCATTGTTGCGTTGGGTTATGCGGGCTGGTCTGAGGGACAACTGGAAAGTGAGTTAGCCGACAATGCCTGGCTAACTGCCCCCGCCGATAGCAATATTATTTTTAATACCCCGGTCGAGCAACGCGCCAAAGCGGCAGCGGCAACCATGGGTATCGATTTATCCCTGATCTCACCCACCGCCGGGCACGCTTAGGGAATGACCGCAGCTACACCTCCTAAAGCAACAACCATTCTCTGTTTTGATTACGGCACCAAAAGCATCGGTGTCGCCGTAGGACAATCCATTACCCGAACCGCCAACCCCCTTGCCGATTTAAAAGCCAGAGACGGCATTCCACATTGGGATGATATTAAAAAGCTGATTGATGAATGGCAGCCGAATTTATTGCTGGTGGGGTTGCCATTAAATATGGATGGTAGCCCTTCCGAGATTGGGGTGCGGGCGAAAAAATTTGCCAATCGCTTGCATGGACGCTTTGGTTTGCCCTTTGAAATGGCGGATGAGCGCCTCAGTAGTTTTGAGGCCAAAGGGGAGATTATTCAACAGACGGGGTCGCGGGATTTTAAAAAAAATAATGTAGACAGTTTGGCGGCTAAGATTATTTTGGAAAGTTGGTTTTCCTGCTAAAACTTGCGCCCGAAAAGCATGCTGTCATTCCCGCGTAGGCGGGAATCTACAGTGCTGGGTTCCCGCCTGCGCGGGAATGACGTTCCTGCGCGGGAATGACGCTGTTTTTTAGGCAAGCATGGTTTTAACTTTGTTTAAGGCTGCAAATAAAGCATCTACTTCATCCAGCGTATTATAAATTGAGAAGGAGGCGCGGGCTGTACCCGGCACACCTAAACGCCCCATTAAGGGCTCTGCACAGTGATGACCAGTACGAATGGCTACACCCTGTCGGTCTAATAAAAAACCAATATCAGCGGGATGACCCTCATCCATCACAAAACTTAGCACTCCCACTTTATTGGGGGCGGAACCGACAATAGTCAAGCCCTCAAAGGCTTCGGCTTGTCGAGTAGCACTTTCTAATAAAGCCGCTTCGTGAGCTTGCACGGCTTCCATATCAAATTTAGAAAACCAGCGAACAGCTTCTGCCAGACCGATAGCACCTGATATATTAGGCGTTCCAGCTTCAAGCCTATAAGGCAATACATTCCACACAGCGTTGTCATAGGTGACCTCTGAAATCATTTCACCGCCGGTTTGCCACACAGGCCATTCGGCCAGTAAATCTTCTTTACCCCAAAGCACACCAATGCCGGTTGGGCCAAACAACTTATGACCAGAGAAAACATAGAAGTCACAACCCAGAGCCTGCACATCAACCGCTTCGTGAGCAATACCCTGAGCACCATCAATTAATACCCATGCATTAACCGCTTTGGCCTGCGCTGTTAAATCCGCAATGGGGTTTAATGTTCCCAATGCGTTAGAGACATGAGGAAAGGTAACCAACTTGGTACGCGTACTTAATGAGGCAGAAAATTGTTCGCCATCTAACTCGCCATTATCTTTAATCGGCACAACTACTAACTTAGCACCGGAACGCTTACAGGCCTGCTGCCAAGTGACTAAATTAGCGTGATGCTCCATTTCAGTGACCAGCACTTCATCATCACTGCTTAGCAGTTGCGCTAAACCGTTAGCCACGACATTAATCGACTCAGTGGTTCCGCTAGTCCAAATCACTTCATTGCGTGAATTGGCGTTAATAAATTCTGCAACTGTATCGCGAGCACCTTCATAACGACGGGTAGCTTCATCAGCTAACTGATGCGCACCGCGGTGCACATTGGAATTACAGGTACTGTAATAATCCACCAAAGCATCAATCACACACTGAGGCTTTTGCGTTGTAGCGGCGTTATCCAAATACACCAACGGTTTACCATCTATCTCACGAGATAAAATAGGAAACTGCTGGCGGATGGCTTCAACATCAAACACTGCATCTGCCTGCTTAGCTACTTGTTTGGCTGTAGGGCTCATTACTTCACTTCCATATTGGCAAAGCGTTGACGCAACTGCGGACGCAACCACTCGGCCAGTACTTGATTAGGCATTTGATCAACCAGCTCATTGATAAAACCAAAGCTCAACATAATTTGTGCCTGCGCTTTGCTGACACCACGGGACCGTAAATAATATAAAGCCCCTTTATCAATTTCGGCGATGGTGGCACCGTGGGCGCAACGCACATCATCGGCGTAAATTTCAAGTTCGGGTTTGGTATTGATTTCCGCATCTCTGGAC
Source organism: Oceanicoccus sp. (assembly GCF_029238675.1). Taxonomy (GTDB): domain Bacteria; phylum Pseudomonadota; class Gammaproteobacteria; order Pseudomonadales; family Dasaniaceae; genus Oceanicoccus. Next base: position 142,371 of record NZ_JAQWFR010000023.1, on the reverse strand, counting down.
ATCAATAGATTGCGGTTATTGAGTTCCGCCAAGGTCTTTTGCGCATCGCGATGGATATGGATACGACCGTTAAAGACTGCCCGAGAATGATCAGCGACTATGCCGCGTACATTTTCTTCAGTCGTGCCGTTTGGCACCATGTGTTCAATAGTGCTATGCAAATCAAATAACTCATTACCGTCTAATAAGTAAATGGCATTCAACTTGGCAAAAGCATGTTCGCCAGTATGATTAACATCGACATCAAGGCGAGATAATTCGCTACCGAAACCTACCAGCGTGCTATTAAGCTGGGCCTTGTCGGCCAGGTTAAAGTGACTACCACCTACACTTAATGCGGCACCGGTTTGCAAAGCAAAACGGTAGTGCTCAAGGGAGGCTGATTCTGCCAAGGTATATTCTGCAAAGCCGGTATTAAAACTTTTCTCTTCACCGGAGAAGTCTTCAACCACTGTCACAGAAGCATTTTTAGCAATACGAACCAAGACACGGTTATGCGCTTCACAATCTTTGCCAATGCGATGAACAATCCTGATAACTGGCTCTATGCTTACGCCTTCAGCCACATCAATAATCACACCCGCCGTAGCCAGCACATCATTGACCAATCCAAATAAATGCTTAGAGGGTTTAGCGGCACTAAACGCTTCAGCAGCCCACTGCCGGGTTTCTGAAGAAGCATCAGCCAGCGGTACGATAGTTAGGCCTTCAGGTAGTTGCGATAACTCTGACTGCAGCACACCATCAGTAAAAACCAGCTCAATACTATTTAGACCCTCAATCGCTTCTGCAGCAGCCAGCTCGCTATTAGCAGCAGCCGCAAATTCAGCATCCGCCAATACGTGTACTGGGGTATATTTCCAGGCTTCAGTTTTTCGTGTTGGCCATTGCGCTTCACGCAATAGAGCTAAGGAGGCTTGTCGCTGTGGCGACAACCAATCGCTTACCTGCTCAGCTCGGCTAACAGCCCTACCTAACCAATCGCTCATGCAGACTGCTCCCGTTGCTCAGTCAACCAGTTATAGCCCTGCTCTTCCAGCTCAAGCGCCAGAGAAGCATCGCCACTTTTTACGATCTTGCCATCAGATAAAACGTGTACAAAATCAGGCTTAATATAATCAAGTAGACGCTGATAGTGAGTGACTACAATAAAACTGCGATCTGGAGAACGCTGACTATTAACACCTTCCGCAACCACTTGCAGTGCGTCGATATCCAAACCGGAATCCGACTCATCAAGAATACATAGCTTTGGCTTTAGTAAGAGCATCTGCATAATTTCATTACGCTTTTTCTCACCACCGGAAAAGCCTTCATTGACACCACGCTTTAAAAATTCAGCGGGAAGATGAACCTGCTTACAGGCTTCACGGGCCATTTTTAGGAAATCTTTTGAGCTAACGGCTTCTTCACCTTTAGCTTCGCGCTGAGCATCTACCGCAGCCTTCATAAATTCAAGATTGCTAACACCAGGAATTTCTACCGGATATTGAAAGGCTAAGAATAAGCCGGCACGGGCGCGCTCCTCAGCTTCCAGCCCTAACAAATCTACACCATCCAACGTGACTGAACCTTCGTTAACTTCATAGCCTTCACGACCAGACATCACATAACCCATGGTGCTTTTACCTGCACCGTTGGGGCCCATAATGGCGTGAACCTCACCAGGCTTAACTTCAAGATCAAGACCTTTAAGAATCTCTTTTTCTTCAACACTAGCTTGTAAATTTTTAATTGATAACATGTTTTATCCTACTGAACCTTCTAAACTAATCTCTAACAGCTTGCCCGCTTCTACGGCAAACTCCATCGGTAATTCTTTAAATACTTCTTTGCAAAAGCCATTCACAATCATCGACACCGCTTTTTCTGGATCCAAGCCGCGCTGCTGGCATAAAAACATTTGATCGTCTGAAACCTTTGAGGTGGTAGCTTCGTGCTCCACTATCGCAGAAGGATTTTTGCTTTCTACATAGGGGAAAGTGTGGGCACCACATTGGCCGCCAATTAATAATGAATCACACTGGGTAAAGTTACGGGCGCCATCGGCACGGGGGCCCATACGCACTAAACCACGGTAGCTATTATTACTGCGCCCCGCCGATATCCCTTTGGAGATAATAGTGGACTTGGTGTTTTTACCCATATGTATCATTTTAGTGCCGGTATCGGCTTGCTGCATACCGCGAGTTAATGCCACCGAGTAAAACTCACCGATACTATTATCACCACGCAAAATGCAGCTAGGGTATTTCCAGGTTACCGCAGAACCAGTTTCAACCTGGGTCCAGGAAACCTTGGCACTGGTATGACAAACGGCGCGCTTGGTTACAAAGTTGTAAATACCACCCTTGCCATTTTCATCACCGGGATACCAGTTTTGCACGGTAGAGTATTTAATTTCTGCGTTATCTAAAGCTACCAGTTCAACGACTGCGGCATGCAATTGGTTTTCATCACGCTGTGGTGCTGTACAACCTTCAAGATAACTCACATGACTGCCTTCATCGGCAATAATTAAAGTGCGCTCAAATTGCCCGGTATTCATTTCATTGATACGAAAGTATGTGGATAACTCCATTGGGCAGCGAACGCCTTTGGGGATATAAACAAAGGAGCCATCGGTAAACACTGCGCAGTTTAATGCGGCGTAATAATTATCGCGCTGGGGAACCACACTGCCGAGATATTTTTTCACTAATTCAGGATATTCCTGAATCGCTTCAGAGATGGGGCAAAAAATAACACCGGACTCCGCCAGCTTTTCACGGAAGGTGGTGACTACGGAAACGGAATCGAACACCGCATCAACCGCTACGCCGGCTAGCATTTGCTGTTCAAGTAATGGAATACCCAATTTGTCATAGGTAGCCAGTAACTCAGGATCCACCTCATCTAAAGACTTTGGCTTATCGGCCATGCTTTTAGGTGCTGAATAGTAAGAAATATCCTGGAAGTTAATTTCCGGGTAGTGGACATGAGCCCATTCCGGCTCTTCCATTTTCTGCCAGAGTGCGAAGGCTTTTAGACGCCATTCCAGCATCCACTCCGGCTCATTTTTCATGGTGGATATACGACGAATCACATCTTCATCTAATCCGGGTTCAAAGGTTTCAGACTCAATATCGGACACGAAGCCTGCTTCGTACTCTCGATTTATGGCCTGGTTAATTTGTTCTGTCATGGTTTAACTCTCATAACTTACAAGCCAGCTTAATCCGCATGGGCCTGTTGTAATTGTGTATAGATAGTACGAATATGCGCCACTGCTCCGCTGATATTCTCCGCCGTGGTAAAACGGCCAAGTGAAAACCTAATTGAGCTATGGGCATCTTCATCACTAACGCCCATCGCTTTTAATACGTAGGACGGCTCCATACTAGCCGAGGTACAGGCTGAGCCGGTGGAAACCGCTAACTCTCTGAGTGATAGTAATAATGTTTCACCATCTACCCCGCTAAAGCGGACATTTAAATGTCCGGGGCTAACACTTTCTGTACTGCCGTTTCTTTTTACGCCGGGCAAATCGGCAATGCCGGACCATAAAAGGTCGCGCAGCTTTTCTATTCGTAGTGCTTCGTCCTGCAGCTGCGCAATCACCAGTTTTGCAGCCTCGCCCATACCTACTAGTTGATGGGTAGCCAAAGTACCTGAACGCATACCACGCTCATGGCCGCCACCGTGAATCTGGGCTTGCAACTGTGTCTGTAGCGGGCGACGAACATAAAGCGCACCTACACCTTTGGGCCCGTAAAATTTATGGGCCGATAAACTCATTAAGTCCGCTTGTAAAGCCTTAATATCAACAGGTACTTTGCCAGCGGCCTGGGCGGCATCAACATGTAGTAACACATTATTGTCGCGACAAATTTTTCCAATCTCGGCGATAGGATTAATCACACCGGTTTCGTTATTAACCTGCATAATGCTAACAAGTTTGGTATCTGGCTTTAACGCTTGTTGAACTTGCTCTGCACTAATAACACCTTCGGTGCCAGGCTCTAACCAGGTAACACTAACGCCTTTTTGCTCCAGCCATTTAGCGGGATCAATCACCGCCTTATGTTCAATAACCGACGTAATCAAATGACCCTGGTAGTTTTCAGTTTCAAAAATACCTTTAAGTGCCAGGTTATTCGATTCAGTGGCACCGCTGGTCCAGACTATTTCCCTGGGGTCGCAGTTAATTAATTCCGCTACATTGCGCCTGGCCATCTCTATTTGTTCTTCCGCCTGCCAACCGAAGATATGGGAACGGGATGCAGGGTTGGCAAAAATACCGTCGCTGGTTAAACAGCCAGCCATAACTTTTGCCACGCTCGGATCAACCGGCGTAGTCGCGGCATAATCAAGGTAAATGGGCAACGGCATAATCAATCTCTAAAAAGTTTATACGATGGATGACAGCGGAATGGTTTCAACTTTTTCCTCGCGGCCTTCCTGGCGAGCAACGACATCCTGCACATCGCGTCGGGCCACCAAACTGGCAAGGCTGATACCACTTAAAAAACTATGAATCTGGTCGCTAAGGTCACACCATAAATGATGTGTTAGGCATTTCTCTCCATCCTGACAATCACCCGTTCCACCGCAACCAGTAGCATCAATACTTTCATTGACTGCATCTACGATCTGGGCAACAAAAATGTTCTCGCTGATACGGCTTAACAAGTAACCACCACCGGGACCGCGCACACTGGTCACCAACTCATTGCGGCGCAATTTGGCAAATAGCTGCTCTAGATAAGACAATGAAATACCCTGGCGTCTTGAAATATCTGCCAGGCTGATGGGGCCAGCGTTAGAATGAATAGCTAAATCCAGCATCGCCGTAACTGCATATCGACCTTTTGTTGTTAGTCGCATAATGGAAATCCGTCAGGTTAATGGATGCCACAATAGTGCAATAACCGACTATTTTAGTCAATTATAAAACCAACTAATTTACTGGGTTTTATCGAGAGGGATGGTGTGATCAAGCAATAACCACACTGCGCGTGGGATTATACAGGCCCTAAGGTGGATTACAATCCACCCTACTCTTTAGCTTTTCCCTTATTGACCCACTGCTGGGTTGAGGTGAGAATGCCGCGCATCATCTGGACTTCAAGGTCATCCATGCGGGTGCGGCTGTATAGACGGCGTAGTCTGGTCATTAGCTGCTTGGGGGCTTCAGGGTTGAGGAATTCCATATCAATAAGGGTTTCTTCCAGGTGAGTATAAAGACGCTCTACCTCATCAACCCGGGCAAAGCGTGTGTCCCATTCCTGCATTTCATCACCACTAAGCTCCGCTTCCAAGTGGCGCATACGTAGTTCATAGGTCACGACCTGTACTGCCATACCCAAATTCAGGGAGGTATAGTCTTCGCTGGCGGGAATATTGACGTGTAAATGGCAGGCCTGCAGTTCTTCATTGGTTAAACCGCGGTCTTCACGACCAAATACCAATGCTACCGGATGCTGGGATAATTCAGGGTAAATCTTATCGGCACAGACTCTGGGGTTAACCAGCGGCCAGGGGATGCGACGGCCACGGGCGCTGGTGCCTACTACCAAGCCGCAATCAGCCACGGCCTCTTCAAGGGTTTCTACCACCGTAGCATTGTCTAATAAGTCCACCGCACTGGCGGCACGCCAGCCAGCCCGCTCATGGGGGAAGTCCTTGGGTTTGACCAGGCATAAGTCCTTTAAGCCCATATTTTTCATAGCGCGGGCCACGGCCCCGATATTGCCTGGGTGGGAAGTATGTACCAGTACAACACGGGCGTTATGGAGAGGATTGGCTGTAGTCACGGAAACCTGCTTTGCATTCATCGTTGAAAGGCCGCGGATTTTATCAGAATTTCAGCTTGGCGATAGGGGGAATCCGTTATGGAAGCGGATTTAGTGGTAGATAGCCACAATTGACGTTTCTAGTTTGCTAACACTGCTGCTATAATCCGCCGCCGAAATGCCCTCCTTAATCATCTAGCCAAGGTTTGCCCATGGAACCCATGTTAAATATCGCTCTGCGAGCCGCCAGAAACGCCGGTGAAATTGTTGCCCGCGCCACTGAACAAATCGATATGCTGGAAGTTAAAGAAAAGTGTGCCAATGATTTTGTTACCGAGATTGACCAGGCGGCAGAAAAAGAGGTGATTTACCATATTTCCAAAGCCCACCCTGACCATGCTTTTTTAGGCGAGGAAGGCGGCCTGCAAGGTAATGCCGACAGTGACTACCAATGGATTATTGACCCTATCGACGGTACTACTAACTTTGTAAGGGGCATCCCCCACTTCGCTATCTCTATTGCCTGTATGTATAAAGGCCAACTGGAGCATGCCGTTATTCTTGACCCTATTCGCCGTGAAGAGTTTACCGCCAGCCGCGGCAAAGGCGCCCAGCTTAATGGCCGCCGTATGCGGGTCAGCGCCAATAAATCACTGGATGGAACCTTAATCGGTACCGGTATTCCCTTTAAGTCCAGAAGCGAAGTTTATATCCCCGCCTACACCCAAAGCCTTGCAGCGGTAGCCAGCCAAACCGCAGGCATCCGCCGCGCCGGCGCTGCATCGCTGGATTTGGCCTATGTTGCCGCTGGCCGTTTAGATGCTTTCTGGGAAATTGCCCTCAACAAATGGGATATTGCCGCAGGCGTTTTGCTGGTTAGGGAGTCCGGCGGTTTAGTCTCTGACTTTAACGGCGGCAGCGGTTTTATGGAGTCTGGCAATATTGTAGCGGGCAACCCAAAATGCTTTAAGGCGTTGCTACAAACCGTTCAACCCCATCTAAAGCATATTAGCTAAGCAAACTAGCTTACTTTTGGTTATTAAAAAGCACTGAATGGGATAATTACCTATTCTAGAACTTGAACCTTTGCTTGACTCCCTCTATTTTTAATAAATACCTACAACAATACCTACAACAACAGGGACTGCTTCCCGCGTGAAAGCCTCTCGGTCACAGACTGCTTTATATAACACCAAGGTGCTACTCAAGCGCCTGATGTCCTCTCAATGCTCCATTGAGGGTAACTTTGTTCACCCCTGTGTGATTAAAGGCCAGGAAACCCTGGTTCATGCCCATGATCTGGCGCTTCGTGATCCAGAGTTCTACCAACAACTACAGGACTATGCCGAGACTAATAGCTACGCATTAGTCGCTGATAGACGAAGCAAAGAAAGCCCGGATAAACATGGCCGCCGCCGTGCATGGCTGCCGGTGATTGTCTTGTCGATGGGTTTAAATGCCGCCGTTGCGGCTGAAAAGCCTTCAGCCCATGGCGGTTTCCAAAACCAGCAGGGGCACTCGGTACTGAGTTTATTTCACCCCGACCCTGAAGCGGCAGACTTATCAGAGAAAACCAGTCTCGACCATCAGGTTGATGATAGTCACTTTGAATATGAATTTGCGTCATCGGAAGATAGTGAAATTATTGAAAGTATCTTGCTGGACCATTATCAATCTGCTGCTAATGACCCCAGCCATATTGAAGCCGACCTGGTGCAAATTTCCCGCTACCTAAGCCAATACCCTGAGGCAGTTGCACTTATCACCAGCATTGCCGACCAGCCCTGGCAACTGCAACATGCTGATAATACTTTTGAAACGGAAGTGCGAGGCAATGCCTTTCAGGTACAAGCCGTAGAGATTCGATTTGATAGCCGCGCCGCGGCAAAACTTCGCTCACACCGCAGCTGTGAAACTCAAGCCAATGCTTGTATCGCCTCCCCTGCTGATGCTCTGTTGCATGAATTACTGCATGCACGTAGTGCATTGCTAAAGACAAAAACCTTTATTGCCCAGGGGGGTATGAATAGTGTGTTATATCCTTATGCTCACGAATATGATGTGATCAAACAAGAGAATCAACTCTATAAAGCAATGAGCATGAAGGACGGGGTTGTTAGACCCCAACGTCATCGCCATGCAGGAAAACTAGTGGCTAGCTCCTGCTCTTTCTGCGTTCAATAACCGGGCGATTTAAAACCCACTACACACAGCTTATGGGCGGTATTTCAGCCGCAAGCCTTCAAGAAAGTTGCGCAAAATCTGGTCTTTGCATTCGCGATAATGCTTATGGCCTTTTTTACGAAACAAAGCACTTAATTCATGATCGCTAATGGTTAGCCCTGCGGACTGTAATACCGCCTGAATATCATCGCTTTTAAAATCCATCGCGATTTTTAATTTTCTCAGCACAATATTGTTATCCAACTGCTTTTCAGCAACCGGTGTTGGCCCTTCCTTTTTGCCGCGACGAGCAACGATAAATCCATTGAGAAAAGTGGCCATCTTTACATCGGAACAACTTTTAAACCACGGATCATCATCCTTTTTTAGCCATGCAGTGACCTCAGCAGCGTCAACCTCCACATCAACCAACGCAAACATTGAAACAATTTTGGTATCGGCCAGGTCAAAGGTATAACGCAGTCGTCTTAAAATATCGTTATTGATCATGGTTTATTGGCTCTCTTGCTGTTTTTCATTCTGCCTTCTATTGTGTTCTGACGTGGCTCGCTCAGCCTTTGAGATATAGCGGGGCTTATTTTTTGGATTGGTCTTAACGTTAGCCTTTTTGGCTTTTTTAGTAAGAATTTTGTTGATCTTCTTTTTTCGGTTCATAAGCTTTCTATTATATATGTCGTTCCCGCCCCCGATAAATGCACTCGAGGGCGGGAACGACGTTGGTGGTGGTGTTATCCGCCCAAAGGGGGGCGGCTATCCATCATTAAACCATCCAAAGTCTGCTGTGCCTGTTTTCGATCAGCAAGGTCTTTAAGCTCAATCATCTCGCAGTCATCCTTGATCATATCATTAATAGTCACCGGGTAATGACGGCAATCTTCAGGCCTATCCTCATAAATTGAACAGCCGTAACTGGGCTTTTCGTCTAATTGCACTAACCACGGGCAACGCGTTAATTGTTCGCCAGTATCGGGAGAGAACCATAACTTACCGCCCCGCACATAACGTGCAATATCTGGTTTAAATATCTCCCAGCCTTCTATATCTTCATCGGAGGCCGTTAGACCTCCATCACTATAATTAATACAGCATTTGCCGCACTGGTTACAGGCTTTCATCAGGCGCTACTTCTTACGGATAACATCAAGACCATCTCCGGTAACCCGCCTTACTTTTTTGCTACTACTCGGTCGCTTACCTGGCTTGGCTTTCTTGTTATCCGTTTTTTTCTTTTTCGAACCTGCTGGTTTGCCGGATTTCTTCAGCTTTTTTGGGCCGGTATAGTTGGCTTTTAAATCCTTAATCACACGACGCTCAAAACGGATTTTAAGATAGCGTTCAATACTGGACATCTGATTCCATTCATCGGCATTGACCAGGCTAATGGCCTTACCTTCATTCCCCGCTCTGCCGGTACGACCGACACGATGAACATGATCATCTCCGGAATGAGCCACTGCAAAGTTAATCACCAGGTCTACATCATTGATATCCAATCCCCGGGCGGCTAAATCGGTGGCTACCAATATTTGAATAGCCCCTTGTCGAAAGCTATTCATAATTTGCTTGCGATCATTCTGAGGGATATCACCATGCAGAAAGTTAACCCTTCTTTTTTTATACTTGAGGAAATGACTGAGCTGCTCACATTGAACGCGCTTATTGCAGAAGATAAAGACTTTTTGCGCACCCTCTTCTGTAACAATGGCATCCACCAACGTCTCTTTATGTTTAATATCGTCAGCTAAAACCATCTGCTGGAGAATATGACTATGCTGTTGACGATGGGAATCTATCTCAATGGTCTGCGGGTCAGAAAAGCTGGCTATCACCCTATCCATACCCTTTGTATCCAGGGTGGCAGAAAATAACAGGTTTTGTCGGCTGGAGTTGCTGTATTCGGAAATGGTATGCATGGCTATGGCAAAGCCCATATCCAACATACGATCAGCTTCATCCAGCACTAATACTTCCAAATCCCTAAAGTCAGGATTGCCCTTCTCAATATGATCAACGAGGCGCCCGGGTGTTGCTATTAATACTTCAGGGTTTTTCCGCAGGGTAGCTACCTGATGCTTATAGGCCTCGCCACCGATAATCAAACCGCATTTTAGATAGGTGAAAGCGGCAAGCTGCTCGAAATGCTTTTTTGTTTGCAGGGCAAGCTCGCGGGTTGGTAACAGAATTAGCGCCCTGGTGCCGGTGTTAGGTGATTCCTGTTCCAGCAGCCGGTGCAAAATGGGCAGCAGAAAAGCAGCCGTTTTACCACTTCCCGTTTGCGCTGACACCAAAAGGTCCTTACCGGAAATAGCGGCAGGGATAGCCTCGGCCTGCACCTTGGTGGCCTCGGTAAAGCCCAGCTTATCCAGCGCTTTAAAGAGTTGTTTGTGCAGGGGCAGATCTGTAAGTAATGACAATTCAGGCTTCCAGTGGGGATTTTTGCGGCTATTTTAGCAGAGTTGCTATGAGCTGATGGATTATTATTCGCCTTTTAGCCATACGCTGTTTTGGGTATCCAAATACAGCTGCTCTACTTTTTGCCTGGCCCAGGGTGTTTTTCTAAGGAACTTAAGGCTGGATTTAATCGAAGGGTCATTATTAAAACAGCGGATATCAATTTTACTGCCCAGGCCATCCCAGCCGTAATGCTCCACCAGATTACTAAGAATAGCCTCAAGGGTAAGACCATGCAGGGGGTTGTTCGGTTGTTGTTTACTCATAAATCCTTAAACCTTTACTGGGAGCTAGCCATACATGCTGTTAACATAGCCCGCCCACTTTAAACCATCACGGCAAATCCATGAAAGTATTAATCCGTAATTTAAGTCGCAGCACAACTGAAGCCACTATCCTTGAGCTGTTTCAGGCCCACGGCAGCGTTCAGTCCTGTAATGTAGTGATGGACCAAAAAACCGGAGGCTCCAAGGGTTTCGGCTTTGTAGAGATGCCAAACCCGGGCGAGGCTAAAGCCGCTATAAAAACACTGAATGCCATTGACCTTGAAGGCAGCACAATTCGTGTAAAAAAGGCGGACAATAAATAATAGATTCAAGTAGTTAAGGGATCTATTTAAAGTAATATATAGAATGAAAGCATCACTAGTACAGCCACCCAAGACCGCTACTCACTATTAATATCACCCTAAGTTGTCTTATAGTGACTCGCCTATTGGCTTGGATATCGCCATTTCACTGAACTTAATGCCATATTGTCGCTCTGTTTTGCTAAGAGCCTGTTGAGATAAACATTTATGACCGTTACAAACCGTGCCCGTTTTATCGCCGTTTGCACTGCACTACTGACCACCCTACTAGCTTCTTCGGCCATTAGCGCCAAAGTAGAACCCCCAAAGGGCGATATCACCTATAGCAAGCAGCAATCCAAAACCGCGTTGGATATTATCAACAAGCTTGGCCAGCGCCACTATATTACCCAAACCCTCAATGACCGCATGTCATCGCGTATCTTCGATAATTACCTGAAGCGGCTGGATGGCAATAAAAGCCTGTTTTTAAACGCTGACCTGGAAGAATTTGAGCAGTATCGCTACACCATTGATAACACCATGAATAAGGGGGACCTCAATCCCGGTTATATTATCTTTAACCGCTATCAGCAACGCCTGGTGGCCCGACTTAATTCCATTATTGAAAAGCTGCCTGAGTTGGTCGCTTCAATGGACTTTGAACGAGATGAATCACTGGAACTTGACCGCAAGGAGACGCCCTGGCCCACTAACTCGGCTGAAGCCGATGAGTTATGGCGCAAGATTATTAAAAGCCGGGTGATCAGCTTACGTGCCGCCAACAAAGAAGAAGCTGAAATTGCCCCACTGCTAATTAAGCGCTACCAGAACCAGCTAAACCGGGTTCAGCAGTCCACTTCGGAAGATGCCTTCCAGATTTATATGAACTCAATGACGGCTCTCTATGATCCCCATACCAATTATTTGTCACCCACAACCTCTGAAAACTTTAATATCAATATGAGCCTTTCCCTTGAAGGGATTGGTGCTGTGCTACAAACAGAAGATGAGTTCACCAAAGTTGTACGCCTTGTGCATGCAGGGCCTGCTGATAAACAAGGTCAACTACAACCCTCTGATCGTATTGTGGGTGTCGCACAAGATGATGGTGAAATTGAAGACGTTATTGGCTTAAGACTGGATGAGGTCGTCAAACTGATCCGGGGTAAGAAAGGTAGCAAGGTTCGCCTTGAGGTTATTCCGGTTAGCGCCAAAACTGATGACGAACATAAGATTATTGAAATTGTACGAGACACTGTAAAACTGGAAGAACAAAGCGCCCAGAAAAAAGTGCTGGATATCTACCACAACGACAAGCTGTCTAAGATAGGGATTATCGATATTCCTGCTTTTTATATTGATTTTGAAGCGATGCGCAAAGGCGACCCGCAATATAAGAGCACCACGCGGGATGTTAGCAAGTTGTTATCAGAACTCATTGAAGAAGGTGTTGATGGCATCATTATCGATTTACGGGAAAATGGCGGCGGCTCCTTACAGGAGGCAAATCAATTAACCGGTTTGTTTATCGAGCAAGGTCCTACCGTTCAGATAAGGCATTCCAATAAGCAGGTTTATCGCGATGGCAAACGTGCGAGAAGCCCTTATTACCAAGGGCCATTAGTGGTTTTAATCAATCGCCTAAGCGCCTCTGCCTCTGAAATTTTTGCCGGCGCTATTCAGGATTACCAGCGCGGCATTGTGGTGGGTACCCAGTCATTTGGTAAAGGCACGGTGCAATCATTAACACCGCTTAAGCAAGGTCAGTTAAAAATTACTGAATCCAAGTTCTACCGTATTTCCGGTGAAAGTACGCAGCACCGTGGTGTCATTCCAGATATCGAATTCCCGGCTATCTATGATAAAGAAAAAGTGGGTGAAAGCTCTTTGGATAACGCACTAGCATGGGACCGCATTGACCCCATCAGGCACCACCGCTATTTTAATCTGCCGGCGATTATGCCCCAACTGAAAAGCAAACATGCGGGGCGTTTAAAAACTGACCCTGACTTTATCTTTCTGGAAGCACAACTTGAACTGCTGGAAGAGTCACGTGCTGTGACCTCAATAAGCTTAAATGAGAAAACTCGCCTCGCTGAGCAAGACGAAGATAAAGCGAAAGCACTGGTGATTGAAAATGCACGCCGCACTGCCAAAGGTTTGGACCCACTGGCTTCTTTAGATGAAGAAGAGCAAGCCGAAGAGGCTGATCAAGAAGTGGAAGATAAAACCGAAGAAGATGAAGAGGAGGAAATTGATCCTCTACTTACTGAGGCTGGTCATATTCTGATGGATGCACTGCCGGTTTACGGCGTGAAGAAAATGGCTACCAACCCCTAACTTACTGTCATTCCCGCGAAGGCGGGAATCCAGCCTGCATGCTTATGCTGTTATTTCCGCTAAAGCGGAAATCTACAGCGCTGGATTCCCGCCTTCGCGGGAATGACGGGGTGTGATTACACGTTAAAACTAATCGAGGAGCGGCGTCTTTCTGGCCCGCTTCTACGGTCCATAACCTGCTTGGCACTAGTGCGACCACGGCGATCCCTATTTAACCGCCGATCAATAGCACCAGCTTCACGCTTACCAGTTGCGCTGGACTGCACTACTCTGGGCTGGTTTGCGGTTTTGCTGGGCGCTGTTGAGCTGGGTGTAGCATATGTTGTTGGAAAATTAACCATTTTTGCCTCCTATATCCAAACTATCGACAGGGTGACTAAAAACTTTAGCGTGACGGGATAGCTATCCACGGTAATAAATCACTAAGTCTACGTCTTGTTTGGATGCTTTCGGTCTTTTTGGTTCTGTCTATTTGGTTCAATCTACCTAATCAATGCTCAAACCATGCCAACTTTTCTCTTAAGGTGACAACTTCGCCGACAATCAGCAAAGTTGGCGGCCTAACCTGCTCTTTTACCACTTTTTCGGGCATTTCTTTTAGCGTGCTTACCAGCACACGCTGATGCTCAGTTGTACCTTGCTGTATCAGCGCAATGGGGGTTTGTGTATCACGTCCGTACTCAATCAGTTTCTGGCAAATGGTTGGCAAGCCTACCAGCCCCATATAGAAAACCAGGGTTTGTTTAGTGTGCACCAATTCAGGCCAGGGTAAATCAGCTGTACCATTCTTTAAATGACCAGTAACAAAACGTACTGACTGGGCATAGTCGCGATGTGTTAAGGGAATACCGGCATAGGACGAGCAGCCAGAAGCTGCGGTAATACCGGGTACCACTTGAAAAGGAATATTGTGCGAAGCGAGCTCTTCTATTTCTTCACCACCGCGGCCAAAGATAAAGGGGTCGCCACCCTTTAAGCGCAGCACACGCTTGCCCTCCTTAGCCAGCTTAACCAGCATCTGGTTAATATCTTGCTGGGGCACGGCATGATCAGAGCGTTTTTTACCCACATAAATTCTTTCAGCATCGCGACGGGTAAGATCTATAATTTGATCAGCAACCAGGCGATCGTAAAGAACCACATCGGCTTTCTGCATTAAGCGAAGTGCTCTAAAGGTCAGTAGGTCTGGGTCGCCCGGGCCTGCACCCACCAAATAGACCTCGCCATTCATCATCTCAACGGGGTCATCATCCAGGCGTTGTGCCAACATCTCTTGAGCAACAGATTCTTTGCCGGCAAATACCATTTCGGCAATAGGTCCATCTAATACGTCTTCCCAAAAGTTTTTCCGTTCATCCACGGTTTTATAACTGAGCTTAACCTTATCGCGGAAACCACCTACTAAGCTGGCAAGACGACCATAAGCCGCAGGGACCAAACTCTCTATTTTTGAGCGCAGCATTCTGGCAAGCACCGGTGACTTACCGCCACTTGAAACCGCTATCACTAAAGGCGAGCGATCAATAATGGCAGGAAGGATAACACTGCACAGCTCCGGACTATCAACCACATTAACAGGTACATGGCGTTGATGAGCATCCTCAGACACCTGTTTGTTTAATGCCAGGTCATCGGTGGCGGCAACAATTAAAAATCGGCCTTCAATATCTGCTGTTGAATAATCACCGATACGAATACTGCCGCCGGTTGATTGCACCAACTGCTCTAACTCTGGCAGCACATCGTGGGCAACAATATAAATGATAGCGCCGGATTTTTGCAGCAGCGTGGCTTTACGCAAAGCCACGGCGCCACCACCAATAATGACACAGGGTTTATTTTTTAGTTGAAAATAGAGTGGTAAAAAATCCATTAGCTCAGCTGCCGTTATAGTTTGCTTGCGCCGCCCATATAGGGGCGCAAGGCTTCAGGAATTTCAACACCACCATCAGCAGTTTGATAGTTTTCCAGCACCGCAACCAGGGTGCGACCTACGGCAAGACCAGAGCCATTAATGGTATTTAATAACTCAGGCTTTCCAGTTTCAGGATTGCGCCAGCGAGCAAGCATACGCCGCGCCTGATAGTCGCCAAAATTAGAACAAGAAGAAATTTCACGGTACTTCTGTTGGCCCGGTAACCAAACCTCAAGGTCATAAGTGCGCTGGGCAGAAAAGCCTAAATCACCACCACAGAGAATCACCTTTCTATAAGGGAGATTCAACTTTTGTAGAATAGCTTCGGCATTTTCGGTTAAAGTTTCCAGTTCAGCAGCGGCCCGCCCTGGCTTAACCATCTTAACTAGCTCAACTTTTTCAAACTGGTGTTGACGAATCATACCGCGGGTATCACGGCCATAGCTGCCCGCTTCACTTCGAAAACAAGGGGTATGACAAACAAAGCGCAAGCCATCGCCTAGCTCTTTTTCTTCAAAGATGGTGTCTCTGGCGATATTGGTTACCGGTACTTCGGCGGTGGGGATTAAATAATAGTTTTGCTCGCCTTCAAGTTTAAACAGGTCTTCTTCAAATTTTGGCAGCTGCCCTGTACCACGGAGAGAATCCGCGTTGACCATAAACGGTACATAGACTTCGTTGTAACCATGTTCATTGATATGAGTGTCGAGCATAAATTGAGTTAACGCTCGATGCAGTCTTGCCATACTGCCTTGCATAACTGCAAAACGTGAGCCGGTAATTTTACTGGCCAGTTCAAAATCAAGGCCACCAACTTCTTCACCAACATCGACATGGTCTTTGACCTCAAAATCAAATTGGCGAGGTTCACCCCATGTCAGAACTTCAACGTTGGCATCTTCGTCATTGCCTTCAGGTACTTCATCGTCGGGAATATTCGGAATACTCATCATCAGCGCTTCCAGTGCTTCTGACGCTGCCGTGGCTTTTTGCTTTAAGGCATTAAGCTGCTCTTCAATTTTTGCCAGGGTTTCGTTAACGGTCTGCTTGGCTTCGTCGACAGGTATACCCTGCTTAACCAGCTCACCAATTTTTTTAGAAGCCTGTTTGCGCTCAGCTAATAAACTTTGGCTTTCAGTGTCCGCTTGCTTGCGCTCTTCATCCAGCTGTCTAAACGCAGCCACATCAAAATCAAACTTTTTCTTTTTAAGTTTTTCTGCAACTTGCTCGGCATTTTGACGAATTAACTTTATATCTAACATCTTACTTAAACCTTAATAGCGTTCTTAAATTAATCGTGTGAGAGTGATAGCCAGCCATGCGGCAAGCACACAAACCAATAAACTACTCACCACATAAAGCAATGCATGAGCTAAATGGCCGTTCTCCAATAACGTAATCGTCTCCAGCGAAAAAGTCGAAAACGTCGTAAATGCGCCTAAAAAACCGATGATAGCCACATTGCGCCAATCCGCGTGCAGAGCCATACGCTCCGCAATCAATACATACATAATACCAATGGCAAAAGAGCCAATAACATTAACGCTCAGTGTACCCAAAGGAAATAAACCCCACTGGGTTTTACTATGGGCAAAGCTGTTAATCCAATTGACCAAACTGTAGCGACAAAGTGCGCCAGCGGCTCCACCAGCGGCAATCATTAGTAGGTGCGTCATAACATCATTATTTGTATTCGTATCATCTATTGTTTAATAGCGGCGTATTTTACTCTTTTTATCCAGCTCACGCAGGTAATTCATCTTATCGGCAATTTTCTTTTCCAAACCGCGGTCTACCGGATGGTAATACTCGGTATCCTGGAGCTGTTCCGGGAAGTAATTTTCACCGGCGGCATAGGCCTCAGGCTCATCATGGGCATAACGATACTCTCCGCCATAACCCAAATCCTTCATCATCGTAGTCGGAGCATTGCGTAAATGCACCGGCACATCGTAACTGGGCTGCTCACGAACATCAGCCATGGCCTGGTTAAAGGCTTTATAGGCAGCGTTGCTCTTGGGGGCGCTGGCCATATAAATCACAGCCTGGGCAATGGCCAACTCCCCTTCAGGACTACCCAAGCGTTCCTGTACGTTCCAGGCATTGAGTGCAATCTCAAGGGCTCTTGGGTCGGCGTTGCCGATATCTTCGCTGGCCATGCGGACTACGCGGCGGGCTATATAGAGCGCATCACAACCACCATCGAGCATACGGCAAAACCAGTACAGGGCTGCATCAGGTGAGCTGCCTCTAACGGATTTATGCAGGGCTGATATCTGCTCATAGAACAGGTCACCACCTTTATCAAAGCGGCGCACAAAACCATCCAGTACTTCCGCAACGGTAGCCGCATCAATATGCTTAACCGCATCCTGTTCTGGCGCCAACTCTAATGAAAGCTCCAACAGGTTTAAAGCCCGCCTGGCATCACCATCTGAGGCCAGGGACAATTGATCCAGCTGCTCTTGCTCCAGGCTTACACTAAGTGATGAATCCAGCTTGCAGGCATTAAGCATAATAGCGGCGATATCCTCATCGTCCAGCGAGCGTAGCTTATACACACGCGTACGGGATAACAGAGCGTTATTCAATTCAAATGATGGGTTCTCGGTAGTGGCGCCAATAAAAATAACGGTGCCATCTTCAACATAAGGCAGGAAAGCATCTTGCTGAGCTTTGTTAAAGCGATGTACCTCATCAATAAACAGTATGGTTTGCCTGCCACTGGACTGATGATGCTTCGCCTCTTCTACGGCTGCACGAATATCCTTTACGCCTGCCAGCACTGCCGACAAAGTAATAAAATGCGCATCGCAGATCTCTGAGACCAGTTTGGCCAGGGATGTTTTACCGACACCGGGCGGACCCCATAGCACCATAGAGTGCAACTGATTGTTTTCCAGGGCTTCACGGAGTGGTTTGCCCTGCCCCAAAATATGCTGCTGGCCAATATAGTCATCCAGCTTTCGTGGCCGCATTTTGGCAGCCAATGGTTGGTAGACCGGTTGTTGTTCAAAGAGGTTACGGTTCATCGCGAATAACATCGACACCGTCAGGGGGTGTAAACAGGAACAAACTATCAGCAACGTCCACATTTAATCTGACGCTGCTAAACATAATCGTCGTTAGCTGTTCAAAACTATCTTTTAATATCATCCCTTGCAGCTGTTTGTTATTAAAGCTGATGGTCAGCTGCTTAAAAAGATTATCTGGGCGATTTGGGGTTAAAGTAAAGGTCAGTGTGTTATCCGCTGAGCTGCTGACTTGAACCTGGTATTGCTTGCTGATTTCATCAACCTCGCCACTCAATAACAGGGCCGGTGCCTTGTCTAAATCCGGTGTAAAGGCTTGCTGGGTGATCTGCTCAAGATCAATATCGTACAACCAGAGGTCTTTGCCGTCAGTGACTACCAAATGCTCATAGGGCTGTTCGGTACGCCAGTGAAAGCGTCTGGGGCGTTTTACCGTCAGCGAGCCCTCGGCTTCTTGTAACACTGCACCGGTATTATCATTAATCGTTTGCTTAAACTCTGCAGTTAAGCTGTTCATCGCTTGTAGCTGGGCACTTAGTTGCTGTACAGCGGTTTCACTGGCAGCAACTAAAGAAAAACTGCTTAAAAGCAGCAGAAAAACAGATCGAAATAGATTCAAAACAAAGGTTCTCTGGGGCGGTTATTCTGACGGTGGTGGCGGCGCTAAAACTTCACGGCTGCCATTGTGTCCCATTTCGGTAACCACGCCTGCAGCTTCCATAGCCTCTATCAAACGTGCAGCGCGGTTATAGCCGATACGCAACTTGCGCTGAACCGAAGAAATCGAAGCGCGTCGCGACTGGGTAACATAGTGCACAGCTTCGTCATATAAAGCATCACTCTCATCATCGCCATCACTGCCGCCGCTACCACCTTCGGCGGTAAAGCCGGGGATAGCCGGGCCATTAGCGCCCTCATCCAATAAACCTTCGATATAGGCAGGCTCGCCACGGCGCTTCCAATCAGCAACGACACGATGCACCTCATCATCAGAGACAAAGGCACCATGAACACGGACAGGCAAACTGGTGCCCGGCGGCAAATACAACATATCACCATGACCTAACAACTGTTCTGCCCCACCCTGGTCCAGTATGGTTCTTGAATCGACCCGCGATGACACCTGAAAGGCAATACGCGAGGGAACGTTAGCTTTAATCAAACCGGTAATAACATCTACCGATGGACGCTGCGTTGCCAGTATCAAATGAATACCGGCTGCACGGGCTTTTTGTGCTATTCGGGCAATTAACTCTTCAACTTTTTTACCGACCACCATCATCATATCGGCAAATTCATCGATAACGACAACGATGGATGGCAGCGTTTCCAGTGGTGGAGCAACTTGCGGATCGGCTTCTGGATCAAACACTTCTTCGGGCACCCATAACGGATCGACAATGGGGTTGTCGCCAGCGGCTGCATCTTCAACTTTGCGATTAAAGCCCGCAAGGTTTCTGACACCCAATGCAGCCATAAGTTTGTAGCGACGCTCCATTTCAGCCACGCACCAGCGCAGGCCATTGGCCGCGTCTTTCATATCGGTGATAACCGGCGTTAACAGATGCGGAATACCGTCATACACCGAAAGCTCAAGCATCTTGGGGTCAACCAAAATTAAGCGAACTTCAGCTGGAGTAGATTTATAGAGGAAGCTTAACAGCATGGCGTTAACACCCACCGACTTACCAGAACCGGTGGTACCGGCAACTAGCAGGTGAGGCATCTTGCCTAAATCGGCGACAATGGGTTCCCCGGAAATATCATGCCCCAGGGCAATACTTAAGGGGGATTTTGAACTTTCATAGACTTGGGATGATAAGACATCGCGATAGTTAACCACTGCCCTGTCTTCGTTGGGAATCTCGATACCGACAACCGATTTACCGGGAATAACCTCAACCACACGAACACTGATCACCGCTAAAGAGCGGGCAATATCTTTAGCAAGGTTAGTAATCTTACTGACTTTAACACCGGTACCAGGCTGAATTTCAAAACGCGTAACTACCGGTCCGGGTAAAACTTCAGTGACTTCTGCCACCACGCCAAAATCCTTGAGCTTGTGCTCTAACAATCTTGATAAGGCTTCCAGGGCATCGGCTGAAAAGCCTTTTTTATGGGAGTCGTCTGCGGGGTCTAATAAATCCAGTGGCGGCAAGGTACCAACAACCGGTGCATTAAATAAGGGGCGCTGCTTTTCTCGCTCTGACCGTTCACTTTTCTCCGGTTTTTTCGGCATTAACTGTATCTTAGGTGCCTTGCGAGTTTTTTCTTTTTCTACTTGTTTGGCAATAACAACCTTTCTTTCCTGCTGTATTTTTTCTTTAGCGCGTTTTTCCTTCCAGGCATGCCAGCGTGCGATAAGGCCGCCACGTAACAGGGCTATCAACTGCAGGGTACGGGCACCCGTCATATCCATTAACTTCAGCCAGGACAAATCGGTAAAAATGGTTATGCCAAATAGCAGTAGCGCCAACAGAATAAGCCTGCCGCCCAAAAGGCTAAAGGCCTCAATACTGGATGAACCCACTGATTGCCCCAGGGCACCACCAGCGCCAAATGGCATTGCGGAGTCACCACTGTCAGCAATCATAGCCAGAGAGGTGCTGGCAATCATTACCAGTATTAAACCGATAACCCGGACCGCAAAGGAAGCCCAATCAAAGGGCTGGGGCTGATAACGCTCGCGGAATAATATCCATGCCCGGTAACCAATCATCAGGGGAAATAAGTAGGCCATATAGCCAAACAGCGAGAGGAAGATATCGGCAAGCCAGGCACCGGTGGGGCCACCGGAGTTAGCAACGGCAGCGCCACTGCCAGTGCGTGACCAACCAGGGTCCGCCTGGTCATAGGTCAAAAGCGCCATCATCAAATAGAGAAAAACCGCCACAAAGCCGATTAAGGCCCCTTCGCGTAAGCGAGGTACAAATTTCTCTACTACCGGGTGGTTGTTTGTTTTATTAACAGAGGCCTGTTTATTCAAGACCGTCACTATCCCCTTGGTACCCAACTAAAAGTACAAACAAAAAAGTTGCTTTTAAAACCTTTGCCGATGAAGAATATTCACCTGCGGGTCTTTTAATTATTGAAAACGGCACAATATTACCATCTAAATCAGCGATTTGCTGCAATAACACATGTATTGCGCCGGTTAATTACACTATTATAGCCGACACTTTTAACGACGGCCTATTACTACGAAATAGTTGTCACCGATTGACTAATACTCAGTTCAGAAGAAGGTATTTTATGAGCGACCTACAACACCATCCCCTAATTATTCTGGGATCTGGCCCTGCCGGTTATACAGCGGCGGTTTATGCAGCCCGTGCCAACTTAAATCCAGTGGTAATTACCGGGATGCAGCAAGGTGGCCAGCTTACTACCACCACCGAGGTGGACAACTGGCCCGGTGATGTTGAAGGCTTACAAGGCCCCGATCTTATGGTCAGGATGCAGCAACATGCTGAACGCTTTGATACGCAAATCCTGTTTGATCATATTGAGGAGACCGACCTGAACCAGCGCCCTTTTATCCTGAAAGGTAATAGCGCCACTTATAGCTGTGATTCATTAATCATTGCTACCGGTGCTTCCGCTCAATATTTGGGCCTACCCTCGGAAGAAGAGTTTATGGGTAAAGGTGTTAGTGCCTGTGCCACCTGCGACGGTTTCTTTTACCGAGGTAAGAAGGTTGCAGTGATTGGTGGCGGTAATACTGCTGTTGAAGAAGCGCTTTATCTTTCCAACCTCGCCTCTGAAGTAACTTTGGTTCATCGCCGCGATAGCTTGCGTTCTGAGAAGATCCTGCGTGATAAGCTTCTGGAGAAAGAGAAAAACGGCAATGTGAAGATACTTTGGAACCATACTCTGGAACAAATTACCGGGGACGATATGGGTGTAACCGGTCTTAACCTGGCTAGCACTGTCGACGATAGCAAGCAGTCTATTGATGTTGCCGGGGTGTTTATTGCCATTGGCCACAAGCCTAATACCGATATCTTTGAAGGCCAACTCACTATGAAAGACGGCTATATCAAAATCAATAGCGGTCTTGAAGGCAAAGCCACGCAAACCAGTGTTGAAGGTGTCTTTGCTGCCGGCGATGTGGCTGACCACATCTACCGTCAGGCAGTAACCTCTGCCGGTGCCGGCTGTATGGCTGCCCTTGATGCTGAAAAGTATATGGATGACCTGGCCTAACACTTGTACTTGACGCCGGGTTAGCTCTCGGCGTCCAATAAGCCCATGCCTACCGTTTCATGGCTGAACCCAGCCACACTTGATTTTCCTACTACAGATAATGCTCTGGATGACCCCAATGGTTTATTGGCGGCTGGGGGCGACTTAAGCCCTGAGCGCTTAATGGCTGCCTATCGTCAGGGTATCTTTCCATGGTTTGAAGACTCCCAACCCATTCTCTGGTGGTCTCCCAGTCCCAGGGCTGTGCTATTTCCAGAAAATATCTATATTTCCAAAAGCCTGAAAAAACGCCTGCGCCGGGGTGAATATACCGTCACCTGTGACCAGCAATTCAGGCAGGTGATGGAACATTGCGCGGATATCCCCAGAGCTGGGCAAGAAGGCACCTGGATTACCGATGAAATGCTGGATGCCTATTGTGAACTGTTTGCAAGGGGGATTGCTCACTCCATTGAGGTCTGGCATGAGGGCCAACTCATGGGCGGCCTTTACGGCATTGCCATCGGCAAGGTGTTTTTCGGGGAGTCGATGTTTAGTCGAAGAACAGACGCTTCCAAAATCGCCTTTGTCCATTTGGCCAAACAGCTTGAGAACTGGGGCTTTGCGGTTATTGACTGTCAGATCTCTAACCCACACTTAAGCAGCCTTGGAGCAGAAGAAATTAATCGCGAGATGTTTACTCGTCTGCTTTCAGATAATATAGATCAGCACAGTAGCCATAACTGGACCGGTGACTGGAACGGGCTTTATGCAAACCAGCGGGAGCAGACATCAACATGACAGTACTGTCGGACTTAAAGGTTTTTGCCACCCATCCCCACTCTTGCGGCTACCTGGAAGATGAGCAGGCAACCACCCTCTTTATTGACCCTGAAGCCACTATTGATTCCAGCACCTACAGCCAGCTGGCTGATATTGGCTTTAGACGCAGCGGCCCCCATATTTACCGCCCCCACTGTGATAGTTGTAAAGCCTGTATTCCAGCCAGGGTACCTGTTGAAAGCTTTAAACCCAGTCGCCGACAACGGAGAATTATTAAGCGCAATAAAGACTTGTCAGTGATTGAGATCGACAATATTTCTGACCCTGCTTGCTACGATCTTTATCAGCGCTACATCAATGCTCGCCATCAGGATGGCGATATGTACCCGCCGAGCTATGAGCAATATATTGGATTTTTGACGGACGATATTGGCAATACCCAATACTATGGCTTTATGCTTGAGCAGCAATTAATTGCCGTCGCAGTCACCGATAAAATGGTCAACGGCCTCTCTGCCATTTACACGTTTTTTGATCCTGACATGGATAAACGCAGTCTCGGTGTCTATGGCGTTTTGTGGCAAATTGAACAATGCCAACGTCTGCAGCTGGACTATGTTTATCTGGGTTACTGGATCAAGGGTTGCCGCAAGATGAGTTACAAAACTGACTATAGACCTTTGCAGCTATTCCTTGAGAATCGCTGGCTAACATTAACTTAATCGACTTTGCTTCCTGCCACGTTTTCAGGCACAATGCGCGCAGTTTTTCACTAGCAGGTGGAATATAGACGAATATCAGAGGAAGCCGCCGGATGGCAAAAGAAGAACAGCTAGAAATGGAAGGTGAAGTCATTGACACCCTTCCCAATACAACATTTAAAGTAAGATTAGAAAACGGCCACGAAGTCATTGCCCATATTTCAGGCAAAATGCGCAAAAACTATATTCGTATTTTGACCGGTGATAAAGTTCGCGTTGAATTAACGCCCTACGATTTAAGCAAAGGTCGTATTACCTACCGCGCAAGATAACTTGTTCGAAAAAAGAAGCGCTATGCCAGCGCTTCTTCTTCAACGACTACCAACTCTCCGTCTTCAACCCGAATTGAAACCACACCACCGTGTTGCGACAAGTCTCCGAATAGAACCTTTTCCGCCAGTGGCTTTTTAATGTGCTCTTGAATAATACGGGCCATCGGTCTGGCACCCATATTTTTATCGTAACCTTTTTTGACCAGCCACAACCTGGCGTCTTCATCAACATCCAGCGTTACTCGCTTATCATCCAACTGACTTTGCAGTTCAATTAAGAATTTATCAACAACCGTCAGCACAACCTCTTCTGGCAACGGTTCAAACTGAACAATGGCATCGAGGCGATTGCGGAATTCAGGAGTGAACAAGCGGTTAATCGCTTCCATCGCATCGGTAGTATTATCCTGCTCGGTGAAACCCATCGAGCGACGACTGACACTTTCAGCACCGGCATTGGTAGTCATGATAAAGATCACATTGCGGAAATCCGCTTTGCGACCGTTATTATCCGTTAAGGTACCATGATCCATAACCTGTAAAAGAAGGTTAAACACTTCAGGGTGAGCTTTTTCAATTTCATCTAATAAGACCACTGAATGCGGATGTTTAGTAACAGCTTCAGTAAGTAAACCACCCTGGTCATAACCCACATAACCTGGAGGCGCACCTATTAAACGGGACACCGTATGGCGCTCCATATATTCCGACATATCAAAACGAATTAACTCAAGGCCAAGAATTTTTGATAACTGGTTAGTGACTTCAGTTTTACCCACACCGGTTGGTCCTGCCAACAGGAATGAACCAATAGGTTTTTCAGCAGACTTCAATCCAGCCCGAGCCATTTTAATCGCAGTGGACAAGGTGGTAATCGCATTGTCCTGACCAAACACCACCATTTTTAAATTATCTTCCAGCTTCATTAACGATTCTTTATCGTCAGAAGAAACGGATTTTGGCGGGATGCGAGCAATTTTGGCTACAATGGCTTCAATATCAGGAACGCCAATAACTTTTTTACGTTTACTGGCGCTTTGCAAACGCTGGAAAGCACCTGCTTCATCAATAACGTCAATAGCTTTGTCTGGCATAAAGCGATCATTGATATAACGCTCGGATAATTCCGCTGCAGCTTGCAGGGCTTTATCGTTATAGCGAATATTGTGATGCTCTTCGAAGCGGCTTTTTAAACCTTTTAGGATACGGTAGGTTTCATCCACAGAAGGTTCCAGCACATCCACTTTTTGGAAGCGACGGCTAAGCGCCTTGTCCTTATCAAAAATACCACGGTATTCCTGAAAGGTGGTTGATCCAATACAGCGCATCTGGCCGCTACTTAATAACGGCTTTAATAAGTTCGATGCATCCATTACACCACCGGAAGCAGCACCTGCGCCGATAATGGTGTGAATCTCATCAATAAATAAAATGGAATGATCGCGATTTTTCAAATCCGCTAACAAACCTTTAAAACGCTTTTCAAAATCACCTCGATATTTGGTACCCGCTAACAGCGAGCCCATATCCAATGAGTAGACAACGCTTTCTTTTAAGACCTCTGGCACATCGCCATCAACGATTAATTTGGCAAGGCCCTCAGCAATCGCTGTTTTACCGACACCGGACTCACCCACCAATAGCGGATTATTTTTTCTACGACGCGATAAGATTTGCGAAACACGCTCCACTTCACCCGAGCGACCTACCAAAGGATCAATCCGACCAAGACGAGCTTCTTCATTTAAATTGGTAGCAAAACTCTCCAGCGGGCTTTTTTCACTCTCACCGGTGCCTTGCTCATCATCCGCTGGGGATTGATTATGATCCAGCTCGTGGTCTGACTCGCCAGCCACTTTAGAGATACCATGGGTCAGATAATTCACCACATCAAGACGGGCAACGGCTTGCTGTTTCAGGAAATACACAGCCTGGCTTTCTTGTTCGCTAAATATCGCCACCAGCACATTGGCGCCGGTAACTTCTTTTTTGCCGGAAGATTGAACATGAAATACAGCGCGCTGCAACACTCGCTGGAAGCCCAAGGTTGGCTGAGTTTCACGCTCCACCTCACGCTCAGGGATCAATGGCGTCGTAGAATCGACGAAATCCACCAAATCAGTGCGTAGTTGGGTCAAATCAGCACCACAGGCTGCCATCACATTGGCTGCCACTGCATTGTCGACCAGCGCCAATAACAGATGCTCAACGGTCATAAATTCATGCCGCTTGGTGCGTGCGCCTTTAAAGGCTTGGTTTAATGTCTGCTCCAGATCCTTACTTAACATATCTATACTCCAACTTTGCGGGCCTTAACAACAGCTTTTAGTTATGTCTAAAAACAACATCAATCCAAGACTGCCAACTGGGCTCAAGCCACAGTTTACGGGGCTATTCGCCCTCTGATGCCTCTATTTCTGCCAACAAGGGATGTTCACTGTCCCTCGCATATTGATTCACTTGTGCCGCTTTAGTTTCAGCGATGTCCTTAGTATAAATACCACAAACACCCTTTCCTTGAGTATGTACGGCTAACATCACCTGAGTGGCCTTCTCTCTGCCCATATAAAAAAACGTTTCGAGGATCTCGACAACAAACTCCATAGGCGTGTAATCGTCGTTTAGCAGTACCACTTGATACATGGACGGTGGCTTCAGCTCTGGCCTGGCCTCTGCCAGGGCGACATCCCCATCCCTCTCAATATCGGGGGGAATGTCATCGCCTTCGCCCATACTTAATGTTAGTTGAAGATTTTTGTGTTTACCCATATTCCTACCTTTAAGCACAACAATTACCAAATTAATTGCCCTTATTTTAACTCTATTGGCTATATATCAGCCACAATGCTTGACTATTGGTTAAAAAATGTTAAAAAAGTGACGTTCTATTAGAACTATCAAGGGGGTGTTGGCTAACGTTTTGCGATAACAAACCGTTAAACAACATGATGATATGTAAATATGCCCGTGTACGGGCAATAATAAAAGGACCTTTGCTATGCAAACCGGAATAGTGAAGTGGTTCAACAACGCTAAAGGCTTTGGTTTTATTCTTCCTGAGGGGGGTGGTGCAGATATTTTTGCTCATTACTCTTCTATTGAAATGGGTGGATATAAAACATTGAAAGCTGGTCAAGCTGTATCCTATGAGACTGTGAACGGCCCTAAAGGCCTTCATGCGACCAATATACAAGCTGCCGACTCTGCCAGCGATGCTGAATCTACTGAAGTTACCAAAGCTGTAACAGAAAAGCAGTTAAGCACTGATTAATCGATAACGTACCAGCTCTGTGTATTTCTACAGGCTAAACCGAGAATATCGATTTTTGCACTGGGGCAGTGAAATACGCAAGCTGGTGATTTATTCTGCCGCTATCAACACCTATGCTGAAGGCATTTTGTCGATAATTACATCCCCAAACTCAGAACATTTCAATAAAGTCGCCCCTTCCATCAAGCGCTCAAAATCATAAGTGACCTTTTTAGCCTGTATAGCACCGTTCATACCCTCGATAATTAAGTCAGCCGCTTCATTCCAGCCCAAGTGACGGAGCATCATTTCAGCCGATAGAATTAATGAACCTGGGTTAACCTTATCTTGCCCGGCATATTTAGGGGCTGTACCGTGGGTTGCCTCAAATAAGGCGATGCTGTCACTCAGGTTTGCGCCAGGGGCAATACCAATACCACCCACCTGGGCCGCCAACGCGTCGGAGAGGTAGTCACCGTTAAGGTTCAAAGTAGCAATCACACTATACTCATCAGGGCGCAGCAATACCTGTTGCAGCATGGCATCGGCAATCACATCCTTGATAATAATCTCTTTGCCAGTCACAGGGTTATTAAGACGCATCCAGGGACCACCATCTAACAGCTCGGCACCAAATTCTTCCTCAGCCAACTGGTAGCCCCAATCTTTAAAGGCCCCCTCGGTAAACTTCATAATATTGCCTTTATGAACCAGGGTCAGTGACGGCAAATCCTGGTCAATGGTGTACTGTATGGCTTTGCGTACCAACCGCTGGGTACCCTCTTTAGAGACAGGTTTAATACCGATGCCGCAATTATCAGGGAAGCGAATTTTACTTACACCCATTTCCGCCTGAAGGTACTGAATAATCTTGCTGGCTTGATCCGTGCCAGCCTTCCATTCTATACCTGCATAAATATCTTCGGAGTTTTCACGGAAGATCACCATGTTAGTTTTACCAGGTTCTTTGACGGGAGAAGGCACACCCTCAAACCAACGTACCGGACGCAGGCAGGTATATAAATCCAACTCCTGGCGCAACGCAACATTTAACGAGCGGAAGCCGCCGCCTACCGGTGTGGTTAGTGGGCCTTTGATACCAACGGAATACTCTTTAATAGCATCCAGGGTTTCAGCGGGAAACCAATCGCCGTCATACATTTCGGCGGCTTTCTCACCGGTGAATATTTCCATCCAGCTGATTTTTCTGTTGCCGCCGTAAGACTTTGCCACTGCGGCATCCACGACCTTAATCATCACCGGGCTGATATCAACACCGATACCATCACCTTCAATAAAAGGAATGATGGGCTGATCGGGAACAATTAAAGAACCATCACTATTTACTGAAATTTTCTCCCCTTGTGCGGGAACCTCTATAAATTGGTAAGACATCAGAATCTCCTTTGATAAGTCTGGGAAGTAAGAGATGGAAGTATACTGCCACCTTTATACAGTTAATCAGCACAAACTAAAAGAGCCAGCATAGTGACAGCCCTTTTTTCATTTCAACTAACTAGTCGATTAATACCTGAATAATTGATATTTTCTAACGCATCGTTAAAGGTTGCACTTGGGCGCATAGCTTTTTCAGCCAGGGCATCATCTGGGCGATAGTATGCACCCAGTTCAATAGCTGCACCTTGGGCCGCATTTAACTCTTCAACAATGGCCATTTCATTGCTTGCCAGAATGTTAAATAGAGCTGCAAAAGACCCTTGCAATTGCGCATCATCGGTTTGCTCTGCCAGGGCTTCTGCCCAGTAAAGCGCAAGGTAAAAATGACTACCGCGATTATCTAATTCACCAACCTTGCGAGAGGGCGACTTGTTATTTTGCAATAACTTTGCAGTCGCATCGTCCAGGGTTTTGGCTAGAATTTTAGCTTTTGCGTTATCAGTTTTATCGGCAAGGTCTTCAAGCGAGACGGCCAAAGCCAAAAACTCACCCAGGGAATCCCAGCGTAAGTGCCCTTCTTCCTCAAACTGCTGAACATGTTTAGGGGCAGAACCACCCGCACCGGTTTCAAATAAACCACCACCATTCATCAAGGGAACAATAGATAACATTTTTGCACTGGTACCAAGTTCCATAATGGGGAAAAGGTCAGTCAGGTAATCACGCAGTACGTTGCCGGTAACAGAAATGGTATCTTGACCGAGAATCAAGCGCTCCATGGTATAGCGAATAGCAGAAACAGGATCCATAATCTTAATCACCAGACCATCGGTATTATGATCTGGCAAATACTGCTCAACCTTTTCAATCAACTGAACGTCATGGGCGCGAGCAGTATCTAACCAGAACACTGCCGGTGTATCCGTCGCTCTTGCGCGGTTAACAGCCAGTTTAATCCAGTCTTGAATTGGGCCGTCTTTCGCCTGGCACATTCTCCAGATATCGCCCTCTTCACATTTATGCTGCATAAGCACTGTGTCGTTATTATCTACAATGCGAACAGTACCGTCGCAAGGAAGCTCAAAAGTTTTATCGTGAGAACCATATTCTTCCGCTTTCTTAGCCATTAAACCAACATTGGGAACACTGCCCATAGTGGTTGGATCAAAAGCGCCATGGGTTTTACAGAAATTAATCATTTCCTGATAGAAACGTGCGTAAGTACTTTCAGGAATAACCGCTTTAGTATCATGCAGCTTGCCATCAGGGCCCCACATTTTACCGGAGTCACGAATCATAGCGGGCATAGACGCATCGACAATGACGTCACTGGGTACGTGCAGGTTTGAAATGCCCTTATCAGAATTCACCATCGCTATTGCAGGGCGATCCAGATAACAGGCCTGAATATCGCGCTCAACTTCTGTGCGCCGGGAAGAAGGCAGCTGTTCGATTTTTTCATACACATTACCCAGGCCGCTATTCGCATTTACACCCAGCTCAGCAAAGGTGTCGGCATGTTTTTCAAACAACTCTTTGTAATATACTTTTACCGCATGACCAAATACGATGGGGTGTGAAACCTTCATCATGGTAGCTTTTACGTGCAGTGAGAAAAGCACATCGGTATTTTTAGCGTCTTCAATCTGCTCTTCAAAAAACTGGCAGAGTGCTTTTTTACTCATAAACATGCTGTCGATAACTTCACCGGTCAGCAGAGAGGTTTTCTCTTTCAAAACGGTGGTTTCACCCGCTTTGCTCACCATCTCGATTCTTACATCACAAGGCTTTTCAATAACCACTGACTGTTCACTGGAATAAAAATCACCACCGCGCATATGAGCAACGTGAGTTTTAGAAGCCTGGCTCCAGGCACCCATTTTATGGGGGTTGTTTTTTGCAAACTGTTTTACTGATGGCGGCGCCCGACGGTCAGAGTTACCTTCACGCAATACAGGATTAACCGCGCTGCCTAACACATTGGCATAGCGAGCCTTAATCTCTTTCTCTGCATCGGTCTGTGGCTCTTCAGGGTAATCAGGTACCGCAAAACCCTGACCCTGTAATTCGGCAATAGCCGCCTTAAGCTGGGGGGTTGAAGCACTGATATTCGGTAATTTAATAATATTGGCGTCTGGCTTGAGGGTTAGTTCACCCAATTCAGCCAAGGCATCAGGTATCTTCTGTTCATCACTGAGATTTTCAGGAAAGTTAGCGATAATGCGACCAGAAAGGGAAATGTCTTTTTTCTCAATTACAATATCAGCGGCTTTGGTGAAGGCATTGACGATAGGCAATAATGAATAAGTTGCTAGTGCTGGTGCTTCATCGGTCTTTGTATAAATTATCTTCGATCTTTCTGACATACTATATTCCCGGAATTCAATGAGAATGAGGCAATGAAAGCTTATGCTTGCTTCTTCTTATTAGTCCGCCCCGGTTTTGCGGGCGCGATTATAACAACAAGCAGGAACTTTCGATAGATGATAATATCGTTTAAAACAATCACTTAGCTTAATATCGATCAATAAATGGCCAAAATCATCCTTCTTAACAAACCTTTTAATGTACTTTGCCAGTTTACCGACAAAGAAGGACGCCCCACTCTTGCTGATTTTGTAGATACCAACGGCGTCTATCCCGCCGGTCGACTTGATTATGATTCTGAGGGCCTGGTAGTCCTCACTGATAATGGCAAGTTGCAACACCAGATCAGCCATCCTGACGCCAAAAGCAGCAAAACCTATTGGGTCCAGGTAGAGGGAACCCCCAATCACGTGGACCTTGAGCCCTTGCATAAAGGCATACAACTGAAAGACGGCCTCTGCAGACCCGCTAAAGCCACCCTGATCAAAGAACCAGATATCTGGCCACGTAACCCGCCTGTTAGAGAAAGGGCCTCCATCCCCACCACCTGGCTTGAACTCACTATCAGTGAAGGCCGCAATCGTCAGGTCAGGCGCATGACCGCCGCTATTGGCTTCCCCACTCTGCGGCTGATAAGAGCCACAGTGGGAGACTGGTCCATTGACAATCTAAAGCCCGGCGAATCCAAACAACTGACTATTCATACCCCTGCAAACAATTCACAGCGACCCAGACGTTCAACTCGAGGCAATAGAAGGCTATAATCGCGCATCAGCAATTGGTAACCAGGAATAAAGATGGAATGGCAGCCCCACGTCACCGTGGCTACAGTAGTAGAAAAAGACGGCAAGTATTTATTAGTAGAGGAACGCTGCAACGGCGAACTGGTTTTTAACCAGCCTGCGGGACATTTAGACCCCAACGAAACCCTTGAAGAAGCGGCCGTACGCGAAACCTTCGAAGAAACCGGCTGGCATGTGAAATTAAAAGGCGTGGTAGGTGTTGCTCTTTATACCTCGCCCCACAATCAGGTGACCTATCACCGCACTACCTTTTATGCCACTGCCGAGGAACACGACCCACAGCAGACCCTGGATGATGGTATCCAACAGGCGGTATGGATGAGCTATGAAGAAATGCAAGCCAACAGTGAGCGCATGCGCTCGCACCTGGTTATCCAAAGCATTGAACAGTATCAGCAAGGACATCGCTACCCTATTAACCTCGTGTTTGGTTAAGAGGCTACCCCATTGTCTATAGACTTTAACGCCCCCCTCACAAAAGTCATTGTCGGCATGTCCGGCGGCGTTGACTCGTCTGTATCAGCCCTGCTATTGCAACAACAGGGCTATCAGGTCGAGGGCTTGTTTATGAAAAACTGGGACGAAGATGACGGCACTGAATACTGTACCGCCAAAGATGACCTTGCTGATGCTCAAGCCGTTTCCGACAAACTCGGTATACATTTACATACAGCCAATTTTGCCGCCGAATACTGGGACAATGTTTTTGAGCATTTTCTTGAAGAATATAAAGCAGGCAGAACCCCCAACCCCGACATTCTCTGCAACCGGGAAATTAAATTTAAAGCCTTTTTGGATTATGCGCTGGTATTAGGCGCAGACTTTATTGCAACGGGGCACTATGTCCGCAAACAGCAACAAGGTGATATCGCAAAGCTGGTCAAAGGTCTGGATAACAACAAAGACCAAAGCTA
This sequence comes from Oceanicoccus sp., assembly GCF_029238675.1. Taxonomy (GTDB): domain Bacteria; phylum Pseudomonadota; class Gammaproteobacteria; order Pseudomonadales; family Dasaniaceae; genus Oceanicoccus. The sequence goes on along the minus strand of NZ_JAQWFR010000023.1, from coordinate 109,368 downwards.
TTTCCTGCATGCGGTTAGCGGTAAAGAAATTGCCAAAACACTATTCCCCGTAGGTGAACTGGAAAAACCGGAAGTACGACATATCGCCGAGCAGCACGACCTGATCACCCATAACAAAAAAGATAGCACCGGTATTTGTTTTATCGGCGAGCGACGCTTTAAAGATTTTTTACAGCAATACCTGCCGGCACAACCCGGTGAGATAGAAGATATTGATGGCAATCCTATGGGCCAGCATAGCGGCCTGATGTATCACACCATCGGACAACGTCAGGGCTTAGGTATTGGCGGCGTTAAAGGCGCCGGGGATCAACCCTGGTATGTGGTTGATAAAGACCTGCAGCGTAATGTATTAATTATTGCCCAAGGCAGCCAGCATCCTTGTCTGTTTAAACAAGCGATGTCAGTCAGTAGTATTCACTGGATAGACGGTAACGAGCCAGAACTGCCTTACCGCTGTATGGCCAAGGTACGCTACCGCCAGCAAGACCAAGCCTGTGAAATTATCCGCCAGGACAATGCTTACCAAGTGATATTCGACAAACCCCAGCGGGCCATTACACCGGGGCAATCCGCCGTATTTTATGATGACGAAATCTGCCTGGGCGGCGGCGTTATAGAGCAGGCTTATAACCTGGATCACATTCAAACACCCTCACAGAAACAGCATAATCTTTAGGTCACTATCTTTGGCAATAGACTCCATCACTTCGCAAACTCTCGCTTTAGCAGGCGTCGTACAAACAGCTTATCTAGTAGACCAAATAGCTCGAACAGGCACTGCACCGGCTGAAAGTATCAACCCCTCGCTCAATAGCCTGTTCGCCTTTGATGCTAATAGTACTGAAGCTGTTTACAGCGGTATTCATGGCGTCAAGCTAGGCCTGCAGGTACTAACCGATATCCTTAATGGCGACAAACGCCAGCAATACCGCACGATTATTCGCTACACATTAGGCATGCTCTACCTTCAAAAGAAGTTATCAGCCAATGATGAGCTGTTAAATATTATGCGCAGCCGGCTTGAACATACCTCCATAAAAGCCGAGCACTTTAGTAACAACCCCGCCTCTATCGCCAAAAGTATTGCAGCGATTTACCAGGACACCTTAAGCACCTATAAATTCAGGATCCAGATCAGCGGTAGCATGCAGCAACTGCAAAATAGCCAGAACGCCGATACAATCAGGGCGCTACTCTTAGCCGGCATTCGTAGCGCTGTGCTGTGGCGGCAAACCGGTGGCAGGCGCTGGAAATTAATGCTCAATAGACGCCAACTATTGAATAGCGCCAGAGAGTTACTCAGTACTTTTTAATCAGCATTGATAGACACTGAAATTATAGACACTGAAATTAGCGCTCAAATCATGTATGATTGCGCCCCTTTTCAGGCAATCCCATAATAGACAACCTTTAACAGACACGAGAATTTTCATGGATTTATCAGCACTAACCGCTATCTCTCCTATCGATGGCCGCTATGGCAGTAAAACAGCCTCATTGCGTGGCGTTTTCAGTGAGTTTGGTTTAATTAAAAACCGTGTATTAGTTGAAGTGCGCTGGCTGCAATGCCTGGCTGCACATCCTGGCATTAGCGAAGTTCCCGCTTTTAGTGATAAAGCTAACGCCCTGCTAAACAGCATTACTGACAACTTTTCTGAAGCGGACGCGCTAGCGATCAAAGAAATCGAAAGCACCACTAACCATGATGTTAAGGCTGTTGAGTATTTCCTGAAAAAAGCTGTTGCCGGCAACGAAGAAGTTAATGCTGTCAGTGAGTTTATTCACTTTGCCTGCACCTCTGAAGATATTAACAATCTGTCCCACGCCCTAATGCTTAAAGAAGGCCGCGAGATTATTCTTGAGTCGATGAACGACCTGATTAATAAAATGGTGGAACTAAGCAGCGACTATGCATCTACCCCTATGCTGTCACGCACCCACGGCCAAACCGCCAGCCCATCCACAATGGGTAAAGAATTTGCCAATGTAGTCGCTCGCCTGCGTCGCCAGGTTCAGCAAATCGAGAAGATAGAGTTGCTCGGTAAAATCAACGGTGCAGTAGGTAACTACAACGCTCACCTCTCCGCATACCCGGATATAGACTGGCAGGCCAATGCGCAAACTTTTGTTGAAAGCCTGGGCATCAACTGGAACCCCTACACCACACAAATTGAACCCCACGATTATATTGCCGAATTATTCGATGGTTTTGCCCGCTTCAATACCATCCTGATTGATTTGGACCGTGATATCTGGGCGTATATTTCCATGGGCTTTTTCAAACAGCGCGTTATTGCAGGTGAGGTAGGCTCCTCCACCATGCCCCATAAAGTTAACCCCATTGACTTCGAAAACTCAGAAGGTAATTTAGGTTTGGCCAATGCGGTATTTTCCCATATGGCCACCAAACTACCCGTTTCACGCTGGCAGCGTGACCTGACTGACTCAACGGTATTGCGCAATATGGGTGTTGGTATTGGTTATAGCCTTATTGCTTATGCGGCCACCCTGAAAGGCCTGGGTAAATTGCAAATTAACCCTGACCGCTTAGCAGAAGATCTGGACAATAGTTGGGAAGTTCTGGCAGAACCTATCCAAACCGTTATGCGTCGTTACAATATTGAAGAGCCCTATGAGAAACTCAAAGCGTTAACTCGCGGCCAAACCATTAACCGCGAAACACTGGATGTATTTATTGATACTCTGGATATTCCGGAAGAGGCAAAAGAAAGTCTTAGAAAACTTTCTCCAGACACCTATATCGGCAACGCTATTGCGCAGGCAAAAGACCTATAACCCCCCCACACGTCGTCCCCGCGCAGGCGGGAATGACGAGGTATGAGGAGATAATCGTTATTAATAACTTCGATGCAGACGACTTTCTTCAACATTATTGGCAGCAAAAACCTTTACTGATCAGGCAAGCGATTCCTGATATACAGTCGCCATTATCACCGGACGAACTTGCCGGCCTGGCTTGCGAAGAGGAAGTGGAGTCCAGAATAGTTGTCAATAGAAATGGCAATTACGAGCTGGCACACGGACCTTTTGATGAAGATGTATTTACCTCACTACCTGATAAGGACTGGACCCTACTGGTACAGGCAGTGGATCATTATGATCCAGATGTAGCCAAACTGTTAGATTATTTTAGATTTATTCCCAACTGGCGCATAGACGACATCATGGTGAGTTATGCGCCTGTAAACGGTGGTATTCCAGCTCATGTCGATAACTACGATGTATTCCTGTTACAGGGAGCTGGCACCCGTCAATGGCAGCTGGGCCCCAAATCCGATCATAAAAGCCAAATACAAGATAACGAACAGCTGCGTTTATTGTTAGATTTTCAGGTCGAAGAGGAATGGGTATTAAACCCGGGTGATATGCTTTATGTGCCACCGGGTTATGGTCATAGAGGCACCTCCCTCGACAATGACTGCATGACCTACTCTATCGGTTTTAGAGCGCCCAGCTATAGCGAAATGCTATCGGATTTTTGTGATCATCAAATAAGTCTGCTCAATGAACAAGACCGCTATAGTGACCCACAATTAAAACGGCAACAACACCCCGGTGAAATTACTGACGCAACCATAGAAAAAATTCAGTCACTACTCAAACATTTTACTGAAGATAAACAAGCTATCGCTGAATGGTTTGGTCGCTTTATGACTAGCGAGAAATACCCTGAAGATAATGACAGGTCATATGAAATCAATAATTACAGTGAACAACTGTTACAGCATGAGTACCTTTATCGGGACAATAGCTCCAGGTTCGCCTATACCCAAAGCAATGGCAGTGCAACACTTTATGTTAATGGCGAAGCCTATAACAGCTCATTAGAAACAGCATTACTGCTTGCCAATAACGATCACTACCCTACCCCGGCACTGCCTACAGACACACAAAGCATTAAGCTGATCCAACAACTTATTCGTCAAGGCAGCCTCTATATAGAAGAGACGCCAGCCAATTAAAGCACCACACCGACCTCAGTCCCCTGATAGATCAACTCATAGGTTTTAAGACCACGGCATGGCTCTTCAGTCGCAGCTATTAAATCACCGCTGGCAATATCAAACTGGTAGCCATGCAGTGAACAACGCAAACTCGAACCAACGATATCTGACTCGGATATAGGATGACCACGGTGGGGACAGGTACTTTCCAGTAAATAACGCTCGCCATCCACTTGCAATAAAATCAAATTATATTGATCAATTTTAAAAACCTTGCGATAGCTGTCGTGGAGGTTGATCAGTTTATCCAGTGAATAAAAACGCATAGCGAAAATCCGGCCCTATCAGTAATCATCAACAATGACTGTACGAAAGCTGGAAAATAAGCAATATGCCGTTAAACTGCAAGTACCATATAAAAAATACAGTAATAACTACACCTAAGAAACCATACCTCAGAAACCATACCTAAGAACCCATACCTATGAATCAAACCAAAGAAGACTCCGGCAGCACACCGCTGGTTGCCAATACCGGTACGGCGTTAATCATGCCCGGTGGCGGCGCTCGGGCCGCTTATCAAGTCGGTGTACTGAAAGCACTTGCAGAAATCACCCGTGACCAATACGACCACCCTTTCCCCATTTTCTGTGGAACTTCCGCCGGCGCACTGAATGCTGTGGCCATTGCCAGTAGAGAGCAAACCTTCCACCAGAGTTGTGCCTGGCTGGAACAACTCTGGTTATCACTAGGCACAGAACATGTCTATCGCAGTGACTGGTCAGGCATTTTTCGTAATGCCTGGCGGCTTCTGGCATCGTTATTTAATTCCGGTATCGCCATTGGTCGCCCTGTAGCGCTGTTGGATAATGCCCCTTTAAAACAATTTCTAAGGGATAAAATAGATTTCTCAGGTATTGGCCGCAACATCAAAGATGGCAAACTCTCTGCAGTATGTGTAACCGCCATGAACTATACCGAAACAGTCTCAGTGAGCTTTTACCAGGGCGGGCCCGAGAATGCAGACTGGCAGCGCTGGCGTCGGCAAGGCATTCCAACCCCCTTGCAATTACGGCATTTACTGGCATCAACGGCCATCCCCACTATTTTCCCACCACAACGCATTGGTCGAAACTACTATGGCGACGGTGCCTTAAGACAACTAGCCCCCATTAGCCCTGCTCTGCATCTGGGTGCAAAAAAAGTATTAATTATCAGCACCACAGGCCACAAACGAAATTACGACCGACCCTATAGTCGTATCCACTCCCCGGCCTTTGGCCAGGTCATCGGGCACCTGCTAAATAGCGCCTTTGTGGATAGCCTGGAAACCGATATTGAGTTGCTGGAACAAATGAACCAATTACTGAATATTAGTAACAGTGAGATCACTAATCAGGAAGGCAGGACCTTACGCCCTGTTGATATTCATGTTATTTCACCTTCAGAAGATATTGACGCCCTGGCCGACGAACACTTTAAAGAGCTACCCACTAGTATTAAAACATTTTTAAGGGTTAGCGGCGGTGGCGCCAGTAGCGGCGGCGTCAATATTTCAAGCTATTTACTATTTACGCCTAAGTTCTGCCAGCACCTCATTAACCTGGGTTACAAGGACGGCAAAGATCAGGCGGAAAAGATTTTAGAATTTATAACTAAAGAGTAAATTTTTAAGGTCATATCATTTTTTATGGGATCTTAGAAAGAGTGAAATATTGTTCATTTATAGCAAGAAACCAAGCAAATAAGTCAGAGTTAGCTAAACTTAGTTTTTTATAATGACTAAAAGCTACCTGAACGCATTATGCGCTCAATAAACGAGTAATGCCGACCAATACGATAAGCCTTAATTGCTTGTTACTTTATCTACCGGATAAAACTATGTATTTTGGCAGCTATCGCCAGTAACTTATTGAATTATAATGAATAATAGCTATGGACAGGTATAGGCACTCAAGACATCATGTATAAGCCAAGCACATTCATAACCTGCTATCTATACTTGGTGGCATTTATACCGACATCCGCTTTGGCAAGTGATGATGTCGTCTCCCGAGAATACAAAATCAAGGCTGCCTATCTCTACAACCTGATCAAATTTATAAACTGGCCAGCTTCCAAATTATTATCATCTACCACCACTAATATCTGCGTCTATCGCGCCAATCCCTTTGATGGCCACCTTAATAAGCTATCCTCAAGAAAGGCCAAAGGTCGCGAAATAACAATCAACTATCTTAAGGCCGACGACGACAGGTCAAATTGTCATATACTCTTTATCCCTAATGCTCACGCCGATGAGATCCAGCTGATCGAACAAAGTGATCAATCCATATTGACTGTAGGAGAAAACCAATCATTCCTCACCGATGGCGGCCTTATCAGCCTTGTGGTTGCCAATAACAATGTTCAATTCCAGATCAATCTGACCAAGGCAAAACAGCTTGGCTTTGAGATCAGTGGCAATTTGCTTGAAATTGCCAAAATAGTTACATAAGCAGAACCGATAACCATGCCTATTTCTTCGCAGTCATTCAGGGATTTACCTATAGCAAAAAAGCTGACACTGTTTTGTGTCATTATTAGCCTGGTCAGTTTGGTTGTAGCTATGATTGCTATCATTTTTTACGATCGCTACAACTTTGAAGAGATTCTAAAAAATGAATTAGTAGTACTGGCCTCGGTAATCGGCAACCGAAGTTCAGCTGCTATCGTCTTTGATGACCTGGAACTCGCTAACAACAACCTTAAGAGCCTCTCGCTTCAAAAAGCTGTTGTTGCTGCCTGCATTTACAAAGTGGATGACAACGCGCTGGAACCCGGCGCTACCACACGCCTGGCAACCTACCCCAACGATGCCGTTAACTGCCCCAACTATGCGCCCACCAACGCGCTCCTGATAGACTCAGCAAACCATCAATATGTTGAGCTGGTCCAGCCTATCTTGTTGGACAGCAGCATCATCGGCTATATCTATCTACGATCCAACACCGAAGAACTACAAGACCGGCAAACCAACTATGTTTACGTGATGATTATCGCGTCCATGTTTGCTGTGTTTATTGCATTTTGGCTATCGAAAATTTTTTCACGCTGGATATCAGGCCCACTCCATGCCTTGGGATTAACTGCACAATCCATAGCGGAAGAAGAAGACTATTCACGCCGAGCAAACAAACAACACAATGATGAAGTGGGCCGCGTAGTAGATTCGTTTAACCTTATGCTAGATGTTATAGAACAGGAAGATGTCGAACTGCGGGAGAGTGAAGAAAAATTTCGCTTAATTAGCGCCTCATCCAAAGTGGGTATCTTCCAACTGGATACCGAAGGCAATACTGTCTACGCCAATGATGAGCTGTCACATATAACCGGACTTTCCAATAACGCGATAATCGAAAATAGCTGGCTATCTGTGATTCACAAAGATGATAAGGCACTGATAGAGAATAGCTGGCGCTCAATGCTCTCCAACAATCAGGCCATCAATATCAACTGCCGCTTGCAAAATGGCACCATTAAGTGGATTAGTGGCCACGTAGGCCTACTCACCAGTAACGATGCAGAAGTACTGGGGTATCTGGGCACTATCAACGATATTACTGAGATCAAAAATGCCCAGGTTCAACTTGAGCAAATGGCTTTCTACGACACTCTGACAGGCCTGGCCAATCGACGTTTATTTAGAAATCGCCTGGAACATGTGATTAGCAACCTAAAACGTGAAGGTCATTGCCTTGGGCTTATATTGCTTGACCTCGATAATTTTAAAAATGTTAATGACTCGTTAGGCCATGACTCTGGTGATGCCCTACTCACCATAATCGCCGAACGACTACAGCAGTGTGTACGCGCCAGCGACACCGTTGCCAGATTGGGTGGCGATGAGTTCGCTATTATTTTACCGGGTATCAGCAGTTCGCTGGCGGCATCCCAGGTTGCCAAGAAAATTATTGAGACCTTAAAGTCCTCTATTACACTTAACGAAACCGAGATCAGAATTACCGCCAGCGCCGGCATAGCCATGGCACCTGAAAATAGCGATACTGCAGAAGACTTGATCAAAAACGCCGACCTTGCACTCTACCGGGCAAAAGACCAGGGTCGTAACAATTACCAGTTCTTTACTTCAGAAATGAATACCCAGCTGATCAACCACCTACAGTTAATTCAGGATTTACGCCTGGCTCTGGATGCCAGAGAGTTCCACCTGGTATACCAGCCGCAAATTAATATAACAGACGGCCGCCTAACGGGTTTTGAAGCCTTAATACGCTGGCAGAACCAGGAGCGCGGCTTTGTAAGCCCCCTGGAATTCATTCCTGCCGCAGAAGAGACGGGGCTTATTATTCCGCTGGGGCGCTGGGTTATCTCTGAGGCCTGCCAACAACTTCGTTCAATGTGTGATAGCGGCTTAATCGATGAAGATGTCGTCATGACGGTCAACCTGTCGGTGCTCCAATTCCAGGACGATGAACTTATCCACTTCATCCAGTCCAACCTTAAACGCTACCAGCTAAAGCCCGGCCAGTTTGAAGTTGAACTTACTGAAACCGTATTAATGGAAAACCTTGAAGATGCATTGAAAAAATTGGAAGCATTGAAAGCCCTGGGCATATTAATCTCCATTGACGACTTTGGTACCGGTTACTCCTCACTGGGCTACTTAAAACGACTGCCCGTTAATATTGTCAAAGTTGATCGTTCTTTTGTTATGGATATCCCGGCTGATAAAGAAGATATGGAAATAACTGCCGCGGTTATCGCCATGGCTCATAAGTTAAACTATGAAGTGGTAGCCGAAGGTGTAGAAACCGAAGAGCAACTGCAATTCCTGGAATCCTGTGGTTGCGATTATGGCCAGGGGTATTACTTCAGCCGTCCATTGCCATCATCAGAATTGGAACAGTTTTGCGATGAATTTAATCTTGATAATATACGCAGAGCTTCTGCTTGATAATACCCACACAATAACAATGAGAAAGTCACAATGAGTATTCAATGGTTTCCCGGCCATATGAACAAGGCACGCAAGCAGGTTGAAGAAATCCTGCCGCAAATCCACCTTATTATTGAGGTGCTAGACGCCAGAATTCCCTTTAGCAGCGAAAACCCCATGATCGCAAAACTGCGTGGTGACAAGCCCTGCATCAAAGTCCTCACCAAGAGTGACCTGGCCGACCCCGTGATGACCCAACAATGGATTGACTATCTGGATAAGAAAAAAGGTGTTAAAGCCCTTGCACTAACCACTGAGCAACCTGAAAAAACCCAGGGCCTTATCGACCTCTGCCGTAAAATGCTGCCAGGAAAAGACCAAGGGCACAACGATATTCATGTGATGATAATGGGGATTCCCAATGTTGGGAAATCAACTCTGATAAACACCCTGGCTGGCAAAACTATAGCTAAAACCGGTAATGAGCCCGCTGTTACCAAAGGTCAGCAGCGCATTAATCTTAGAAATGGCATTATGCTATTTGATACCCCGGGAATGCTTTGGCCCAAGGTAGAAAGTGAAAAAGGCAGCTATCGGCTGGCTACAACAGGGGCTATTAAAGATACTGCCATGAGCTATGATGATGTGGCTTTTTTTGCAGCTGATTTTTTGCTTAAGCACTACCCTTCATTACTAATGGCTCGCTATCAGTTGGACGAACTCCCTACGACTGAACTGGATTTTTTAGAATTAATCGGGAAAAAACGTGGCTGCTTACGAGCTGGGGGAAAAGTCGATCTTGAAAAAATATCAACCATTCTGCTGAATGAATTAAGATCGGGAACCCTGGGCCGCATTACACTGGAAAACCCGGAAGAAACCGAGCGTGAAACGGTTATTGTCAAACAACTTATCGCGGAAAAAGAGGCCAAAAAAGCGGCCAGAAAGAAAAATCGAAAAAAAGGCAAGTCCTCTTAAGGCTTAGCGCAAACCAGCTTCCTGCCATATATGTAGCAAAATCAATCCTTTGTGACGCACAACACAAACCCCATCGAACCAGCTCTCACAAAAGCGCATAACCCTCAAAACATCATACTTAAAAACAACATAAACAGGGATTCATTGCTATATTTAAAGGAGCCTAATTGGATCAAGTGCTGACTATTTATAATCATGAGCGACAAGCAAAAACCAAAGCCCAAAGCCGTAACGTCAAAGGGCTATGAAGAGAATAGCGAAGATAAACAAGGCTTGTTAGAAGCGGCTGCCTCAGTGCCCATCAAAGATTACTCAGACTATGAAATTACCATAGAAACCAAAGACGAATACGCTGACGCCCTCTTTGTCGATGAGAGTGCATTAGATTCAGCTTTAAACCAAGCTGAAGACGAAAGAAATGATCCGCAAGCTGTTAACCGCAAAGAAGCTGAGATTGCAGAGCCTAAGATTGAAAAAGCCGAAGTCATCACCACCAGAGACTTTTCCAAGCTGCTAAGCGAGCAATCAGTGGCGGGGACATTTAGCCCCAGTGAAACAGAAAGCCCCAAAAAGCTGGGCATTATCAATAACAGGCTTAACGACTCCCCTGCCCGTAAAACCATTAGCGAGACCGATAAATCAAAGGTCTTTGAGCAGACTCTGGAACAGATTGTAGTAACCATTGCTCAAGAGGAAGCACATGCCGAAGGTGAAACAGAAACGGCTTTACAGCCAAAGCCGATGTCCGATATGGATGGCAGCAAGCTTTCCATTATCACAGCAACATTAAAAGCCAAGGGTAAGGCCCTATCGCAAAAGGTTCTGGCTAAAATGGATCAATCCAAAGCCGAGCTCGACGAATACCTTGGGCGCACTTTACCTGAAAGAAAACTGGCTCTGGAATTTATTCTGCCAAGCTTAAAAAGCAAAAAAGACTGCGGCAACACAATCACTCCAAAAAAAGTTGAAAAACTTTTTAATACCAAAGGCAAACCCCTTAGCAACCTTTTTGCCAAAGCTGAACAAGACCTTGCCAAGCTTTCCAAAACCCCCTTATCCAATAGCAAACGCTTAGCGCTACTCGACAGCTATTTCCCAGCACTTAGCGAGAAGGCCAAATCCCTTATCGCAATGATCGAACGCAAACCTTCCATTTATGATGATGAGAAACGAGCTTCTATGGTAGACGGCTCACTCAATAGCCTCAAACACTTAATTACCGGTTATAAACAGATCTATGCCGACCTTTATGAATCCGCTAATGTGGTTTATGGCCCGCAACGCAAACTGGCCAATCAAGTCGCCTTTACATTAATTGACTGCCTGACCATGGAGCAACTATTGTCTGTTGCATTACACGCACGAGTTTCAGCTGCCTCAATAAAAACAGTTAATAAACTTTACCACGTACTATCTCACTATGAACCCCAGCAGCTCACCATTAAGCGACATGCCTACTCCTTAGCTAAAACAACAACGATTAATCGATTATTCACTCACTACCAGTTATTTGGCGTACTGGATTACCTAAGCATTTCCACAGCTCAACAGCGATTAATGCATGCTTACCTAAACCAGCATTATGCACTGATCCGCACAATACCATTAGCCATCAGCTCGCGCTTACCGGCTATAACTCCTTCTCAACAGCTACTCGCTATTAAACATGACACCAGTACTACAGCCCTATTTATAAGTAACGAGACCGAGCTTCAAGCGAAATCCGACACTGTTTATATTTTCATCCAGGCCTTTTTCAACCGAGTGAAAAAAGACTATGTTGAAGCACTGAAATTGCGAATGAATCGTCGCAACAAGCATAGCTCACCAGCTTTAGCAGATAGCCCTATTGAAAACACACTGCCTATGCTGAGTGCACTTAATCTCAGTATTAGAAACATAGAATCCGGCATCACTAGACCAAGTTATACCCTTTATAGAGCTATTGACCTTAAAGCCTATAGCGGCATAGACGATATCATCGGCTATAACCACTATGCGTATGCGCTACAACAAAAAGGGCCTCTGCAACCGGGCCAACCTGTCGGCAACTTGCCGGAAAAACCCACCGCCAGTAAAAGCACCTGGCAGTGCGCAATGGAAGACGATAAGGCTATCCACTTACAAACCATCGAATGCAAATTAGGCGTACCCATGGATATAGGCCGCCTTGTGCAATTTATTAAAACAATAAAGACTGCAAGCGAGGATGACAAAAAAGAAACAACAACAGATGAAAGCGTTCTAGCCGTCATCACAAGCATTGAAAGAACGTCACAGAGTAAGATTCTGGTAATCGCTAAAATTATTAGCAGAGAATTTACCGCTGCAGCAATCCAGGACAAATATCCGCATGCACTGATCGCTAAAGCCAACCATCAATCAATATTAATCAGCCATCATCAAGCTGACTACTGGAATGACAACATAACCAGCATAACTTTTCCCGATCAAAGCAATGCTTATATTGCAATAGCAGGCTTAAGTTGTGCCACCAACAATATACAACTGTTTCATTTAAAGTAAGTTTAAAAATACAACCCTACCTGATCACAAACATCGCGTGACAGGCCCCACACAAATAAAAATAAACTTTGCCAAGCCGGTTTATGACTAGGGGGCAGTATATTTTATATGCATAATCACTACCCCTAACACGGATCAAAGGAGCGTCTTATGAAACTTATTTTCTCTCAAAACAGTATTTTTCATCTTTATAGATTGGGCTTGGTGGTAACAGGGATAACAAAAAAGAAATATCGCTTAAGAAATGGCGAAGAAATGAAATCCCTGATTCGTTATTGCAATCGTTCCGATAACACCAGCATTTGCAGGCAGTACGATGCATTTTTGCATTCACTGGAACCTGAGATGTTAACTGAAATTGAAATGCTAACCGGCAGCTTGTTGAAAGAGACCAAAACGCGTTTAGTGGGTTAAATCTTATTTAGCTTGAGCATCGTAAACAGAGGGGAAATTGGGTGGCAGTCCAACCAGCCACATCCCGGCACACGTTTTGATAACTACCGTTGCTCCCTTCCGGGCCTGGCGGGGTTTGCTACCTAACGTTGCGAGAGGACCGGAAGGACCACCATAACATCTTTGAAACATCATCTTAATGGCTCAAGGCTAGAGCCCTGCTTCAAAGGCCGCGTATTGTGCTTAAATTTAGCGGCCCTTGCAAGCGCATTTTTTGCATCATCGGTCAATAAATCGCCAGCCTATCAACTTCTTACCAACCGCCTATCAACCGCCTATCAACTACCTATCAACTACATGGCAGGCTGTGGAGGAAACTTTGCCAATATCGCAGCAACCATTTCATCCACGTAGGTATCTCGTTCCTGGGGAGTTCCATTATTGAGCCGTTTACCGGCGACACCACGCCAAATAAGCTCTGTACTGGCAGGCTCAATCACGTCCAGCATAAAGGTGCCCTGCTTATATTGGCGCACTGTAATATCACGCCCAAAGCCAGCACCATAACCGTAACAGCCTCTCCAGCAGGAAGGATAATAACCATAGTTACTGTGAAAACTATTTACGCTAAGTTTGGTTTCTGCGCTGACATGGTAAGTAATAAAAAAGTCTGCGCCTTTTTCACCTTCGGCTTTTACAAAGCCCAGAGCTGCTAACTTACCTTCTACCGCTCGACGAACCCGCTTATTCATCAAGTCATTATCAACCAGGGGGTCGATAACTAGTTTTTGCTTTGGCTCCATCCAGGCGTAAGTACTTAAACGGTTAAAATCACGCTCTGTGTCATAATCTGCACTGACTGAAACTCCAGTACAGGCAGTTAAGCTGACCATCGCTAACAGCAGCGCTGGGAGCATGGCTAATTTGACCAATCGAGCTTTAACTCCAGAAAATCTATTCATAATGTCACCTCTAAAATCCTTCTTTCTGTACCGGGTTAACTTATAACTTCAAACTATCTATTGCAAGACAAGATAAAAAGCAGCATTACCTCGCCGGATACGCAATACCAAACGGCGATCAGAAAGGCTGGCAGCCTTTTCTAAATCCGCCAGACTGGAAACCACTCGACGATTAGCGGATAAAATAACATCACCCTGGCGTAAACCTGAGGATGCAATGGTAGAGCCCTGCTTAATATTTACCACCTCAATACCACCTTGCCTGGCCAGTTGTAATGTAGCGCCTTCTAAAAAGGGATGTATGGCATCACTGATTGCCTGCCGCCCTACCACTTTACCCACTCTGGCCTTAACAACTTTACTTTTACCATCGCGTAACACCGTCAGCATTAAACTCTCATCAATGCGGCGGCGGCCAATTTCATTGCGCAACTGCGCACTGGTTTCAACTGCTTTACTATCAACACTGACAACAATATCCCCCGGCAATAGTCCCGCCTTCTCCGCCGCTGATTCTGACTGCACCTGCGCAATAAGAACACCCCGCTGCTGCTTATCAATATCAAACGCTTCAGCAAGGTCGTGAGTCAGATCCTGAATAATAATGCCCAACTGCCCTCTTCTCACTTCGCCATATTCTAAAATCTGGTCGACACTGGCTTTCGCCATATTAGTTGGGATGGCAAAACCAATACCTACATTGCCACCAGCAGGTGCCAGGATTGCTGTGTTAATACCAATCAGTTCGCCCCTTAAATTAATCAGGGCACCACCAGAATTTCCGGGATTAATTGACGCATCGGTTTGGATAAAGTTTTAATAACCCTCAATACCCAAGCCACTTCTACCCAGGGCACTGACCACGCCGGAGGTGACGGTCTGTCCCAAGCCAAAAGGATTGCCGATAGCAATAACAAAGTCACCTACCTGCAATTGCTCTGAGTCAGCAATTACCAGCTGGGTCAGATGCTCAAACTCCTCTAACTTGAGCACTGCTATATCCACTTCAGGGTCTGAGCCGATTAAGCTGGCCTTATAGCTACGACCGTCTTCAAGACCCACGTAGATTTCATCGGCGCCATCTACCACATGATGATTAGTCACTACGGTGCCCTTCTTTGCATCAATGATCACACCGGAACCCGCGCTTTGAGTGCGCCGCTTTTGGGGCATCTGTTGGCCTTTGGGTATATTAAAGAAGCGCCTGAAAAAGGGATCATTGAGCAGAGGATTTTGGCGCATAGTGCGGGTGGTATAAGTCGAGATATTGACTACTGAGGGGTTAACATTTTTTAGTAAGGGTGCCAGGCTGGGTAACTGCCTGCCCTCGCTATCGGTGGCGGGTAGTACCGCCCAGCTAGCGGGTGCTAGCAGCGACATTACACAAACCAAACAAAAGCGTTGGAACAACACTCGGCTCATTCAACTCTCCTTTCTAATTAACTAATCAATCAACAAATGCTAAACAACGTCCGTTAGATACTTTTTCAAGGGTTTTACTCCCCAAAGTTATACAATTTATTCTTCAATAGAAAAGCAGAAATAGAAAGGGCTAAACAGGGGCCTTCAACATAACAACCATGGCGCGGGTGCAGCGGCGTAGATAGCCACCAATATTAACCAGTTTGGGTTTAAGCAGAGTTTCTACCGTTAAACCGGTAAGAAATACATGGGTAGAGGTTAATACTTCAGATAGGGCCCTATCATCCAATTGACACTCGGGGAAAATCTGGCGAATTCGCCGGCGCTGTTCCACCGCCTGATGTTCGGTAAGCTCAACCAGAGAGACAATCTCACGCTGGCTACGGGTCGCCATCAGGATTTCAATAGTCGCTAAATAAAGTTTACTTTGATAGTGACGCCAGGACATAACTACAAACAGATTAACACGGCTTTCAAGCTTGCCCGACAACAGAGCATCGTCAGCAACCAGCAACAAAAACTCTTGATGACAACGCTGCAATACAATCTCAAATAAATGAGCCTTGGTACTAAAGTGATATTGCACCGTACCGACGGAAACTTTAGCCCGTTCGGCGATCCGACGATTGGTGGCGGCAACAAAACCTTCCTCGGTAATCACCTCAACCAACGCATCAATAATTTCCTCGCGAACACAGCTTCCAGTAACCTTGGCGGCCTGCTTGATTGAAACAACATTATTACTTTGACTATCACTCATAAGTAATCAGATAGGTGCCCTGTAAAATAATTTACGCCTAAATAGGTAAAGCCAGATCATCGCCGAAACTGTTAAATAAGTCTACCGGTACCGCTAACCCCAGCTGTTAACCGAAGCGTGTATCAGCCACAAAGGCATTGGTCTGGCGTTCCTGCCCAAAGGTAGAGGTTGGGCCGTGGCCGGGGATAAATGAGACATCATCACCCAGAGGCCAGAGCTTTTCCCGTATTGAATAAATCAAATCCTCGTGATTGCCTTTTGGAAAGTCCGTTCTGCCAATAGAACCCTGGAATAACACATCGCCGACAATGGCCAGCTTAACCCCAGGGTGAAATAACACCACATGGCCAGGTGTATGGCCGGGGCAATGCTTTACCTGCAAGGTTTGATTACCAAACTTTACTGTATCCCCCTCTACCAGCCAGCGATCTGGTTCAAAGGCATCAGCGTGGGGGAAACCGGACATCTCACACCACTCTGGCAACTTATCTATCCAAAAGCGATCATCCTCATGGGGCCCTTCAATAATAACCCCGTATTTCTGACGGACATCATCCGCAATCGCGCAGTGATCCATATGGCCGTGGGTTAAGAACACCTTTTCCAGCTCTACATCCAACTGTTCCAGGGCATTTTCAATCTTCTCCAGATCACCGCCGGGGTCAACCACGGCAGCTTTCCTGGTCTCTTCACAAACTAAAATGGAGCAATTTTGTTGATAGGCGGTTACGGGGACAATGGCACACTTCATGAAGATACTCTTTTGATTTGCTTGATTTGCTTGATTTGCTTGACTCGAATGCTGGCGTTAAATTTGGACGCTGAGAATACCATACCCAGCAAATAGACAGCAAAAAGGCGTTTAAAAACAGCCAACTAAAATAAGGATTTAGTTGCCTTCAAACCTATTCTCCAGTACATTAGCGCCCCTCTTAATTCGGTGCCTGTCATCGGTTAAGCAGCCCTACTGGTGAGGTGTCCGAGTGGCTGAAGGAGCACGCCTGGAAAGTGTGTATACGCAAGTATCGAGAGTTCGAATCTCTCTCTCACCGCCATATTCAATAAAAGCCCGGCCTCTGCGCCGGGCTTTTTTGTATCCGGGCACGTTTGCGACACCTCTTCTGTCTTTCCCAGCTTAAAAACTGACCGAAAACAAAGGCTTAAACAAGTATTTTCACCAGAAGCACAGGCTTTTCTTGACTCTAAAAGCATTAGCATTAGAATAGGCGCTCTTTTTGGCAGCCACTGGTTTGAACAATCATGCCCTGTCTTAGAAGAGCTAGAAATAGTGCGGGAATAGCTCAGTGGTAGAGCTCCTCGTTGCCAACGAGGTGGTCGGGAGTTCGAATCTCCTTTCCCGCTCCATTTTTAACGGCAAGCTTAAGGCGCGGTGGCAGAGTGGTCATGCAGCTGACTGCAACTCAGTGTACGCCGGTTCGATTCCGACCCGCGCCTCCATTGCTTGCTAAATGAAAGAAGGTATAAGGATAACCAGCACGGCTACCACCGTGGGTAAACAACCTCTCGATATGCCCGGGTGGTGGAATTGGTAGACACAGGAGACTTAAAATCTCCCGACTTCACGGTCGTGCCGGTTCAAGTCCGGCCCCGGGCACCAAAACTTTTCTTTTAAAACTCATTATTCAAAGATTATTGTCAACTTATAGTCGAGGTAATGTGCTGAGATACATCTAATCACCCAGATACTTGAGCCATAGTAAAACCCCGACCCAGTTGAACAGGCTTTATACAAAATGTACACTTAACCTGTAAATAAAAATCAACGCCACTCCTCAAGATGGTGTAAAGAATAAAAACCATAAAAAAGACCCTGGAGAAGAAGGAATGAATACCTATCTATTACGTTTACTAGCATCAGCGTTGCTGATCACCTCTCTTATTACAAAGGCATATGCCCTCACCTTCGATCAAAGTGATAATTCTAACTGGGATAGCTGGATTATAGAGAACGAAACTGTTTCCTGGTGCGGCATGAACTGCACGGCCTTCACCACTAATGATGACATTATGTGGATGGACAAAAATAGCGTTCAGGGTGGTGGAAACCAAAACATGGGCAACGGCAATGATACTCTCGGTTTATTCACTGCTTGGATACCAAACCCTAATACCACTTTAAACGTCAATGGTGACTCAGGGGATGACCTTGTTTTTATCAATAAAAATCGAGGTAATTATTCTCTTAATAACTTTGTTGTCAATGGATCACTTATTTCTACTCAAATAACCGCCGCTAGTAGTAATAAAGGCAATATTGTTGTCAATAATATTGAAGCGTTATGCTTTGCCGATGGTTGTTATGGGAGTGTGCCTGTCATGCCCAGTCCAGTCCCTCTCCCGGCAGGGATTTATCTCTTTATATCGGGATTTGCCGGTTTAGCTGTAGCTAGGTTAAAAAGAAGCAAATAAATAGCAGCATTGTGCTGGACAGGCGTGCTATTTTTGAAGTTTATCCATAATCAAAGCCGCCTTGTCCCCGGTCATAAAACGCTGGGGACTATATGCTTGATAGATATGTTTCAATTGAGAGTCTTGCGCTTTTTGTAATAGCCATAGCCCCGCCATACCTGGCTTGAGCTTAAGTTGATCGCTGATAATAAGATTAGGGTTAGATCGTAAAATAAATACCAATGGTCCAGACTGGCCTTTAACAGTTGCGTTGACATCAATAACACCTAAATACAGTATGCGTCCATCAACAACGATTTTTTGCTGACCAATATACTCACCGTTAATAATAAGATCAGATGAGTCAATTAAAGACTCAGGGCTCATCTCAACAACTGATGCTTTTGAAAAAGTGCCAGACAACACAAGAAATGCGTATAGCCATAAAAACAAAAACCACTTAAGCGTGTGCTCAAGTGATTTTATTTTGCCAGAATATATAGTCATTAATTGCAACGAATTTTACGCTTTAATAGCAGCAATAAACCCGACGCAAAGAAAACGGCGCTGGGAGGCAGCGGTACAGGCGATGGGTTGGCTCCATAGAGGTACTGGATGCCAGCAATATCATCATCACTCAAGCCACTAAAGCTACTACTTGGGTTGAAAGCGGCCTTCATGACACTACCATTGACATTAGAATGATACAGACCAAGGGTATGACCAATTTCATGCAAAGCAATACTGTAGATATCCACGCCGGCACTGCCAATAGTCCAGTTTTCGGCCGAGTCAAAATGGACTTCTGTAGCGTACCATACCGGGGACATTACATAGGCTGAGCCTACAGCATGAGCCAGAACGTTATAATTGCCATCAATAGCTTTCGCCCCCAATCGTATATTGCCCTTGCCACTAATAAAAGGACCTACATCGGTTTCAGTCGACTGCGTAAAAGTTAAATCCGCTACTGCTGCCCAGGTATCAAAAGCCCGATCAATTTCTTCAATAAATCCAGCAGGCATCGAAGGGATCAGGGAGGAGCAGCTACCTCCATCAAGACAAGTATCGTCCAGCATTAAGCTCCATGAGACATTTGCTCCGGTACCAACAGTGCTACTGCCCCATTTGACAGGATTGCCACCTGAAGTTATCAAAGCGTAAGACCAGGCGGAATTAGCCAGCAACAAAGAAAATACAGCAAAGCTTAAGTATTTGATTATTTTCATAATTAAACTCTCCATTCCCAAAGCGGCTCAATGGTGCATTGGAATATGCATAATATCGAAGCGGCGTTATTCGTGAGAGTTAAAACAGGCATGCCCACTAGGGCTAGAGTTATCTTCAGCATGAGGGAGTGCTCCATATAATTATAATAGTTATGCTGTTTTATTTTTATACAGGTAGGATGGCATCAATTAATGCCGGTGTGAATAGGTTTTTCGTAAAAAGTTTCGATAAGCCGGCAATGGCTTTTAATTGGCGCCGCGCAAGCCTTCAAGCACAATGCGAATCTTCTCTTCAGATGAGTATTTTTTACGGGTATGGCGGCGTATATCTCGTACCGTCTTTTCAGCACTGCGTTTCTTTGTCATCATTAAGTCCTCTTAGGGTTAACGATGAACGAAAAGTATCTCTTAGGCAATCAGGCTATTTGGTCCACATGGTGCTGACGGGGTACACCCAAGCAGACAATGGCGTAGACAATTTGTGCCTCTTGACGGTAGCCCTGAGGACGCTAAAGTAGTGATGTTGCTTGTGTACAGGGTGTCATTGGTGCCTTTAGTAGGAGTCTTCACTGGCCCCGGGCACCAATAAAATCAAGTAAGCACTTTGGTTATAATTTAATCCTCTTACCACCATCAAGACTAGACAATCCCTTTATTATCAATAACCTATATAGCTATTCTAGAATTAACCTTAGTTAAACTTTCAAGCATTTTAAACACGCCCAACCTAAAAGGCTAATACCGAACAACCTATTTGGCATAAGTGTTATCTGGTATAGTCGCCTCACGAGCTGTAGCACTCAAAATAAAATGATCGAACCAAATTGATCGAAAAAACCTGAGAAACGAAATATGAATGCGGTAAATGACCCAGCGGTCAAAATTAGCCAAGCAATGAATACTGTACTCGATAAACAGAAGCAGGCATTTATTGATGAAGGCGCGGTCAGCCTGGCAACCCGTGTCGACCGCATGGACCGATCGATTGCACAACTGGTGAAATATACCGATAAATTAGCAGAAGCCATGAACAGTGACTTCGGTCACCGCTCACCCGAGTTCAGCAGAATGTTTGATGTGGCAGCTGGCGTAAGTCCCATGCAACATGCAAAGAAACATGTAAAGCAATGGATGCGCACTGAGAAAAGAAAAACCATGTTTCCGCTTAATTTCCTGGGTGCCAGGTCACGTGTTGAATATCAGCCACTGGGGACCATCGGTATTATCAGCCCATGGAACTTTCCCGTTAACTTAACCTTTGCACCTTTAGCCAATGCTTTTAGCGCCGGCAACCGCGCCATGATTAAACCTTCAGAGTTCACTCCCGCAACCTCTGAGGTAATGAAAGAAATGATTGAAGAAGTTTATGACGAAAGTGAAGTTGCTGTATTTACCGGCGGCCCTGAAGTTGGGCAAGCCTTTAGTGGTTTAGCTTTTGATCATTTGATCTTTACCGGTGCTACTTCTGTTGCACGCCATGTTATGTCAGCAGCTGCCAAAAACCTGGTCCCCCTAACACTTGAGCTTGGCGGTAAATCACCGGTCGTTATTGGCCGCGATGCGGATTTAAAGCTCACTTGCGATCGTCTTATGTGGGGCAAGGTCACCAACGCCGGCCAAATCTGTTTGGCACCGGACTACTGCTACCTCCCAGAAGAAAAACTGGACCAGATAATTGAAGGCTTTAAAGCCTCGGTGGCTGCCATGGTTCCCACTCTGCTGGACAATAAAGATTTCACATCGATTATTAATGAGCGTCATTACTCACGCCTGCAAAGTTATATTGCAGACGCTAAAGCAAAAGGCGCCACCATTATTGAAATCAACCCGGCTAACGAATCATTTGAGGGGCAGCCACACCATAAAATGCCACCTACACTGATTCTTAATGCACCGGATGATGCACTATGCATGCAGGAAGAAATTTTTGGCCCGTTATTACCGGTTAGAACTTATAAAGACTTCAAAGATTCTGTTGCCTTTATTAATAAGCAGCCCCGTGCTTTAGCCCTTTATTATTTTGGTTTTAACGCGCAAGAAGAGCGCTATGTACTTGACCATACCGTTACCGGTGGTGTCACCATTAATGATGTATTAATGCATGTAACACAAGAAGACCTACCCTTTGGTGGTGTTGGCCCAAGTGGCATGGGCTGCTATCACGGCTTTGATGGCTTTAAAGCCTTCAGCCACGCCAAGGCGATTTACAGCCAGCCGAAGATTGACCTCGCCGGTATGACGGGCATGGCTCCGCCCTATAATAAGAAAACCGAAAAAACCATAAAGATGATGCTGAAATAATTGGCTGGCGCGGTGTTCTCTTAACGAGGCTGCATCCGAATACCACCATCCATACGAATACATTCGCCGTTAATATAATCATTCTCAATAATGCTGGCGGCCAGCTGGGCAACCTCTTGCGGACGACCTAAACGCTTTGGATACAAGACACTGCTACTTAGTGCATCAATAGACTCCTGTGGAAAGCCTTGAAATAGCGGTGTATCAATTAAGCCGGGGGCAATGGCATTAACACGAATACCGTAGCCAGAAAGATCGCGGGCAATCGGTAAGGTCATACCAACCACCCCACCCTTGCTGGCACTATAGGCTGCCTGGCCGATTTGACCTTCATAGGCTGCAACAGATGCGGTATTAATAATAACGCCGCGGTTGCCATCTTCGTTGAGAGGTTCGTTCTTTGCCATTTGCTCGGCGGCCAAACGCAGCACATTAAAAGTACCTACCAGGTTAACATTGATTACTAAACTAAAAGTATCCAATGGGAATGGACCTTTTTTACCCAAGGTTTTTGCCGCAGGGCCAATGCCAGCACAATTAACACAGATATGAATCGCACCAAAGGTTGCCATTACATGATCAATACCCTGTTGGACTGAGGCTTCATCCACCACATTCACAGATTGATAGATAACCTTATCACCCAGTTCAGCGGCCAATGCACTACCCGCTTCTTCGTTTAAATCGAAGATAGCCGCTTTGCCCCCCTGGGACACCAGCTTTTCAATAGTTGCACGACCTAAACCTGATGCACCACCGGTGACGATAGCAACTTTGCCTGAAATATCCATGGTCTTACCTCGTTAATGATTTTCCTAATGACTCGATAATACTGGAGAAGTCTTTGCCGCCATTACCCTGTGATTGATGCGCGGTATAAAGGCTTCTGGCTAAAGCTCCCATTGGCGTTGCGGATTGAGTTTGCACCGCAGTATCCATGGCCAAACCTAAATCCTTACACATCAGGTCAACCATAAAACCAGGGTTAAAATCGTTGCTGGCGGGCGCTGTTGCCATCACACCGGGGTAAGGATTGTAAACTTCCAAGGTCCAGTTACGACCGGAGCTGGCCAACATAATTTCGGACAGTTTGGCAGCATCAAGGCCGTTATCGGTACCCAGGCGCAGCGCCTCAGAAGTACCCACCATTAATACCGACAACAACATATTGTTACAGACTTTAGCCACCTGCCCTGCACCGTGATCACCGGCGTGGAAAATATTTTTACCCATAGCGGCTAAAACAGGCTTCGCTTTGGCAAACGATGCTTCGGAGCCACCACACATAAAGGCGAGCGTACCCGCCGCTGCGGCTGCAACACCACCTGAAAC
The DNA here is from genome assembly GCF_029238675.1 of Oceanicoccus sp. Taxonomy (GTDB): domain Bacteria; phylum Pseudomonadota; class Gammaproteobacteria; order Pseudomonadales; family Dasaniaceae; genus Oceanicoccus. Next base: position 86,149 of record NZ_JAQWFR010000023.1, on the reverse strand, counting down.
CGGTGTATCCATAACGGCTATATTTTTTTCATTAGCGGCGGCAGCCACTTTGCGTGCCGTTGCTGCATCAATGGTGCTGGAGTCTAACAATAGTGCATCTGGCTTTACCGCACCCAGCAAACCATTGTCGCCCATATACACTCTTTCAACATGCTTACCTGCTGGCAACATAGTCACCACCACATCAGCATCCCCCGCCGCGGCTGCGGCCGTATCCGCTGAACTAGCGCCGGTATCAGCTAATTGTTTTACCGCCGCTGGTACTAAATCAAACACAGTCACTTTATGGCCGGCCTTAAGCAGGTTGGCCGCCATGGGACCACCCATATTACCCAGACCGATAAATGCAATTTTAGACATCGCTGTTCTCCATTAATCTGGCGTGATCAACATTAATTTCTATAGGTTTGCCAATGGATTGGTATCCCAGGGTGGCGTAATCATTTGTTCAAGCAGGCTTGAGGGGACATCGTTAACGGTATCAAACAACCAACGAGGCTGTTGGTCCTTATCAATCAACAAGGCACGGACACCCTCGGCAAACTCAGGATGACGAACGATATTGGTGCCCAGTATTAATTCAAACTGAAACACTTCTGCCAGAGTCATAGATTTAGCCTGTTGTAGTGCCTGATAAATATTACAAGCGCTTAGCGCAGAACCGTGAGCCAGCGCTGCAGCACCTTTATTCAGCCACTTATCATCACTCTGGTAGTTTTTAATAGCATCGACAATATCTGATAAATTATCGTAATCCGTCAGCTGCTGGATAATATCGAAGTGAGGCTCGATATTGGCTGCCGGCTTAGCAGCTTCACTGTCAGCGGACACAGCACTCAATAAAGTATCAATAGCGGCAGAATTACTCTCACTATTGGCACTCCAATCCAGGGCCAGTAATTGTTGAATAACAGACTCTTTACGTTCGTGTTCTACAAAGTGATCGCCATAACCTACAAACAGGCAATCTGTAGCATTCATCGAACCTGCAGTTAAAGCCAGGTACAAACCCGTGCGACCCGGAGCACGATTTAAAAACCAGCTACCCCCCACATCGGGGAATAAGGCGATGGTAATTTCTGGCATAGCCATTCGAGTTTTTTCAGTCACTATGCGGTGACGGCAGCCAGCCATTAAACCCAGACCACCTCCCATCACGATGCCGTGTCCCCAGCAGAGCATGGGTTTTTTATAGTCGTGAATCAGGTAATCCAATGCATACTCACGCCCAAAAAAATCTTCAGCGTATTGGCATGGGCCGCCGGGATTTTCTACCGCTGAGCGATAGAGTTTTTGCACGTCGCCGCCGGCACAAAAAGCTTTTTGGCCGGCGCCCTGCAACATCACTGCTACAATCTGGTCATCGTCTTGCCATTGCAGTAACTGGGCAGAGAGCAGGTCGACCATTTCGATGCTAAGGGAGTTTAGGGTTTTCTCTTCATTTAATGTAGCTACGGCAAATTGCTTGCCATTGGCTGTAGGTAGTGTTTCAAATAAAACGGGTGAAATCATGGTCTTTCCTGTGATCTTGCGTTTGTCATAGATAGAAGAAAAAGGGGGATGTTAATCCACTGCTGTCTCATAGTTTTTTACAAGCTGGCAACTAGATTGTCATTCCCACCTGCGCGGGAATGACGGGGTTTATTCGCCCTAGCGGTTTTTCCACTCAGGTTTGCGCTTTTCAACAAAGGCACTGACGCCTTCTTTTTGGTCTTCGCTATCCCACAGTTTTACAAACTGTTCACGCTCAATGGGGAATGCACTATTTAACGGCTGTGAACGGGCTGCCATAATTAACTCTTTACAGTAACGGACTGAGGTTGGGCTTTGTCCTTCAACTTTAGCTGCCAGCTCCAGCGCTTTTTCAACGACTGTACCGCTTCCCACAATCTCCGAGATCAGGCCAATGTCTAAAGCCTTATCGGTTTTAAGACGCTCGCCTAACAAAATCATACGCTTAGCCCATTGCTCGCCCACCAACCATGAAAGATGCTGGCTACCTAAACCACAAGGTAACAAGCCAACGGCAGCTTCAGGCAAAGCCATCTGGGCGTGTGCATCAGCAATACGCACATCACAAGCCAAAGCCACTTCCAAACCACCACCCATGGCATAGCCATTGATCGCAGCGATAGAAACACCGTTATAGTTGGTTAGTGTTTCAAAAGAACGACCAAAGGCATTGGAAAAATCAAAGGACTTGGCTTTATCGTTATGATCAAAGCGGTTTAAGTCAGCACCAGCAGAAAAGAACTTATCGCCGTTACCGGTAATGACCAGTGCATAATTATCTTTGTCGGCATTAAGGTCTTCAACAATATCAATCAGCTCTAACAGACTTTCTGGCGTCCATGTATGGGCTGGTGGATTGTTTAGTGTTAATAAAGCGATATGGCCTTTCTTTTCTAAAATTAATGCATCACTCATCGGATAATCTCCAGGGCACCTTCTATTAGTAAACGGCGAGAAATAATCACCCGCATGATTTCGTTAGTTCCTTCCAGAATTTGGTGCACGCGGTTATCGCGCACATAACGCTCCAGCGGATATTCTTTGATATAACCGTAACCGCCATGCAGTTGCAGGGCATCGTTACAAATAGTAAAGCAGACATCGGTAGCAAAGCGCTTGGCCATAGCACAGTATGTGGTGGCATCACTTTCTTTGTTATCCAGTTTAAAGGCAGCAAGTCTTACCATTTGGCGGGCAGCCACCAATTCTGTGGCCATATCGGCTAATTTAAATTGGGTATTCTGGAAACCGGCAATTGACTGACCAAACTGTTTGCGCTCCTGGCTATAAGCGGTAGCAGCTTCTAATGCAGCCTGGGCGGTACCGATAGAACAAGTAGCAATATTGATACGGCCACCGTCCAGACCTTCCATTGCAATATTAAAGCCCTGCCCTTCAACACCTAACAGGTTGGCTGCAGGTACACGGACATTATCAAAACTGATGGCCCGAGTTGGCTGGGAGTTCCAACCCATTTTTTCTTCTTTCTTGCCGTATTCAATACCGGGCAAGTCTGCAGGGATGGCAAAGGCTGAAATACCTTTTGGACCCTCATCTCCTGTCCGTAGCATAACCACCAGAACATCGGTCGCACCGGCACCAGAGATAAAAATTTTGCTGCCGTTAACAATATAGCTATCACCATCACGTTTGGCGGTACTCCGTAAAGAAGCGGCATCGGAACCCGAACCGGGCTCAGTCAAACAATAGGAGGCCAGTTTCTCACCGGGCACCAAATCCGGACACCACTGCTCAACAATCCCGGGCTGGCCATAGCGGGCAATCATATTAGTGGCCATATTATGTATTGTTAAAAAGGCGGCTGTAGAAGTACAACCCCTGGCCAACTCTTCAACAATAACACTGGTATCCAAACGCCCAAGGCCAAGGCCTCCAGCTTCTTCCGGGGTATAAATCCCCATAAAACCCAATTCACCGGCTTGCTTGAGTGCGTCTTTGGGAAACACATGTTCAGCATCCCACTGCGCTGCATTGGGTGCAAATACGCCCTCGGCAAATGAGCGAGCGGCGCTCTGGAAGGTAAGTTGATCTTCGCTTAAGTTAAAATCCATGGTTTAGCGACTCCATCTAAAATGAACATTAGGGGTTATTTTAGTTTGTCGATCACTGAGCCAAATAACTCTTCATCCACAGGCAATACTTTGGTGGTAGCCAAAGGCCTGGAAATCCAGGTTACGTTGATCAGATCTTGCCAGGTAATATTATTATTGGTGCTATTGTTGCCCCATGAGCCACAGCCCAATGAGAAGGTTTGGCGCATACCATTCCACAAGTTACCACTGTTTGATGGCGCCTGTGGCTGGTTAACCATAACGCGGGAGGTTTTGGTGTTAAGGCCAAACTTCAGGATATTTTCGTCGCTATTAGAGTAGATACCACAAGAGTGACCCTGCCCCTGATAAGCCTGTATTTTATTGGTTAAGGCAATAGCTCCATCAATATCTTTAACTTTGTAAAACGCCATGGTGACGGACATTTTCTCACCCGAGAAAGGGTGATCTTTACCGGCACCGGTTTCCGGAACAATGAGGAAGGTTTTGTCTTCTGCTACATCAAAACCCGCCATACTCGCCAAATTAGTTGCTGGCTGCGCAACGATACGTGGCGCAATATGCCCGTCTTCCCAGATGGTGTTTTGCAGTTTTGCTTTTTCATCTGCAGAAACAATATAACCACCTTCCGCTTGCAGCTTCTCTAGCATCTGGTCATAGACGGACTCTAATACAATAACGGAGTTATCTGAGGAACAGGAAGCCGCTAAATCCAAAGTTTTAGAAATACGAATTTTTTCTGCCGCTTCATCAAGGTCAGCCGTATCGTCAACGGTGATACAGGCATTACCCGCACCTACACCCAAAGCCGGAGTACCACTTGAGTAAGCCGCTTTCACCATCGGTGCACCACCGGTGGCCAATACGCGGTCACACTGTTTCATTAATTCGTCAGTAGTTTCCAGCGCAGGTGTTTCAATGGCGATCACCAGGTCTTCAGGCGCACCCATCTTTTTAAGTGCTTCACGCATCAGATCACAGATCATTTTATTGGTCAGTTTTGAACGCGGGTGTGGCGCGATAATAATGGAGTTACGACCTTTAACTGCAGAGATTGCTTTGATGACTGGCGTCGCTTCAGGATTAGTACAGGGGGTTAAGGCACCCACAACACCTATCGGCTTGGCGATTTTGACCAGGTTGCGCTCTTTATCTTCTTCAATAACACCCACTGATTTATCATCAATAATGTCATATAAGGCAGAACGGGTTTTGCGATTAATCTTAAGGAATTTACCTTCGTAGTTACCCAGCTGAGTTTCATCAATAGTAAATTGGGCAATCTTTTCAGACACCTCTTGTTGGGCGACAGACCACACCATGGCCGTGATCAACTCATTCACCTGCTGCTGAGTGTAGTTTTCAATTTGAGCTTGTGCGGCGCGTGAACGGGCTATTAATGCAGCTACTTCTGCTTGTGGATCAATAGTCTGGTCGGTAGTCATAATCGGTGTTCCTTAAAAGTTCAACAGGGCTCCCTTGGCGAAAGCAAAGGTAGCACAGCTAAGGAAAGGCAAGAATTGATTTAATTGCGGAAATAATGGACTATATTGCGATGTTAAGATCCAATGAAACTAGCAACAAAAAAACTTTAACCCTTAAATATCAATAACTTAAGATGACCATCACTTCACAATGGCCACTCTCTCGGGACGGAATCAGGTTTATAGTACCTGAATTTATGGTGAATTCCCTCGCCGGTCACCCGCTTACCCGGGATTGCTACCCTGTAGCGATGGGTTACTACCCCAACGCCTTTGGGCACCGCATGGAAAGGGAGCAACACCAGGACCATCTGTTGATCTACTGTACCGATGGCGAAGGCACGGTTGATGCGGGCGATACAACGCTCACCATTCAAGCCGGTGATATTCTGGTGCTACCCAAAGGCACCGCCCACCAATACCAGGCCAGGCCCAATACGCCCTGGAGTATTTACTGGATACACTTTGCCGGCCAGTTAAGCCATCTGTTTTTAGAACCCCTTATCAATGAAGAGCAAACACTAACGGTATTAAGTCCCGGCGCCCATACCAAAATCGTTAGCGACTTTGAAACTCTGTTAGAGGTGCGCCAGACAGGCTATAACCAGCGCAATTTTATCCATGCCAGTAACCTGCTTAAGCAATTGCTGAGTTATCTTAGTGCCAGCCACCCTAAAACTAAAACCCGTGAAGGGCTTCACTTTGATTTGGATGCAGTGCATGCCTTGATGCAGGAGAAATTACACGGGCAGCTGGCACTGGAAGAGCTGGCCGAGAAGGTTAACTTATCCAAGTACCACTTCTCGAGTAAGTACAAGGCAATTACCGGCCAGTCCCCTATCCAACATTTTATCCATCTTAAAATGGAGCACGCCTGTTTTTTGCTGGATATATCCGGCAATAATATTAAGGCGATTAGCCGTAACCTGGGTTATGAAGACAGCTATTATTTTTCGCGTTTATTTAAAAAAATTATTGGCGTGTCACCCCGCCAATACCGGCAACTAAAACGAGGCTAAGCGACTGATAAACCAACAAAAAACTTAGCTAAAACTGAAGACTGAACTACACTAACAGCTACGCAACAACAGAAACCGTCACCAGCATGACCGACAGCCATAGCATCCGCTTTAAAACACTGCTCAGGGTATTAACCCTGCTAACGGCGCTGTCAGTAATACTCCCCCTACAGGCACAACAGTCACAACAGTCACAACAGGCCGAACAAGAATTACTGACCATCAATATGCGCGATGCCGATATTGGTGCTGTGATTCAATGGATTGCTGAACAAACTAATAAAAAGATTGTTGTAGACCCAAGGGTCAAAGGCAAAGTCACCGTATTAGCTAACCAGGCGATGAATGCCGAGCAAGCTTATCAAGTCTTTTTAACCACGCTGGATGTCTATGGCTACGCCGCCTCAGAGTCCGGGGGGATTTTGCGGATATACCCTGCCGCACTCAACAAAAATGCACCGCGGGATTTGATCGCCAATTTTGACCAGCTTGGCGGCGGCGAACAGATTATTTATATCTTCCAGGCCAGGCAGGTTTCTGCCATCAAACTGGTTGAATTATTAAAACCGCTGTTACCCGCCACTGGCCATATTGCCGCCTACCCTGAAAGCAACAGCCTGATTATTGCCGACGAGTCCGCCAATGTGAAAAGACTGGTGACCATGGTCAAGCAAATTGATCAGACCGGAGATTTTGATATTGAAGTGATTAAACTCAATCATGCCGATGCCCGAAATGTTGTCGGCTTAGTGTTATCGTTAACGCAAAGCGCAGCGTCTCCCAGTTTTTCAATTACCAGCGATGAACGCTCTAACAGTTTGTTAATGACGGGCGACCCCGCCACCCGCAATCGCGTCAGCCAACTGATTAAGCAATTAGATAAACCCATCACCGATAGCGGCAATACAAGGGTGGTTTACTTACACTATCTGGATGCCGCCGAGTTACTGCCTATTCTGCGCGGCATGGCCACGGCTATGGCAGAGGATAATAAAAATGCGGAAGCTAATAGTTCTATCAGCATTGAAGCCAGCGAGAGCTCCAATGCCTTAATTATGACCGCCCCACCCTATATTCTGGAAATGATGGCCGATGTGATTGCCCAGGTCGACATCCGCCGAGCGCAGGTGTTAGTGGAAGCGATTATTGTTGAGGTCAGCAAAGACTTCTCACAAACACTGGGTGTTGAATGGAATACCAGCCTTAACCGTGATGACGGCGTCGAGGCTATTACCAATTTTGGTCTGAAGTCTGCCGACGAAGATGGCGTGCTATCGCTGATAGGCTCGGGATTAAATCTGGGGTTTTATCGCAATGGCAGTTTACGCGCCCTGGTGCAGGCGGTAGCCAATGAGAATGATGCCAATATATTATCAACGCCCTCTATTATGACCCTGGACAATCAAGAGGCTGAAATTTTAGTCGGCTCAAACGTGCCGTTGATTACCGGTCAAAGTACCGGTTCCTCCTCAAGCACCAACGATCCATTTACTACAATTGAGCGAGAAGATATTGGCCTGAGTTTAAAAATCACTCCGCAAATTAATAGTGGTGATGCCATTACACTGGATGTGTTACAGGAAATTGAAACGATCTCAGAAACCAGCGCAAACACCAATGATATTGTCACCAATAAGCGCAGCATTAAAACCAAAGTGATTGTTGAAGACGATAATATTCTGGTGCTTGGTGGTTTAATTTCTGACGATGTTCAACAAATTGTCAGCAAGGTGCCTATTCTGGGTGACATGCCTTTGCTAGGCGCTTTATTTAGGACCACCACAGATAAGGTGATCAAAAAAAACCTGATGGTATTTATCCACCCGGTAATTTTAGATTCTGACGAAGTGGCTATAGAGCTTAGCCAAAAGAATTATAATTTGATGCAGGACTTACAGAAGAAATATAACAGTGGGGATTTTTCTGCAGAGGATGTTAATCTTTCTGACTTTATTGAGTACACACCTCGCAATAAACAATAAGCCTTTTTTAAGGAGCGTCATTCCGCCCCTTTCCTGTCATTCCCGCGAACCTGTCATTCCCGCAAACCTGTCATTCCCGCGAAGGCGGGAATCCAGCCTGCATGCTCATGCTGTTATTTCCGCTAAAGCGGAAATCGACAGCGCTGGGTTCCCGCCTTCGCGGGAATGACGGGTTACCAGTTCTCTACCACGTTAATAGCAAACCGGTGTTGGCCCTGCCATTGTAAAACCACACCCTGCGGGGTGATAGACTCAAGCAATAAACCTTCAGATACATTATCCCCTTCACGAACTCTACGCTTGTTAATAATGATCGTGCGCCTTGCAGGATTATCAGAATAAACATGAAAGGAAAAAGTCAGGGCAGGAATCGCCTGCTGCACAGGGTCAGGCAACTCAGAAAACTCAGCGATATAGCTGGAGAGTTCTATCTGGGGAGTAACATCCGTTACAAGTTGTGGCTCAACAATAGCTGGTACCGCCGCCACCGGTTCTGCGTCCGGAATCGGTTTATTATAAAAATACCAACCCCCTGCCAACACCATAGCCCCTGTAATTAACAGCAATAACACAATCAGTACACTGCGTTTACCAGCATGTTTATTAATCAGGTGAGGACGATGTACCGTCTGCAGGCTGGGCCCATTATTTTGCTGGCGCTCCTGCTCTGACTTTTTTAAGGCATCTAAAATATACGACATCTAACCCTCTTGCGAACCTCGAATAATAGAACCACTGGCACTTGGGGCTTGTATGACGTCATCCGGTGTCGATTCAGCAGGTTTATAACTTTTAAAAAACACCGATGTAGAAACAATCACAGCAGCCATAACCAGGGAAAACCATATTGGCTTCCAATTAAAACCCTGCTCAGCAGGAAAAACTTCTTTAGCGGCATTGGCAACAATTTTAGCGCTAGCCTGGTCTTGATTGCTGGAATAAACCCCCAACAGAGTACGGTCGCAAATTAAATTGATTAAACGGGGCACACCTTTACTCAATTGGTAGATTTTATTAATCGCCGGTGCAGGGAATAATTCCGAGCGACATCCCGCCACTGAGAGGCGGTGCTCGATATATTGAATAACTTCAGGCTTGGATAAGGGCGAAAGATGATAGCGAGCGGTAACCCGCTGCGCTAGCTGGCGCAACTCAGACTTAGCCAATAAATCATTGAGTTCCGGCTGCCCCAGCAAGACTAACTGCAACAACTTTTTCTCATTAGTTTCAAGATTGGTCAATAAGCGCAATTGCTCTAACACATCGACTGACAGGTTTTGCGCTTCATCAATAATTAAAATGGTATTGCGGCCATCCGCATGGGCATCCAGCAAATAGTGATTTAGCACGTCGATAAGGTCTTTACTGGTCATGCCCCTGTCATAATCAATACCCAGGTCATTAAATATAGATTGCAGGAGTTGGTTAATACTTTGTCTGGGGTTAATAATAAAAGCGACATCCGCATTATCCGGTACCTGCTGTAACAGGCAGCGGGATATGGTGGTTTTACCGGTACCGACTTCACCGGTAAGTAGCACAAAACCACCCTGGTCCCCCACGCCGTATATTAAGTGCGCCAAAGCTTCGCGATGCTTATCGCTTAAAAATAAATAACGGGGATCTGGCGCTATCGAAAACGGCGCTTCGGTAAGCCCAAAGTACTGCTGGTACATCAGCTAAAATCCTTATTCATTGCATTACCCTTGCAGAACCAAACGTACGTTCACCAAACCCTTTTCTTGCTGGCGCTCAACGGTAATTTCATTAACGCTAATACCGTATTTTTTATCCAGTCGCTCAAGCCACATAATCAGGTTATTAAACGATACATTTTCTAACCATAAACTTAAGCCCGAGTCGCCCACAGGTTGGTAGCGCTTAAAACTGAGTTGATAAGATTTAGACGTGCTATTGGCAATGCCCAATAATGACTGCCCCGGATCGCGCTTAGCCCGCTGCTGACTAGCTGCTGCAAAGGCGCCTTTATTGGCTTGCATCCAATGATAGGACTCCAGGCTGCTGCGATAGTGTTGCTGCGCATCCTGCTGGTATTGATTGGCGGGCAATAATAAACCGTAGATAACAAAGATAACGCCAAAAAAAAGCGCCAAACCTTTAATCGCCAACTGGTCACGGGGAGAAAAAGCGGCAAAGCGCTGTTCCAGTTGCTGATAGAGGGCACTGCTTTTTACTGAAGCCAACATTATAAACTCCTGATCACAAGGCGACCCATTACTCGGTCGTCTTGCTCGGTAGCGGAATTAATATCAACCTCTAAGCCGGACTGGGCCAAACTTTGTTTTAACTGATCCAATTGATCTAAGGATTTGCTTTGTACCTGAAATTGCAAATCACCGCGACCACTTTCATAACGCATCTGCTCTACGGTTAGAGCCGCATTGTTAGCATTTGAAAGCTGGCCTGCTGTTTCTGACAGCAGCGGTAAGAAATTACTGCCAGTAGTTGTTGATGTGCGCTGCAAATGATTCTGCATTTGTTTTTTGGGGCTTACTACCCGGCGCTCGTTGGGGAATATTTCTTTATATAAATTTACTGCGTCCGCATCCAGTTGCACAGCTTTATTATCAAAATACCAACCGCTAGTTAGGGCAAACACTAAATAAACAACACCGCTAATTGCCGCCACGGAAGCTGCTAAAGACCATGACTGCGACGCGCTGCTGTTACCGGATTTAATCGCATAGCCGCCCTGTAATAAATTTAACGGAGGAATGGTCTGGTGAGCAGCGCTGTTAGCCAATATATCCGTAACACTTTCCTGGTAGCCGATGGCTTTTAATTCGTAATCACTGCACTCAGTCTGGATATACTCCGTTATCTCAGTAAGGGATTCGGGTTCTTCAGAGGAGTGCATCAAAACAATATTAGGCCGCAGCAAAACATCATCCGCATGTTCGTGCTGCTGCAATACACTGGCAAAAAACCATTTAAAATCTTCCGCCTGAATAACCATACCTGCATAAGCACCACTGCGTACCATAACGCGGTCATCATCCAGCAATAGCGCTATGCTGTTTTCCTGGTAAGGAAGGCATAGACTATCAACCACAATTTGGGATGCCGTTATAGCGCAGGAATGCAGTTGGTCCAGCCAGTTAATTAATAGCTGGTGCTCAACCACCGCAACGTCAATTTTTGGGGAGGTGGCAGAGAAATTGTCGGGGATAGCAATATGGACATTTTCAATATCATCAGCAATCAACTCCTCGACCATAAACGGCAAGGCTTGTTTGATTTGACGCATTTGACGGGAAGGTATTGAGGTGCTGGTTAGCAATAAGGATTCAGCGGGAACAATCACTGTAACGGTGTAACTGACAGAATGATTAGCGACGACTTCATTAAGACTTTGCAGTGATGAAGTATCACTGGCCACCGAGCGGCCAACGGAATCATATAAATCCCAATCAAGCTCTGACGCCCCCGTTAAGGTGCTTTCGAGTAGCCGTATGATCAGTTGATCGCTCATAACCTATTCAATGCCCTGCTGGCGTTTAAGCAGCGTTATACTGCCATCATTATTATTGCGGTAAACCTGGCTACGAATAATACTAATACGCTGGTCGTAGACGGCAGTTACTTTAATTTCAAAAAATTCACTGGCGGTCTTAAGCTGGTTGCGGGCAATCGATAAAGATCCGATATCCCCACTACTCACCCACTCATTCACCGTGCTATACCCACCTCGCTGCTGGATAGCCATAATATCGACAGCGCTATCATCACTAAGTGCTTCTACCATTTTAGCAGCTAGGGTATTGATATTGTATTTTGTGGTGCCTATTTGTTGATCTTTCACTTGATGGGGCAAGGCAACCACATAATCTTTCAACCGAATATAGTCTTCAAAACGCATATCCGTTAATAAACGCAGTTCTGAACGGTCAGCAAGCGGCTGGTTGGCGGTTAAGTAATTCAGGGGTTGGTAGCTTTCATCCTCGGCACCGCCAATAGTAGCTACCGTATTGCTATCTAACCAATCCACTAACGCGGGAGCATAATCGGTTGAAATATCCAGCGCCTCTAACAAACGGCTAAAGTCTGTTAATGCCTGATTGTTAACACGACCGTTGGCCGCCACTACATTATTAAGATTAAAACGCCCTTGCAGGTCACTAATTTCAATGGTCATTTCGCCGTTATCAATATCAAAGATTTGACTAATATCAGACCAGTTGTCGCTGAATTGATCGGATGATGGGTCTTCATCATAATCCCGGAAAAGTATCTGGCGCGCGTACTGCTCCCCGGCCAGTGCATAGTGGTAGGCCTGTTTACTATTGATTAGGTTAGCGGTTTTGCGAATATCACGGTAATTTCTGGAAGCCACTTCGCTGGTGATAATGGCTGCCAAAGCAAAGACCAGCAAGACAGTAATCAGGGCTACTCCCTGTTGATGCTTGACGCTGTTCATTGCAGCACCGGGTACAGGCGACTGAGTTGATCACCATCGTCATTAAGCAAGCTTATTTCGATGGCCAGCGGCACAACTGGATCCGCTTTCTGTTCAGGCAGAGGCCATTGCTGGTGACGCCCCTCTTCGCTAAGCACCGCTACTGTTAAACGGCTGACATCAGCTAATAAGACTTGAACAATGACCGGTGCATCTTCTTCGCGGTCCAGCGCCGACCAAATATGCCGACGTAAATAACTGCGGTCATCACGATAGTATTGGCTATCTCTATTGGAGGACTTAGGGTGTGGGCCAATATCGTAGGCAATACGCTGCATAGAACTGCGGGGCAACATCAGCGGGTTTTTGCGGCCACCGCGAGTAAACTCCAAGGGGTATAGCTCTTGGTTAACCAGTAAAAATTCGGCCCTATCAACTGTCGTATTTCTGATCGAGCGATCTAACACCTGCTGTAAATCGCGATCAATAATAGCCAGGGCTTTTTGCCGCTCGGCCAGCAACTGGGAATAAACCTCACTCACTTGCTGGCTTTGAATTGTTGCGTTTAATACTCGGTATGAGGCCACCCCAATCAGCGAGAAAATACTTAAGGCGATCAACACCTCTAATAATGTCAGGCCGCGCTGCGTTTGTTTAAGACCGGCAAACATCATCAATGTTTACCTCGATAACCAATTAATAAAGCCAATGGTGCATCAAACTGCTGGTCTTGAGTAACTATAACTTCTATTTTTCGTAGCCAGGGGTCTGAAGTTTGAGTCACTTCGGTGGTGACCTGCCACTGTTGTTCGCCCAACTCTACTAAAGTGGTTCGACTTCCCGGACTGGGCCAATCCGGTGCTGCCTGCATTACAGCCAGTTGATTGTCGGCAACGACCATGGCGGAGGTTTTAAGGTGTAGCTGTTCTAATTGGCTAAGGCTTTGACCAGACTGGCTAATAACAGCCAATGAAGAAATAGCCAATATGGCCAGTGCAATAAGCACTTCCAATAAGGTGAAACCGGCCAGCTGTTTGCGTATCACAGTCGTTCAACCCCCGAAACACCATCGCTAGCCAATCTAACGCTATTGGTCAGCTCTGAATGGGATAAGGTGATAATAAAGGGAGTCATTTCGCCGCTGGATAATAATAGCAGTAAAGGCTCGGGACCTTGTTGCTTACCCAGGGATTGAAGTCTTTCTACTTGACGCTCGAACTCAGTGTCATTAGCCCCCTGCAAACTGACCTGCAGGCTTATATTGGGATCAAGGGGATGAAAGGCCAGCAATTTTTCTACTGAGGGCAACCAGGCCAGGCTTTCGGTATCCAGTCTTAAAAACTGGTAGCCCGGTGTTTCATCCGTAGTATCTGTCCCCATCGCTAATGAAAACTCCACCCCTTGCATCACCGCTTCATCAGCTACCATTTGCAAACTGGTTTGTAAGCGACGGGCTTCCCTGTCTAACAATTTCTGTGAGTTGTCACCGATGGAAACCGCCAGCATGGATGCCATCACAGAGATAACAACCAGCACCAGCATCATTTCAATCAGGGTAAAACCCCGAGGCCGGCTGATATCAATTACCGATATCAGCATCATAACCCTCGCCGCCTTCGCGACCATCGGCACCGAGTGAATAGATATCAAAAGCGCCCGTTGAACCCGGGCTAATATATTGATACTCAGTACCCCACGGGTCGACGGGTAATTTACCTTTTTTTAAATAACCTGCCGAATTCCATTTTCTGGGTACTGGCGAGGTATTGGGCTTTTCCACCAAAGCCTGTAAACCCTGATCGGTGGAAGGAAAGATTTGGTTATCTAATTTATACATTTCTAACGCTTGTTCTATGGTGGCAATATCGGTTTGCGCCGCCGTCACTTTTGCCTCGTCGACTCGGCCCAAAATATTAGGGGCCACCAGACCAATCAACACACTGATAATGACGACAACCACCATAATTTCTATCAAGGTAAAACCTTGCTGCCTACGATTGAATGTTTTGCTCACTGAGTTTGTCATTGTTTTTACCACGGCTTAGTTATATCAATTGGTTGAGATCAAAAATGGGCTGCAAGATAGCAACCACAATAATAAGTACTGCACCGCCCATCAATAACAGCATGGCCGGCTCAAAAATACCGATTAAAGTTGTCACCAAATCATCCAGCTCACGCTGTTGGTTTTCGGCTACTCGCTCTAACATGGCATCTAAGTCACCACTGGATTCACCACTGGCTATCATATGAATCATTATCGGGGGAAAGTAACCATTTTGTTCCAGGGACTGATGCAAACTACCCCCTTCCCTGACTTGCTGTGTCGCTTCGGTCACTGCCTGCTGCAAAAAACTATTCTCTATCACTTCTGCAGAAATTTTCATGGCATCCACCAGTGGCACACCGCTGCTGGTAAGAATGCTTAAGGTACTGGTATAGCGGGCGGTATTAGTGCCGCGGGAAAAACGGCCGGTTAATGGTAAACCCAGCAAGCGGCGATCCCAGTGAATTTTTAAGGCTTTGTTTTGCAGTGCATAACGCAAGCCACTAACGGCAAGAATCAGTAAAACAATCACCAGCAAACCATAGCTAACAATAAAATCACTTAGGCTGATCAGAGCCTGGGTTAACACCGGCAAGGCTTGCCCCTGGCCAATAAACACTTCAACCACATCGGGTACAACAAAGGCCATTAAACCCGATACGATAGCGATGGACATCACCAACAAAATCAGCGGATATAACATAGCCAGTTTGGTTTTCTGGCGGGACTGATAGGTGTTCTCGGTATAATCCGCCAAGCGACTAAGCACTAAATCCAAATGACCGGCATGCTCACCGGCAGAGACGGTTGCCCGGTACAAAACAGGAAAGGCTCGAGGGAAGTCTGCCATGCTGTCTGCCAGGGAATGACCTTCCATCACCTTGGAGCGCACAGCCAGCACAACACCTTTTAGTTTATCGCTTTCAGACTGCTGTGAAATGGCTGTTAAGGCCTCTTCCAAAGGCATTGATGACTGAATCAGTGTAGCCAGTTGACGAGTAATGGTGGCCAGCTCACCGACTTTTATTGATGGGCCGCGATTAAATAACGAAGGGGTTGCATAAGCCTCACCGACGTTGGCTCCATCATTGCTCGCAGTTTTTAACTGGGCGCTGTCAACCTGTAAAGGCGCCAGACCCCGGTCACGCAGTATCTGGCGAACCTGACGCGGGGTATCGGCCTCGATAACCCCTTTTTGCTCGTTGCCATTATCGTCCAGTGCCGCGTAGGAAAATGAAGCCATAACCCTTTAATCCTCCAGGGTGACGCGCAATACTTCTTCAACGGTAGTCACACCCTCAAGAACCCTGGCTCGGCCATCGGCTCGAATACTTTGCATACTTTTAATCCGCATAGCCTTAACCACATCTTCCTCAGCTTCTTCGTTATGAATTAACTGACGGATTTGCTCATCCACAATTAATAATTCATAAATACCCGTTCTGCCTTTATAACCTTGGTAATTGCAGCTTTCACAACCTACCGACGTATAAATTTTGCTTTCTGGCTCTAGTAGATCCCCCAGAAACTCTCGGTCCAACATGGTTGGGAAATGTTCTTCTTTGCAGTCTTCACAAAGCACTCGCACTAAACGCTGGGCCATAACGCCAATCAAGCTAGTGGCAAGCAGAAAAGGTTCTACACCCATATCGCGCAGTCGGGTAATGGCTCCCACCGCGGTATTGGTGTGCAAGGTGGATAGCACCAGATGCCCTGTCAAACTCGCTTGCACGGCAATTTCTGCGGTTTCCGAATCGCGAATCTCCCCGACCATCACTACGTCGGGGTCCTGACGTAACATGGCACGCAGGCCACGGGCAAAGGTCATATCCGCTTTTGGGTTAACCTGGGTTTGACCCACGCCTTCGAGGTTATATTCGATGGGGTCTTCAACGGTTAAAATATTGCGGGAGCTATGATTAATTTCTGACAAGCCAGCATAGAGGGTGGTGGTTTTACCGGAACCGGTTGGGCCAGTGACTAGAATAATGCCATGAGGGCGATTTAATAAGTCATTAAATTGCTGGTCTCGCAAGCGCGGCATACCCAGCGAATTTAAACTTAAACGTCCTGCCTGTTTCTCTAACAGACGAAGTACAACGCGCTCAGCGGTATTAGAGGGCATGGTTGACACACGCACATCAATTTCACGGCCGGCAATTTTCAGGGAGATACGGCCATCCTGCGGTACGCGCTTTTCAGCAATATCCAGCTTGGCCATTACTTTGATACGGGAAATCAACAGTGGTGCCAATTCTCTGCGGGGCTCTACTACTTCACGTAACACGCCATCTACCCGGAAACGTATTAATAAGCGCTTTTCAAAGGTTTCAATATGAATATCTGAAGCACCCTCTTTTACCGCCTCTGACAAAACCGCATTGATCAGGCGAATAATTGGCGCATCCCCCTCCTGCTCCATCAAATCTTCTGTTTCTTGCACGGCATTGGCCAGGCTGGCCAAATCCATCTCTTCACCCAGGTTTTCGACCATTTGCATGGCCTCTGAGGAATCTCGTTCATAGGCTGCGGCTAACAGTTGGTCAAAGGTATCAGTTTCAATCTGCTGGCAAGCAAAGCCAGACTGCAGAAAGCGGCGAACCTCTGCGTATAAAGTCGGGCTGATATTGTTCTGGTGGCAAAGTATTGGGCTGGATTGGTCATCCTGAATCTGCAAAAACACGCCATGGCGCTTGGCAAAACCAAAGGGCAAATTGCGCAGCTTAGCGGCGGGGATTTCCATAGAGTTCTCATTTCAAAGCAATACTTACCAAGAATAATAGATATCCAGCTAAATTCCACTAAGTTTGACGCCTAAGTTCTTGTTCCTGCGCTATAATTTAACCAGCTTCACATTCTTAACCGGAATCGCCAAATACCGTGCCAAACCCATTTTACGACAAAGTTCGCCAACAGCTCGAAGACCTCAGTGCTTCGTCGGTAAATCGCTATGCCGCGCTGTTGATTGCAGGCACGCTATTGCTGGTTTTGGCCGTGGAGAGCAACGGCCTGCTGGCGACACTGAACTACCAACCCGCCATCAGCTCGACCGCAAAACCAACGGCATCCAACCAACAATCCAATTATCAGGCCAGCAGTATTACCAATAGCTATTTATTTGGTCGATTGGAAGGTGGCCAGTTTATTAACCAGGCCAATATCCCCGTTACCCGCATGCAACTGATACTGCGTGGTGCCTTTACCTCATCCAACCCACAGCAAGCCAGCGCCATTATTGAGGGACCGGATGGCCAGACTCGGTCTTATAAAACAGGCAGCAGGATTTACGGCCAGGCCAGCTTGCAGCAGGTATTGGGTGATCGTGTTGTTTTATCCCGAAATGGCCAGCTGGAAACTTTGTATTTCCCGCAACCTGACAGCAGCACAGCAACAACATCCAGCGACAATAATTTCTCTGCTGACGCTGTTCCGGACGATATCAAACAACTGGTGCAAGACACGATGAGCGCAGAAGAGATTCAAGCCACCAGCCAACAATTAAAAAGCTCGGCTATGACACCCGCACAAAGACAGGAACTTATTCGCAAACGCTTGCAGGAATTACGCAACCGCTCCAAAGCCGGCCAGCAACAATAGACCAGCAACAATAGCCAAAGGATAACAACGCTGATGAGTGTACAGGCAATAACAATAAAGTCCCTTTTAAGGCAAGTTATCACTGTGCTAGTTATGCTGGGCTGCTTGCTCCAGGCACCGCTATATGCCGCTGAAAAAGTCACTATGAATATGCGCGATGCAGATATTCGCGCCCTGATTCAATGGGTGGCAGATAACACCGGCAAAAATATTGTTGTACACCGCGCAGTTCAGGGCAATGTCACCGTCTTATCTCCCCAACCGCTAACTACCGACGAAGCCTACCAGGTATTTTTATCCGTGCTTCAGGTACAAGGCTATGCCGTTATTGAAACCCCGGAAGCCTTAAAAATTGTACCCAAGGCATTGGCCACCAAAAGCGGCTTACCCGCCGCAGGTAGCAGCGCGAATGCCGATATGGTGGTAAGCCTGATCAATATTGACAATGTATCTGCCCAGAAGATGGCTGGGGTTTTGCGCCCATTACTAAGCGCCGAGGCGGTTATAACACCCTACCCGGCAACCAATTCCCTGGTCATCGCCGATAACGCCACCAGCATTGAATCGGCCAAGCGTATTATTAAGCAGCTGGATAAATCTTCTGACAACACCATTGAGCTGATCACCCTGAAACATGCTGATGCCAAGAGTGTTTTACAAAGCCTTAGCTCACTGATACCCATAACGGGCAATGACGCCATGGAGATTGCTATTTCTATGGATGAACGTTCTAACAGCATGTTAATGGCGGGAGACCCCACCAGGCGCAAACAGTTTAAACAACTGATTGCACAACTGGACACCCCCCTAAATGGTCAGGGCAATACCCGGGTTATTTATTTGCATTATGTCGATGCCGACGAGATATTACCTATTCTGAAAAGCCTGGCACTAAGTATTCAGGCCACGCAAAAAGACGAAAGCAATACCATCAGTATTGATAGCAGCGAAAGCGCTAATGCTTTAATCATTAATGCTCCGCCGGCCATGCTAAATACCATGAAGGATGTTATCCAGAAGCTGGATATCCGCCGTGCCCAAGTCATGGTGGAAGCTTTAATCGTTGAGGTCAGTGGCGATATTGCCAATGATGTAGGCGTGAGCTGGATAACCAACCCGGACCAGGAATTTATTGGGGCGGTTAATACCCTGGGGGATTTACCGCTGGCAAACCCCGGCGGCGATAACAGCCCGCTGGCCTTTGCACCGGGCCAGGGTTTTACCTTTGGGTATTTTAATGACGGTGATTTACAGGCTGCTATACGAGCCTTAAACGCCACACAAAATGCCAATATCCTATCTACTCCAACCATTGTCGCTATCGATAATGAAGAAGCCTCATTACTAGTGGGGCAAAATGTACCGTTTAAAACCGGGCAATCGACCAGCTCCGCTTCTTCTACTAACGACCCCTTTACCACGATAGAAAGACAGGATATTGGTATTTCTTTAGTCGTTACCCCAAGAATTAACCAAGGGGATTCAATTACTTTAGATATACAACAAAAAACAGAAAACATTGCACCGTCCATTGACGTTGCCTCGGATATTATTACCAATAAACGCGAGATCTTAACCAAGGCGCTAATTAAGGATGACCAAATATTAGTGTTAGGCGGTTTAATTAGTGAAGAGGAATCAGAGATTCAGGAAAAAGTCCCTTTTCTTGGCGACCTGCCCCTGATTGGAAAGCTGTTTAGTAGTACGGGTAAAACCAATAGTAAAAAGAACTTAATGGTGTTTATTCACCCTACCATTTTAAAAGATGATGCGCAGATCACCGAAATCACCCAGCGTCGTTATAACTTTATGCGAGGCTTGCAGGAGCAGGTAAAAAGTAAAGAATGGAAAGTTGACCCGGATGACTCAGCGGTGATGGAAGATTTTAATACCTTCACTCCCGTCAACAACTAACCCTACCCAATACCTTGGCGCCCCTAGCGACAAAAGCCATCAGCATTACACAAGAAGGATTATCCCAGACAGCAATACGCGAAGGCGGGAATAACAGTATAGGCATACGATCTGGGTTCCCGCCTTCGCGGGAATGACGTTACTTTGCGGGAATGACGTTACTTTGCGGGAATGGCGATTCAAAAAAACACTTGTTCCAGCCCTACCGATACCCTACATTAGTCCCAACGCGATAAGTATCCGTAAAAACTAAATTGCTAAAGGAACAACTCGATGGATTTTGCTGCAAGTTTAATTTCAAGCCCACTGGTTTGGGTCACTGTTATAGTGCTTTTTACCTTAAAGAAAGGCATTTATTTTGTCCCACAAAACCGTGGCTATGTTATCTATACCCTCGGTAAATACGATAAAACCTTAGGCGCCGGCCTTAACTTTATTATCCCCTTTGTGCAAAGCGTCGCCGCTGACCGCAACCTCAAAGAGCAATCGCTGGATATAGCTTCGCAATCCGCTATCACCAAAGACAATATCTCGCTGGATATCGATGGCATTCTATTTATGAAAGTCACCGATGCCGGTGCGGCCACCAACAATGTTACTGACTATAAAATGGCTGTTACGCAATTGGCCATGACCACTATGCGTAATGCGATTGGCTCAATGGAACTGGATGAGTGCTTCCAAAGCCGGGATACCATTAATGCCACCATCCTTGCGGCTATGACTGAAGCCACCCAGCCCTGGGGTGTAATGGTGACTCGCTATGAGATTAAGGATATTTCTCCACCGCAGTCTATTCGCGAAGATATGGAAAAACAAATGACTGCGGAGCGTGAAAAGCGCTCTGTAATTCTTACTGCTGAAGGTGTAAAAACTGCAGCCATTACTGAAGCCGAAGGCCAAAAACAAGCCCGCGTTCTCGATGCAGAAGCGGCCAAGATGGAACAAGTACTAGCCGCCGAAGCAGATAAAGAAGCCCAGGTATTGGAAGCCACGGGTAAAGCAGAAGCTATCAGGCTAGTTGCCATAGCGGAAGCAGAGGCTCTTGAAAAAGTGGGCCAGGCGGCCGCTACTAATGAAGGTCAAAAGGCAGTGGTTTTAAGCATTGCTCAAGATGCTATTGCCGCGCATAAAGCAATCGCAGACCAAAGTACACTGGTGCTTTCTGACGGTAAGACTGGCGATAATATTTCGAATACAGTGGCTCAAGCCATTGCCGTTTCAAATGCTATTAATCATCCACAAGTTTAAGAGTTAGCCAATGGATATTGTTCAATACTTTTTAGACGATCATGCCCGCCTGCTGTTTTTGTTATCGGGTATTAGCTTTGCTATCGAACTGACAATTATGGGGCTTGGTGGCCCGTTACTGTTTTTTGCTATTGCGACTTTTATCACTGGTATTTTAGTCAGCGCCGGAGTGATTACCGGCTGGGAAAGTGAAATTTTAGTGGTGGGCGTCTTAACCGCTGTTATCGCGATTACACTTTGGAAGCCCTTAAAGAACCTGCAAAACAATGGCGGTGGCCCCGATACCAGCAGCGATATGATTGGGCAGAATGTCGCCTCCTCCAGTGAGATTACCCGCCATGGCGGCACAATTCGTTATTCCGGGATTGATTGGAATGCCCGACTGGATGCAGAGTGTTCAGTGGATAATATTGCTGAGGGGGAGCGGTGTTTGATTACTGCTGTCGATGGCAATGTAATGATTGTCCTGCCTGCCAATTAGATACCCTGTCATTCCCGCCTTCGCGGGAATGACGGTGCCTACTGCCTGGAGGGCTCTGACATGGCATCGTAGGCCAATTCAGCCTTGCCAATAACAGCAACTTCTTTTTGCCACTGCTTCTCATCACCGCCGCATACCATACAGGACTCTTTCATACCCAA
Organism: Oceanicoccus sp.; assembly: GCF_029238675.1. Classification (GTDB taxonomy): domain Bacteria; phylum Pseudomonadota; class Gammaproteobacteria; order Pseudomonadales; family Dasaniaceae; genus Oceanicoccus. The sequence continues at coordinate 64,212 of NZ_JAQWFR010000023.1, read as the reverse complement.
GGCACTAAGCCCGCCACAGGAGCCCTTAATAGGCTTGTTAGACAGAATCACGCCCACCGCCATAATGGTAACGATGATTAACATCAGTCCAAATGCGAGAAGTATTGTAGCCATATCAACAAACCTTAATTAAATGCTTAGGGTAATCACTAATGCCGCCATTTTACGCCAGAGCTGTGCTTGTGGCCAACCCTGTTCCCAGCCCTGCTCCCAGCCCTGCTCATAGTTATTGCAGATAGGGTTTAAAGGCTTCGCTATATTGGGCTGCAAAGCCCTGCTCGGTTTTCACCAGCATATAGATAGCCAAGCCCTGCTGCTCAGCCAGTTGCAATGCCTTCTCAGGCCCCAGTACATTTAAGGCCGTGGCCAAACCATCTGCGTAGGCGGAAGAATCCGCGATTACCGTGATAGACGCCAGAGAATGATCAGTAGGATAACCCGTGGTTGGATCGATCGTATGGGAATAACGCTTGCCGTCTTGCTCAAAGTAATTGCGATAGTCACCGGATGTTGCTATTGAAACACCACTGACCTGCACGGCCTTATTCGACTGGCCAAAGGCATTGGCATCAGGCTGCTCTATGGCTATACGCCAGGGCGTACCGCGAGGACTATTACCCGCCAACCTCAACTCGCCACCGATCTCTACCATAAAATCAGTATAACCCGCATAAAGTAATAGCTCAGCGACTTTATCCACACCATAGCCTTTGGCAATAGCCGAGAGATCAAGAATAACCGGCTTGGTTTTGCGGATACTATTATCGTCCAAAGCCAACTCAATCGCCTGGAAACCACTTTGTTCTAACAGCGCTTTAATGTTGCCAGCATCCGGTACGGTTGATGGCATATCCAAACCGTCAGGGCCAAAGCCCCATAGATTAACCAGCGGCCCAACGGTAATATCAAAAGCACCACCAGTCAGCCAGCTTAGCTCCATACTCATCACCAAAATATCAAACAGATTAGCACTGACATTAACCCATTCACCGACCAGAGCCCGGTTAAATTTAGACAGCTCTGAATCATCTTGATAGGTCGACATCTGCTGATTGATTAACAATAACTGTTGATCAATCGCCTGCTGTAACTCCTGTTGATTGCTTTTGATACCTTCTCTTTCAAGCACGGTAATATGATAGGTAGTGCCCATGGTTGAGCCGGCCAGGGTAAAATGCTCTTTACCAGAGTCACCGCAACCCGCTATAAACACAAACAAAAAGAGCAGCGAAGCTGCTCTTTGGTATTGGATGAATAGATTCATAATTTAAGTGCAGTCATAGATAGTACTTAAAATTCATCCAACATAATATTTTCATCTTCCACACCCAGGCTGTGCAGCATATTGATAATCGCTGAATTCATCATTGGTGGACCACACATATAGAACTCACAATCTTCAGGCGCCGAATGTTCACCCAGGTAATTGTCATGTACAACATTGTGAATAAAGCCTGTCATGCCCGTCCAGTTATCTTCTGGCTGCGCATCACTTAATGCCAGGTGCCAGTTAAAATTTGGAAACTCTTTGGCCAAGGCATCAAATTCATCAGCGTAAAATACTTCACGCAATGAACGCGCACCATACCAGAATGAAACTTTACGGTGGGTACCAATACGCTTAAGTTGGTCGAAGATATGTGAACGCATAGGTGCCATACCTGCACCACCGCCAATAAATACCATTTCTGTTTCATTTTCTTTGGCAAAGAACTCACCGAACGGACCGAATACTGTTACCTTATCACCTGGCTTCAGGCTAAATACCCAGGATGACATTTGACCTGCTGGCAGACTGAGGTTATTTGGCGGAGGCGTTGCACAACGGATATTAAACTTAACAATACCCTTCTCTTCCGGGTAGTTAGCCATTGAGTAAGCACGGATAATCGGCTCATCAACTTTTGATTCAACATCAAAGAAACCAAAACGTTCCCAATCACCTTTGTACTCTTCACCCACATCAAAGTCGCTATATTTAACATGATGAGCCGGAGCTTCAAGCTGCACATAACCACCCGCGCGAAATTCTACACTTTCACCTTCGGGTAACTTCAGGGTTAGCTCTTTAATAAAAGTCGCAACATTGGGATTACTTTCAACGGTACATTCCCACTGCTTAATACCAAACACTTCTTCTGGTACTTCAATTTTCATATCCTGCTTAACTGGAGCCTGGCAGGATAAACGCCAGCCTTCGCGAGATTCGCGAGGGGTAAAGTGCGGCTCTTCCGTTGGCAGCATAGAACCACCACCGTCATTAACAATACACTTACACTGCGCACAACTACCGCCACCGCCACAGGCCGAAGCCAGGAAGATATCGTTAGAAGCCAGAGTTTGCAGTAATTTATCACCCGCCGGAACGGAGATAGTTTTCTGGCCATTAATTTCAATATTGACGTTACCTGAACTCACCATACGAGCACGGGCGAATAAAATCACTGCCACCAAAGTGATGACGACGACTGTAAACATGCCTACGCCGAGGACAATTACCTGATTCATACTAATGCGCCTCTTATAGATCAATGCCGCCGAAGGACATAAAGCCTAACGACATCAAACCAACAGTAATAAACGTAATACCCAGGCCTTGCAAGCCATCCGGTACATCGCTGTATTTCATTTTTTCGCGGATACCAGCCAGCAAGATAATAGCTAATGCCCAGCCCACACCGGAGCCAAGACCAAACACTACTGATTCACCGAAACCGTAGTCACGCTCAACCATAAAGAGTGAAGCCCCCATGATTGCACAGTTAACCGTGATTAACGGTAGAAATACACCCAAAGCGTTATAAAGAGCCGGTACAAATTTGTCCAGGAACATTTCCAGGATCTGTACCAGCGCTGCGATAACACCGATATAACTCAATAAGCCAAGGAAGCTTAAATCAACCGTGGCAAAATCCGGGCTTAACCAAACTAATGCACCTTCTTTTAAAAAGTAGGTGTAGATCATGTAGTTAACCGGTACGGTAATACCCAGTACCACGATAACTGCTATACCCAGACCAATCGCCGCCTGCATTTTTTTGGACAATGCTAATAAAGTACACATGCCCAGGAAGAAGGCCAGCGCCATATTGTCAATAAAGACAGAGCGCACAAATAAACTTAGTAACTCTTCCATTACATTGCCTCCTGCGCGTTAGTGGTATTCGAAGTAATCTTAAACTCCGACTCTTCCACTTGCTCTTTCTTCCAGGAGCGTAGTGCCCAAATGAACAGACCGATCAAGAAGAAGGCACTAGGCGGCAACAGTAATAAACCGTTAGGCTGATACCAACCGCCATCATTAACCAGCGGCAGAATTTCAATACCCATCAACTTACCTGAACCAAACAACTCACGCACAATCGCAATAGCAATCAAAATGGCTGAGTAACCTAAACCGTTACCAACGCCATCAAAAAAGCTCGGTAGCGGCGGGTTCTTCATCGCAAAGGCTTCAGCACGTCCCATCACGATACAGTTAGTTATAATCAAACCAACAAAAACTGACAACTGTTTGCTGATTTCATAGAAATAAGCCTTTAACACCTGGTCAACCACGATTACTAATGACGCGATAATCACCATCTGTACAATAATGCGGATGCTATTGGGGATTACGTTACGGATAATCGAAATAGCGGTGTTAGAACAAGCACACACCACGATAACCGACATACACATAACCAAGGTAACTTTTAAACTTGAAGTTACCGCCAAGGCAGAACAAATACCCAGCACCTGTAAAGCTATCGGGTTATTTTTAAAAATGGGATCGACTAGCGAATCCTTAACTGTAGACATTATCCTGCCTCCCCTGAACGTAAATTACTGAGGAATTTCTGAAAACCTTTCTCACCCAACCAGAAGTGCACCAGGTTAGTAACACCGCGACTGGTTAAGGTAGCACCGGCCAGACCATCAACTTCGTAGTCCGCATTGGCGCTGCCAGGTGTGACTGAGCCTTTAATCAAACCGACTTCCACTTCGCCGTTTTGGTAAACTTTTTTACCCGGCCATAGTGATTTCCACTTAGGGTTATCGATTTCTCCACCCAACCCCGGTGTTTCGCCATGCTCGGAAAAACCTAAACCGGCGATAGTATTGCCATCGTTTTCCAGCGCGATAAAACCGCGCATGGTTGACCAAAGACCATAACCGCGAACAGGAAGGATAATTTTCTGTAGTTCACCTTTAGATAACACCAGATAGACCATGGAATAGTTTTCACGACGTGAAATCTTGGCCAGGTCATCTTCGCCACTTAAAGCTTCAGACAGCGAATTATCTTTAACCGCACGACGCTGGTCATAGGTGGCAACATCAACCACATCGGTATAGCGACCGGTTTCCAGATCCACTACTCTAGCGGTAATCAGGCGATTGTATTGATCTTCAATACTTTCATCTTTGTTAAGCATGCCGGCCGCAGCAAGGATATTGCTGTAACGGTCAAGCTTTTTATTGGCGTCCTGCTGGTCTTTTAATAGTACCGCGGCACTGGATACCACCAGCGAACAGACAATACATAGAACCAGCGCAACGATAATCGTCTTGGAGGTAGTTTCTTTATTAGCCACGGGCGAGCCTCCGTTTAATGTTAGCTTGCACCACAAAGTGGTCGATCACAGGAGAGAATAAGTTGGCAAATAGAATCGCCAGCATCATACCTTCTGGGAATGCAGGGTTTACCACACGAATCAGTACCACCATCACACCGATCAATGCACCAAACCACCATTTACCGGCATTGGTCATTGAGGATGATACGGGGTCGGTCGCCATAAAGATCATACCGAAGGCAAAACCACCAACGGTTAAGTGCCAGTACCAGGGCATGGCAAACATCGGGTTGCTATCGGAACCGAGTAGATTCAATAGGGACGATAAGGCAACCATTCCAATCATAACGCCGCTAACAATTCGCCATGAAGCAATACGCGTCCAAAGCAGAACCGCACCACCTAACAGAATCGCCAGGACAGAGGTTTCACCCATGGAACCAGCTTCAAAGCCTGCAAACGAATCCCACCAGGTTAATGAGTTTTGCAGGGCCACAACGCCATCGCTAGCTACAACCGATAAGGCCGTTGCACCGGTGTAACCATCAACCGCAGTCCATACTGCATCACCAGACATAGAAGCCGGGTAGGCAAAGAACAGGAATGCACGGCCGGTTAATGCCGGGTTAAGGAAGTTTTTACCGGTACCACCGAAAACTTCTTTACCGATAACCACACCAAAGGTGATACCCAGCGCAACCTGCCATAGGGGAATCGACGGCGGGCAAATCAAGGCAAATAAGATAGAGGTAACAAAGAAACCCTCGTTAACTTCGTGGCCACGTTTCATGGCAAATAGGACTTCCCAGAAGCCACCTACAATAAAGGTAACCGCATAAACGGGAACGAAGTACCAAAGACCATACCAGAAGTTATCCCACATGCTCGCAGGATCATTACCGGCAAAGGCTGAGATCAGGCCAACACGCCAGTCATCAGTCATTACCAGGCCGGTTTCGGCAAGAATAGTATTAGCCTGGAAACCAATATTCCACATACCAAAGAACATGGCTGGGAAAACACATAACCATACGGTGATCATAATGCGCTTTAGATCAACACCGTCACGGACGTGGGCTGTGGTTTTAGTAGTATGACCAGGAGAGTAGAAAATGGTATCTGCCGCTTCATACAGCGCAAACCAGTTTTCGTATTTACCGCCTTTATGGAAGTGCGGCTCCATATCGTCGAGTACTTTCCGCAATGCGGGGAATTTGACCGCCATGATTAACCCTCCTTCTCTATGCGAGTGAGGTTATCGCGGAGTATTGGGCCATACTCATACTTACCTGAGCAGACATAAGTACACAGCGCCAGGTCTTCCTCATCTAATTCTAAACAACCCAGGTCTTGCGCCATGGCGGTATCGCCAACGATTAGTGAACGCAATAATTGGGTAGGCAAAATATCTAGTGGCATGATTTTCTCGTAGCTACCTACGGGAACCATAGCTCTTTCACTGCCGTTAGTGCTGGTAGTGAAATCTAACAATTTGCTTTTGGTAAACTGGGAGATATAGATGGCAAGGTTTGAGTGCCTGGCAACGCCCGGTGACATCCAACCCATAAATTCACGCTCATCACCTTCCAGTAGTACGCTAACCTGTTGATGGTATCGGCCAAGATAAGCCACGGCACCGCGAGCTGTACGACCGCCTAAAACAGAACCGGAAATCACACGGTTGTTCTCAGGCTTAACTTTACCAGCGGTTAACTCTTGCAGATTGGCACCTAAACGCGTTCTCACTAACTCAGGCTTATCAACCTGCGGACCCGCTAATGCCACCACACGCTCAACCGATAGTTTGCCCTCAGCAAATAGCTTGCCGATGGCGATAACATCCTGATAACCGATAGACCAGGCGATTTTATTGGCGCTGACCGGGTTCAGGTAATGCATATGAGTACCAGCAAGCCCTGCTGGATGTGGGCCGGCAAACTCAACGGCCTCCACTTTGGCAGCACCGGTTGAGATATTGGCGCCTGGGGCTGTACTAACAAAGACCTTATCACTCAGCTTGCTCAATGCGTTTAAACCACCTTCGAAGGCCGCCACCTGCTCAGCGATAATCACTGAAGGGTCAGCCGCTAGTGGGTGGGTATCAATGGCAGTAACGAAGATCGCAGCCGCTGTTGAATCGGGTGCGGGTACGCGACTGTAAGGACGGGTGCGCAAGGCTGTCCACTGTCCTGAGTTAACCAGAGTATCGACAACCTGCTGTCGATCCATGGCATTAACATCGCCTGACGCAAAGGTTTCAAACTCGTCCTCTTCCACATCGATTACAACCGACTGGAATACACGCTTATCACCTCGGTTAATGGCCGATACGATACCGGTAGCAGGTGATGTATATTTCACACCCTCGGTTTTCTTATCGGTGAATAGTAGTTGACCGGTCTTGACGCGATCTCCAACTTGCACGGACATTGTGGGCTTCATGCCTACATAGTCAAAACCGACTAAAGCAACAGAGCGTGTTTTCGCCCCCTCACTAATAACCTGTACTGGTGCACCGGAGATAGGCAAGTCCAAACCACGACTGATCTTAATCATAGATATGCCTGACACTTGATAGTTAAAAAACTTGTAATATTAAGGATCTGACTCAACAGGAGAACAAATTCCATGGCTAAGGATAGACCGGAATCGTACTTTTTTCGTTGATATTTCGGCCCCGCAAGGACATGCCCTTAAAAATGGCGCAAGTATAAAGATCTGGGGGCACAAATGCCATAGCTAGTGGCCGCATTGGGTTGATTTAAAAGGCATTTTTTGTGGGTTCGGAGGCGATTTGGAGCAATTTCATTATTCAGGGGGGAAATGGTGGCAGGTTTACCTCTCATTCCACCGTCGTTCCCGCGCAGGCGGGAATCCAGCACTGTAGATTTCCGCAGCCTGCCGTCGAGTGCTTTAGTCGGGGGCGGAAATAACGGCATAAACATGCAGTCTGGATCCCCGCCCGCGCGGGGATGACGAAAACTACCAGACACAAAAAAGCCGCCCAAAGGCGGCTTTCTACTAAGCAACACTTAGTTTTCTTTAGGAAATACCCGATACTCAACACCAGCCATCTGCTCAAGTACACGGTGAACCTGGCAGCTATAGCCAAACTCATTATCGTACCAGCAGTACATAATGACCTGGTTACCATTCACAATGGTAGCAACTGAATCGTAGATACAAGCTTCGCGAGAGCCAACCAAATCACTGGATACCACTTCAGGAGAGTTTGAATAAGCCACTTGCTTACGCAGGGGTGAATGCAGTGAAACATTACGCATATATTCATTCACTTCTTCAACTGTGGTCTCTTTCTCCAGGGTCAGCTTCAAAATAGCCATAGAGACATTTGGAGTAGGAACGCGGATAGCATTACCGGTTAGCTTACCCTGCATAACAGGCAATACCTTGGCAACAGCCTTGGCAGCACCGGTCGAGGTAATAACCATATTCAATGGCGCGCTACGACCACGACGGTCAGCCTTGTGATAGTTATCAATCAGGTTCTGGTCATTGGTGTAAGCATGGATGGTTTCAATATGGCCAGAAGTAATACCAAACTTGTCATTCATTGCCTGCAATGGCGGAGAAATAGCATTGGTGGTACAGCTAGCCGCTGAAATAATACGGTCTTCATCACGAATCACGTCATTGTTAATGCCGTAAACGATATTCGGTACATCAGAACCAGGAGCAGTCAAAATAACCTTTGAAGCACCTGGACGCAGGTGACGAGATAGGCCCTCTGCATCTTTAAAGATACCGGTATTATCAATAACGATGGCATCATTGATACCGTGCTCGGTGTAATCTACCTCTTCCGGTGAACCGGCATAAATCACTTTAATTTCATTACCATTGGCAACAAAAGAGCTGCGCTCTTCATCAACACGGATGGTGCCATTGAATGGCCCGTGAACCGAGTCGCGACGCAATAAACTGGCACGCTTAACCAAATCATTCTTGGCGCCACCCTGACGAACAACAATCGCTTTAAGGCGCAAATTGTCACCACCACCGGTTTTCTCAATTAACAGGCGAGCCATTAAGCGGCCGATACGGCCAAAACCATAAAGCACCACATCGCGAGGCTCTGGGGCTGGCGTAGTATCGTTGATTAATTCAGCCACTTCTTCACGGACAAACTCTTCAACACTAACACCCTTGGCTTTTGCAGTCTCTTCATATTTAACCGCAATGCGGCCAGCATCAATATGGGCAATACCCAGATTTAGCTCAGCCAAAACTTTGATCACAGGAAAAGTTTCATACTCAGAAAGCTCATTACCCTCAACCTGACGCACAGCGCGGTGAGCCTTCATAATATCCAACACGGAGAGATTGACCAGATTTTGACCATAAACATAGGTCTTAACGCTATTACGGTAAAGCTTACCCACCAAAGGAATCATGCCTTCGGCTAAAGCTTCACGCTCTTTCCAATCACCAAAATAGTCATCGGGACGGCTACGGGTGCTGTTATCAGTGCTCACTGTTGGATACCTTCCATTAAGTATTGATGGGCAAGCAAAATTGGGCCTGCCAAAAAAGCGCGTATTATGTTCATTCACCCCGCTAAGTTCAACCGCTAGCGTGCTTTTTCGAGACAAATTGCCCGAATAAATCACTCCCGATGACTACATTAGCCGGACTTCAGCCACAATCGTTATGAGAGCCTAATAAATTGAAGCAAATCAACACTGTAAATAACACGCTGTCACGCTACAATAAGCGCCCTCGAAATGCAGCCTTAATCACAAGTATCTATGAGTCAAAACTCCTTATTCTCTCCCTCTGTCAGCAACAAAGCCGGTGACCGCCAGCGTTGGGGCAGCCTGTTTGGCAGCGCACCCAGTTTGGCCATTGCCAGTGCGGCCCATCAATCCGAGCGGTTAACCGTTCTAGTCTGTAATGACACGGCCAGCGCCCTGCGCTTTGAGCAGGAATTAAGCTTTTATGGCAGTGAGCTGGAAGTTGTGCACTTTCCCGATTGGGAAACCCTGCCCTACGATACCTTTTCGCCACATCAGGATATTATTTCTGAACGCTTAAATACCCTGCATCGCTTATCACAGATGAACAACGGTATTCTGGTGGTGCCGGTGTCGACCCTAATGCACCGATTATTGCCCAGCGACTACCTGAATGCCCATAGCCTGGTGATTGAGGTCGGCCAGCGGTTTGATATAGAAGCCATGCGTTTAAAACTGGAAGGCAATGGCTACCGCTGTGTGAATACGGTCTATGAACATGGTGAGTTTGCCCTGCGTGGCTCGATTATGGATATCTTTCCAATGGGTAGCAGCATGCCCTTCCGGGTTGACCTGTTTGGCGACGAAGTAGATACCCTGCGTACCTTTGACCCCGAGAACCAGCGTACCGTTGAGCAAATAAAATCAGTAAACCTGCTACCGGGTAAAGAATTCCCCCTGGACGAAACGGGCATCAAACGCTTTCGCAATCAATGGCATGAGCAGTTTGATGTCGACCACCGTCGCTGCTCTATCTATCAGGACGTTAGTGAAGGTATTGCTCCCGCCGGTATCGAATATTATCTACCGCTGTTTTTTGAAAACACCAGCACGCTATTTGATTTTTTACCCAAGGATAGCCTGATCGTTAACCTTGAAGGCCTGGAAGGTGCCGCCGACCAATTTTGGCGAGACCTGCATACGCGCTATGAAGATCGCAATATTGATGCGCAGCGCCCACTACTCAGCCCACAGCAATTATTTATTCCTAATGATCAATTATTTGCTGCCTTAAAGCATTACCCCCGCATTGTTATGCACCGTGATGTACTGGAAGAAAAAGTAGGCCATCATAATTTTGACTGCCAACCCCCTGCTTTTCTAAACATCGATAGCCAGGCAGAAAACCCATTAAAAGATGTCGAAGCACTCATTAATAAAAGCAATGCCCGGATTTTATTCTGTGCAGAAAGTGCGGGACGTCGGGAAAGCTTATTAGATTTATTAAATCGCCATAGCATCAAACCAGAAAACTGCGACAGTTGGCAGGCATTTATTGACAGCAATGAAAGACTGGCGATAACCATTGGGCCACTGGAAGCCGGTTTGCAACTTAGCGACACCATAGTTATCGCCGAGCCACAACTGTTTGGCCAGCGAGTGATGCAAAGCCGCCGCCGTCGTAAAACACAAGATAATAGCGACGCTGTTATTAAAAACCTGACCGAGTTACGCATTGGCGCACCGGTAGTTCATCTCGATCATGGCGTAGGTCGTTATCGCGGACTGCAAGAAATTGGGGTTGAGGGTGAAACCGCAGAATTTTTAACCCTGGAATATGCGGACGGAGCAAAACTCTATGTCCCCGTTTCATCACTGCATTTAATCAGCCGCTATAGCGGTGCCGATGAAGAACACGCCCCACTACATCGCCTTGGCAGTGACCAATGGTCAAAAGCCAAACGCAAAGCCGCTGAAAAAATTCGTGATGTTGCAGCCGAGTTGTTGGATATCTACGCACGCCGTGCAGCACGCCCCGGCGAAGCCTTAGCCAACCCCAAACAGGCCTATGAAAAATTTGCCGCAGGCTTTCCCTTTGAAGAAACACCGGACCAGGAAACCGCTATTGCCGCAGTCCTCTCTGATTTGCAAGCACCAACAGCCACTGACCGCCTGGTTTGTGGAGATGTTGGCTTTGGTAAAACCGAAGTGGCTATGCGGGCCGCCTTTGTGGCCGTACATAACAGCAAACAAGTGGCAATTTTAGTACCTACCACCCTGCTCGCCCAACAGCATTACGAATCCTTTAAAGACCGCTTTGCTGACTGGCCAGTAACAGTAGAAGTGCTGTCGCGTTTTCGCAGCAATAAAGAGGCCGAGGAAGTTCTGGCAAAAGTTAAAGCAGGCAAAGTCGATATTTTAATTGGCACCCACAAACTACTGCAGGGCGATGTTAAATATCATAACTTAGGCTTATTGATAATCGACGAAGAACATCGTTTTGGTGTTAGGCAAAAAGAGAAACTAAAATCCCTACGCTCCGAGGTTGATATACTGACCTTAACTGCCACACCGATCCCACGCACCTTAAATATGGCTATGTCCGGTATGCGGGACTTATCGATTATCGCCACCCCACCTGCCCGTCGTTTATCGGTAAAAACCTTTGTAAGGCAAACAGACAAAGGCATTATCAAAGAAGCTATGTTGCGTGAAATTTTACGCGGTGGGCAGGTGTATTATCTGCACAATGAAGTAAAAAATATTGAGCAAACCGCCAGGGAGCTGCAAGAACTGGTACCCGAGCTACGTATAGGTATTGGCCATGGCCAAATGCCTGAGCGACAGCTGGAGCAAGTGATGTCGGATTTTTATCACAAACGATTTAATGTCTTACTATGTACCACCATTATTGAAACGGGTATTGATGTACCCAACGCCAATACCATTATTATTGATCGCGCCGATAAATTTGGCCTGGCGCAATTACACCAACTGCGGGGTCGTGTTGGTCGCTCACATCACCAGGCTTATGCCTACCTGTTAACACCGGGCATAAAAAATATGACCAAAGATGCCGAGAAACGACTGGATGCGATTAGCCAGGCAGAGGACCTGGGGTCCGGCTTTACCCTCGCCACCCACGACCTTGAAATTCGCGGTGCCGGTGAATTATTAGGGGATGACCAAAGCGGTCAAATCCATAGCATTGGCTTTACCCTCTATATGGAAATGCTGGAACGTGCTGTTAACGCTATCAAGGAAGGCAAAGAAACCAATATTGAAGATGCCTTTAAACCGGGCAGCGAAGTCAACCTGAGGTTGCCCGCTTTAATTCCCGACGATTATTTACCGGACGTACATACCCGCTTGATTTTATACAAACGCATCGCCAATGCCGAAACCAATAACGACTTACGCGAACTGCAAGTTGAAATGATTGACCGCTTTGGCCTACTACCTGACCCGGTAAAAAACCTGTTCAGGGCCACTGAACTTAAGTTACGGGCGCAAGCCATCGGCATTGCCAAAGTAGAAGGCTCTGCAGTCGGCGGCAAACTGGAATTTGCAGAAGACACCCAGGTAGAACCTATAGCATTGGTCCAACTGGTACAAAGCCAACCCGCCACTTATCAACTAGCCGGGGCCACGGCACTAAAATTTAGCGAATCACTGGAAGAAACCGAACAACGATTTGATTTTATTGATAAGCTACTGGATAAACTCACACCCGATACTTTAAAGAAGGCTGTAGCTTGAAACACGGATCAGCACAGAGAGTAACCCTAAAGAGAACAACACTGATAATGAAATCATTAGCCTTTACATTACTGACCGCTGTCCTGATGAGCAATAATGCCGTGTTTGCCCAAGACAGCAAAAACAGGGCAACAGAGGCAAAGTGGTACCAGATTGAGGTATTTATTTTTGCCTATCAGGAAGCTGCCGAAAGTAATACTGAAGTCTGGCCAAAGGAACTGGGTTTAAAATACCCCCAGCGTATTGTCGAACTAAAAAAAGCTGCGCAAACCGAAGTGCTGCTCAACGACTGGTCCGGGAATAATATAGAAACTGCCGAAGAAACCACAGTAGAAAACACAGCAGAAACGACAGCAGAAACCATAATAGAAGCGACAGCACAGGCTCCGTTACCTGAACCACTCTTAGTCACCTTACAAGAACAACCCTTCACCCTATTAGCTCAAGAGCAACTCAGCTTTACCGAGATAAAACAAAAACTATTGCGGCAAAAAGACCTGCGTCAGTTATTTCATGGCGCCTGGCGTCAACCCATCGGCAAACGCAATGATTCTGAAAGCTTGTTGATACGCGGGGGGGATCAATTTGATAATCATTTCGAATTGGAAGGGTCAATTAGCCTGGGACTAGAGCGCTATTTACATATCACCACCGACTTATGGCTGAGTACTTTCGTTAGCAATGCCAGCCGCATGGAAAACCCATGGCCAGTACTCCCCAAAGCACCCATTGCCTCCAGCGCCAATGCCGGAGTGGCGCAGACTAACAAAACAACGGAAGATATTTTTAACCAGACAAACGCCGGCACAAGCTCAGGGACTATTTTTATTAACAATAACGATATGGAAAATCCGTTTCTTGATTTAGCGGGCAATCAATTCGCCGTTGACCAGACAGTGACAATGCGTCAGTCACGCAGAATGCGCAGTAATGAGCTGCACTATATTGATCACCCATTAATGGGTCTGCTGGTAAGAATTACACCCTATGAATTTCCCGAATCTACGGAAGAAGAACCTATGGAAGCGGAGCTCAGTGCAGCTCAGCCGGTGCAGCCGTTAGCAACGCCCTAACCTTTACCATTCCCGTATCGACTACACGGTGGATATCATCCATAGTGATTAAGGTATCGCTGCGCCCCGCTGCCGGGTTAACCACCAAACACAGACTGGCATAGTCCAACTCCAACTCCCTGGCCAAAGCAGCCTCAGGCATTGCGGTCATGCCGACAATATCACAGCCATCCCTATCCATACGATTGATTTCAGCGGCGGTTTCCAAACGCGGACCTTGAGTAACGCCGTAAACGGCTTTGTCTAACAGCGGCAATGAACAATGGGCGGCGGCATTGCTGAGAGCTGTACGCAAACGCTGTGAAAATGGGTAACTAAAATCTATATGTTCCAGCTTATCATCAGCGCCATCGTAAAGAGTGTGTTGGCGATCATAGGTGTAATCAATTAATTGGTCCGGGCATACCAAAGCCCCGGCCGCCATAGATGGGGTGATACCACCTACCGCATTCACGGCCAGTATTTGGCTGACGCCCAACTGCTTAAGCGCCCAGAGGTTGGCGCGATAATTAATCTGATGAGGTGCAATGGAATGGGGATTGCCGTGGCGGGCTAAAAAACAGACCTGATGCCCTTCAATCTCCGATTGAATAATAGCCGCCGAAGTATAGCCATAGTGATTATGCCGCTCACCGACTTCCTCACCCTGACTGAATTCATTTAGGCCAGTTCCGCCAATAATAGCCAGCATCTTAAACTACCGGGCCTGTTTGGCTATCAGGGGAATTAACCGCAACACCATCCGGAATATGGACGGTGGAGGTTGGGAAAGCCACATCGGCATTATGTTTAAAAATAATATCCAGGATTTCCAGTAAAACTCGCTGCTTCACCTGATGGTATTTAACCCAGTCGGTGGTTTTGGTAAAGGTGTAGATAAAGAAATCCAACGACGAAGGAGCAAAGCTATTGAAATTAACAATAATGGTTTGATTCTGGTCGATCTCTTCGTGGTGCCTAAGCAACTCGGTGACATCAGTGACTATGACTTTCATCTTGTCAGCATCTTCATAGCGAATACCAATGGTTTCATAGATACGACGATTAAGCATTCGGGAGGGGTTTTCAACCGAAATATGGCTAAAGGTAGCATTGGGGATATAAAGCGGGCGTTTGCTAAAGGTACGAATGCAGGTCTGCCGCCAGCCGATATGCTCAACCGTACCTTCTATTTCCTGGTCCGGCGAGCGAATCCAGTCCCCTACTGCGAAGGGTCTATCCAAATAAATCATTAAACCGCCAAAGAAGTTAGCCAGTAAATCTTTAGCGGCAAAACCTACCGCTATGCCTCCTACGCCACCGAAAGCCAGCACCCCTGAAATGCTATAACCCAGCGTTTGCAATATCACCAGGGCAACGGTAATGACCACAGCAGCCCTCACCAACTTACCGAGGGCCAACACTGTGGTGGCATCAACAGGCTCTGAGGCATACTCGTCGGACATTAAACGGGTTTCAACTTGCTTGATTAAACGAATTAAAAACCAGGCCAGCAGTAACACAACCGCTAGTTCACGCACTGGGCCAAGTGTGCTAAAAACAAAAGCGTCTGACTCAACCACCAGGATTTCTAACACCCAACTAAAACCAACCATCCACACCAACCAACCTGTCGGTGCGCGGGCAGCTTCCAGTAAAGCATCATCCCACAGCGTGTGAGTTTTCTTTAATTGCTGCTCCAACTTACGTAAAAACAAGCTCAGGACATAGCGCGCCAGCAGTGTGAGTAAAACCAGGGTAAACACTTCCCATAACCATGGATACTCAGTCAGATTGACATCCATAATGGTTGATTCTGTTGCTGGAGATGAAGCTGATGTATTCATAAGTTGTCACACTGTCCAATTTTGTATTGGGATGCTGTATTGAGGTGTTGCGCTGGAGCCGAATAAACATTAGCCGAGAGCAACCCACTGATTTTTAATCGAAAAAACTATAGATATAAGCAAAAAATTTATACAAATTTATTTCGTTTAAACTAATTTTTATAGTAAAAGCCTATAAGAAACTCTTTATAGAACATCGTCCTCCAATTTACAAATCATAAGCCATTGAATCTCATTAGGTTTCCCTGAAGAGGGGATTACTGATGGCTTTTAGGGCTTAATACCACCCAATAAATCAACTATGGACAGCGACGTTTTACATGATACTTTGAACCATAAGCATAAGCACGATAACCAGAGGGCGTGAAATGAAAAGTACTTCTCCTCAAGTTGGCAACTGGTATAAGGAAATTCAGCAAGGCCTGATCTTTGAAGTCGTCGCAGTAGATGAAAATACCCGAACAATAGAAACTCAGCTTATCGATGGTGCCGTGACGGAATATGACCTTGAAAACTGGAATGAAATGCTACTTGAAGAAGTCGAAGAACCGGAAGATTGGCGCAATGCTTATGAGTTAAGCAGCGAAGACTTCCTTAACCCCGATGATACGATTTACCCCGAGGACTGGAATGGCCCGGTTAGCATGATAGAAACCGATATCGTTAACGGTATGCTGGACGAGCTTTAGAACAGGCATTTCTTCAGGCACAAAAAAACCGCGACAAACGCGGCTTTTAGCCCTACTCACATTCGTGAACAAAGCAGGGTATAACGGATTAACAATAACCCGTCATCAGGAATAAAGTGCAGATAATATTACTAGAACTTTATTCCCAAGCAATTTCAGTGTACCTAAAACTTACAACCTACAACCTACAACCTATTACCTATAAAACTTGTAGAGGTGCTTGTTTTATAAAGGTACTACGTTCTCAGCTTGTGGGCCTTTTTGACCCTGAGTTACTGTGAACTCAACTTTCTGGCCTTCAGCTAAAGTTTTGAAACCGTCAGCACTGATCGCACTGAAGTGTACAAACACATCAGGGCCAGACTCTTGCTCGATAAAACCAAAACCTTTGCTTTCGTTGAACCACTTAACAGTGCCAGTAGTTTGATTAGACATATCTTAATCCTATTTTACATTTAGCTATTAGCTAATTTTAACATTCAATATTTAGCCCATACACACGGAGGCATGCAGAGCAATCTAGCTGGGAAATTTGGTGTTGATTATGAAGAACAGGACGAACTACTGCAGATGGAGCATCGTAATGATTGAACATAAAACAAGCCGTATTTTCAAGCTGCGTAGATTGTAACCACTTTATTAGGCCCGTCAATCACTTTATACATTTTTTTTCTACAAGGTAAATACTGAAAAATCAGTACCTTAGAGACAGGAACAGGGAAGAGTTTGTTAGAAATGTTAAAAAAAGGCCGCGATATTGGCAGCCCTTGGAATATAACCGCAATCAATTACTTGAAATAAGCGTGTGAACGGTCCGTATGGTCGGTCATATCCATCACTGCACTTAGCTCGGGAACCTGTTCTAACAAGTTCTTTTCAACACCATCTTTTAGCGTGGATTCCACCATGCCACAACCCTGGCAACCGCCACCGAACTGCAATATGGCAATATTTTCGTCAGTGACTTCCAACAGGGATACTTCCCCACCATGGGCAGCCAGTGAAGGGTTTACTTCATTAAACAGCACATAGTTAATACGATCTTCTATCGGGCTATCGGCATTAACCTTAGGTAGCTTGGCATTGGGAGCCTTAATCGTTAATTGGCCACCCATACGGTCTTTGGCGTAATCAACAAAGGCATCCTCAAGAAATGGAATGCTGCGAGCTTCAAACCTTGCTGTGAACTTTTCAAAGCTAACCAGAGTATCTTCTTCATCCAGGTCGGCCTCCCGACAATAGGCAATACAAGTCTCTGCTGTTGGTGTACCGGGGGCATTAACAAACATGCGAATACCCAATACATCGTCTTCCTGACCTTCCAATAACTCAGCCAGATAATCCTGGGCCGACTCGGTGATAGTCATCTTTAATTCTGTTGCTGCCTGTTCGGCTACTTCTGACATGAGCGATAAGCCTCTGACTCAATGATTTCTTTAATCCAACGCCCCAAAAAACTATATCAAAATATTTCAATATAGTTTAAGATGCGGCCTTTCCGCACCCCGGCTGACTTTTATAAGCAAGTTAGTCAGCTATTATACTGTGATTGCAGGGGTATAGAGAAGCAACTAAGTAAGTTAATTAACTATTCACTGCCAGAATCCCTTTAATTTATAAGGGCTTACAGACTTTTAGCGAACAGGCTACACATGACAGCAAGAGATACACGCATTGCCAACCTCAAGCAGGCCCTGAAAGACCGCATCTTAATTATAGATGGGGCCATGGGCAGCATGATTCAATCCTACGGGCTTGAAGAAGCAGATTATCGAGGTGATCGACTGGCTAATTATGATGTGGATATTAAGGGCAATAACGACCTACTCTCGATAACCCAACCGCATATCATTGAAGAAATTCATACCGCCTACCTGGATTCAGGCGCCGATATTATTGAAACCAATAGCTTCAACGCCACCCGTGTAGCCCAGGGTGACTACAAACTTGAAGACTATGCCTATGAGATTAATGTAGAAGCAGCCAAGGTTGCCCGCGCTGCCGCCGATAAAGCCACCGAAACAACACCGAATAAACCACGGTTTGTGGCCGGAGTACTTGGGCCAACCCCGAGGACTGCTTCCATATCCCCCGACGTTAACGACCCCGGTGCGCGTAATATTAACTTCGATCAACTGGCCGATGATTATTACCAGTCCACTAAAGGTTTAATCGAAGGCGATGTCGATCTAATTATGATCGAAACCATTTTTGATACGCTCAATGCTAAAGCTGCTATCTATGCCGTTAAGCGTTGCTTTAGAGATTTAGGGATTGAATTACCCATTATGATTTCGGTGACCTTCCCCGATATTAGTGGCCGCGTATTATCAGGACAAAGCCCTGAAGCTTTTTGGAATGCTATCGCCCACGCCAAGCCATTAATTGTGGGGACCAACTGTGGTCGTCGTTTTAAAGAAATACGCCCCTTTGTTGAGGAGTTAGCTAACGCCGCTGACTGTTATTTCAGCGGTCACTTTAATGCCGGCCTGCCTAACGCTTTTGGTGAGTACGATGAAACACCAGAAGATATGCAGCAAGATTTAAAAGGTTTTGCTGATCGTGGCTTTTTAAATTTGGTCGGTGGTTGCTGCGGTACTACCCCCGACCATATTAAAGCTATTGCAACCATTGCACTGGATTCCAAACCCAGAGAATTACGCACGCCCTCTCCTGCCTGTCGTTTAAGTGGCTTAGAGCCATTTACCATTAGCGCAGACTCTTTGTTTGTAAACGTCGGTGAGCGTTGTAACGTTACCGGTTCAGCAAAGTTTAAACGTCTTATTATTGATGGTGACTACGATACCGCCCTTGATGTAGCCCGCGAGCAAGTTGAAAACGGCGCGCAGGTTATCGACATCAATATGGATGAAGGCATGTTAGATGCTGAAAAAGCCATGGTGACGTTTTTAAACCTGATTGCTTCCGAGCCGGATATTTCTCGCGTACCCATTATGGTCGATTCCTCTAAATGGGAAATTATTGAGTCAGGCTTAAAGTGCATTCAAGGTAAAGCCGTGGTGAACTCCATCAGCCTTAAAGAAGGCGAAGCGGAGTTTATTGAAAAAGCCCAGCTATGTCTGGACTATGGCGCTGCCGTTGTCGTTATGGCCTTTGATGAAGAAGGTCAGGCGGATACGCTCGCCCGTAAAAATGAAATCTGCGAGCGCTCTTATAAAATACTGGTCGATGTTGTAGGCCTACCGCCACAGGATATTATTTTCGACCCGAATATTTTTGCAGTGGCTACCGGTATCGAAGAGCACAACAACTATGCCGTGGATTTTATTGAAGCCTGCCGCTTTATTAAAGAGAACTTACCCCATGCGATGATTTCTGGTGGCGTTAGTAACGTATCGTTCTCTTTTCGCGGTAATAACCCGGTACGCGAAGCGATTCACTCGGTGTTTTTATATCACGCAATCAAAGCCGGTTTGGATATGGGTATTGTCAATGCCGGCCAGCTTGCCGTGTATGACGACTTGCCTGCCGAACTTAAAGAAGCCGTTGAAGATGTAATTCTAAACCGCCGCGACGATAGCACCGAAAGATTGCTGGATATTGCCGGTGATTACGCTGGTGATGGCGCTAAGAAGCAAGTTGAAAACCTTGAGTGGCGTGACTACCCCGTTGAAAAACGTATTGAGCACGCCCTGGTTAAAGGTATCACCACCTATATTATTGAAGACGCCGAAGAAGCCCGCGTTAATGCCGAGCGCCCTATCGAGGTGATTGAAGGCCCCTTGATGGACGGCATGAATGTCGTTGGTGATTTATTCGGTGACGGTAAAATGTTTTTACCGCAGGTGGTAAAAAGTGCCCGCGTTATGAAGCAAGCGGTAGCGCACTTACAGCCTTTTATCGAAGAAGAAAAAAATGATGGCGCCACCAGCAATGGTAAAATTATTATGGCCACCGTTAAAGGTGACGTACACGATATTGGTAAAAATATTGTGGGTGTTGTCTTGCAGTGTAATAACTATGAGGTGGTTGACCTTGGGGTAATGGTTGCCTGCGATGAAATCCTTCGCGTCGCCAAAGAAGAAAATGCCGACATTATTGGTCTTAGTGGCTTGATTACCCCTTCGCTGGATGAAATGGTTCATGTCGCCAGGGAAATGAAGGACCAGGGCTTTTCAATCCCCTTAATGATCGGTGGTGCCACCACCTCTAAAGCGCATACTGCGGTTAAAATTGAACCGCAGTATGATCAGGCCCCTATTATCTATGTTCCCGATGCTTCTCGAAGTGTGTCGGTGGCCAGTGCTCTGCTCAGCGAAAAGCTGTATGAAAGTTTTTGGCAGGAACGCAAAGAGGAATATGCTGTAGTACGTGAGCGGGTTAAAAACCGTCAGCCTAAAGCCAAGCCTCTAACTTATGAAGCGGCAAAAGCGAATGCGCCAAAAATTGAGTGGGATAATTACACACCACCAAAACCCAGCTTTCTGGGCACCAGGGTTTTTGATGACTATCCGCTAGCGGATCTAGTAGACACTATTGATTGGACGCCGTTTTTTATCAGCTGGGATTTAGCCGGTAAATACCCAAAAATTCTCGATGATAAAGTGGTTGGTGAAGCGGCTCGCACCTTATTTGATGATGCGCAGAAGATGCTGAAAAAACTGATCGACGAGAAATTATTGACCGCTAAAGCGGTTATTGGTTTCTGGCCAGCTAACCAAGTCAATAGCGATGATATCGAGGTGCTTACTGGTGATGATCAACCCACCACCCTGCACCATATTCGCCAACAAACTGCCAAGCCTAATCGCAAGCCGAATTTCAGCCTGGCTGACTTTATTGCACCCAAGAGTACAGGCCTTGAGGACTATATTGGTGGCTTTGTTGTTACCGCAGGTATTGGCGCGGAAGAATTAGCTCGGCAATATGAAGCAGCGGATGATGATTATAGTGCGATTATGGTAAAAGCGCTGGCTGACCGTCTGGCGGAATCTTTTGCTGAACATATGCACTTACGAGTTCGTAAAGAGATCTGGGGCTATGCTGGCGACGAAGCGCTAAGCAATGAAGAATTGATTAAAGAGCGTTACCACGGTATTCGTCCTGCACCTGGCTATCCTGCCTGCCCCGACCATACTGAAAAAGGTACTCTATTTAAGCTGTTATCCGCAGAAGAGAATATCGGTGTTGAACTCACCGAACATTACGCCATGACACCAGCTGCTGCTGTCAGTGGTTTTTACTACTCTCACCCTGAGTCCAGTTATTTTGCTACGGGCAAAATCAGTAAAGACCAAGTAGATAGCCTGGCAGAACGTAAGGGAATGACAGAAAAGGAACTGGAACGCTGGTTATCACCTGTGTTGGACTATGACCTATAACCCATGATCGCCAGGCATTAGAAGTGTGACCAAGGCGCCCAATCGAGCGCCTTATATCGACCGTTAAATGGGCATTCCACTCAACCAAAATACAACGGTACCGACTACAAGGGCAATCACTGCGGTGGCTGCAAAGGCATCGTTTAGGCCATCATTATGCTTCTCTTGATCTGACATACTGCTTGTTCCTCATCAGGTATTACTAGTTGGGGGTATTTTTTCTGGGCGGCATTATAGCAGTATCTCTTTAAATCAAAAGGGGGGATTTGATCGCCTACACCAGTCATTCCCGCGATGGTGGGAATGACTGTGCTTCAAACCCAATATAGCAAGCAATTACAGAAACTTATCTCGCCCAACGGCATCAAATTTAGTACAATCCCGCGTCATTTTTAACCGATTACAGCTTTTAACCTAATTACAGCAAGGCTCCAATGTATATATACGACGAACACGATCAGCGCTTGGTAGACGAACGGGTAAACCAGTATCGCGGCCAGACAGAGCGTTACCTGGCCGGTGAAATCACCGATGAGCAATTCCTGCCCTTACGCCTGCAAAACGGCCTGTATGTGCAGCGTTTAGCCCCTATGTTGCGTATTGCTATTCCTTACGGCACCTTCAACAGCACCCAGATGCGTAAACTGGCCCACATCAGCCGCCACTATGACAAAGGCTATGGCCATTTCAGTACCCGCCAGAATCTGCAGTTAAACTGGCCCAAGCTGGAAGAAGTACCCGATATCCTGGAAGAACTGGCCTCAGTACAGATGCATGCTATCCAAACCAGTGGCAACTGTATCCGCAACACCACCACCGACCAATTTGCCGGTGCTGCTGCCGATGAGCTGGAAGATCCACGCCCTTACTGTGAGATTATCCGCGAGTGGTCTACCTTCCACCCTGAATTTGCCTTTTTACCCCGTAAATTTAAAATCGCCGTGTGTGCTTCTGAGGCTGATCGCGCTGCAACACAAATGCATGATATCGGTATTGAGGTCGTTCATAACGCTGAAGGCGAAACTGGTTTCCGCGTATTAGTTGGTGGCGGTCTGGGCCGGACTCCGGTGATTGCTACCGAGATTGTTGATTTCTTACCCAAGCAACATTTAATCACTTATCTGGAAGCCATCTTGCGGGTCTATAACCAGCTTGGTCGCCGCGATAACAAATACAAAGCCAGAATCAAGATTTTGGTTCGCGCTATGGGTATTGAAGCCTTCCGCGAAAAAGTTGAGCAAGAGTGGGCAACCATCAAAGACGGCCCTTCTACTTTAACGGAAGCCGAATTTGATCGAGCCAAGTCCTTTTTCCATTCACCGGATTACGCCAGCATTGATGATAATGCTGCCGAAGCTTCCCTTGCGGAACAAGCTGCGCAGAACCCAGCCTTTGCTAACTGGTTAAAGCGCAATGTCGATGCCCATCAAGCACCTGGTTATGCGATGGTTACCTTATCGCTAAAAGCTACAGGTTATGCCCCTGGAGATTTAACCGACCAGCAAATGGAAGCGGTTGCCGATATGGCAGACCAGTTCTCTTTCGGTGAAATTCGTGCCAGTCATCAGCAAAACCTGATTTTGGCCCATGTGCGTAAAGATCAACTGCTAGCGGTTTTCGAGCAGGCCCAGGCACAGAATTTTGCGACAGCAAATATTAACTACCTGACCGATATGATTTGCTGCCCCGGCGGTGATTTCTGTGCCTTGGCTAATGCCAAGTCGCTACCTGTATCCGAAGCTATTCAACGCAAATTTGATGATTTGGATTATCTCTATGACTTAGGTCCTATTGACCTGAATATATCGGGCTGTATGAATGCCTGTGGTCACCACCATATTGGCCATATTGGTATATTGGGTGTGGATAAAAAAGGCCAGGAGTTTTTCCAAATTTCATTGGGTGGTAGCCAGGATAAAGATGCCTCGCTAGCAAAAATCCTTGGCCCTTCTTTCTCTTCTGCTGACGTTCCTGATGTTGTCGAAAAAATTCTCGATATTTATGTAACTCTACGCACTGAAGAAGAAAGTTTCCTCGACACTTATCGACGTGTCGGCATTGATCCGTTTAAGGAGAAAGTCTATGCCAAATAAAATTATTAAAGACGGTGCTGTTACCGATGACAACTGGCAAGTTCTGGATGCGCAAGCCACTGAAGTTCCTGAAGGTGCTGTTATTGTTCCGCTATCTTTATGGAACGGACAGAAAGATACTTTGGCCCAGCGCGGTCAATTAGGAGTTTGGTTGAACAGCGATGAATCGCCACAGCTGATTGCCGACAGCCTTGATAACTTTGACGTTGTTGCCATTAACTTCCCGGCCTTTGCCGATGGTCGCGGCTTTACCTATGGCCGTGAACTGCGCCAGCAACATAATTACCAAGGCGAAGTCAGGGCTATTGGTGAATTTATTCGCGACCAATTGTACTTTCTTAATCGCTGTGGCTTTAATGCCTTTGCCCTCGATGGTGTTGACCTTGATAAAGCCCTGGATAGCTTTGCTGATTTTAGTGACGCTTACCAGGCTGCGATTGACCAGCCAGAGCCTTTGTTTAAAAGACGTTAGTCGTTCCCGCGAAGGCGGGAACCCAGAGTACATCCAAAACCACTGGATTCCCGCCTACGCGGAAATGACAGATTAAAGAGGTCACTATTAAGTGGCCTTTTTATTGGTTTAACGTAATAATCCTGTAAAGACAATAATTGGCTAACAATCATCATGGACCCCAACAGCATTACCTTTGCTTTTTTCCTGATATTCTCAGGTGCCGCCGTGCTTGCCTCGGTTGCCCTCTATACCCGCCAACCCATGTTAATTGCTTATATCGCTTTAGGTGCATTAATCGGCCCCTATGGTATGGGCTATGTGACCGACTTAAAATTATTATCTGATATCGCTCATTTCGGTATTATTTTCTTATTGTTTTTGCTTGGCCTGGATATGCAACCCCAAGCCTTGATCTCCACTATGAAAAAAGCATCCTGGGTGGCCATGATCAGCTCTGTTGCTTTTGCAGCTATTGGCTATGGGGTAGCCTGGAGCTTTAGCTTCACCCATACGGAATCGGTTATTGTCGGCGCGGCAATGATGTTTTCCAGTACTATTATTGGTATCAAATTATTACCCACCACCGTACTCCATCACCGACATATGGGCGAGATGATGATTGGCCTATTATTAATTCAGGATGTTATCGCTATCTTTGTGCTGTTAATTTTACTCAGCGGCGACGTCGGTGAATTTGATTTAATGCTACTAGGTAAAACCGTTATCGCCCTACCTTTGTTTATTTTGTTTGCGATCGGTTTTGTTAAATATATTTTGCTAAAACTGATTCAAACTTTTGACCGTTTTCATGAGTATATTTTTCTACTCGCCATTGGCTGGTGTTTAGGAATGGCAGAAGCCGCTCATATGGTTGGGCTATCCGCTGAAATTGGCGCGTTTATCGCCGGTATTTCTTTGGCAACCAGCCCAATATCACAATATATAGCGGTCAACTTGAAACCGTTGAGAGATTTCTTTTTAGTACTGTTCTTTTTCTCGCTGGGTGCACGTTTTGACTTAAGCTTGCTGGGTAGTATTTTATTACCAGCTGCTATTTTGGCCCTATTAATTATTGGTTTAAAACCAGTTATCTATTACGGCCTGTTACGCAATGTTAGCGAGAGAAAACCACTGGCCTGGGATATCGGTTTTCGGTTGGGGCAAATCAGTGAGTTCTCGTTATTGATTGCTTATGTAGCCACCGGAGCTTCACTAATTGGCAAAGAAGCCTCCCACCTGATTCAGGCTACAGCCATTATCACCTTTGTTATTTCATCTTATATCGTAATCTTTAATTGTATGACACCGATTGCGGTTTCGGATAAATTACGGCGGGATTAATCCTACACTCCGTCATTCCCGCGCAGGCGGGAATCCAGCCTGCATGCTTATGCTGTTATTTCCGCCAAAGCGGAAATCTACAGCACTGGATTCCCGCCTGCGCGGGAATGACGGCGGCGTATTTTTTAGGGGCATAAAAAAACCCGGCTAAAGCCGGGTTTTTTTGAATCTAAATTCAGCTTACAGAGCAGAATCCAATTCAGGCACCGCATCAAACAAATCAGCTACCAAACCGTAGTCAGCAACCTGGAAGATAGGAGCATCTTCGTCTTTGTTAATCGCAACAATGATTTTACTGTCTTTCATACCAGCCAAGTGCTGGATGGCACCGGAGATACCTACAGCAATATACAAATCAGGTGCAACAATTTTACCCGTTTGACCTACCTGCATATCGTTAGGAACAAAACCAGCATCAACAGCAGCACGAGATGCACCAACAGCAGCACCCAGTTTGTCCGCAACAGATTCCAGCAGAGCGAAGTTCTCACCACTTTGCATACCGCGACCACCAGAGACGATAACACCTGCAGCGGTTAATTCAGGACGGTCGCTAACAGCAACTTCTTCACCAACAAAGCTTGAAGTACCTGCATCATGGGCAGAAGCAACAGTTTCAACCGCCGCAGAACCACCTTCAGCCGCCGCAGCGTCAAACGCAGTACCACGCACAGTAATTACTTTAGTGGCATCGGCAGATTGAACAGTAGCAATAATATTGCCAGCATAGATTGGACGCTTGAATGTATCCGCGCTTTCAACAGCAATGATGTCAGAGATTTGAGCAACATCTAATAAAGCAGCAATGCGAGGAGCAACGTTTTTGCCAGTAGTTGTTGCAGGAGCCAATACATAGCCATAATCAGCAGCTAACTCCACAACCAACGGCGCAACATTTTCAGCCAACTGGTTAGCATAGGCAGCATTATCAGCTACCAATACTTTAGTAACACCAGCAATTTTTGCAGCAGCTTCACCGGCAGCAGCACAATCAGAGCCTGCAACCAGTAAAGTGATATCACCGCCAATGGCAGCAGCCGCAGTGACTACATTTAATGTCGTTTCTTTGATAGAAGCATTATCGTGTTCAGCTAAAATTAAAATACTCATTAGATCACCTTCGCTTCATTTTTCAGTTTATCAACCAGCACTTCGACTGACTCAACCTTGATACCCGCTGAACGCTCTGCAGGTGGCTCAACTTTAACGGTGGTCAGACGAGGGGCAATATCAACACCCAGTTCGTCTGGTGTCATTACATCCAATGGCTTTCTCTTTGCCTTCATAATATTGGGCAGAGAAGCATAGCGAGGTTCGTTTAAACGAAGATCGGTAGTGATAATCGCTGGCAAATTTAAAGCTACTGTTTGTAAACCACCGTCAATCTCACGGGTTACATTCACTTTACCATCGGCAACCTCAATTTCAGAGGCAAAAGTACCTTGAGGCAAGCCGGCCAGGGCGGCTAGCATTTGGCCAGTCTGGTTGTTGTCACCATCGATAGACTGCTTACCCAGAAGAACAATGTCTGGCTGCTCTTTGTCGACAATCGCTTTTAGCAGTTTGGCAACAGCCAGAGGCTGTAATTCTGCATCGGTTTCAACCTGAATACCACGATCGGCACCCAGGGCTAGAGAAGTGCGAATCTGCTCCTGGCAAGATTTGTCACCCAGGGACACAGCGATGATTTCAGTAACGGTGCCCGCTTCTTTTAAACGAACAGCTTCTTCAACTGCAATCTCGCAGAATGGATTGATAGCCATTTTTACATTATTCAGATCAGCGCCAGTGCCATCAGCTTTGGCACGCACTTTTACATAAGCGTCAGCAACACGCTTAACAGGAACAAGAACCTTCATAAGATTCTCCGTTTTGAAGTCACAAAATTTGGCTACTCGCCGTTAAAACCATAGAGGTATCGAGTAGCCCCGAAAAAACGCGCGTATGTTGACGCTTAAAGGCCTGCAGGTCAATAACTTTTTATAACAACCAAACATACATAAACTACCAAACTGTCGTTTATAAAAGTCTATTTAGCCGGTGAATTAACTACATTCACACCTCTTATACAATCCCTCCAAAATCTCTACCATTTGCTTCCTATGGCTAATGGCACTTTTATAAATGAATATATATACTTACCGCCCTTCGAGCGCCTGAACTGAAACCTTTACGCGCTACCCTATTTGACGAGTATGAGGACTATTGTTGTGGAACGTGAATCTATGGAATTCGACGTTGTTATCGTCGGTGCTGGCCCTGCTGGACTATCAGCTGCTTGCCGCATTCGCCAGTTAAGCGAAGACATTACAGTCTGTGTGGTAGAGAAAGGCGCTGAAGTTGGCGCACATATTCTTTCTGGCGCGGTTATGGACCCCAAGGCCATAACCGAGCTTTTTCCTGATTGGAAAGAGCGCGGCGCCCCTCTCAATGTTCCTGTCACCGAAGACAAGGTGATGCTAATGAACAATCAGTCCAGCGCTATTAGCGTTCCGCTGATGTTTGCCCCCGGTTTCCACAATGATGGCAATTATGTCATTAGCCTGGCTAATGTTTGCCGCTGGCTGGCAGAACAAGCAGAGGCCATGGGTGTAGAAATTTACCCGGGTTTTGCCGCCGCAGAAGTCCTGTATAACGACGATGGCAGCGTCAAAGGTATTGCCACCGGTGATATGGGCGTTGCCGCTGATGGCAGCCATAAAGACGCTTATATGCCGGGCATGGAACTCCATGCCAAGTACACGGTATTTTCTGAAGGTTGTCGCGGTCACTTGGGCAAGCAACTGATCGAGAAATTTAATCTTGATGAAGGCTGTGACCCTCAACACTACGGCATCGGCTTTAAAGAAATCTGGGAAATCGACGAATCCAAACATCAAGCCGGACTGGTTATTCACACCACTGGCTGGCCCGCTTCTAAAGGCACAGCCTCAGGTAGCTACTTATATCACGCGGAAGGCAATCAAATTGCTATCGGCTATGTGGTGCCATTAAGTTATACAAACCCGCATGTCTCTCCATTTGACGAATTCCAACAATGGAAGCAACACGACAAAATCAAGAGCTATTTGGAAGGCGGTACTCGTATTTCTTATGGTGCGAGAGCACTTATTAAAGGTGGCCCACAGTCTCGACCTAAAATGAGCTTCCCGGGTGGTTTATTAATCGGTGATGATGCCGGTACCTTAAACTTTGCCAGAATCAAAGGCAGCCATACCGCCATGAAGTCAGGTATGTTGGCCGCTGATACGCTGCATGCTGCATTAACCGCAGACAATGCTATTAGTGGTGCTGACCTGGTTGATTATGCTAACCGCTTTGATTCTTCGTGGCTTAATGATGAATTACAGAAATGGCGCAACTTCGGCCCATTGCTGCATAAGTTTGGCGGCATGGTGGGTGCGGCACTGGCCTTTATCGACCAGGGTATTTTCCAGGGCAAACTGCCATTTACCCTTCGCGATAAAACCCCGGATTACCAGACGCTTAAACCTGCCTCTGAGATGCCAAAAATTGAATACCCAAAACCTGATGGTGTTATCAGCTTTGATAAGTTGTCTTCTGTATTTCTATCGAACACTAACCATGAAGAAGATCAGCCCTGCCACTTAACACTCAAGGATGCTGATATACCGCTGATGAAAAACCTGCCCATGTACGATGAACCCGCTCAGCGTTACTGCCCTGCCGGTGTTTATGAAATCGTAGAAGAAGCCAATGGCGACAAGCGCTTCCAGATTAATGGCCAGAACTGCGTGCACTGTAAGACCTGCGATATTAAAGATCCGTCACAAAATATTGTTTGGGTAACCCCTGAAGGATTGGGCGGACCGAATTATCCGAACATGTAACACACCTCGTCATTCCCGCGAAGGCGGGAATCCAGTGCTGTAGATTTACGCTTCGGCGGAAATCTACAGCATGAGCACGCAGTCTGGGCCCCCGCCTTCGCGAGGGCGACAACTTGGTTTTTATGGTTAATCAGCACCCAAGTGAAATTCAGAACCCTCGCTCATAACAAAAAAACGCCCCTGCTTTTCCAGGGCAAACTCTGCCAAGCGATAAAAAACAGCGCGATTGAGCTTAGCTGTTAGTTGTTGATCCAACTCTATAACTGGAGCGGATTCAGCAGAAGAAGTCATTAAAGGGTATTTTTCACTGAGGGTATATTGGTCATCCACATTAGTGGTAAAAATAATACGTTGATCAGCTTCCCCGGCATTAACAACATCCATATCCACAATAATAAGTGCAGTTTGCTCAACCTGGATGCGCCATTTTTCAACTGGGGTTAATAGGTAATAATCACCGTCGTCCTCGCGGCGCAAGATAGTGGAAAATAATTTAACCAGGGCGCGTCGCTTAATCAGCGAGCCATCGTGAAACCAGTCACCATTGGACTTGATCACTATATCAATATCACCACTCAACTCAGGATTCCAAAGATGCAGCGGGGGCTTTCCTGTTTGACCTTTGAGGTGCTGCTCGATACTTTCTATATTACCCGAACCATTCTTCATTATTACCTCAATTGAAGCTAATTGCCCACTGGCGAATCTGTCAGTATTTGACCAACATAAGCAATGGGGCTAGCCAATAGCTCTGGTATTTCGTTACCCCAAAAATTTAAGTTGGAGGTCTCGGCGGTCAATAGGATTTTATCGACGGTTGTTTCGCTAATTACATCAACAACAGTAAGTATTAATTTCATACGACTATAGTTGGTGGTTGGTTCAGTTTCTTCAGGTTCTATAATGGCGTTATTCTCAACCACCTCTACATAGACCAGAAAGTTGTTGCCATGGATTTTGGTTAAGGCTATCGCAGCATCGATAGTATCTTTAGAATCACCACCGGTGACACTTTTGAAATGAGGCGCCAAGCCCTTGGCAATGACTTCACTCAACAAAATCACGTCGACCTTTTCAACATCATCACAGATAACACTGATTTGATTATTTGTGGTGATTACCCGGTTATGCCATCGACTTACTTCAAACTGATTAATCACACCTATTTTTCTGGAGTAGTGTTCCGTTCGTTCAGCAATATAAGATGACTGACAGGCCTGCAATAACGCAGCGATAGCCAAGACCATACCGAGTTTAAGTATACGTAGCGATATCATAAACCACCCTTTCTTGCTCATAGATTGATTATAGAAGCCAAACAGTAGAGCCACCCACCCCGGTTTGTCAACAGACACAAAAAAGGGCTCTCGAAAGAACCCTTTAATAATTAGCCTGGGTCTTTTAAGACTAACCAATTAAACGAACATTTACGACACCTTCAATGGCACGCATTTGCTGCAACACATTTTCCGATGGTGCAGCATCAACATCAATCAGGTTGTAGGCAATTTCGTCACGGCTCTTATTAAGCATATCGACTACATTGATATTTTCATCAGCGAAAATAGACAGAATGCTGCCTAAAATTTTGGGTACATTGCGATTACTGATCGACAGGCGAACACTTTCACAGCCTGGAGTACGCTCAAGATTTAGCGGCGGAAAGTTAACAGAGTTTTTAATATTGCCATTCTCAAGGAAGTCCTTAAGTTGGTTGGCCGCCATTACGGCACAGTTCTCTTCCGCCTCATCGGTACTGGCACCGATATGTGGAGTCAATACAGCACCTCTAACACCAATCAATGACGGCGACGGGAAATCAGCAATATATTTAGCTAATCTGCCTGACTCCAGGGCTTCAACCACGGATGGGGTATCAACAATTTCTTCGCGGGCGAAGTTTAATAAAATTGCACCTTCTTTTAGGTTTGAGAGCAGGTCGCTATTAATCATACCGCGAGTGGCATCAAGAACCGGCAAATGCAAAGTAATATAATCAGAACGAGAGACCAAAGAGGCAATATTATCGACCTTTTTGATATCGCTGGATAGACGCCAGGCTGCATCAACCGACAAGGCCGGATCATAACCGGCAACCTGCATACCTAAACTTAAAGCCGTATCAGCAACCATTGAGCCGATAGCACCCAGACCAATAACACCTAAAGTTTTACCCGCTAATTCGTTACCTTTAAAACGCTTTTTCTCTTTCTCCAGCAGCTTGCTCATTTCAGCACCGTCGGTCATATCTGACAAGGTATCAACATAGTCGATACCTTCCAAAATACCGCGGGAACCCAGGGTCAGAGCAGAAACAATTAATTCTTTTACAGCATTAGCATTGGCACCAGGGGTATTAAAAACCGGAATACCCTGGTCAGTACAATGTTCAACAGGAATATTATTATAACCTGCACCAGCGCGGCCTATACCCAACACTGAGGCGGGAATATCTTCAGGCTTGAGTTTATGGCTTCTTAATAAAACAGCATCCGGGGTTGAAAATTCGCTGGCGATTTCATAGTTATCACGGGGAAGTCTATCCAGGCCTTTAACGGATATCTGGTTTAAAGTGAGCACCTTGTACACGTCTAACAACTCCTAAAATAAAATATAATTTATGCTAATCAAACTTATAAAATAGTGATTTCTGCGTTTTCTCTCAGCATATTTAAAAAGCCGCTGATACTGCGCGCACTCGAATTACGCTCTAGCTCTGACTTCAAACCACGCTGTTCGGCAATGGAAAATTGCTTCCAACTGCCATCTTCTACCTCTTCTAATTGCACCACAGCTACATCACCATTCGACAAGCTCAACGCCTTATTAACAACAGCACCATCACTTACCGCCGGCATAGCGAATACCGCTGATAATAAACCGGGGTCAACAGCAACATTATTGCGGTTAATATTTTGCTGAACCTGCCATTCATAATCGCCGGCTTTGGCGACCGCCTCCAAAGCACTACCAGCAGACAGTGCCGCAAGGGAATCTTCAGCTAATTTAAGGGCAAGCTCGGTGGATCGCGTTGCGGATAACTGAGCTACGATACCTGCCTTAACATCGCTTAAAGGCTTGGCTGCGGGCGGCTGGTGCTCAAGTACATTGACAACGATAAAGTGGTCCGTAGCAAGCTCCAGTACTTCACTGTTGTTGCCGTCTTCCAGCACATCGGTACTGAACGCAGCTGCGAGTACTTGAGTATTTGCCAAGGTGCCGGTGGCACTGGCGCGACCAATAAGTGCAGATTGCTTAACGTCGACTGAGAGTTCCTTAGCGGGTGATGAAAGGCCCTCTGAGTTAAATACCAGGTCACGCAGGTTTTCTACTGCCTTGATAAAATCAGCCTCAGCTGCGGCCAGCTGAATACGTTGAGCGAGTATTGGTTTACGGTCGTCAAAGGAAGGCTTATCGCCCTGTTTGATTTCGGTAGCCTTGATTAAGTGGAAACCGGCATCTGTTAACACCGGTGCGGACACCTGATCAACATCCAATTCAGCCAAGGCTGTTTCAAACTCTTCAGGAAAGGTATCACCCTGAGTATAACCCAGGTCACCACCATTACGCGCAGAACCCCGGTCATCAGAAAACTCTGTAGCCAGCGCGCCAAAGTCATCTCCATTATCCA
Organism: Oceanicoccus sp.; assembly: GCF_029238675.1. Classification (GTDB taxonomy): domain Bacteria; phylum Pseudomonadota; class Gammaproteobacteria; order Pseudomonadales; family Dasaniaceae; genus Oceanicoccus. The sequence goes on along the minus strand of NZ_JAQWFR010000023.1, from coordinate 31,119 downwards.
ACTTTTTCATCAATGATTCGATTATGGCTCGGGCCTCAGCTTCATCCCGGTCATCACTAAGCTCAATAAGGATGTGGGATACCCTGCGCTCTTCCTGAGAGTTAAATGACTCGATATCCTCTGCATAGGCACGCTGCAGATCTTCATCAGATACAGGCTTAAAAAAGTCCTGTTGTTTTAATTCAATATACTCAAGTTTTACCTGGTCTTCTGACTGGAAGCTGTCGATATTGGCGTCGTAGTAGGCTTGTACTTCTGCATCAGTCACTTGAACCTGTGCAGCAACTTTAGCTTTAGGCAGAATAAAATAACGGAAGCTTCTTTGCTGACCAACGATACTGGCAACCTGTTCTAACTCAGCCTCAGTGACAAAAGCAGAACCGGCAATACCAGCATTAAGCTGGCTACTCGCCATTTCATCAGACATCATTTGCTTAAAATAACTGGGGGTATAACCATTGCTACGCAAGATGTTTTGATACAGCTGGGGAGAAAACTGACCATTTTCCTGAAACTGGCTCATATTAACTATGGCCTGATCAATGGCGGTTGCCGATACCACTACAGACTCGTCACTAGCCGCTTGCATTAATAAGTGCTGCTGAATTAAGCGTTCCAGTACCGGGCCACGCAATAACTCATCTGTCAGCAATGAGGGGTCAGCATTTTCACCCATACGGTTAAGCAGCCGACGGCGCTCCAGATTCATCGCCTGGTCTAATTCCATTAAAGTAATGTCTTCACCATTAACAGTGGCGACGTTGGCAGGCCCACCACCACCCACCAGGCTATCAATACCAAATAGAGCAAACGGTATGATGATCAAACCAATAATAAATTTGGCCACTAACCCCTGGCTATTATTACGAATATTTTGCAGCATTTGAGCCCCCGCAGAGCGTTTCCTTTAACCAAAAAAAGCGCATCGATAGATGCGCCTTTTTGAAAATTTAAATATTGACTTCAAACTAGTAATTACTGTCGCTATTTTTACTATTGTTTCAATCAGCCTGTCCACAAAACGGCAGGCTAAAAATAGAATTAATTGACAGCGTCTTTCAGGGCTTTACCCGCTTTAAAACCAGGTACTTTAGCCGCTTTAATCTGGATTTCTGCACCCGTTTGAGGGTTGCGACCTGTACGAGCTGCACGATCTTTTACCGAGAAAGTACCAAAACCCACTAATACAACCTGGTCATCTTCTTTTAATGCGCCAGTAATGGTATCAACCATAGCATCCAGCGCACGGCCAGCAGCAGCTTTAGGTAAATCGGCAGACGCCGCAATTGCTTCAATCAACTCAGATTTGTTCACACTTATCCCCTTTTAAGAATATACGCTTTTAGGTTTTCACTGGTTATCTAATTACAGCCTGCATAGTCTGTATTGTGCGATAACAAAAACTAAAGCCAAAAATTTGGTTTCCGTTTTATTATTTCTAATAATTCGGCTTTAATTAATGCAGGACGCAATTTATACCAATTGCGCCCATGACGGTCAAGCTGAAAAGCTATTATTTAATGGGCCTTTACCTGACTTTTCCCGCCCTTTTTTCCTTTTTCTTTTATTAGCCCGGAATTATCCCCAGACTTGCTTAAAAACTCATCATCCGATAGCGGCTTTGGCATGGTTTCAAGCGCAACTTCTAAGACTTCATCAATCCACTTAACCGGTTTAATCACCAAATCGGCTTTAATATTATCGGGGATTTCTTTCAGGTCCCGGCTATTTTCATCGGGGATAATAACAGTCTTGATTCCGCCCCTGTGAGCAGCCAGTAACTTCTCTTTTAAACCGCCGATAGGTAAAACCTGGCCACGCAAGGTGATCTCGCCAGTCATAGCCACATCAGAATTAACCGGAATACCCGTCAATACCGAAACCAGGGCTGTGCACATACCGATACCGGCACTGGGGCCATCTTTCGGTGTTGCACCCTCTGGCACGTGGATATGCAGGTCATGCTCATCGTGGTATCTGGCAGGAATACCCAGCAGCTGGGAACGGCTGCGAACAACGGTGGTCGCTGCCTGAATAGACTCTTGCATCACATCGCCCAGGGAGCCGGTTTTGACCTGGCGTCCTTTACCGGTGACGGATACGGCTTCTATAGTCAGTAATTCACCACCCACCTGAGTCCAGGCCAGACCGGTAACCTGACCGATTTGACTGGCTTCCTCAGCCTTACCGTAGCTGAATTTACGCACACCACTGTAATGCTCTAAATCATCAGGCCCTATAGTAATGGGGGCTTCTTTTTCTGCCAGTGAAAACTCTTTAACCACTTTACGGCAAAGCTTGGCCACCTCACGCTCGAGGTTTCTCACCCCCGCCTCACGGGTGTAATAACGCACCAGGTCACGGATGGCTTCTTCAGTAATGGTTAGCTCGGTTTCTTTGACACCATTGTTTTTCATCGCCTTGGGTTTTAGGTAACGCTGGGCGATATTGACCTTCTCGTCCTCGGTATAGCCGGGAATACGAATCACTTCCATACGATCCAACAGTGGCGCAGGAATATTCATGGAGTTGGAGGTACAGATAAACATCACATCAGAAAGATCGTAATCGACTTCCAAATAGTGGTCGTTAAAACTGTTGTTCTGTTCGGGGTCTAACACTTCCAGTAAGGCTGAGGCTGGGTCGCCGCGATTGTCCATACCCATTTTGTCGATCTCATCAAGCAGGAATAAGGGATTTTTTACTTCAACCTTAGAGAGCTTCTGCAAGATCTTGCCGGGCATTGAACCAATATAGGTACGACGGTGGCCACGAATTTCAGCTTCATCACGAACGCCACCCAAGGCCATGCGCACAAATTTACGGTTAGTAGAACGGGCAATAGACTCACCCAAGGAGGTTTTACCCACCCCCGGTGGCCCCACTAAACATAGAACCGGCCCTTTGATCTTTTTAACGCGCTTTTGCACCGCGAGGTATTCCAGAATGCGCTCTTTAACCTCTTCCAGACCGTAGTGATCATCTTCAAGGATTTTGGAGGCGCGCTTAAGGTCATGCTTTACTTTGGAGCGCTTCTTCCAAGGCACGTTGACCATCCAGTCGATATAACTGCGGACTACGGAAGCTTCGGCAGACATCGGTGACATCATTTTCAGTTTATTAAGCTCGGCACTGGCCTTTTCTTCGGCCTCTTTGCTCATACCGCTTTCTTTAATTTTGTTTTGCAGGTCTTCGAGTTCGTTAGGGGCCTCATCCATATCGCCCAGTTCTTTCTGAATCGCTTTCATTTGCTCATTCAGGTAGTACTCGCGCTGGCTTTTCTCCATCTGCTTCTTAACACGGCCACGGATGCGTTTTTCAACCTGGAACAGATCAATTTCGGCTTCCATCAAGCCCATCAAGTGGTCGATACGCTCGTTGACATCAGCCACTTCCAGAATGGCCTGTTTTTGCTCCAACTCAAGGGACATATGGGCAGCAATGGTATCTGCCAGGCGGCCTGGCTCATCAATACCGGATACAGAGTTCAATACTTCAGAAGGGACTTTTTTACTCAGGTTTACGTATTTATCAAACTGGCCCATCGTTGCCTGAACCAGAGCTTCAGCATCCGCCTCAGAAAGCGGCTCGGGCTCATCGGCAACGGTAACTGCTGTATAAAAGCTTTCAGTGGCATTAACCGTCTCCAGTTTCGCTCTATAACCCCCTTCAACCAGCACCTTTACGGTACCGTCAGGCAGCTTAAGTAATTGCAACACCGTTGAAACGGTGCCTACCCGGTAAATATCTTTTTCACTGGGATCATCAACAGAGGCATTTTTCTGGGCGACCAACAGGATTTGTTTATCTTTGGCCATCGCATCCTCAAGCGCCTCAATGGAGCGCTCCCGGCCAACAAACAAGGGGATAACCATATGTGGGTAAACCACAACATCTCTTAATGGCAACAATGGTAATTCAATGGATTCCATAGTTTCGCCGATGTTCTCGCTCATAAGGGTTCACCCAGTATTTGTAGTTTTTGATGTGAGGGAAGTTCGTCTAATCCAGTAATAATAGGCGGTTCTGGCAGTTAATCCAGAGCCCGCCGGCCTATGTTTGGGCAGAGAATCCATCTTAAGGTTTAATGGGGGCCATAACCACTAATTACAAGGGAGATAAGTTTTATTTTATTTGGCTATGAAAATGGTCTTCAGCAGGCACAAAAAAGGACCAGTTAAGGCCCTTTTAGCGTCTAACATCCCTTATTACTCGTCGGGGGAGGCAGACTTTAGCGGTTCCTGTTCAGGGGTTTTGTAAACCAGCAATGGCTCGGACTCATCTTTGATCACAGACTCGTCGATAACCACCTTAGACACCGTATCTTCTGATGGGATCTTATACATAGTTTCCAGCAGTACTGACTCAAGAATAGAACGCAGACCACGAGCACCAGTCTTACGCTCCATTGCCTTCTCAGCGATAGCGCGGACGCCATCTTCACGGAAGTCTACTTCTACGGACTCCATCTCAAACAATTTAGCATACTGCTTGGTCAGCGAGTTCTTAGGCTCAGTCAGGATACTAATCAGGGCATCAACATCCAGCTCTTCAAGCGTGGCAATAACCGGTAAACGACCAACAAATTCAGGGATAAGACCGTAGCGAACCAGATCTTCCGGCTCTAAATCAGCCAATACCTGACCGACATTCCTAGTCTCATCCTTGCTTTTCACTTCGGCACTAAAGCCTATACCGCCCTTCTCGGAACGGTCGCGAATCACTTTATCCAGACCTGCAAAAGCACCGCCACAAATAAACAGAATATTGGAGGTATCAACTTGTAAAAATTCTTGTTGCGGATGCTTACGACCACCTTGAGGTGGTACAGAAGCAACGGTGCCCTCAATCAGCTTCAATAGGGCCTGCTGTACACCTTCGCCGGATACATCACGAGTAATAGAGGGGTTATCCGACTTGCGTGAAATCTTGTCGATCTCATCGATATAGACAATACCCATCTGGGCTTTATCAACATCGTAATCACATTTCTGCAGCAGTTTTTGAATAATATTCTCGACGTCTTCGCCCACATAACCGGCTTCGGTTAAAGTGGTGGCGTCAGCAATGGTAAAGGGCACATCCAACAGGCGAGCCAGAGTCTCTGCCAGTAAGGTTTTACCGCTACCGGTGGGTCCAACCAGCAAGATATTACTCTTACCTAGCTCAACCTCGTCTTTTTTGGGCTCACCACAGCGCAAGCGCTTGTAGTGGTTATAGACCGCAACCGCCAGAACCTTTTTGGCCTGTTTCTGGCCAATAACGTATTCGTCGAGAATTTCTTTGATTTCAACAGGAGTAGGAAGACGATCCTGGGTGGTTTCTCCGGCGCTTTCCTGTACTTCTTCACGAATGATGTCGTTACACAGATCGACACATTCATCGCAGATAAAGACAGAGGGCCCTGCAATCAGCTTACGGACTTCATGCTGACTTTTGCCACAAAACGAGCAATAAAGCAGCTTGCCGCCGTCATCACCGGTCTCTTTTGTATTGTCACTCATTAAAACTTTACCCTTTCTAGCCTTTCTAGCTTTTCACAAGCCCTTGTGGACTCTTTTTTAAAACATTGTTTCGTAAATTCTGGCTGTTTCCAGTACTAAAGATGCTGTCTTTTAGACGATTTTGCAAGCCCTGACAGCCAAATTTAATTATTTACAAAGCAGGCTTAGCCCTCGGCACTGTGTCTGCGCTCTATAACCTCGTCAACCAGGCCGTATTCTTTAGAGGCCTCTGCGTTCATAAAGTTGTCTCGCTCGGTGTCACGGGCAATAGTTTCGAAGTCCTGGCCAGTATGGTGAGCCATCAACTGGTTTAGGCGCTCGCGGATAATCAGGATTTCTTTGGCCTGGATATCAATATCCGTGGCCTGACCCTGGGCTCCACCGCTTGGCTGGTGAATCATGGTGCGAGCATTAGGCAGGATAAAGCGTTTGCCTTTGGCCCCACCTGTTAGCAGGAAGGCACCCATGCTGGCAGCCTGGCCAATACACATGGTACTGACATCGGGCTTGATAAACTGCATGGTGTCGTAAATCGACAGGCCGGCAGTTACTGAACCACCGGGTGAATTAATATACAGGTGAATATCTTTGTCAGGGTTTTCTGACTCCAGGAATAACATCTGGGCAACAATAAGATTAGCCATATTGTCTTCTACTGGGCCAACCATAAATATGACCCGCTCTTTTAATAAACGCGAGTATATATCATAGGAACGCTCACCTTTAGCAGTCTGCTCCACAACCATAGGAACTAAACCCAGGTTGTTAATTTCTTGCGGATTAATACCGTGATGATCAAATCTGGACATTCTATTATCGCTCTTCCGTTTTTATCAAGATGTGTGGTTTGCTGAACTTAATATCTGAACTTATGGCTGCCATAAACAAGCAAGCGACTAAAGTATAGTCGCTTGTTGTCAATTTGTTGCTAAATGATTGAAGATGTTACTCTTCGCCCGTTTCCGGCGGCGCCTCTGGCGCCATCACTTCGTCATAGCTGCAAGCTTTCTCAGTGACTGTGGCTTGGTCCATCAATTTCTCAACCACTGAATCTTCCAACACCATAGATTGAACTTCCTGTAATTGCTGCTGGTTGTTGTAGTAGTAGTTAATCACTTCTTCGGGATCTTCGTAAGTGGCTGCGAAACCTTCAATGGTTTCTTTCACTTTATCCGGGTCTGCGGTTAAATCCTCTGAACTGATATATTCATTCAATACCAGGCCTAAACGTACACGACGATCAGCTTGCTCGGTAAACATATCGTCGGGCAGTAATGAATCAACATCCAATGAAGCGGCCTGGCCGCCAAACTGCTGAACCATCTGCTGCTTTAATGCGGTGATTTCCTGCTTGATTAAAGCCTGTGGAAGCTGCAAATCATCATGAGCTGCTACCAATGCATCCATTACCTGATTTTTTACTTTGCCTTTGGTGGCGTTTTCCAATTCACGCTTCATGTTGCCAGCAACATCTTCACGGAATTTTTCTTCACCGCCTTCTTTAACACCAAACTTTTCAAAAAGTTCATCATTCAGTTCGGCCAGCTTTTTCTCAGCAACAGAATTAACGGTTACAGTAAATTCAACAGCTGCCCCTTTGAGTTCTTCTGCCTGATAGTCTTCGGGGAATGTCAGGGATATAACTTTTTCTTCACCCGCTTTCATGCCAGCGATGCCATCTTCAAAACCTGGGATCATTCGATTTGAACCCAACTCTAAAGGAGAGTTATCAGCTGTACCGCCCTCGAAGGCTTCGCCATCTTTGGTACCCACATAGTTGATATTAACCTGATCGCCCTCTGCAGCAACGCGATCTACTTCTTCCCAGGTAGACTGCTGTTCACGCAGAGTTTCAATCATTTTGCTCACGTCCTCATCGCCCACTTCGGCAACGGGCTTTTCTACGGTCATCGAGCTGTAATCTTTAGTTTCGATCTCAGGGAAGATCTCAAAGGTAGCAACATATTCAAGGTCACTACCCGCTTCAATGTTCTTTGGCTCTATAGAAGGCATGCCAGCTGGTTGTATATTTTCCTGCGCAATCGCTTCACTAAAGCTCTGGTTCATTACTTCTTGCATGACTTCCTGACGAACGCCGGCGCCAAAACGCTGCTTCATCACTTTCATCGGGACTTTGCCAGGACGGAAGCCATCTAGACGAACGGTTTTGGATGCTTTTTGCAGACGGACATTAACTTCGTTATCAACGCGCTCAGCGGGAACACCCACTGTCAATTTGCGTTCTAAGCCTGACGTTGTTTGTATTGAAACTTGCATGAGATTCCTCTAGCCCCTGCTAGCGTCTTATTAAGTGCGTCTTGAGGGGTAATGATCACTGAAAAGTGGTGTTAACAATAAATGGTGCGGACGGAGAGACTCGAACTCTCACACATTGCTGCACCAGAACCTAAATCTGGCGTGTCTACCAATTCCACCACGTCCGCATACCGAAAACGGTATATGCCCAGTTTTTAAACAACTTGAGCTAAATCTACTAAGTAATTGAAATGTATCGCTAATCGATAAGATTTACCTAACTAGCCTCAATCACAGGGGCCGTGATTCTGCCACAATGCGGAGGCCGGTTCAACAGTCTTATAGGCGGGTTTCTACAACATTCTGGCTATTTGTCGGATTAATTGGGGTAGGCCAGCAAAAAGGTGATTTTTTCTGGTGAAGTATTCATCAATTGGACTTTAGAAATCGCCTTGGGCAGCAAAACCGCGCTTTCCGGATTTAGAGCTTTTTCCCATACCAGCAAGCCTTCGTCGATAGCCATCAACAGGCCATAGCTGCCTGCAGGTGGCAGCGTATAGTCAACGCCCGCCTCAAGGGTAATTCTTTGCACCTGAAAGTCGTTAAAATCGACAATACGCTCAACGCTTACGCCATTGGTGTTATAAAGAGCCAAATGGGGATCTTGCTGACCCGGTTCCAGAGACATAAGCTCTACCGCACTCTCAGTATCCCAGTGCTGCTGGGTTAGTACCTTTTGGGCGAAAGCAAGGATTAGCCGCTCGTAGACCGGGGTTTGGAATTCTACGGTTCTAACACCATGCTGTAATGAGTGAGGCGTTAAACAGGGCACCTTGACCACATCCCCTACTGATAGCGGCAAGGTCTGGGTAAAAGAGTCCATTTCAGCGCGCAGGGCTCTCTCCTGCCCAGCCAAATCTGCAGGGACCTTTGATAACCATTGGGACAGAACCGTTGCAGGGACTGGCTCGTTTAAACCATAGCCATCCGCTGTTCGCAGGGTATCGATCAAGCCATCGACTTCACGGCGACAAGTCTCATAGCTTTTGACCGCTGCAGCAAAACCTGCACGAAAGTCAGTATCTGAAGCGAAGAGCTGGCGCTTATCCTGATTAAAACCAAATTTAATCCCCCCCTCACCCGCTGGCCATGCTACGTCATCAATATGAGTAACAACATAAACCTCACGCTTTTCCTGATGCAGCTCAAAGTACAGGTCGCCCAATACCTCTTCAGGTAATGGGTCCAGAATTTTTAATAATATCAGGGAGCGTTGCTGGCCTCCGCACAAGCGCTGTGGCAGCGCTGACAAAATATAGGGCAATAAAGTCTGGCTGGCGCCATAACCCACCGCCGCTACACCCCGCTCTTCTATTCCCGTATACCAAATCTCTTGCCCCCAGGGCTTGGGTATATTCAGGCTCAGCAAAGGCAATGGTTTGTCAGGCGATAACACAGGTAAAGACTGGGCGTTGCACCACTGGGAAAAGACAAAACCCTGTTCGGGCTTCTCGCTTCCCAGTGTGTCGATCAGGTTCTGGTTAAATTCTGTGACAGTAAACTCAATATCAACGCTATCTTCCCACACACCCAGGCTGTAAATAGCCAACAGGCGGACAACTGGCTGACCTTCAAGCCAGTACTGTTCAAAAGGGTAGTTTACCAACAGCAAGGACGCTTTTTCGCCGACTAGCTGCTTAATATGGTTATCGACAATAGACTCAGGGTTTGTCTTCTCGGTGTCGACTAGGGTGTAAATAGGCATAGAGTGTTTTCAATCATTATTAGTTGGAGGGCTATCCAGTTAAGCAATCAGGGTCAAAACGGTAGCCACCGCCTAGCCAGTCAGCCACTTCTTCAGCTACAGGGTGCCTGATGGACTGATAGCGGCGACGCTTTTCCTGTAGCTGACTTTCTGACAGGCTCGACAAGCCTTCATCCTGAAACAAATCAATATCACCGGCAAGTAACGCGGCCAACTCATTATTCTCTAACGATGCCAGGCTCTGCTCAAGGGCAAGACGGGGATTATACGCAGCCTGTTGCCGATATACAGCTTGCAGGGTCTGTAAAGGAAGTTGCGACAGGCAAGGCTGGTTCATTGGATTTACCAGATGGCCCTGACACCAATCTGCCATCTCAAAATGACGGCCGGTGTAAGGGCGAATATGCAGGTGATCACTGGTAAGCCTGCCATCATTGACGGGGTAGTTATCCCAAATCACCGGTTTGCGCTGCAACCGGTCCGCCACAGGCTCGATCTCTTCAGCGGTATATTGTGAAGAGATTACCCGCTCACCCGTCCAGAACACGCCCACATCATCGGGCAGCCCTGCACCTAATTGCTCAAGGTAGCCCACTGGCATGGAACCGAATACCTGTTCCAACACAGGGTCTGATGAATAGTAAGTGGGACACACAATATACTGTGACGCAGTACTCGCCTCGATAATATCCGAGGTAATTTCAAGCTGCCTGGCCGCCAGGCCATCAATATCGCCACGAATATCATCAAACAGAATACAAAGCAGGTCCGGGGATAACTCATTAAGGCACTTAACCTTCTCAACGAGCTGACGTTTATCACTGGCTGTATAAGACTCACCTAACCCCAGGGGAGAAAGCCCCAAACCCCAGCGCAATTGATGAGAGTGATAATGGCTGGACAGACCACTTAACTCATCCAACACTGATTGCTGGTGGGTTTCGCGCCAACGCCCTCTTAAGAAAGCATCGCCTTTCGGTGCATAGATATAGCAGTCATAACCATACTGCTTTAAAAACAGGGCGTAATCCTTCCTGATCTGCCAGGACCACTGGCGACCATAAAAGCCCTCTATCACACCGTAAAAAAACTCGCCCATAGGACATTCTTCATTTGCCGATCACGGCTCATGGTACACAAGCCCCCTAAACATTAAAACCGCTGCCTAATCAGTAACATGCTTTAACTAGCCGACAAGCCACTCGAACTGCACTATGCTAGGATTTAAGCTAACGACAAACCAGGCTGCTACTGGGCACCCCCATATGACTGATAAACGCTTTCACGACTGGATTGGATTAAGCGGTGTAGATGACAGCGAGAATGCCGCCGCTAAACAATGGGCCAAACGTCTTGAGATTCCCTTGATACTGGTCGCTTTGTGGATTGTTGTCGCCTGGTACTGGGAGTCAAAGAATCAGGCAGCTGCTTATAGTGAATTGCTCGATTGGTGCATTTGGGGGTTTTTCGTTATCGAAACCAGCCTGCTTACCCTACTCGTCAATGACAAAGCATTCTATTTAAAAAACAACTGGCTCAATCTGGTTATTATTGTATGTGGCATTCCTGTGATATGGCTACAGAGTCCTTATATTGTCGCTCTACGCTCATTGCGTCTGCTGATCTTTATCAGCCTGGTGCTGCAGTTATCCACTAGTCTCAGGGTTATTCTTTCCAGAAACCACCTTGGAGCTACACTTTTTGTCAGCACCCTGTTTATTATTGTTGCAGGCTATTTAATCGCCGGAGTGGACCCGAGTATTACCAGCCCCGCTGATGGCATTTGGTGGGCCTGGGTAACGGCAACCACTGTGGGCTATGGCGATATAGTTCCAAGCAGCCCAACGGGCAGGATACTGGGGGGCTTTCTTATTTTACTTGGGATTGGTCTGCTCTCTATGATCACCGCTAATATTTCTGTATTTTTTATCTCTAAAGCCGGGAAGAACAATAACGAGGAACGACTTGCCAGCATGGAAGAAAAGCTGGATCGGATTGAGCGTTTGCTGACGGCAACAGACAGTAAAAAAAATAAAAAATGAGTCACTTTCAGTGTATTCCGAATCTTTTTTCTTAACGGCTAAAGAATAACTTGTCGAAATTAGTTGAGGTAATTTCTGCAACCTCTTCTACCGCCAAGCCTCTAAGTTCTGCAATACACTCAGCAACCTCTACCACATATTTGGGTTCATTTTTTTTACCTCTATAAGGCATGGGCGCCAAATAGGGAGAGTCGGTTTCAATCAAGATGCGGTCCAGCGGTACTTTCTTAGCCACTTCACGTAATGCTGCTGCATTTTTGAAAGTGACAATGCCTGAAAACGAGATATAGTAATTTTCATCCAAAGCCTGCGACGCCATTTCCCAGCTCTCAGTAAAACAGTGCAATACACCCGCCACTGCGCTATCACCATGTTGGCGGATTATCGATATCGTATCGTCACGGGCATCGCGGGTATGTACTATTACGGGCTTTCCCAACTCGCTGGATAGCTTTAGGTGTAAGGCAAAGCTCTCACGCTGCAGCTCGGCGCTTTCCTTGGTGTAGTAATAATCCAATCCTGTCTCGCCAATAGCCACAACCTCTGGCGACAGGGCCAAAGTTCGCAATTCATCAATATTGACCAGACTGTCATTCACATCCATAGGGTGTACACCTACCGAGGCATTGATACCTTCGTAGCGGCTCGCTATATCAACAACGGCTTTAGCATTACCCATATCTATGCCTATGCACAGCATTCGGTCAACGCCCCGACTTTTGGCTGCGTCAATCGCCGCAGTGAGGTCTCCGTCATAGGGTGTCAGGTCCAGACGGTCTAAATGGCAATGGGAATCTACAAACATCATTTTCTCAGTGGTAGTGTTTTCTCAATGGGTTTTGTCATTCCCGTTTTCCGTCATTCCCGCGAAGGCGGGAATAACGAAAAGTTTAAGGCAATGGCGTGCTTTGGGAGAATGGAGGGTTACATCGTATGTGTCGGCCTGTCAGACTCTAAAGAGCCAGCCAAATAATTTTCAATTTTATTATTAGCCGTTTCATCCTGACCATTAAACTGCACACCGATTCCTGCCGCTCTATTACCTTGGGCACCGCGAGGAGTCACCCAAACAACCTTACCGGCCACAGGGATTTTTTCCGGCTCATCCATTAAGTTCAACAACATAAAGACCTCATCATGGATTTTGTACGGCTTATTGGTGGGAATAAACAAACCACCATTAACCAGAAACGGCATATAGGCAGCGTAAAGCACGGCCTTATCTTTAATAGTCAGGGAAAGTATGCCATTTCTTGCACCTTGTGGCGCACTAGCCGTATTCATTCCAGTGTCAAACTCCGTTGAAACTCATTATTTGTTAAACCAAGTGAGTTAAGAATAGTCCCTTAGTGGCTGATTCACCATCTTTAAAGAGCGCTCTAATTGTAAAATTTTTCACAACTTTCCAGCAACAATTCTTCCAGAGCCAGCTGGCGATTGGGGTTTGCCCCCCTATTAAGACTGTTAGTTAGCTGGTTAACGCTATCTAACAGCTTAAATAAATTCTGCGGCTCAGTCTTGGCCGCAAGCTGCTGCCAGGCATCGCTGATATCCGCGGTACCTGCAACGCGTCCCGAGATCAGGCGAGAGAGCTGCCTTGAAAGCCAGGCCAGAATATCGCCCAATTCATGATCCAGCCATTTTTCCGCCAGGCTAAGGGCTGAGATGCGCCCGGATACCAGAGCCAAATAATCTTTATTTAATTGCTGTAGCCGTTCCAGCCCCTCGTTTTCCAGTAATTCCAGAGCCGCCAGGGGACGGCCTGCTGCTTCGTATAACAATTCGTCAACCGATGTATGTGAAGGCACCAGGGTATTTAACCAGGCCAAACTCTGCTCTGCTGACGGCAGTGGAAAGTTAACTGTTTGGCAGCGGGAGCGGATGGTTGGGAGCAACTGGCTTGGGGCATCGGTCAGCAGTAATAACAACGTATTAGCCGTCGGTTCTTCAAGGCTCTTTAACAAGGCATTGGCCGAGTTAATATTCATCGCTTCAGCAGGCGAAAGCACACAAATTTTATAGCCTCCCTGCTGCGCTGTTTGCCCAAGGGCTTCAACCAGGCCACGAACCTGGTCGATTTTGATTTGCCTGGCTTTCTCTTCCGGGGCCACCCACTTTAGGTCCGGGTGTGTACCGGCCAAATTGAAACCACATTGACGGCACTGGCCACAGGCCATTCCCTGACTGGGCGACTCACACATAAAGTACTGGGCCAGGGCCAGGGCAAAGCGCTGCTTGCCTACACCGTTGGGGCCAGCCAATAACAAGGCATGGGGCAGTTTCTTATTTTGAAATAAGTCATCGATGCGCTGCCATTGCTGCTCCTGCCAGGGAAGCTTGATGGTGATTGCACTCTCTGCATGATCCATTAAGCCTTACCTTTTGCAATCATTTCATCAATAACCGTTGATAGAGATTCCTGTACCCTATCCAGAGTCTGGCTGGCATCAACCACTCTGTAGCGGCTGGCATGTTTTTCTGACATGGCCAAATAGGCTTCCCGAACACTTTCAAAAAAAACTTTCTGCTCTTGTTCAAACCGATCCAGCGCTCCCCGCTGGCTGGCGCGAGACATCCCAACCTCAACCGGAGCATCAAGCAGCACGGTGAAATCTGGTCTTAAGTCACCTTGTACCCATTGCTCAAGGTCGGCGATCTTGGCCATAGGTATACCACGACCACCGCCTTGATAGGCAAAAGTCGCATCGGTAAAACGGTCGCAGACTACCCATTCACCCCTAGCCAGTGCAGGCTCAATCACTTCGGCAATATGTTGGGCGCGAGCCGCGAACATAAGCAGTAACTCGGTATTTTCTGCAACACCTTCTTCCCTGGGGGTTAACAACAACTGGCGAATATCTTCAGCCAGTGGTGTGCCGCCAGGTTCGCGGGTCAGGATAAAGGGAATAGCCTGCTGCTTTAGGCGCCGGGCAATAAAATCAATATTGGTGGACTTCCCTACGCCTTCACCACCTTCGATGGTAATAAATAAACCTCTATTCGATGACAAGCCTATCTCCGGTTAACCTGCGTTATTTTTTGGGGGCGCGGATGAATAGTTTTTTCTGCGCTGTTCTATCTGGTATTTCCTAACGGCCTTTTGGTGCTCTTCCAGTGTATCTGAAAAGTAATGGCTGCCATCACCCTTGGCCACAAAATAAAGTGAGGTGCCGTCTTTAGGATGCAGGGCTGCCATTATCGCTTCAGCACCCGCCAGGGCAATCGGTGTTGGCGTTAGCCCTGGGTGACGGTAAGTATTATAAAGATTGCTGGCATCTTTTAAATGCCGGCTGCGCAGGTTGCCATCAAAGCTGGCACCTAAGCCATAAATAATAGTGGGGTCCGTCTGCAGACGCATTCGTTTTTGCAAGCGGCGCACAAACACTCCGGCAATCTCAGGGCGCTCATTGGCCACACCGGTTTCTTTTTCAATCAGTGACGCCATAATCAGCGCCTCATAAGACGTTTTATAAGGTAAGTTATTCGCTCTTTTTTCCCACTGTGCTGCCAGAAAATCTTGCAACTGGGTATAGGATTGGCGCAACAGTTCCACATCCGTGGTATCGCTGTGGTAACGGTAAGTATCCGGGAACAGCAAACCTTCAAGCCGCTCATAGGGAACCTCAATACCGAGGTCAGATGCCTGAATCGTTGTAGCATCACTGGCAATCGTTTGTTTAAGTTTCGGCTGCGAACGTAGCGCGGCTAATACCTGGGTAAGATTCCAGCCCTCAACCAAAGTAAGCTGATAGTAACGTACATCCCCCTGCTCCAGTTTATCCAACAGGGTTAACGGTGTTAAACCTTCATCGAGCCAGTAATCACCCGCTTTAATGACTTGGCCGCGCGCACTTAAGCGGCTATAGGCAATCAACCAACGCGGCGATGTTAGCAAGCCTTTATTAGACAGGCTATAAGCCATTGCATTTAGTGAGCCGCCTTTTGCCAGCGTATATTCCACACCACCTTGTGGAATGGGTAGCGGGGTCGTTAAATAACGCTGCATTTGCATATAAGCCAGGCTCAACACCACAACCGCAGCCAGCACTAAAAAGACAAGCACCTTGCTTAGCATCTTAGGCATTGATATGACTCGCTTGCAGCAAGGCCTGTTGCAATGATCGAGTGATAGTACCAATATTTTTTGTGTGACAACCTATAGCTACTACCGGCACAACCCCCATCAAACTATTACAGATAAAAACTTCCGCAGCCTGATAAATATCCTCCATGGTCAAATCAGCAGTAGTAGCATTTAACTTTAGCTCTGGAGCTAGTTGATGAATAACCACCTGGCGCATCACACCGTCGACACCACAGCGGTGCAGGTTTGGTGTTAACAGAGTGTTGTCTTTAACCATAAAAATATTCGACATAGTGCCTTCAACTAAACGGCCATCAGCATCTAACATAAAACCTTCGGCAATAGCACTATCACTCCACTCACCGCGGGCAAGCACATTCTCCAGGCGCGATAAATGTTTGATGCCTGCCAATTGAGGATTAATACCCAGCCTGGTATTGCAAAGCCTAACGGCTATACCTTGTTTATGTTCAGCGGTGTAATCGTTAGTCACAGGCTCAACCGAAAGTATTCGGTTAGAAGCTGCACTGGCATCGGGCTTATAGCCTCTACCCTTTGACTCTCTTGTAACAATAATCTTTAAGACCGTGTTTTTACCAGCAACTGACGGCAGAAGTTTTTCTATATCGCGCTCTATAGCCTGCAAGTCACAGTGAATACCGAGACGTGAACAACCCTGTTGCAGTCGCTGTATATGAAGAGACAAAAACTCCGGACTACCCTGATTTATTTTTATTGTCTCAAAAAGGCCGTCACCATAGGCAAGACCTCTATCGTTAATATCAATAGATGTCGAAAAACTACCATTAACCAGCGCATTAATAGGCATAGGCAATCATCTAGTCACATTTGCCAAACAGCAAACTGCCATTCGTTCCACCAAAACCAAAGGAATTGGATAAGGCATAATTAATAGTCATTTCCTGTGCTGTGTGCGGTACATAATTGAGGTTACAACCTTCGTCAGGATTATCTAAATTAATCGTTGGCGGAGCTACCTGGTCACGAATGGCCAACACGGAAAAAACTGCCTCAACCGCACCGGCAGCACCCAACAAATGACCGATCATAGATTTAGTTGAACTCACTGCCACGCTATTGGCCGCATCACCCAATACTGACTCTACCGCTTTGCTTTCTGCTACATCACCAGCCTGGGTGGAAGTACCGTGTGCATTAATATAATTTAACTGTTCGGGATTAATTCCCGCATCCTGAATCGCATTGCGCATGGACGAGGCAGCACCCCGACCATCTTCCGGGGGTGATGTCATATGATAAGCATCACCGCTCATACCAAAACCTACCAACTCGGCATAAATAGTAGCGCCGCGAGCCCTGGCCGCTTCATACTCTTCCAGCACCAGCATACCGGCACCATCAGACAATACAAAACCATCGCGGTCTTTATCCCAGGGGCGGCTAGCCCGCTGCGGATCATCATTGCGGGTTGATAAGGCGCGGGCGGCTGCAAAGCCACCCAACCCCAAAGGCGTAGAAGACATTTCAGAACCACCGGCCACCATTGCATCAGCATCGCCATAGGCAATAACGCGGGCAGCATGACCAATATTATGGGTACCTGTGGTACAGGCCGTGGTAATTGCAAAGTTGGGACCTTGCAAACCATATTTAATGGAAAGGTTGCCCGCCACCATATTAATCACAGTACCGGGAACAAAAAACGGGGATATTTTTCTGGGGCCGCTATTAATCAGCTTTTGATAATTTTCTTCAATATAACTAACGCCACCGATACCAGAACCGATAGCCACACCAATACGACCGGCATTTTCTTCGGTGACCTGCAGGCCAGAATCTTCAATCGCCTGAATACCCGCTGCCATTCCATATTGAATAAAGGCGTCCATTTTACGGGCGTCTTTGGCACTCATATATTCAGTAACGTCAAAACCCTTTACCGAACCGCCAAAGCGTGTGCTGTAGGCAGAGACATCAAACTGTTCCAGTGGACCGATGCCGCTTTCACCATTAACGATATTTTGCCAACTGGTTTTTACATCATTCCCCACTGGCGTTATTAAACCCAAACCAGTGACTACAACTCTTCGTTTTGACACTACTGCCTCCTATGCGACTGTGCGGTACAAAAGACCACTAACGATAATACTTATTTAACCACTAAGAGCGACCTGTGACAAAAACCGGATAACAAAAAGCCGCTCTATTAAAAATAGAACGGCTTTTTAAAAGGTTTAGCTCTTATCTCTGCAACGCAGATGAAGGGGTTAACCCAGGTTTTTGTTGATGTAGTCGACAGCCAACTGAACAGTAGTAATTTGCTCGGCTTCTTCATCAGGAATTTCAGTTTCGAATTCTTCTTCCAGAGCCATTACCAATTCAACGGTGTCTAGTGAATCTGCACCCAGATCATCTACAAAAGAGGCTGAGGTCTGTACTTCGTCTTCTTTAACACCTAGTTGCTCTGCAACAATTTTCTTTACGCGTTCTTCAATGCTGCTCATGGTCGTAATCGACTCCTGTTGTGTAGCTATAAATAGCTCTATAGATTGTTCAATATTGTTTAAGCTTTCATCCACAAAAACCAAATCATAGTGAGTAAAACTTATCATAGGTATTACTATTGATTTTCGGCGGGCATTTTACTCGATTTTATCCGCTGTGTACCACGGTTTTCTAAAAAACCTTGATTAAATCTATTGAAAAAAATAAAAATCCATATATTTCAAAAGCTTAACCCATATACATGCCGCCATTAACATGGATGGTCTCACCGGTAATATAGCCTCCAGCGTCACTGGCAAGGAAACCAACCACCCCCGCGATCTCTTCTGGCTGCCCCAGACGGGACAAAGGGATCTGCGAAAGCATCAGGTTTTTATTCTCATCAGGCAGCTCTTTAGTCATATCGGTATCGATAAAACCCGGTGCTACTGAGTTAACGGTAATGCTGCGGGCGCCTAATTCTTTAGCCAGTGAGCGGGAGAAACCCTCCATACCGGCCTTAGTGGCGGCATAGTTGGACTGACCGGCATTCCCCATAGAACCCACAACTGAGCTGATATTAATAATCCGGCCCCAGCGCGCTTTCGACATACCGCGAACACAGGCCTTTGAAAGACGGAAAATGGAGGTCAAATTAGTGGCCATCACATTATCCCACTCGTCTTCCTTCATTCTCATCAGCAGGTTGTCTCCGGTGATGCCTGCATTGTTAACCAACACGGTAGGTGCAGCGTATTTATCAGCAATAGCCTTTAATACCGACGCCACTGAATCCGCATCCGAAACATTAAGCATCATACCTTCGCCAGCAACACCCGCCTCCGTCATATAGGCACTGATTTTTTCTGCACCACTTTCTGTGGTCGCAGTACCAACAACGGTAAAACCGTCAGCACCTAACTGTTTTGCAATGGCTTGACCGATACCGCGACTTGCCCCTGTCACTAATGCAACTTTATCCGACATTTTTATCTCCAATAATTTATTTAAATTCTGCTATGGCTTTTTCTAAACCGGCGGGGTCTTCAATACTAAAACTGGTTAATGAGCGGTCGATACGACGACTTAAACCGCCCAGCACTTTGCCCGGGCCACACTCAAGAGTATTACTAATACCGGCTGACGCCATAGTCTGGATACAGCTAGTCCATTTAACCGGGCTATAAATTTGTTCAACTAATAAGGCTTTGATTTTTTCCGGGTCGGTTTCAGTCTGTGCATGCACATTATGAACGACTGGAATTACCGGAGCGCTTACAGCTAACTCAGCCACTTTTTCCGCCAGCTTTTCGCCAGCTGGACGCATCAACGAGGTATGGAAAGGTGCGCTTACAGGAAGTGGCATCGCTCTTTTTGCGCCAGCTTCTTTTAATAACTCAATCGCTTGATCTACCGCGGCTACTTTACCGGCAATAACCACCTGGCCTGGCGAGTTAAAGTTAACCGCCTCTGCACCGCTTTGCTGGCAGATATCAATAATCACTTCATCATCAAGACCCAACACAGCTGCCATAGCGCCTTCACCAACTGGCACAGCTGTTTGCATAAACTGACCGCGATCACGTACCAGGGTTACTGCATCTGAAAAAGCTAAACTACCGGCACAGACCAAAGCAGAAAACTCACCCAAACTATGACCGGCCATCATGGCTGGCTGCGCACCACCCTGCTGTCCCCAAACACGCCATAGTGCAACACTGGAAGTTAACAAAATGGGCTGAGTTCTTTCGGTAAGGTTTAATTGTTCCTGTTCACCGTTTTGAATCATATCCCACAGGTCATAACCCAGGGCATCTGATGCTTCGGCAAAGGTTTCTTTAACTACAGTATGCTGCTCGGCAATCTGCGCTAACATACCGACTTTTTGAGAGCCCTGACCGGGAAAGACAAAGGCAAGTGTTTGATCACTCATCGATTATTTATCCTTTCTTAAAAACAAAAAACACCCGTCGTCCCCGCGAAGGCAGGGACCCAGACTGCATACTTATGCTGTTATTTCCGCTAAAGCGGAAATCAACAGCACTGGGTCCCCGCCTTCGCGGGGATGACGGACTTAATTCTCTGATAAAGCAGCCAATTGCTGGTCAATCATATCCAGCATATTGCTACTGACTTCCAACCGTGCCTGCTCAATCGCATGTACAAAACCTTTTACATTGCTGCTGCCATGACTCTTAACCACTACACCCTGCAAGCCTAAAAAACTGGCGCCATTATACTGTTCAGGATCCAGTTTTTGATAAATTCTTTTCAGTACCGGCAAAGCAAAAAAACCGGCAAGGCGACTTAGCAAGCTCGCTTTAAAACTGTCATTTAAAATCGCTGAAATATAACCAGCGGTACCCTCGCAGGCTTTTAAGGCCACATTACCAACAAAACCGTCAGCAACAATCACATCGGCATTGGCGGCAAACAAACCATCACCTTCTATAAAACCGATATAGTTTAGTTGCTGATTGGCCTGAATCAATGTATCGGCCAATTTTACTTGTTCATTACCCTTAATCGCTTCTTCGCCAATATTAAGCAGCGCTACTCGCGGACGCTCAATGCCGTCTACCGCACAAGCCAAAGCAGAACCCATCACCGCAAATTGATGCAAGTGCTGTGCACTACTGTCCACATTGGCGCCAAGATCTAATAAATAGCTATGACCAGTGGTCGAGGGAACAGCGGAACAAATTGCCGGGCGATCAATACCCGGCAAGGTTTTTAGTACGTAACAACCCATCGCCATTAACGCACCAGTATTGCCCGCACTCACCACCGCGTCCACTTGCTTTTGCTGTAACAAATCTATTGCCAGCCGCATTGAGGATTGAGATTTCTTTCTTAGGGCGTGGGAAGGCTTGTCTGACATTTCGACAACATCAGGGGCATGTACAATCGTTAAGCGACTGCGTTCAGCATTGGGTAAAGCGGATTCGATAGCAGACTGGTCACCCACAAGTGTGAGATCAATATCGGAAAATTGGGAAAGGGATATTACAGCGGCGGGGATAGAAACGCGGAGACCGAAGTCCCCGCCCATACAATCAATAGCTATGCGTATGCGCGAAGCCATTTAAAGGTACTTAAAGCTGTGATTACTCGTCGTCTTGAGTATCAACAACCTTCTTGCCACGGTAGAAACCGTCAGCTGATACGTGGTGACGACGATGGGTTTCACCGCTGGCTGGATCAACCGACAAGGTTGGTCCGGTTAGCGAATCGTGTGAACGACGCTGACCGCGACGTGAACGGGTTACTTTACTCTTTTGTACGGCCATGGCCCTAACTCCTCTTACTCTTTCTTAGTGATTGCATCACGCAATTACTTATCGAATTTTAACTGTTCTAAAACCTGGAAAGGATTATCCTTTTCCTGCTCTGTGCTGGCCTTTTCAACCGCCTCGGCGACCTTCGGGTCAACACTGCTATAACCTATATCCTGCTTGCAGTCTGCCGGTGCGTGATAATTCACATAGGGCAAACTTAATATAAGCTCTTCCGAAACTATGTCCGCAAGATCAACTAATTCTTCACCAACAATTAACGGCTCTAATGACTTGGGTAAACGCTCTGCATCCTCTTCGGACCAGACAATACCCAACTCAAATTGCACATCAACGGCAACTGGCATTGGCTCCAGACAACGTTGGCAGGTCATATTAACGGTACCGGTAATCTGGCCGTCTACCCTGCGCTTGCGCTCTTCATCGATATAGAACTGGAGCTTAACCGCTAATTCGCTGTCTTTACCGCTATCACCCTCAGCCAATAAATCCTCTATACGAGGCAATGATGAAATCGGCGGATTAGCACTGATTTCAGCACCTTTCACCACCAATTTACGGATATCAATCTGGCTTGGCAGGGGGGCGGTCAACATAAGCGCGCAATCATAGGGCTGTAGGCTGGGACTGTCAAAGGAAAATACTGGTAATTACCGATTTTTGTAGGGAAATCAGTGATTTCTACCTATAATCCCACCAATTCACGCCATCTTGCTAACAATCAGGTCAATAGAGCCATTTTATGCTCCCCATCATCCTCGCATCAAGCTCCCCCTACCGCAGGGAATTACTGGGCCGACTGGCCATAGACTTTGGCTGTAGCAGCCCTGATATTGATGAGTCAGCCCTGCCCGATGAATCACCGCAGTCACTAGTAAAAAGGCTGGCGGAACAGAAAGCCCAGGCGGTGGCCGCTGATTACCCGCAACACCTGATTATTGGCTCAGATCAAGTGGCCAGCCTGGAGCAGCGCATTCTCACCAAACCTGGTAATAACGAAAACGCCAAAGCTCAACTGAGTGCTTGTAGCGGTAAAACTGTCACCTTTTATACTGGCCTTAGCCTGCTCAATAGCAAAACCGGGCAACAGCTTAGCTGTGTTGAGCCCTTCTCAGTCAAATTCAGGGTATTAAATGAAGCAACCATCGAACGCTATATCGCCGCAGAGCAACCTTTAGACTGTGCCGGTAGTTTTAAGATGGAAGGGTTGGGGATTAGCTTGTTTGAAAAGCTTAATGGTGATGATCCTAATAGCCTGGTGGGTCTGCCACTAATCAGGCTGATAGATATGCTAAAGACCGAAAGGATTGCTATACCATAGATTAGTGCCAATCTAACAACTGCTCAAAGCGATCAATAATTCGATCTGGCTTATGGGGCAATAGACGCTCAACTGGATGAGCCCCATAACTCACCCCAATACTTTTCATACCGGCATTGGCTGCCATCCCCAAATCAAAATCGGTATCCCCTACCATCACCGCAGAATCCACATCCACTTTTAACTCTGCTAAAAGCTCATTCAGCATTAACGGGTTAGGCTTCGATGCCGTTTCATCAGCGCAACGACTACCATCAAAAAACTCTGTTAATGACATATTGCCCAATACACGATTAAGACCACGGCGACTCTTGCCCGTTGCCACCGCTAACAAATGGCCCTCAGCACGCAACTGCTTCAACACTTCATCCACATTGGGAAAAAAATCACAGGGGTTTTGATCGGCAGCAATAAAATGCCGGGAGTAAGACGCCGTTACCTCGGGAATCATCGCCTCATCGAGGCCGGGGAAAAGCGTCCGCACGGATTCTGGCAGCCCCAAACCAATAATACTTTTGGTCTCTTCAATACTCCGCTCAGGCAGCCCCAAATCGGCAATCGCCTTTTGCATACTGCCGGCAATTTTATCCGTGGAATCTATTAAGGTTCCATCCCAATCAAAAACAAACAACATAAGATTTACTCGGTAGGTAGATTATCCAGTACAGATTGTAATTCGGGGCTTAGGGCTGCGCTGACATTCAAGTCTTTTTCATCTTCAGGCATAGGTACGCGCAAACTGGCCGCATGGAGAAATAAACGCTTTAAACCCTTCTTCTTGAAGTTCTGGCAAGCCTGCTGGTCGCCATATTTATCATCCCCCAACAAAGGGCAGCCAACATGCAGCGCATGAACCCTGATTTGATGGGTGCGACCAGTAATAGGTTTGGCTTCAACCAGCGTTGCCTGGGGATAACGCTCGACAATGGCAAACTCAGTGGTGGATTTTTTCCCCTCGGGGGAGACATTGACCATACGCTCACCGGAACGCAGGGTATTCTTTAATAAAGCTGCAGTCACTATCTTACGACGATTGGGCCAACGGCCAGCCACCAGTGCCAAATAGCGCTTATCCACCTTGCCGGTCCTTAGCTGCTCGTGGAGGTAGCGCAGCATACTGCGCTTTTTGGCAATCATAATGCAGCCCGAGGTATCTCTATCCAAACGATGCACCAACTCCAAAAAGCGTAATTCCGGGCGCATTACCCGCAGTGCCTCTATTAACCCCTGGTTGATACCACTTCCCCCATGCACTGCCAGGCCCGAAGGCTTATTGATCACCATCAAACGATCATCTTCAAACAAGATCGACGACGTTAGCAGCTGATGGAGACTTTCTGACACCCCTTGCCGGGCTTTCTCCTCAGCAACCCGCACTGGTGGAACCCGGATGACATCCCCTTCACAGAGCTTATACTCGGCTTTAACTCGCCCTTTATTGACCCGTACCTCACCCTTGCGGACAATGCGATAAATCTTGGATTTGGGCACGCCTTTCAGGTGCCGCAGCAGGAAATTGTCTATGCGCTGACCCGCATGAGCATCCGTCACCTCGACAAAACTGACCCCATTGCCAGGCTTGTTAACAGGCGGCTTATCAGCCTTATCCGGGTGAAAAAGATCAGTCATTAAATTTCCGCTGTAAGTAATTGATACACATAGTAAATCCTGTTATAGTCCAGCGACATTTTGCTGGGTCAGGTTTCCTCCTCGCTAAGGTTATTGCATTTTATCGGCCAGTTGCCGATCCGATTAACAGGCTTCTTAGTTACTAATCGGGAAGATACCACGTAACCAAACATCAAGTTGCAGGAAATACCGCTAAACCAAATGTTGTTCCGCTACCGCTATTTTTTCTGAAAGATACCAACATTTCAGGGCGACGCGAGATAAAAATTTTATCAGTCCACTTACTTAATACTTGTACTGGAAAACCCGGTACTGATTATAAGAGTTGAAAGTAAGTGAATTAATTAACAATGCAGACGAAATGTCGCAAGCATCGTTTAAACAGTTTTGAATTTGAGACGCAGGTGAAGCGTAAATAAATATCCCGGCTTAAAGCTAAAACCTTAAGCACTAACAGGATGACTAAATTGGTAACACAGCATGGCTTTTGATGAATATGCCCCCTGCTCAACCAACATTACTTCACCAGAACTTTTGCTAAATAGAAACGCCCGCAAAGCTTTGTGGCATGTCATCAACAATGACCAGCCTTTGAAAAGCGCGGCGATTATAGCGAGGTTAGTACTAAATTAAGAGTACTAAGTACCGTTATTACTGCGTATACCGGCCAAAATATGTATTTAATGACGTATTTAATGGCACAGCGGCCATACTAAATAGCACCAGCTCGACGTCCCCTTCCAAGACCGTTACCGGTTATTGCGCAAATCCTCTGCTACTTTAGGATTTGTTTCCACCATGAAAAGAATGCTTATCAATGCAACTCAACCTGAAGAGTTGCGCGTCGGCCTCGTAGACGGTCAGCGCTTATACGATCTGGATATCGAAAACCGCACCCGCGTACAAAAGAAATCAAACGTTTATAAAGGCACTATCACCCGTGTAGAGCCAAGCCTTGAAGCCGCTTTTGTAGACTTCGGTTCAGAACGCCACGGTTTTTTACCACTCAAAGAAATCGCCCGTGAATACTTTTATCGCCAACCGCAAGATGTCGGTGGCCGCTTTAAGATCAAAGACGTAGTTAAAGAAGGTACTGAAGTTATTGTTCAGGTCGACAAAGAAGAACGTGGCAACAAGGGCGCAGCCCTAACCACTTTTGTTAGCCTGGCTGGTCGCTATCTGGTATTGATGCCTAACAACCCTCGCGCTGGCGGTATTTCTCGTCGCATCGAAGGCGATGAGCGTGCAGAACTTAAAGCTGCATTAAACTCCATTACTGTACCTAACGGCATGGGCGCTATTGTCCGTACTGCCGGTGTAGGCCGCAGCGGTGAAGAACTACAGTGGGATTTGGACTATCTGGTACACCTCTGGGAAGCTATCCAAAAGGCTACCGCAGAGCGCAAAGCCCCCTTCCTGCTATTACAGGAAAGCAACGTCATTATCCGCGCTATTCGCGATTACCTGCGTGAAGACATTGACCAGGTGCTGATTGATAATAAGGACGCCTATACCGAAGCCCTGAACTTCGTAACCCAGGTGATGCCCCATTACCAAAATCGTATTCGTCACTATGACGATCCCGTTCCCCTATTTAACCGCTATCAAATCGAAAGCCAGATCGAGACAGCCTTCCAGCGGGAAGTTCAACTACCCTCCGGTGGCTCTATTGTTATCGACCCTACCGAAGCGCTGGTTTCTATTGATATAAACTCCGCTCGCGCCACCAAAGGCGGCAATATCGAAGAAACCGCCCTGCAAACCAACCTTGAAGCAGCCGAGGAAATTGCTCGCCAGCTACGCTTAAGGGATATGGGCGGCCTGGTGGTTATCGACTTTATTGATATGCATGCGGCCAAAAACCAACGCGCTATTGAAAACCGTATGCGTGATGCGCTAAACATCGACCGCGCTCGAGTGCAGGTAGGTCGCATCTCGCGCTTTGGCTTATTAGAAATGTCACGCCAGCGGCTGCGCCCATCACTGGGTGAGACCAGCGCTAAGGTTTGTCCTCGCTGTACTGGCCAGGGCACTATTCGCGATACCAAATCACTGTCACTGTCTATTCTTCGCCTGGTTGAAGAAGCCGCCAGCAAAGACCGCAGCGCAGAGATTCGTGCACTGGTTCCCGTTAACGTGGCCTCGTATCTATTAAACGAAAAACGCCAGCCTATTCACGATATCGAACAACGCACTAAAGTCCGCGTCGTTATCGCCCCCATTCCCCAGTTGGAAACACCGCACTTTGAAGTGCAGCGTTTGCGGGACGATGAGATCGGCAAAGATGTAGAGCTAAGCTATAAGATACAAACCGAGCAACCTGAAGAAGTACTAGGTCAGGAAAAGCCTCCTGCCCCCGTTCAGCAGGCGGCTGTACAGAGTGTTACCCCCCAGGCACCCGCTCCCGCCGCTGCTGCGGAAAAAGCACCGGCGCCAAAAGCTGAAAGCATCGGCCTATTGGCCAAAATCATCAACTTCTTTAGCAGCCCTGCCGAGGAAGAAGAAATTGTTGAACAGAAGAAACCCCAGCGTAAGCGCAATAACCAGCGCGATAACCGCCAGGGCCAGGGTCGCAATCAAAATCGCAATAGAAATCGCAACAGAAACCGTCGTGATGATAACCGTGGAGATCGTGGCGAACGTCAAGAGCGCAATGATCGCAATCGCGTCAGGGACAATAAGCAAGACAAAAAGTCCGATGCTAAAAATGAGCCGCGGGAAGCTTCTGACTCTAACGGTAGCAACGAGAATAATGGTGACCGTCCGCAGCGCCGTCCTTCGAATCGCAAACCACGCAATTCAGGTCGTCGTCGTAATCGCGGGCCGCGCAACGCTGAAAACAAAGCAAAAACAAGCAATCAAGACGAAGCTGCTGCTGTTGAAGCACCATTTGAAGCACCAATAGCTAGCGAGCCTGCGGTTGAATTTGCTGTTGAAGCCCAACCAGAAAAAGTCACTGAGACTGCACCAGTTGTAGAAGCTGTTACTGAAACTGTTGTTGAAGCTGTTGTTGAAACTCCAACTGAGACACTCGCTGAACCAGTCACAGCAACTCCCTCACCTGAAGCTGTCACCGAAGACACTGCAGTTGAAGAGGCCGTGGCTGAGCCCGTCGTAGAAACGACTAAGGTAAAAACAACGAAGGTAGAAACAGCGAAAGAAGAAGCTGAAGCGGCGGCTGTTGCAGAACCAGCCCCTGCTCCTGCTCCTGCTCCTGCTCCTATTATTGAGCCTGAACCAGCACCTGCTGTGCAGGAAAAACCGGTAGGCCGTGCCGCCAATGACCCTCGCACCTCGCCGAAGGCTGTCTCTGAAGTCGATATCGCCACAACCCAACTGGATACCTCGCCCAAGGCACCGGCTCCCGCCGCCGCTCCTGATCCGGCGAAGCCAAAAGCTGAGCGAGCCCCTAACGACCCTCGCCTGCAACGTAGCGCGTAAGCATCAATATCAAGCCCAGCTATATGCTGGGCTTTTTTTTACCCAACAGCTAAATGACAGCGGCAATCTGCTGCAAAAACGGTCAAGCCCTTAAAAATCAAATAACGATCATAAAAACAATGGCTTAGTTACGCTTTTAATCCCCGGAAAGCCTTGTCTCAACAGCTAAGCTCTGTATAATTCCGTCCCGTTGGTGGGGTGGCTGAGTGGCCGAAAGCACTGGTCTTGAAAACCAGCGAGGGTAATACCTCCGAGAGTTCGAATCTCTCCCCCACCGCCATTTAAGGTCTTCAAAGTCTCTTAAGTCTCTGTTTGTTAAACAGTTTTTGTTAACTCATGGGGAGCGCCTGACAAAATTGAAGACATTTAAGCATCCAAAATATACCTTCATTAAAAATAATATCTTTTACTTCTCCCGATCAGTTCCTGTTGATCTGAAATGTTTTTATTCGAAGCCTCGTATTGTTCAATCACTAAGAACCAAGTCTGCATCCAGCGCTACTAAAGCCGCTAAAATGCTTTCACATAAGCTTGATGACTATTGGTTAAACCTAAGATTGAAAACAACAGAGGTGCCTGGCTCTCATCTTTTAATTAATGATGGCGATTTTTCTCCCGAATTTAACACCATGACTTAGGTGAGTTTTCTCGTTAATCTACCCCTGAAGGAGGGATGGAGATGATTGGCGCTTAGCTTCAGCGAATTTGATGAATCCCACTAGCCCCTGTTATGCCTATGATGGTAGCTGTGATATGGGTTTTAACAACACCACTGGTGAGCTGGGTCATATGTTTTATAACAACCTCGGTAATCTGGGTCGTTACGATACCAATGGCAACTTCCAATCAGGTTATGGTGTTACAAACAGCAGCTTTACTGATGGTAACAGTGGCGCCAGCGTAAGCATTGTGAACTTACAGAATAGTAGATATTATTGGGACGGCGTGGGGTATGCGCCTACTAATCTTCACGCCCGGGCCTTCTATACCTATCGTGGCTCCCAGGAGGTCGACCTTAAGGATGGTAGTCGCTATAGTTGGGCAGTCCGCGCGGGCGATGTCAGTTCGGTACCTGTTCCTGCGGCGGCGTGGCTGTTTGGCACGGCGTTGTTAGGGCTAGTTGGAGTGAAGCGCAAAAATCAAAACCTATAATAAAGTAATGTGATATATCGCCAAAGCTATCTGTTATCGATAACTCAAGCTTTAGTTATATAGCAAATTTTAAAATACAAAAAATTATAAAATAAAAAAGGAACCTTCCTCATGTTTAAACATACCTTAGCCCTAGTGGGCCTGTCATTAATCACCCTTTCTGCCAATGCT
This sequence comes from Oceanicoccus sp., assembly GCF_029238675.1. Lineage (GTDB taxonomy): Bacteria > Pseudomonadota > Gammaproteobacteria > Pseudomonadales > Dasaniaceae > Oceanicoccus. Next base: position 1,992 of record NZ_JAQWFR010000023.1, on the reverse strand, counting down.
GCCTTGTATGACCGTGGCAATGGTCTTATCTATGATGATGTATTGAATATTACCTGGTTACAGGATGCTAATTATGCATACACCTCTGGTTATGCTGCGGCGAATGCCGTAGGTAGTCCACATTCAGGTTCTACCAATATACAAGCCGATGGCCGAATGGGTTGGGGTGCGGCTAAAACCTGGGCTGATCAGTTAAGTTATGGTGGTTATGATGATTGGCGCCTGGCTTCAGCTGGCAATTCACCAACATATGGTTACGACGTCACCACGGGCGAACTGGGTCATATGTTTTACAACAACTTGGGTAATACGGCAGCTACTTCAATATTGGGCAATGTCAGCTTTACCGATGCAACACTCGGCGGTGGCACTCAGAGTTTCGTGAACGTGCAGTCTGATGCTTACTGGTTAGGTGAGGAGTACGCACCTGATATTGGTCACGCCTTGGCCTTTAATACCAATAACGGCCACCAGCACACCAACGGTAAGTGGTATAGTCACTATAGCTGGGCAGTCCGCGCGGGCGATGTCAGTTCAGTCCCTGTTCCAGCAGCAGCATGGTTGTTTGGCACGGCGTTGTTAGGACTGGCAGGGGTGAAGCGCAAGCATTGCTGATTGGGTGCTTAGCCGCTGTCTTAATCTATTTTCTTATCGAAGCCATTTAATAACAAAGGCCTATGAAAAATGGAGGTGTTTGGGAGGTTGATCTTACGGCAGGCCAATCTACTTATAAATTTTATAGCCCAAACACCAGATATCTAAACGGCATAGCCCCCCTAGACCACCTGCCCAGGGGTTATGGAGGGTTTGATGGCTATGGAGGCTTTGAAGTGGCTTAGAGTAGTCAAAACCGTAGACATTTTTGATTCGTTGACAACCAACCATTCGGGCTGTAACACCAGTAAACACGTTAACACGCAGGGAAAATGGTGCCTAAAGCAGGGGGTGACTTGCTCCCCCACCGCCATTTTCCTTCCCTTTCAGCACCCTTTCTGGTCTTAAATCACGAACCGAACCAAGCCACCAACAGTCCGCATCAACCAGATACTACGATGGAACCCCTTTCGCCAGCTTAAGATACCCACAAAGTCTTGATTTTAAAGAGCATCCAGCTATGATGGGCAGCAGTTAAAGCTATTTAAAAACCCTGTTCACACTATGGAGATATAACATGCGTGACAATCCAGTTTTTTCATCCCAGTCAGGTTCTGCTGATTCGGCACTGTCTACCAATAAGGTACTTCGCAATACCTATATGATGTTGGCCATGACAATGATGGTCAGTGCTATCACCGCAGGTCTATCCATGTGGATGAACGTAGGTTACGGCGCTGGCATGATAATGATGATCGCCGCCATCGTATTAATCTGGTTCGTTCTTCCTAAAGCCGCCAACTCTTCATCCGGTATCTATGTTGTATTTGCCTTTACCGCATTGATGGGCGCAGCCTTGGGGCCAACCCTGAACCGCTACCTCGCTATGTCTAATGGCGGCGAAATTGTGATGCAGGCCCTGGGTGGCACAGCTCTGGTTTTCTTCTCTCTTTCGGGCTATGTATTAACGACTCGTAAAGACTTTAGCTTTATGGGTGGCTTCCTGATGACCGGCTTAGTCGTTCTGGTTATGGTGGCACTGGCCCTGATGGTTGGCTCCATGTTTGGCTTCCATATGCCTGCTGCCTCACTGGCTTTAAGTGCGGGCATTGTGTTGCTGATGTCTGGTTTTATCCTGTTTGATACCAGCCGCATTATTAACGGTGGTGAGACTAACTACCTGATGGCAACGGTTTCCCTCTACCTGAATATCTACAACCTGTTTACCAGTTTGTTACATATCTTAGGTGTGATGAGTGACGACTAAACAGCCCAACTGATTGAAGCAAAGCCTCGATTTTATCGGGGCTTTTGTTTTTAGGATCAAAGCTAAATGCGTTTTTCTCTTATGATACTCGGCGCCCCCTATTCCAGCCAATCGGTTGCTACCGCGCTGCG
>NZ_JAQWFR010000022.1 GCF_029238675.1 Oceanicoccus sp. | reverse complement strand
GGATGGTGGTTTCAATACTGCCCAATGGCGATGTCTATCAGGTAAAAATCCTCCAATCCTCTGGCCACAAAATTCTTGACCAGGCAGCCCTGAAAATCGTGCACTTAGCCGCCCCCTATGACCCTTTCCCCCAAGCCATGCGACGCAATGTCGATGTACTGGAAATCATCCGCACCTGGCGCTTCCACAAAGACAAGCTTTCCTCCAGCACTTAACTCCCTCTACTATGAACCAACGTCATTTCTGCGCAGATGCTGGGTCTTTAATAGTTGTGTGATGTGTGATTTATCATGTGGGGTAGAGGGTGGTTGAACGGTCCCGCTGAGGAGCCGGGGGTAGGGTTGCGAAATGGTCTTGCGGCCCTCCGGGCTGCCCTCAATCGGCTTTGAGCCTTAAAACGCTTCGCTGTCTCAAAACACTCAATCGGCGCTAGCCCTGACTATTTCGCAACCCTACCCCCGACTCCTCAGCTACCTTCACGCTTTCTCTGTAGTTTCACTCTGTAGTTTCAGTTAGACCCTGGCTTCTTTCAAGGCTAAACCTTTTAACCTCTAACCCTTAGAGATGTGAGCCAAGGTATTGGGTGGGGATCAGGCTAATAACTCATCAAGGCGCTGGGCCATTGCCTCAATAGCCTGATCGGGGAACAGCAATAATAAATCGCCATTAAATGCACGGCCTTCAAGGTGGTAATTAATCTCTACCACCAGAATATTTTTCCAGCTGGAAACGACAGACTCGCAGACCACCTTGAGTGATTCATGCCTGACTAATTTAGGCGCTTCAGATTGAAAGCCCAAACCCCAATGCTCTGATAAAGCATCCAAACAGGTTTGCGCCATATTACAACAGGTTTCAGTAATAAGAGCATCGGTATTGGCCAGTTCAGGCATTAGCTCTTTTAAATCACTCAGGCTGTCTTCAGATAACATCACCAGGGCCAAACCCGATAACTCACTGCCATCTTGCCGGGATGTAAATAATTGACTGGCAGCATATATGCCTGCGGACGAACTAAAACTCTTTAGGGATTGCGACAGTTGCTCGGCCTTGATGATATTAATGGCCGGAATAGGCAAGGTAACAAATACCCCTAACTTGCGCGCCAGGGTATCGCCAACCTGACCTACAGCAACATTACAAATTTCCTGCAAACAATCTCGTTGATCTTCCGAGTATTGAAGGCTATCGCTCGAGGCAGCTGACATTAAAATAAACCAAACTGTTGCAGCACCGCCAGAAGCTTTTCACTATTGATTGGCTTACGAATAAATTCCAAAGCCCCCAACCTGGTCACCCTGTCCCGGGCCTCTGGCTGTATATCTGCCGAAATAACAATCACCATACATTTAAGACCTTCAGCCTTAATGGTTTCCAACACACCATAACCATCCATTTCCGGCATAGTCAGGTCCAGGAAGACCATCTCACCTCTACCCTCGCGAATAGCTTCAACGCCCTCTACACCATTAGTGGCAAAGGTAATATCCACATCCCACGCAGGAGGCAGTGAACGTACCACCTGCTTGCGAGCCATATTAGAGTCATCACATATCAATAGCGGTATGCTCATGAAGATCCTCTATCCATTTGATTTAATACCGGTTGCCCAATGTCAGTTAATAACAGTTCGCATCCTTCTTCCCCAGAATTACAGTATAGACCGGTGCTGGAATTTACCTAGCCAGAATGGTGATTTTTAACAACTTAACTATGAGCCGGGCTGACGACAATAACATCCTGCATGGCCACCCCCTCGCTATTCCAACTATTCAGTACAGAAGCTAAATACTGTGCCTGGCTAAACAAGGATTGCAACTCTGCTTCCACGCCTTTTTCACCGGTGTAAGTGGGTACTTGCATCAGTTCGGCTACCAGCGGATGCTTAGGGTAATCCATACGATTCATTTCCAACCGCCAGCGAATGCTATGCACCATAGTACGGTAAAACACGATCTTGGTTTGGAGGTCAATCACGCCGTAGTTGGTAAGGTCACCAAAAGGCTTAAAGTCAGTGGCAAATAACAGGCACTTTTTGTTTTTCTTGTTCTTCCTATTGTTGCTACCGCTGCCCTGTTCCGCTGCCACTGTGGCTTTGCGCTCATGATTACAGAGTAAAGCAAGGTCACCAAATAACTCACCCGGGGTAATACTATTCAACGGCCCTGTCTGTTCTGCTTCATCCAGATAGACCGAGAGACGGCCTTTGATCAAAAAATACAGCCAGGAGCCACGATCGCCTCGGCGCATAATTGTCTCGCCTGCCTCAAGCTCCACTAAACAGGAGTATCTTAGTAAAACAGCAAGCTGCTCCTGCCCTCGGGCCTGCAACTCTTTGAAAAAGGGGATATTGCCCAATAAAGCACTGATCTCATTGTTCTGGTATGCAGATAATTCCTTGATTTTCATTAGCTAATTTTGCCTGTACTGCGTAATCAGACGCTTTAAAAAGCGATGCCTAAAACTGTATCTAAAACTATACCTAAAAATAAGGTATAGCTTTTTTCCTGAGAAAAGCGATATGGATTAGCAGAAGTGTTAATCAGGCCCGATATTATTTCGCCAAGTGATTAAGAATAATACAAATATGGCCGATAGCAGACCTAACGATTAGCTTTACTTTCAACAATCCTGAACTACATTGAAATGATATTTCAATGGAATAAAACTGCTGTCTCATCAACAAATTGCAGCCGCAAACAGGATGAATAACACCACCTAAAAACGCATCAAATATATGACAAAAATTTTTGCACAGCTAGCAACTGCTTTTTTAAGACCCTTTTATAAAGCTGCTTTTTTATCCCTGGTATGCGTCTTGATACCCTTATCAGCACCCTTATCAGCACAGGCACAAGACGTTGCTTTTGAAGAGCTCCCGCTCAACGGTCTGGCGGCTTATGTACAGCTGCGTAAAGAGTATTATATCGGTGGCCTGTATCTGGAAAGCATGAGCCAGGACGCGCAATCAACCTTTAATTTCTCCGGTAGAAAACGCATGCAAATGCGCATTACCATTGATAAGTGGTCGCCGCGCCGTTTTGCCCAACAGTGGAACCAGTTAATCCTGATTAATAATGACCAGGAATCTCTTGAGGAATTTTCCGATCAAATTTTGGCCTTTATCGATATGCCAAAAGATAACTTGATTGCTGGTGATGTGATTACTATCGACCTGGACCCGGAGCGCGGTACCACGGTTTATCTGGATGGCACCAAAGTCTTTACTGAGCGCAACAATGCCTTCTTTGATATTTTGTTAAATACCTGGATTGGCCAAAGACCCCCTTCATCAGACTTTAAAAACCATATCCTGACCCTGCCTACTGACCGGGAAGGTACTGACCTACTGACGCGCTATGAAAACCATAGCACGGACAAATCCCGGGAGAAAAAAGTCGCCAGCTGGATTAAACCCAGCAAGAGTAAAACCAAAGCAACAGCTGCAGCTGCCACCACCGTTGCTATGGCGCCACCAAGCTCAGATACTACTGTCACTGCCAAACGGTCAAAGCAGACCGCCCCCGCGGTCGATATCGCCAAGCCTGAGGCCATTGTCCAGCCTGCTGTTGCTGCCCCTGCACCCACCATAGAATTCAGCAAACCCGAATTAACCAGTACCGCTGCTGCCAAACCTAAAGCACCTCCATCGGCCCCCAGCAAAGAAGAGGTCACAGCCAAACCAGCCTCTACCAAACCCGCGGTATCAGAAGAACAAGCCACACAGGCCAGGTTGATGAAGGTATATCGCTCTAATCTGCTAAAGCTGACTTATCTTAATACCCAATACCCCAAGCGCGCCATGGACTTTAAGCAAGAAGGTCTTGTGGTGGTGAAAATAACGGTAAACAGGGACGGCAAGCTGATAGACGTGACTGAGGCGACCAAATCCAAACATAAACTGCTGAATAATGCCGCCCGCAAGGCTGTAAAGAAAACCGCACCTTATCCGGAAGTGCCCAAAAATCTCAAAGGTGAAACGATTGAAGTTAGCATGCCCTTTAACTTCAAGCTGTAGTAAAGCCCTACTGAATAGCCGGTAACTTCTGTGAAATCACCTGCTGAATACCACTACGCTCCAGAGCTGAGCGGCTACCTAACTTATCTAAACGGATACTGTGTAAATGCAAAGCCGGTACTTTGCTTTCAATTTCCCGCAGGTCACCCTTCATCAAAATCGGCAAGAAGGGCTTATCCGCTGGACGACGTTTGTTGATAGCTCTCAAGCCCGCCTGCAGGGGCACAGCACGATATTTCTTCTTACCGTCGCTCTTAAAGGGGATGGTTAAGTGTAAACCCTGCCTGCCAATCAACTCACCGGGCACAATCGTTAAACCGGTCATTTGAATCGCATCTTCAGGCACACTCTGGAAGGTATCGTGATAGGCATAAGGGTCAGGTAAAATAACCATCTTTCTACCCTCGTCTTCAGGGAAAAAGATATTGTAGTTACTGTAGAGTTGCTCAACGGAACCGGAATAAACACAGAGCTTATTCTCGAAACGCTTTACAAATTCTGTTGCCATCTGGCGGTGCTGGAACTCGTCCATATCCCAGATCAAATCGTTGTTGGCCTGCTCAGTACTCATTAGCTATTCCTCATTAGCGCTTTCCGCTAAATCATTGCCGTAAAAGCCCTTATAGTATTTTCTGGGAGTAAGTATATTAGAGAGAGGAATCCTTAACAGATATACAGTTAACACTTTTGAAGCGACAAATTGATGACATATTAGATAAGTGTAATCACTGTTTTTCCAAGTCACTGAAATTATTAATTATTCATACTGATAGCTAAATTATGGTTACTTAAGAGACTTAGACTGTTTTTATCTAAGCCTTCAATAGGCGTAATAAGCTACACCCCCATGCTGGTCAGAGTCACCATAATATTATTTAAGATGCCCGCCACTGTTGGGTGGTCACGCTCAAAGCCGGACACCATCTCATCAACCTGCTCCACCAGGCTGTGGGGCTCATTCATCAATGGTGCTGTTAATTGCTGCTCGATATCAACGATCAGGTTATTTAACTGCTGCTTGTCAGCATCCGGTGCCTGCATGCCGTCTATCGCTTGATTCAGCTGGTCTAAATACTCGCGTAATTGCTGTTGGTCCATAGCGTCCTCCTCAGTCACCTTTTTTAAGCATAGCAGTTGAGCCCATTTTCCATAGCGACCAGATCAATTAATCGCACGGTAAAAAAAAGGCCCTGCTAGTAAGCAGAGCCATTAAACGACCTGAATAGCAAATTACATAGGCATAGAATAGCTAAAAATCAGCTGCTCATAACCATCACCTCGATCACTATAATTCACACTAAGGTTAAGGCTGGCCTCATCAAATACAGTGATTGAACCACCTACCGCAGCCGTGATGTAGGAATCATCCTGGGCTTGGAAGCCAGGCAGCGAATAGGCGCCAAAGTTAAGGTTGGTATTGGTGATAGAAATGGTTTGATCTTCATTTTCCTGCTCTTGGGCACCGAATATTTCACCAAACACGCGGATATTATCGGTTAACTGGCCAGCAGCCACCGCACCATAACGCCAGACCATACTTTTACGACGTTGCTCACCCCAGGAGTAATTAGAAATTTCACCACCCGATTCGCTATAGCTATCCACTGTGGTATTGATGTACTGCACACCCAAAGCCGGAGCTAAATGCCAAGTATCCGACGACAATATGTCGTAGCCCACCAGACTATCAATGGTCCAGGCATGGCCATCAGTATCACCTTCTGCGGTAATAGTGTTGCTACCTAATTGGATATTCCTTTTAAGGCCATCATAGCTTAAGACCGATAGCGCAGCGGTGGTATCAATAAACAGATTTCCTTTGCGGTAACCTACCAAGGCACTTAAACCCCATGAGTCAGACTCAAGGTCAGCACCTGATACATCCAATTCTTGTTGACCAAAGGTTAACGCAGCACCATAAATCAGCGTTTCGCTAGCAACAAAGGTTCTACCCACAGTAATGGCTGTATTCTCAGCTTCGGGTTGTATACCGTTTTCATAGTCATCCGAAGCCATATCCCCTGCTACAAATAAACGGCCCTCAGGCTTAGACCAGCGAGAACGGCGCAACTCATCAGAAGTCACGGTTGTTTGTGTTCGTGCAGCAGTTAATGCCAGTTCAGGTAATAGGCCAATAGTTTGCGGGGCCTGAATAATATCATTGAGGTAATCACCAAAGATTTCACTGGCATGTTCTGTAGGATGTAAAGCATCGTTAAATATCAGGGCCCTTGGGTCGGGGGCTGAGCCATCAATGCCATAGACCGGGTGCTCAACACAATCAGCCCCTACATCGTCATAACACATCGATAATTGATCCAACGGTGGCACACCACCTGGCAACAAGCCGTTAGCAAAGCCGTAAGCATCGGGATTGGCAAAGATATAATCAACAAAGCCTTCGATATCGACAGGGATAATATTAACGCCTGATAAGCCAAGAGCCGACTTAATAGCCACTGCGCCATTGTAGCCTGCAGTCAAGTCTGTACCACCGGCAATCGCCCCAGCGCTACCACCCAATTCCGCAGCCTGTAGCCCTGGGGTTTTCCCTAGGTCAGGCACATTAGCTACCATCACATACTGGGCACCAGCGTTACCCAAGGCACCAATGGCCGCAATAAAATTATCAGCCCTGGCACTTACCGACCCCGGGATATCCAACCCGGCATCAGGGCCAGTTAGCAAAAGGTCCTGAAGGTCATTACCACCACCATCGATCAAAATTAACGTGCCACTTGGTACTACCCCGCCAACATTAGTTAAGTAAGCATTGGCTGTACCAGCGGGTGTAGCAATACCGGTACCCGCAACTGACTGCAAAATATTAGCCGTTCGAAAGCCTCCCACACCATAATTGGTGCCACCTTCAATCGCTGGGGTTAACGTCAAACCCAGTCCCGCCGCCAAAAAATCAGGTGCTATAGGAGCAAACACCCCCGGGCTGGTTTGGTTAGTAAAACGAGATCCATTACCGAAGTTTCCGGTATCCATCAAACTGTCACCAAAAACAACCAATTCAGTAAAATTCGACTGGGCACTTACAGACATCGACAAGGACGCCAAAGCCGCAATAGACAAAGCCACACTTTTCTTAAACATTTCCCCCTCCTGAGCTATCGCTCGATTATTATATTTTCTTCTCCAGGTTTTACGGTAAACCAAACTTTGTACATAAAATGATCTACCTGCTTTTAGCGTAGTTGAAAATCAAGTAAGCAACAACCAACACTATCGCTTATCAGTGACAAATCCTGTCATTTGGGATATAAACTTTTATCAGGCAATATTTAACGTAATGCTTAATAACCCTGCTTAATCAATTAAGGAATAAGGCAAGCTGAATGTGCTCAGCAGAAAACAACAAAGGTAGCTATGCCAAGGTCAGTGAAAAAAGCCTGAGACAGCAAATAGATGTAGTTGCGGAATTTCATGCCTATAAAATCCACCCACAGCGCATTGCCTATCGCACCGGTATCGAGATGGATTTAGTCACGGAACTGATTAGTGGTGACTGCCACCAGCGTCTGTTCAAGAGTTTGGTGGCCCGCCACCGCAAGTCACGCCGTGATCAGCGATTACAAAAGGCCTTCCGCAAAAAAGGCATCGCCCAGGCTGAGCTGCAAGATAAGATTGAACAAGAGTATGAGGCCTCAATCAGAATGAAGGCCGAAATGACTTAGAGCATAAAAAAGGCGCCCACCAGGAGCGCCTTTAATATCAACAATAACCGCTAATTACTCAGCAGCATCACCCTCTTCGGCAGCCGTTTCTTCAGCGGGGGCTTCTTCAACTTCTGGCTCTGGTGCAGGGGCTGGTGCAGTCACTTTGATTAGCTCTTCAGCTAACAGGATTTTTACTTTGTCGTCGCCATTAACAGGCTTTTTATCACTACCCACTACTGCATAACGGCCATCGCGACGTTGTGAAATAGTGTACTCGGAGGTTTTTTTAACTACTTTCATGATTTTTCCTTTCTACATTAAATTGAAACACATTGCATATTGAGCCCTTTTCAGAGCCGCGCAATAAGACCATAAGTGCGCCTAAAGCGCAACAAGATGATGACCAGGAAGGTTTATGACAGGCAATAAAAAAGGGCGGGCACAAGGCCCGCCCCAAAAATGCACGTAGATAAATCTTACGTGCTCTCCCTCGAGATTCTGCGACAAGGCCATACGTCTGGCACATGGCTGTCGACTTAATACTTACGACTACAACGCCTGCTACAGCTTCTACTACAACGAATATTTTGACCGGCTACAACGTGAAACTCTGCTCTGCACAGAGGACGCAATCACCAAAAGAAATGTATGTAGCGCACCACTAATCAACTTAATCAACCCGATCACTTAGTGCACTTCTAAAAAGTTGGTCTACCTTAGTATAGAAGAGTTTTAGAAACTGCCAAGTAAATAAGAAAAAAGAATATAAGGTTTTAGTTATAGGAAAGGGTCACAGAGAAAATTGCCAGATATTACAATTAAATTGCCACATATAACAACTGGTAACCCCCCTCTTCCAGTAAACTTCCCCATACTTTTTACCCTACCTGGAAGCTATTGAATAAAAATAATGAAGAAAGTAATCATTGGCCTGTTTAGCCTAAGCGTAGTTGGCGGTTATCTGTTTTCACAGTATTGGTATTACCTGCCGGGGATTGTCTCTGAATTTATTAGCCCTATTGGAGAAAACCAGCCAGTGTCCTGGGAGCAAGCACCCGGCAAGTCACCGTCAGAAGGTGACGACGTTGATAAGCTTCCCAATATCGTACTGATTGTTGTTGATGATCTTGGCTTCAATGATATTACCTACTATGGCGGTGGTATAGGCGATGGCAGCGTACCGACACCACAGATTGATTCGATTGCGAAGCAGGGGATTCAATTCACCAACGGTTACAGCGGCAACGCAACCTGTGCTCCCTCTCGTGCAGCATTACTCACCGGCCGTTATCCCACCCGAGCCGGATTTGAATTTACACCTGCCTCGGCACCGTTTATGAAGCTGACGGCCGGTGACGCCTTTATAGAAGAAAATCTGGAGAACTATCCATCCTACAACTCTCTGGGCTTGCCAGGCAGTGAGCTGACCTTAGCTGAAGCACTCAAAGAAAAAAATTATCACTCTATAGCGCTAGGGAAATGGCATCTTGGCTCTGATGAAGGTATGACACCGAATGATCAGGGGTTTGATGAGTTTCTGGGTTTCCACGCGGGTGCAGCATTGTTTATGGAGCAGGATGATCCAAATGTCGTTAACTCAAAGCAGGACTTTGATCCGATTGACAAGTTTCTTTGGCCAAATCTTAGTTACGCTGTGAGATTTAATAAAAGTGATCGATTTAAACCTGACTCACACCTAACAGATTACATTAGTCGCGAGGCGACCAGGGCGATTGCAGCAAATCGTGATAGACCATTTTTTATGTATCTGGCTTACAACGCGCCGCATACACCACTGCAGTCTGAAAAGCACGACTATGACGCCTTAAACCATATTGAAGACCATACTGAGCGGACTTATGCCGGGATGATACGCGGCCTCGACCGCGGCATTGGTCAGGTGTTAGCCTCGCTTGAGGAGAATGGCCTCTCGGACAATACGGTGGTTATTTTTACATCCGACAATGGCGGAGCTGGCTACGTCGGTCTTCCCGATCTAAATAAACCTTACCGGGGTTGGAAAATGACCTTTTTTGAGGGCGGGATTCATACACCGTATTTTATCAAGTGGCCAAAAAAGATAGCAGCTGGCAGCCAATATGACTCGCCGGTGGCACATATTGATATTTTTTCAACAGTGCTTGCCGCAGCCGGCATTGCGCTACCTGATGATCGCATCATCGACGGTAAGGACATTCTTAAAGTGGCGCTTGACCCGCAACAGCCGTCATTAGACAGGCCGCTCTTCTGGAGGAGTGGGGGTTATAAAAGCGTGCTACAAGATGGCTGGAAACTGCAACTACTTGAACAAAGCGGTAAAACCTGGCTTTTTAATCTGAATGAGGATCCAACCGAACAGCGAGATCTTTCTGTATTAAATCCTGAGAAACTAAACCAGCTTCGCAAGGTGCTCTATTCAATCGATGATCAAATGATCGAATCTCTATGGCCCCCGTTAGTGGAAGGTGCAAATGTAATCGATTATACGATAGACAAAATTCCTGATGGGGAATACGAAACGGTAATCTGGGAAAATTGAAGATGGTAACGAATTAACTCTAATAAACCAGATAACTTATAAGTTATGATAAAAACACTACCACAATCAAAAACCGCTATTTTAAGGATGATTCATGAATTTCACCCAATTTTCCCAGTCGCGAAAAAGTACTCGCGGCTTCCAGGATAAACCTGTCCCAAAAGAGCTCGTTGATGAGATTATCAATACCGCTAAGTGGGCGCCAACTTCCTACAACACCCAAACCTGGCATATCCATGCCGTAGCTGGTGAAGTGTTGGACAAAATTCGTGAAGGCAATACCAACAACACCCTGGCAGGAAAGCCCCATGTCCGGGATTTTCCCTACAAGGAAGACTACGAGGGAGGGCATCGGAAAAATCAAGTTGATGTCGCTATTCAGCTATTCGAGGCAATGGGTATTGAGCGCGACGACAAAGAAAAGCGCATGGATTGGATGCTAAGGGGTTTTCGCCAATTTGATGCCCCAGTCTCACTGGTTCTCACCTATGATAAGTATCTCGAGCCGGCAGCGATTACTCAGTTTGGCCTGGGGTCACTGGCTTACGGTATTGTTCTTGCCGCTTGGGAGCGAGGCATAGGTTGCGTCATTAATGGTCAAGGTATTATGCAGTCTGATGTTGTCCGCGAACATGCCAAAATTCCCGATGACCAGAATATTATGATCTGTATTGCAATGGGTTACCCCGATGAAAGTTTCGCCGCCAACCACGTGCGTTCAACACGCGCTGAAAATGATAGCTTTGTGAAATACCATGGTTTTTAGCTTGATTTGATGTGACTCGTTGGCGGTAGCAGCCTGATACTACAACGACCTACTGGCTAAAAAAAATATCACCAAAATAGGCGGTGGCGCTGCCACCGCTATTATCTGTATCGGACATAATGGCCACCCCGTGAGCCGCCTCGATTCGTTCACCGAAAACCCGGTAAAAATCATCCGCCACATTAACTCGCTCAGTATGCCACTGACCCAAGCCATCTCTCCCCGCCCTCACCGGAATCATTGCCGCCTTGGTAGTAAAAGGATTGGCCCAAAACGGTTCACTCTCTTTATTGTTTGACCAAACATAATTCAGCGCCTTGGTCTGCCAGGGGAAAAAGCCTTGTTTGACCACCACATAAACCCGGGCAGGAAAGTCATCTCCATCTTTGATGCGCTGATCAGGGATCGACAAGGTGTTCTCAACCCGCCACTGCCAGCTTAAAAAAGGCGTTAGCAACAGGTTGATATCCATCTCTCGATACAGGGCCGATGCATTTCTGGCACTCTTTGCCCTGAGCACCGGCCGGTTATCCAGAGTCACGACTTGATACTCCGTTCTGCCGACAAAGCCTTTTTGTTTAAAGGCTTTAATACCCTGGCCATCAACCGCGAAATTCGCCACCCACAACCGCTCCTCAGCAGCCAGGGTGAGCGGGCATATCAAGAGCAATAAACAGAGTATTTGAGCCATTATTTCATCTCTCTGATATTCTTATTCAGCAGGTACTGCCGGGCATCTACCCCCCCCACCCCGTCATTCCCGCCCCCGACTAAAACCTCGAGGGCAAGCTACGGTGGGAACCCAGTAAGTTTTGTCTTCAAGCTATTTGCCATAAGCCCTTAAGCTATAGATATCGAAGCGTATGGCTTTTCCTTCAACAGAAAAATTAGGCTTTATGCCCGCAAGGTACTCTGCTTTTTTAGGGCGTTTTACTATAACACGGTGCCTTGCTGTTACCAGCGCCTGGTCCAGCAAGCTGGCGCTATCCGGGTCGGCACCCACCACATGATGAAAGGCCTGCATCTCTTTTTTTACCAGCGCGGATTTTTTCGAGGCGGGAAACATAGGGTCAATCACAATAGCATCCGGCGCTGTTGCTTCAGTCAGTGTTTGCATATAAGTGATGGCGTCCATTGTTTCCAGTTTCATCCGCGCCATAATGGCCAACAACTCGCTGTCATCGGAATAACGAGCACGCTCCAGCCCATCATTTAATACCGCAGCTACAATGGGTGAACGTTCACAAAGCGTCACGGGATAACCCCAACTGGCCAGCACAAAACTATCTCGGCCCAAACCTGCCGTTGCGTCCAATACGCTTGGGCGATTCTTTTTATCACCGGCTACCGCTTTTACAATTAATTCACCGCCACCTTGCTGGCGACGATGGGCCGACCCGCCACCGGCAAAGTCAACAACCACCGGACCGGCAGCCTTTCGCCCGGTTTGGGCAATCGCCAAACCTTTTTCGGTATAACGTAATACATAGGGGAAATGTTCAGCGGTAGTCTTATCGACCAGAGGCAATTGCAGTTGGTCAGCAAGCTGTCGGGAATATTCCGCACCGCCCTGAACCGCTAACTCTCCAATAGACACGGGCTGACTAAGGCCTTAATGAAGCGCCGCTTAATAGCGACAAATCATTTTCAGCAATTAATGTTTCCAAATGGCGGCAGTTATTTTCCAGCGCTTCCATATATAAATTGCGGCCACCAAAGTGCGGGGCTACATAATGATACAAACCCTTAAAATGGCCATCCAACCTTTGGGTAATGGTACTTTTAATAAAGCTTGGGGTTTTTAACAACAGGTCTTCAGCGGAAGCATAAACCACCTGTTCAGTACCATCGTCTAATTGCTGACGGGTCATACCGCCTAGCTGGAATTCCGGATATAAATGGTCGCGGCATTTTTCCAAATAGGCAGGGTCTGCCATCTGCGCAATCACATCAGCGGTGCCGGCCATGCTACCAACAACGCGCTGCTTGTCATTGTCCAATTCAATTTGATCCGGGCTAAACTCATAGCCGGTAAAGTGCACCAGCTTGCCGGTTAGCTCCACAATATCCCCGCGATTGACGCTGGGCAAATACTCCGCCATAAACTGCGCACTGCGGCTAACATGAACCTTGGTATATTCTGCGCCGTGCTGAATACCTGTTTCGCCTTTGCGGCGGATATAACCTGAGTCATGAAATAAAACGACAATCAAACCGATAAGAGCAAGCTCTGGCCCCAACTGATCAACTTCGGGCTGACTGGCATCATAGCCATCAATAAGCCTGGCCATGGCCAGGCTTACGTCCAATACATGTTGGATATCGTGGTAACCGGTATCACAGGCAAAAAAGCCTTCAAGCTCACCGCGATACAAGGCAGCAAAATCTTTATATAGGCGTTCAATTAAACTGAAGTCAAAACCGGGATAACGGCGTTGGAATATAGCCAACACAGCATTACTGACCATCGCGGGGTCAGTTACATCAATTGAACCGCTAACATCCATCGTTAGACGAGATTGAGGCATACCGTTAGGTTCCTGATTTAGCTATTTATTGATTGGCCATGGTTAGTCTTCAAATACAGCAATAGAAGCACTCGGTTTAGAACGCAAACCCTGGAAGGCTTTCTTTCTTTGCTGTCTGCTTCCATCCGCCTTGCGACGGGCATGTTTACCAGGTAATTCACTGTCGTGTAATCCGAGCATAACGGGCCTGTTAGCGGTGCGAATATTGATTCTTAGATTATAGACGTTGCGCGTGCGGCCATGTTTATCTGTAATCCGAAAACGCCGCACCGTCTGGCCACCGCAAGCCCCGGATTCACCGGATAAAAAGCAGTGAATACTCTCAATGGTTTCATCCGACAGGCTTACCCCTTTTAATCCCGCCATTTGCTTAACGGCTCGCTCAACAAAGCGCTGGCTATCAGCCGCTATCAAATAAGCTTCTTCGCGGCTGGAGGTGGGCACCACGGTATCAAAATCACCGATAAATATCTGGCCGGAGCCCGCTAAATCGAGCATTCTGGCCAACTCAATCGTGACATCACCCACAATAAAACAATTCATTCCCGGATTTAGCCCTTCCACCTGAAAGAACTCAAAATGGCTACCAATATGAAAACCAGTGCGAATTTTTGGCACCACCTGCCCACTGCTGGCACCGGCTGCCGCCAATTGCGCCAGCGCATTGTCCGCAACCACCAAAATCATAAACTCGAATAATTCCAGATTGGCACGAGGAGTATCGTGCTGGTGCCAAACATAGTAACCATCACCGGTGGTAGTACGGGAAAAGTTAATATCAATATTTTGCTCAAGCAATTTACTATGGGCGGAGTTTAATGAATAGGACAAGCTATTAAGCTGGCTGGTTTGCTCGAAAGAAGAGACCAAAGAAAAATCGACGATATCAAACAGTAGTACCGCGCGGCTTTTTACATAGTTAATGCTATAGCGCTGGATCAAGCCATCCACCGCTGCGATATTTTCAGGTGTTGCCGATAGCGGCGAAGGCAGTTTCACCCTAACTGGTTCAAGTCTTAAACGGCTAACCGCGCCATCAAAATCTTCAGCGGATAATAAACGAGTGCCGGAAATAAGCTCGCGAATAAAGCTGCCATTAAGTGCATCTAATCGATCAACGGGAGCACAATCACCAAGGCTTGCGGAAAAGCGTCCCAGAAAATAATGCGGTGCGGGCAGTACCAGAATCCCCTGCGAGTCCAAACACCAGCAAAGCAAAATATTCTGACCAAGGTTCCAATGCTGTTTTAGCAGCTTATCGAGGTGATTCAAACCCTGTTCGGATTGGTTATTATTATCATCAAGCATGTTTTAACTTACATTTTTTATCGTCAGTACTACGCATCTTAAACAAACATCAAGCCCATACCGCCAGACTGGTGGTGAACAACCTGCATATCAATAGGGTCTTGATTAATAATTCCGGTATGGCGTTTGATCCGCGCTTTAACCACGGTACCCACTGGCGGAGCGATGTGGCTACCCAACATAACGAACACACCGCCGTCGGATAAATCCCTGGCTTTTAGCTCGATCATACCAAAGCTGGGGTGGCTTATTTCTATCTGCGTCCGGCTACTATCACGCATATATCGGCGTTGCTCGTGCATCAGAAAACCTGTATTTTTTGGGGTGGTTTTGAAGTGCTTACGATACCTTGATTAGTGGGGAATCGCTAGGGGAAGTGGTGATTTTGGCAAAGGCCACAACCCCAAAAAAAAGGGCCGTCATTCCGGGAATGGCGGTATTTGTGGCGTTCTTTTTCTGTTCTTTAGATATAAAGGGTTTATCATAGCGCTAACAACCTCCGACCCTGAAACCAGACCCTGAAACCAAACTATGTCAATACTGCTTTTTAAACTTAACGGCGTTAGCGATGAAGAAGCTCAAGAAGTAAGGGAGTTATTAGACGAGCACCATATTGGCTACTATGAAACCGATGCTGGACGCTGGGGAATTTCAGTGGCAGCACTATGGCTGAGGGATAAAGAACAACTCGAGCGAAGTAAAGAACTACTGGCGCAGTACCAGCAGCAAAGACAATTACAGGATCGGGAGCCACCACTGCCCTTCAGCGCACGTTTTAAACAAGCCCCGCTGCAACACCTGCTGATTGTCATAGCGATAGCAGCCATTGCTTATATCTCTATCGTGCCCTTTTTGACCATTAAATAAATAACCAATGACGATGCTTGATTAATCCGTAAAGCTAGGTGCCGCACCCATATCCCACATAATCACCGTACCGCCCATAATGGCCATTAAAATCACCAGGCAAAAAGCAATCACTGCACTGGAAAATAAAAAGCCCCGCTCCTGTGGAATACCCATCACAACCGGAATACCGAGATACAATAAATACACCGCATAACTAACCGCCGACACACCAATTAATAAGGCTACCCAGAAGACAGGTACAAAACCAATCGCACCGGCAATAAATAAGGGTGTGGCAGAAAAACCGGCAACAGCAATGCCTTTGACTGTGCTGGAATCCGTACCATAGGTATGAGACATCCAGTGAATCATATAACCGATCACACAAACCGAAGCCACCATAGTGAAATAAAACAGACCAACAATCACCGCCGCGCTATCAGCAGTCATTCTAATGGTGTCGCCATCACCCACGCTCCAGCCGATTTTAGTCGTGCCGTAAAACCATGCATAGGCAGGAATAGCCGCCAAAATAGCGGTATAAAAAAAGGCAGAAAAGAAGGAAAACTGATCCTTCTCGGCAATACGTTGCCATTGTGTTTTTGGCCTGAATAACAGGCCCAGCATATTTGCAATCATGTTGTTCTCCTCAACCTTCTCTATTATTTATCTTTCAAGCATTTATACCAGTAAAACTACTACATATCATGATGTTGGTGATGGGTATGCTCACTATGATCGATATGACCATTGTGATAAAAAGGCGTAGCCAACGTCACTACCCCCATCACTGCAATCAACAAACCGGCTACACTGCGAAAACGCGGTTGGCGTAAACGCTGCAACAGTTTCTCGCCGGCATAACCCATCGACAACATCGCCGGTAAAGTACCCGCACCAAAAGCCAACATCAGCAAAGCCGACTGCTGCCACTGCGCCGAAGCCAGGGCCCAACTTAAGGTGGAATACACCAAACCACAGGGCAATAACCCCCACAGCGTGCCTAACATAAAAGCTTGCCGATGATTGCTAACCGGTACTAATTTACCCGTCAGCGGCTGTATAGCGCGCCACAGTATCGCACCTATCTGCTCAAGCCGGGTCAGCCCCATCCACCACTGGCTGACATATAAGCCCATGGCAATCATCAATAAACCCGCCCCGGTTCTTAATACTACCGCTGACTGAGGTATAGCGGCCAATAGCGCCTCACCCAATAACCCGGCTACTGCACCAATCACCGTGTAAGTCAGTAAACGCCCGGCGTTATAACTGAAAATACGGTGGCGATTAGCCCCCTCTTTTGGTGCGGCACCTAACACTGAACTTAAGCCACCACACATCCCCAAACAGTGACTGCTACCCAACAAACCAATAATAAAAGCACTGCCTAGTGTTAACTCAATCATCAGCAACCTTTTCGTCAGTCACTGTACTACTGTTGACCTGCGGGTCGATTTGATCAGCGTCATCATCAAATAAAATACTGTGTGCCGATGCTTCTAAATCATCATACTGTTTGTTATTGACCGCCCAAAAGAAAGCCGCCACAGCCAGCATCGTAAACACTATGGCAATCGGTACTAAAATATAAATACTATCCATTGGCAGCCACCCCTTCAAAGACAGGCGGTAGCGTATTATCGCTGACCGGCTGCAAAGCTTTGCGCTGCACTCGCAGGGCATTAATCACCACCACCAAAGAACTTAGCGACATACCAATAGCGGCCAAATAGGGTGGAATCATTGCCATGGCTGCAAGCGGTATAGCTAATACATTATAGGACAAAGCCCACGCCAAATTTTGCTGAATAATTTTTCGGGTTTTAGCCGCCACATTAAATAATTGCATAACCCCCATTAAACGGCCCGACAGTAAAATACTATCGGCATGGGTTTTGGCCAGGTTGGAGGCGTTGGTCATGGCAACGGAAACATCCGCGGCCGCCAGCACAGGCACATCATTAATACCATCGCCTAACATTAATACTTTGGCGCCATTAGCTTGCAGTTGCTGAATATAATGGAGTTTTTGCTCAGGGGTGGCACCAGCTGTGCAATGGTCAATCGATAAAGTGTCACTGAGTTGCTGAGCCGCCCCGGAAGCATCGCCAGTTAATAAGTGGACCTGTAGCTGCTGGCTTTGTAAACCGGCAATTAAAGCGCTGGCATCTTCGCGTAAACTATCCTGCAATCTAAACCAACACACTGGGCCTTTAGTAGAACTTAATAACAACCACTGGCCTTGTTCCGCATCGGAGGGCAAGCTTGCAGCAGCATCGCCATACAATAACGCGGCAAAATCACCGCTACCCAAGCGATAGGTTTCGCCATTAATCACCCCTTGCAAACCTGCACTGTGTGTCACTTCAATATCATTAACTGGCAGGATTTCTTTAGGCTGGCCAACAAAAGCTTTGGCGATTGGATGTTCGGAATAACATTCCAGGGCCGCGGCAATATCCAGACATTGTTGGCGGCTCAAGTTAGCCTGTATTAATACCGTACTAATGGCCAGCTCACCCTTGGTTAAAGTGCCGGTTTTATCGCAAACCACATCGGTAATAGTCGTCATTTTTTCCCAGACATAAGGCTGGGTAACCAGCAAACCCAAATCCCTCAAACGATTGGTGGCCGCCGTTAATACGGCAGGGGTAGCCAGTGATAAGGCGCAGGGACAACTAACCACCAGCACAGAAAGCATAATCCAGAAAGCCTGGTCACTGGCGGCAATAAAATGCCAATAACTGTAAGTGGCAACGGCCAGCAATAACACAGAGACCACAAAGTAGCTGGCCAGTTTATCCGCCATACGGGCAATAACAGGTTTGGTGGATTGTGCGGTTTGCAATAATTGATTAATAGACTGTAATTTTAAATCCGCACCAACCGCTTCCACTAACAGGGTCATTACGCCGCTACCATTGCAGGTACCAGCCACCAAATCATCACCGACCGCTTTGCTTTGCAGGCTAAACTCACCAGTCATTTGAGATTCATCGACACTGCTAGAACCTTCAAGCACTGAACCATCGGCGGGAATGATCTGGCCGGGCTTAATCAATAATGTATCACCAACGCTCACTTTAAATAACGGCAAAGATTCTGCCTTGCCTGCAGTATTAACTTTTAACACGGTACTGGGTAGCAGGCTGTTTAAATCCGTGGTTAAGCGCCCACCAAAATGCCGTGCACGCATTTCCAAATAGCGGCCAGTTAATAATAAAAAGGTAAACATCGTCACCGAGTCATAATAAACATCACCGCCACCCAACCATGTTGCTTTAACACTGGCTAAATAGGCAAGGCCAATAGCCAGTGCAACCGGTAAATCCATACCGGGTGATTTCATTTTAATGCCACGCCATGCGCCAATAAAAAAGGGCTGGGCAGCATAGAACACCACAGGAGTGGCTACTAAAAAACTCACCCAGCGCATAAAATCGCGGTATTCAAGGGCCATACTTTGTAAAGCACCGGCATATAAGGCAATGGCAAACATACCCACTTGCATCATGCCGATACCGGCAACTCCTAAACGCCGCAGCGCTTGATGGTTTTCTCGCTGGCGTAGTTCCTGTAACTGGTTTTGGCTATAGGGCTCAGCTTGATAACCCAGTGTGGCGATGGACCGGCAGATTTCACTGAGGGGTAAATCCTGCAAACGCCAATGCAGCACCGCTTTTTGTTCGGTCAGGCTAACTGAGACTTTTTCAATAGCGGGTAACTTTAGTAAATAGTGTTCCAGCAACCATACACAAGCCGCGCAATGCATACCGCCTATCAATAACTGTACTTGTGCAATATCGGGAGATTGTTGGGAATGGCTGATATAACGCTGCTGAAAGGCCTGGTCATCAAAAGCTGCAAACACCGCTTCATCCCATAGGGCATCTGGCGCTTGTTGGTTGGCTTCATGAAATTGATAAAAAGAGCTTAAGCCATTGTCGACAATCGTGATAGCAACCGCTTTACAGGCAGGACAACAGAAATGGGCTTGCTTACCATTAAGCTCAGCGCAAAATTGATCACCGGTGGTTACGGTCAAACCACAGTGAAAACAATTTTCGGGACTGGCTTGCTGGTTTATTGGCATTAGCCCTCCGCGCCGCTGGTTAATTTCAGTTGATATCTGTCGCTATTGGCTGCGTCCAAAATCACTTCTGATTTTAAACGCCATGCCACCGGCTGCTGCGATGATAATTCCAGATACCAACGACCACTAACGGATGACTTTAGTTGACCGCCATAAGCCTTGGTAGGTGTTGCTTGCAAACTCATTGAGATGTCTTGCTGTTGGCTGGTGGGATGTATCCATTCCAGCACCAGGTCTTTGGGTGGTACAGAAAATTCACCGGATAATTGCACCCTGACCTCACCGGTTAGTGCATCAATTTCAATAGTGGCAGTCGCTGCCAAATCAGTAGCGGCGCTATCTTCTGCCAGAGTTTGGTTAATACCTAAACCTTTTTTATAGTAATCATCGGCCACTAAACTATCGGCATTGTTAAAAGCGATGATGACTGTGACGACTCCCGCCACCACAACCGATGCCGGCAATAGAAAAATAAACCACGGCCAAAACTGTTTGTACCATGGCTCTTCGGTGGTCTGTGTATGATGGCTATTCATCGTTATATCCTGGGCCCGATAAAACGGCTTTCCGCTATGGCCTGGTAACCCTTCTCATCGATAGCCTGCACTTTAAATTCAATGGTGTTATTCACTTGCTGTAAGTCGGCGGGGTCTATTCTCAGGCGAATCGGCAACTCAGTGACTTCGCCGGGAATAACAAGCACTTCGTTTTTACCAATAATTTTAGCGCCCTCAAGGCCACTAAAGTTCAGCTTATATTGATGAGGTTGTTGGTCCATGTTAATAATTTTGAGGGTGTAGATATTTTCGATATAGCCCTCCGTTGTTTGCACATACAGACGGTCCCTTTCGCGTATAACATCCAACTTCAGGGGCACGCGCACAATAATCGAGGTGAAAAAGATAGCCACCATAATTACCACGGCAATGCCATAGGCGATAAGCCTTGGGCGCAAGAAATTGGTGGGCTGGCCATTCAGTGAATTTTCTGTGGTATAGCGAATCAGGCCTTTTTCATAACCCATTTGTTCCATCACTGAGTTACAGCCATCAATACACAGAGCGCAGTTAATACATTCGTATTGCAGGCCATCGCGAATATCAATACCGGTGGGGCAAACCTGTACACAGATCTGGCAATCAACACAGTCACCCAAACCTTTTTCGCTGGCATCCACACCTTTTTTGCGCGGCCCTCTGGATTCACCGCGGTGGTAGTCATAGGAAACGATTAACGTATCCTGGTCAAACATCACCGATTGAAAACGGGCGTAAGGGCACATATACATGCATACCTGCTCTCTTAACCAGCCGGCATTAATATAAGTGGCCAGGGTAAAAAAGATAATCCATGAGGCTTCCCAAATACCCAGGCCCCACCAATCCAGATTAAAACCCAAATTCTGTAAGGCGTTAAAATCGATACTGGCCAGATTAACCACCAACTCCCTGGCCGGTGAAAAGTAGGCAACAAAGGTAAAGCCCGTTAGCAATGCAAAACCACCCCACAGAGCATGCTTGGAAAATTTGCGAGCAAACTTTTCCAAGGACCAGGGAGCGTTATCCCATTTTATGCGCTGGTTTCGGCTGCCTTCACACCATTGTTCAACCCACATAAAAATAGCGGTCCACACCGTTTGTGGGCAGGTATAACCACACCAGACCCGCCCCGCCCAGGCGGTAACGGCAAATAGCATAAAGGCGGCAATAATCATCATCCAAGCCAGCAGGGGAAAATCCTGTGGCCAAAAGGTCAGGTTAAAAATATGAAATTGACGGCTGGGCAAATCAAATAATACCGCTTGCCGCCCATCCCAATTTAACCAGGGCAATAGAAAATAACCCAGCAATAAGGGCCAACCGGTATAGACTCGAATGCGCTGATAAAAGCCTTCTATGCGGCGGGTATATATCTTTTCACGCTTTTGATAAAGGTCTATCTCGCCCACGCCGGCAGGGTGAAACTCTTCTGTAATGTTTTCTACAGCAATGGTTTCCACAACAATGGCTTCGGCAGGCTTATCGACGCTTTTATTCAAATGCTACAACCTCTGGGGTAAAGATTTATTCCTGTGCTTGAGTGGTCTCTGACAGGCTATAGATATAGGCTGTTAACAGGTGAATTTTATCTTCCGACAAAATATTTTTATGGCTGGGCATTTGACCATTGCGGCCACTGCGCACGGTTCTCTGGACCAAACCTGGCGAACCGCCATACAACCAAATATTATTGGTCAGGTCCGGGGCACCAAAGGCAATATTGCCAGTGCCTTCTGCGCCGTGACAGCCAGCACAAAACATGGCAAATTTTTCCTTGCCCGCTTCAGCAGAGGCGCTATCAACATCACGACCACTTAAGCTCAATACATAGTTACTCACATTAATCACACCCGCATCACCCAGAGGCGTACCCCAGGCTGGCATCAGGCCAGAGCGGCCTTGAACAATCGATGTTTTAATTTGCTCAGGTGTACCACCGAAGAGCCATTCGCCATCAGTCAGGTTAGGGAAACCATAGCTGCCCCGAGCATCGCCACCATGACACTGGGCGCAATTATTGGCAAACATACGCTGCCCCATTTTTAAAGCTTTAGCATCTTGTGCAAGCTGCGCAACGGGCATATCGCGGTACTGGGCAAAGATGGCGCCATATTTTTGCTCGGCTTGTTCAATCTGTTTTTCCCATTGATTTACTTGTGTCCAGTTCAGCACTCCTTTGAAATTACCCATACCCGGGTAAGCAATCAGGTAGCCAATACCGTAAACAATGCTGATCACAAATAAATAAAACCACCAGGCAGGTAATGGATTATCGTATTCTTCGATGCCATCGTAAATGTGACCTGTTGTCGCATCCGGGCCGGTATTTTTTGTTTTTCGGTTGGAAAATAATATCCACACGATACCAATTAACATAATGGTAGTGAGAACAATTATCCATAAACTCCAGAAGCTGCTCATTTAATGCCTCGCTCTTTCATTGTATTCAATGTGTTTTAAATCGGGTTTACGCCGATTTAATCATCGTCGGCAAAAGGCAGGTTGGCTGCCTCATCAAAGTCCGGTTTACGTTTTTTACTGTAGGCCCAGATGGACACACCGATAAATGCAATCATGACAAAGACGGTGGCAAGACCTCTAAGGGTATTAATATCCATCTGGTCTCTCCTATCGCTTATGCTTCAACAAGATGCCTAACTGCTGCAAATAGGCAACCAGTGCATCGATTTCTTTTTTACCGGCTACGGCTTGCTGGGCCCCAGCAATATCTTCATCGGTATAGGGCACACCTAAAGTGCGCAGCGTTGCCATCTTGTCGCCGGTGTTTTCGCCAGTCAGTGTATTTTCAAATAACCAGGGGTAGGCGGGCATATTGGACTCGGGCACCACACTGCGTGGGTCCATTAAATGTGCGCGATGCCAGTCATCACTGTAACGCTTACCGACTCGTGCCAAATCAGGCCCGGTGCGTTTCGAACCCCACAGAAACGGATGATCATAAACAAACTCACCCGCTACAGAGTAATGACCGTAACGTTCAGTTTCGGAACGCAGCGGCCGGATCATTTGTGAGTGACAGTTATTGCAGCCTTCGCGAATATAAATATCCCGCCCTTCCAGTTGCTGTGCTGTCAATGGCTGTAAACCTTCTATTGGCTCTGTGGTTTCTTTGAGAAAAAACAACGGAACGATTTCAACCAGGCCACCAAAGCTGATAGCAACAATGGTTAATACCAACATGGCGCCTATATTTTTTTCGACAAAATCATGATTCATCAATAAATCCCCTACCCTTAAGCTACTTGTGCTTCGGCGCTAGCCACATTGTCTTCGCCACTTTCGTTACTGGTGATGCGTGATGTTTGCCACATGTTGTAGGCCATCACCAACATACCGGCAAAGAACATACCGCCACCGATCAGGCGAACCAGATAACCCGGGTAACTGGCCTCTACAGATTCAACAAAACTGTAAGTTAATGTGCCGTCAGTGTTGTAAGCACGCCACATTAAGCCCTGCAAAATACCGTTAACCCACATAGAGCTGATATAGAGCACGGTACCAATGGTAGACATCCAGAAATGCACATTAATCAGGCTGGTGCTGTACATTTTTTGTTTGCCAAACATAATCGGCAACAAGTGGTACATGGCACCAATAGATACCATAGCTACCCAACCCAAGGCACCGGAGTGAACATGACCAATGGTCCAATCGGTATAGTGGGATAAGGAGTTAACCGTTTTAATGGCCATCATTGGGCCTTCAAAGGTAGACATGCCATAGAAAGACAAAGAGACCACAAGAAAACGTAAAATAGGATCGGTACGCAATTTATGCCAGGCACCGGATAAGGTCATCATTCCGTTGATCATACCGCCCCAGCTCGGCGCCAATAAGATCAATGACATCACCATACCCAAGCTCTGCGCCCAATCAGGTAAGGCGGTGTAATGCAGATGGTGTGGCCCCGCCCAAATATAGATGGAGATCAATGCCCAGAAATGCACAATGGATAAACGATAGGAATAAACCGGACGCTCCGCTTGCTTGGGGACAAAGTAATACATTATCCCCAGGAAACCCGCTGTTAAGAAAAAGCCTACCGCGTTATGGGCATACCACCACTGTATCATCGCATCAGTAGTGCCGGCATAGGCAGAATAAGATTTGGTAAAGCTGACTGGGAGTGCAGCACTGTTGACCACATGTAGCACAGCTACGGTAAGAATAAAGGCTGCGAAAAACCAATTGGCCACATAAATATGACTGCTCTTACGCTTGGTGATGGTGCCGAAAAAGAGAGCGGCATAAGCAACCCAGACAATGGTAATCAATATATCGATGGGCCATTCCATCTCGGCGTATTCTTTAGAGGTGGTATAACCCAGCGGTAACGAGATCGCCGATAGCAATATCACTAACTGCCACCCCCAAAACACAAAGGCCGCCAGTGAATCTGATATCAGCCGTGCCTGGCAGGTTCGCTGCACCACATAAAGGGAACTGGCAAATAATGCGCTACCGCCAAAAGCAAAGATAACCGCATTGGTATGCAGAGGACGTATTCGACTGAAGGTGAGCCAGGGTGTTTCAAAGTTTAGCGCCGGCCATACTAGTTGTGCCGCAATTAAAACTCCGACTCCCATGCCGACAATACCCCAAATCACCGTCATCACGGCAAACTGTCGAACGACTTTATAATTGTAAACAGGATGTTCCAAGGGGTGATTCATAGTGAAACCCATTTTGATATAGACATGTGAGAAAAAGTGATTTTAATGCCAGCCAGAGCTACAACTGTGACTTAGATCAAGTCTAATCGTTTCGTAGTCCATTGAATACATGAATTGGATTCTTTTAATGAATACCGCTCATCACTGAGTTACTAGAGACGCTATTGCGGTGAACATTTTCTCGTCATTCCCGCGAAGGCGGAAATGACGGTCTCTTGTGGGAATAACAATGGAATTAGCTTTGAAAGTGAAAAGGAAAGATTGTTTTATATGAAGAAATTAAAAATCTATTTTTATATTGGCGATATCTTTCAACCCCTCAAGATCTAGCAAAGTCACTTCCTTACTTTCAACAGCAATTAAACCCTGCTTATTAAAACGACTGATCACTCGGCTAACGGTCTCTACCGTTAAACCCAGGAAGTTGCCAATATCGGTGCGCGACATGGGCAGACGAAAGCTGGTCTTGGATAATTTGCGCCTGGCGTTGCGGGCAGAAATACTTATCAGTAAGGCAGCTACACGCTCCTCTGCACTGTTTTTACTCAGCATGGTAATCAACTGCTGGTCCATGGTAATTTCCTGACTCATCAACTGGAAAAAATGCCGCTGCATACTGGGCACCTGTCTACTTAACTCTTCCAAACGATTAAAGGGGATTTCACAAACAGCTGAGGTTTCAAGCGCCTTGGCTGAGCAGGCATACTGGTCTTTGCTAATACCATCTATACCAATAATTTCACCGGGAAAATAAAAACCTGTCACCTGTTCCTGACCATCATTGGTTATGCGATAAGCCTTGATAACACCGGAACGCACTGCGTAAACTGAACTAAAGTTATCACTCTCCCGATACAGGTGCTCACCTTTTTGAATGGGGCGGCCGCGCTGTACAATTTCGTCCAGCTTAACAATATCTTCACCCTCAAGGGCCAGTGGCAAGCAAATAGAACCCAGACGGCAATTACCACAGGATATCGCATTATTATGCGGGCAGCTTTTCTGTTCTGCCGAACTGCTTTGACTACTTGAGATAACCATTGGCATGTGTCTCCTGATTTTTTTGTACTGCCTCGGCTAAAGCAAACGGTTATAAGGTGTTGGAAAACCTAATGGATTCACTTTGTTCGCGGCCACTGCTATTGTCATTGGCTCGTCGCAGGTATTTATCAAATACCATGCAGATATTTCTCAGCATCAATTGACCCAGCTCACTAACCGTCAGTTTATCACCATGCCAACAGAGAAGACCATCGCTTTGCAACGGTTTTAATGCCAATAATTCCTGACCAAAATACTCGGAAAAAATAATCCCAAACTGTTTTTCTACCGTCTGGGTATCCAACTGTAAATCACAAATAATCCGGTTAATAACCGCCCGCCGGATTTGGTCATCTTCACTCAGTTTAAAGCCTTTGGCGATAGGTAAAATACCGGCGTCAAGACGCTGGTAATAATCATCCAATGCTCGCTCGTTTTGGGCATAACTACTTTGCATAGCACTAATAGATGATACCCCAAGCCCTACCAGGTCTGGTGCCATACAAGTAGAGTAGCCTTGAAAGTTGCGCTGTAATTTCCCTTCGTGGCGGGCAAGGGCCAAATCGTCTTTCGGCTTTACAAAATGGTCCATACCAATATGCACATATCCGGCCGCTAAAAGCTTTTCTGTAATCAGCGATAGCATCTCCAGCTTTTCAACGGCTGACGGTAAGTCCAAACGATCAATCGCCCGCTGGCTTTTAAAACGCTTGGGCAGATGCGCATAGCTGTAAAAGGCAATCCTGTCCGGGGACAGTGCAATGGTTTTATCCAGCGTTACACTTAAGGTCTCCAGGGTCTGCATGGGCAGGCCATAAATCAGGTCATAGCTGATGGATTTAAACTGGTATAGCCTTGCAGTTTCAGTCAGTATTTTAATCATACCGTAGCGCTGCCGGCGATTGATGGCTTGCTGCACCTGCTCGTCAAAGTCCTGCACACCCAGACTAAGGCGATTAAAACCCAAACCCTTTAATAGCGCCAAACTGTCTTTGGTCACAGTGCGAGGGTCTATTTCTATGCTGTATTCACGGCGCTCGGAGTCAGTTAATTTGTAGTGGCTGGCTAATACATGCATTAATTCAGTGAGCTCAGCACCATCAAAAAACGTGGGGGTACCGCCACCCAAATGCAACTGCATAACGGTACGATGCTTATCGACCATGGGTGATTGCAATTCAATTTCCTGGGTCAGGTAATCGAGGTAGGTTCTGGCGGCACTGGGGTCTGAGGTCACCACTTTATTACAGGCACAGTAGTAGCAAATATTCTGGCAAAACGGGATATGAACATAGAGGGATAATGGCGCAATGGTCTGCTGCAAGTTATCCCGCGCTTCCTGCCGGTAGACCTCGAGGTCGTAGTCGCCTGCAAATTGCACCGCGGTTGGATATGAGGTGTAACGGGGGCCCGGTACATCATATTTGGCAATCAGCTGCTGATCCCACATCGGCAGTGATGGGCGAGTAGCAACCCTGTGCTTATCTTTGGCAATGGAAGCCGGGGGTAAATCCATAATATCTGTCCTGACCAGACGGTTCTTCTAGCGCCATACTAAAGATTTGGCGACAGAACACGTTGACCTACATCAGGAAAACCCTAAATCAGGGGAAAAGCCCTTATAAACAGCAGATTACAGCTAGCGGTTAGTATTAACCGGCTTGCGTCTCCTGCGCTTATTAGCGGGTTTGGCACTGCCAGCAGCGGGCTTGTTTTTCTGGCCGGAGGCTTTGCGCTGGTCTTTTTTATGCCCCTGGGCATTTTCGCCGGAGCGCTGGCCATCGCGGTGGCCGGCTTTGGGTTTTTTCGGCTTCTTGGGCTTGCGGGGTTTAGTGTTGAGCCGTGACTCTGGCAGGGCATGCACTGGATCAAAGCCCTCGGCGAACTTCCGTGGTAGTAACTCACCAATCAACCGTTCTATATCAGACAACTGCTTAAACTCATCAGCACATACCAGTGATACCGCCTGCCCTGTAGCCCCTGCCCTGCCGGTACGGCCAATTCTATGGACATAGTCCTCGGGCACATTGGGTAAATCAAAATTGACAACATTAGGCAGCTGATCAATATCCAGACCTCGGGCCGCTATATCCGTAGCCACTAAGACTTGCACCTCACCACTTTTAAATTCCGCCAAAGCGCGAGTGCGAGCGCCCTGACTTTTATTACCATGGATGGCCGCAGCGCTAAGGCCGGCTGCATCCAATTGCTTAGCCAGTTTATTAGCACCGTGCTTGGTTCTGGAAAACACCAGTACCTGTGGCCATTGTTTTTCTTTGATCAATTGAATTAACAGGGGGGATTTTTTATTTTTATCAACGGAATAAATCCAGTGCTCTACCGACTGAACGGTACTGTTAGCCGGGCTAACTGAAACTTCTACGGGGTTATTCACCAAGCCTTTGGCCAGCTCACGAATCTCTTTGGAGAAGGTAGCCGAGAATAATAAGTTCTGGCGCTGTTTGGGTAATAAGGCGAGAATCTTTTTGATATCGCGAATAAAGCCCATATCCAGCATACGGTCAGCTTCATCTAATACCAGCACTTCCAAATGATCAAAACGAACGGCTTTTTGGTTATATAAATCCAATAGGCGACCGGGCGTGGCTACTAAAATATCCACCCCTTTGCGCAGCTTCATCATTTGCGGATTAATTTTTACTCCACCAAACACCACTGCAGAACGCAGCGGTAAATGAGCACCATAAGTAGCCACACTATCACCAACCTGCGCCGCCAACTCTCGGGTTGGGGTTAACACTAACGCCCGAGCCTGGTTGGAACCGGCACTACGACCACCACTTAAACGCTGCAAAATAGGCAAGGTAAAACCGGCTGTTTTACCGGTACCCGTCTGCGCCGCCGCCATGACATCGCTACCCGCTACCACCGCAGGAATAGCCTGCGCCTGTATCGGTGAAGGTTCTGTATAACCCTGTGCTTCAATGGCTTTTAGGATGGGGGCAGATAAGCCCAGTGAGTCAAAACTCATAGCATATGCTCTTGAATAACGGGGAGATAGCGCTTTGGGGCTATAATTTGGGGCTATAAAGTGAGCCACCTTGCGCGGGGCGTGAAGCTTACAGGAAGTTGGGGGTAACTACTATACAAACCTGCCCGGCCTTGATGCAAATCATCGCCTGTTTTAATGACGACTTTAGCTCACAGCTAGAACGCGATGGCCTATTTACAGCGCACACATTCATGTGTAGCAGAACTGTTTAAAGCTTATCGATTAAATACATCTCCTTTGACCATAATCAATGCAAGCTGCCACCACTGTTCTACCATACTAAAGGACCCCCAAAGCAACGTAGTTAAACCGATAACCCTGCAACCCCTTTGAATTATGTTAATAACTATGCGAGGCACGTTATGTTAATACGTTATTTAGCCATACTTTTAACCAGCCTGATGTTACTAAGCGCCTGCAACAAAGGCCCCAATTCCCCCAAAGGTTTTAGCCTGCCACAAGGTGATGCCGAACGTGGTAAAACCGTTTTTATGACTACCGGCTGTTTGTCTTGCCACGCGATTGAAGGGATCGAAAGTGATGTTCCTATTGAGCTGGAAAAGCCGGTAACTATAGGTGGTAAAGTCACCCGCTATAAAACTTATGGCGAGCTGGTGACCTCGGTTATTAATCCATCCCATAGAATCGCAAAGGGCTATATTCCCAAGCAGGTTCAGGATAATGGAGTGTCTAAAATGCGGAACTATAATGATTCGCTGACGGTTAGTCAGTTAATCGATTTGGTAACGTTTTTGGAAACGCATTATGAGGTGGTGCCCTATCAGCCTACTTCTTACGGCGTGTATTATCCTTAATAAAACAGTGGGAAGTTGCTTGTCATCCTAAGCCCATAGCTCTAAAGGTGCCCGATTAACCAATGTACGTAAAATATCCGAACGGGATACCACACCTAAAACACGGCTGTCATCACTATCCCCGTCCCCTGTAATCGGCACGGCACCGATGGCATGGCGACACATCACCTCCGCGATTAAACGTACTTCTGTAGTTGAAGCTGCGCTAATAACTTTTCTGGTCATCACTTCTTCAATCCGGTGTGAGCCTACATTGCGTTGCTGGTTGGCGGCAAAACGTAATAGGTCCCGATCGGAAACAATGCCCAGTAATTGTTGTTTGTCGTCGACCAATGGTAGATGGTGAAAATGGTGTTTGGAAAATAATGCCCAAACGGATTCGATGGTTTGGTTGATGGATGCAGCAACCACCGGCGAGGTCATTATTTGATGGGCATAAATAACTGGGGAAAGTTCACGCTCCGGTTCCAGGGACTGCTGCTGGTAAGGGTTCTCCTGCGCGGTTTTGGCGGTAACAGTTTTTAGCGGGTCGCGGTTATCTTCGCTGACGGCTTTAACGCCAGTACTGGCGGAGACTTGCGGCACACCCCGCGCTTTTAATAATTGCGCGGTAGGTGTTTTGATGCGGGCACCCTGCTCAATAATATAAAACATGGTGATATTTCCTTTGCCTGGTTAATTAGTTATTCAACCAGTTTAACCCCTCCTCGCGATTTTCAAAATAGGCCATGCTCTTTTAGCTCGCTCATTATCATTCCCTTGCTTTACTATGACTCATATCGAGACATCATAAACTCAATGGCTGGTTGCATAAACCGACGCCAAGCCTGCTCAACTTCATTATTAAATTGTGGGTCAAATTCACTGACCGCTTTAATCATGCTGTCCAACCACAGGATATAAAACTCTGGTTTTATATCCAACTGTTTATGGTTATGACGAATGGCTATGCGCTCTAAATAATCCGAGGCCTCGGTGTTTTGATCGGAGGCTAGCATCGCCATATAAAAAGAGGTTTTAAGAGCCCTGGTTTGGGTTTTAAAATTAGTATCGGAAAAACGGGCCGCCACCTCTGGGGATGAAGCTGAAAATATTTGATAAAAGCGCCCTAGAAATTGCGAAGTGGAACCGCAACGATCAAGACTATCGTGAAATTGTTCTATGGTTGCTTCATCGAGACGATCCATAGCGCTCACTCTTGTAGTGGTTTTACTTCACTATAAGAGCAGCAGGAAATTTCGCCTTGATTTGAAACAAACTACACCGTCATTCCCGCGAAGGCGGGGATCCAGACTGCATGCTTATGCTGTTATTTCCGCTAAAGCGGAAATCTACAGCACTGGATTCCCGCCTGCGCGGGAATGACGGGGGGATTGTTATGACGGAGGGGATTATTGATAGGTAGCCAACGCCGCATCAACCGCAACACCGCTATTAATTTTTGCTCCTTGGGCTGACAGTACATTGTCTAAAGCCGACAAACACAGCACCACATTTTTCTTGTTGCAAGCATGTCCCATTAAACCAATACGCCAGGCCTTACCCGCCAATGCACCTAAACCTGCGCCGATTTCCAAGCTGTATTCTGATAATAAAGCGGCACGTACAGCTGCATCATCGGCACCTTCAGGCAGGTTAACCAGGTTAAGCTGTGGCAAGCGGTGTTCTTTATCCACCACCATGGACAAACCCATGGCTTCCAAACCGGCAACCAGTGCATTGTGATGAGTTTGGTGACGCTGCCAGGAATTTTCCAGGCCTTCTTCTTTTAGCGTTAATAGTGATTCATGCAGGGCATACATTGCGTTAACGGGGGCGGTATGGTGGTAGGCGCGCTTGGTATTGCCGCCCCAATAACCCATAACCAGCTGCATATCTAAAAACCAGCTCTGTACTTTATGCTGACGGTTTTGAATAGCTTCTACCGCGCGGGGGCCAAAGCTTACTGGTGAAATACCAGGTACGCAGGATAAACATTTTTGCGTACCGGAATACACGGCATCGGCACCCCATCCGTCGATATCAACATTGATACCGCCAACGGAGGTAACAGTATCCATAATACTTAAGGCGTTATTGTCGGTGGCCAGCTGGCACAGGGCTTGAGCGTCGCTTTGTACGCCGGTTGAGGTTTCGGCGTGAACAAAGGCTAACACTTTTGCTGCGGGGTTTTCTGCAAAGGCGGTTTTAACTTTGTCGATATCAATGGGCTTGCCCCACTCGTCTTCAACCATAACGGCGGTGCCGCCGCAGCGTTCTACATTTTCTTTCATGCGGCCGCCAAAGACACCGTTTTGGCAAACAATCACGGTATCGCCAGGGGAAACCAGGTTAACAAAGCAGGCTTCCATACCGGCAGAGCCGGGTGCGGAAACCGGCAGGGTTAATTCGTTAGAGGTTTGGAACGCATAGTGCAACAGGCTTTTAATTTCATCCATCAGGCCCACAAACTCAGGGTCCAGGTGACCAATGGTTGGGCGGCCCAGAGCTTCGAGTACCCGAGGGCTAACATCGGAAGGGCCGGGGCCCATTAGGGTGCGTTCTGTAGGGTGAAAACTGCTGGTCATGGTCAGGCTCCATAATCGATAACAAACTAAAAATAACTGGGGGCGAACACTACCAGCTTTACACCTCAAAATCCCGTCCATTTAGGGCTAGTCCGGAGTTTTCCCTGTAAATGCCGGTGAATGTGGACTTTCCATCCTAAAATCATGAAACTAGACTACATTTGTACTAACTAAAGGGGACTTTAATAAACCCTGAGAACCTGCTCTGGAAAACTCTAACGGAACCCTGAATGGAACCCTGAATGGAATTACTGAGCAACTGCCGAGACCACGCCCATAAATTCTATGGTGATTTGCTCTTAGCGGCAGAGAAAACTATCAACGATGTCCTGTTTGAGCAGGCCGAAAGGTGCACCAATAACAAAGAGCAACAGCGTTACTTTGAAGCAATGCAGCAGCTAAAAGAGCGCAGCGGTGCCATGCATACGGCTTTCCGGCATGAGCTGGGGAAAAGCTTCCAAGCCTTTATTAGCGGCCACGAAGAAGAACAAACCGTTGAGGAAGAAATTGATATTGGCAAGCTATCACTGGTGCAGCGGGACGAGCTGGAAGATGAACTCGCTATCTCGATTATCGTCTCTAAAGCCAATAGCCGTAATTCAGAAACTCTCTGGAAGTTAAATAAACGGATGGCCGCTACCCGCGGTGGTAAAAGTGTCACCGATGAATCCAACCCTTTTGGCCCTCACCGTATTTGTGAAGCTTTGCAGGTGGGTGTTGGCGAGCTGTTGTTGGATAACAAAGTCCGAATTATTTTTTATAAGCAGTTGGGCAAAATTTTTGTTATCAGCTTTGCAAAAGAGCTGGATGCCTTAAATGGGATCTTGGTAGAAAAAGGCATTTTGCCCAACCTGCGGTTTAGTGTGATAAAAAGTCAGCAGGCCGAACCCTCAGCACCAGTAGCCAGTGCTGAAGAAGGCGATAGCGAGCAGAGACCAGACGATACTGAAGGGCTGGTAGAATCCCAGGGCAGCATTACCCATCAGCAAGATTTATACAATTCTATTCGCGCCCTGCAATCCGCTGTGGGCAACCGCAGTCAAACGGCCGGGGGTGTTAGCTTTGGCAAAGTGCAGACCAACGGTCGTGACGGTGAAGATTCGTTCTCGTCCATGGATTACGCACTGGCATTGAGTGCCATCCAGCAATCCAAAGCCTTTTTATCAGCAGCGGCTTTAAACCGCCCCCTGAAGGCTGAAAAAGTCGAAGAGAATTTCATTGACCAGCTATCCAAACAAGGTGATAAAAATTCTCGGCATAAAATGACCCGGGGCGATGCCGACACGGTTGATTTAGTGGGAATGATCTTCCGTTATATGCTGGACGACACCAATTTACATGACGCGGTAAAATTAATGCTTAGTCATTTACACACGCCGTATTTGAAGCTGGCCCTGATGGATAAAACCTTTTTGGACAACTATCAACATAGTGCCAGGGTTCTACTTAACACTATGGCCGAGGTGGGTGGCAAATGGGTGAAAAAAGACAATGAGCGCAATGTATTACCCAAAATAAAAACCGTTGTAGAAAATATTCTAACAAGCTTTGTGGATGACCCGACGATTTTTGATCGTTTGCTGGAAGACTTCTCCCGTTTTAAAGAGAATATTGAAAAGCGTTCGCGCATGGTTGAAAAGCGCAACACAGAATCTCAACAGGGCTTGGAAAAACTTGAACTATCGCGACAGCAGGCAGCGAATGAAATTGAAACGCGACTGGATGACGATGAAATACTCGAGGGCGCTGTGGATTTATTAAGGCAACCCTGGACGGACTTTTTAGCCTTTAATTTACTGCGCCACGGGCAGGATAGTCTGACCTGGGAGTCTGCGCTTAAAGTGGTTGACGGGGTTATCTGGAGTATAAAACCCTCCGCCGCTACTGATAATAAAGACGATTTCAAACGTCACCAAAGTGATTTGGAAGTCTCGGTTGCTGAAGGTTTAACCACTATTGGTTATGACCCAGAAGCTTCAAAGGGATTATTAAACTCACTCAAAGAAGCCCAGGAACTAGCCTATCATCACTCGGTGATAGATGCGGTTAATAAACCAGCCCCTGCCGAAGCAGCTGGCGCAACAGCTGCCCCGCAAACACCAAAGGAAAAAACCGGAAAAGTCGAAACTAAAAAGGCACTCAAAACAGCACCGCCTGTGTTGAGCCCTGAAGAACAAACCGTGGTTGAGAAGTTAAAAGACATTGCCTTCGGTACCTGGTTTGAATTCGACCGCGAAAAAACCAGCCAGCAATTAAAGTTAGCCTGGTTTAGCCGTGTTTCCAGCCACTATATGTTTGTTGACCATAGCGGTGTTAAGCAGGCGGTGGAAACGCAATATGATTTGGCCAAAGGGATGTGTGCCGGTAATATTCGTATTGCCGAACCCACTAAAAAATCATTTATGGAAAGAGCTTTAGAAGCGGTGTTCGATAAATTAAAGTTAACGGCGTAAAATGTCATTCCCGCGCAGGTGGGAACCCAATACTTTAGATTCCCGCAGCCTACCCTCGAGTGATTGGGTCGGGGGCGGGAATAACGGAATACATCAATGATCAGCTCTCCCGACAAAGCTCTTATCAAGAGCATCGATAAAAACAAAAAAGAACAGCTGCTAAAACTGGCCACCAATGCATCCGTGGTAGTGGCACTTATTTTGGTGGTGATCAAAGCCATCGCCTGGGCCAAAACCGGCTCTGTCGCTATGCTCGGCTCATTACTGGATTCAGTACTCGATGCTGCAGCCGCCTTTATCAATATGTATTTTATTCGCAGCGCGATGCAGCCGGCTGATGCCGAGCACCGCTTTGGTCACGGCAAAGCCGAACCGATTGGCGGTATGTTTCAGGCGATGATTATTGGTGGTTCGGCGGTATTTCTGATGGCCGAGTCAGTACGCCGCCTGATTAACCCTGAGTTTCCCGTTAATACTGAATTGGGCATCAGTATTATGCTGGTGTCCTCCGCTATGGTGGCTGTGCTGGTACTGATTCAGCGCTATGTGGTTAAACGCACCGGCTCGGTGATAGTTGCCGGTGATGCCCTGCACGGCTTTGGGGATATTGCGATTAACCTTGGGGTAATCTTAGCGCTGGTATTGTCCGGACTATTAAACTCACCCTTGATCGACCCTGTTATTGCTATTGTGCTGGCCTGCGTTTTAATTCGTGGAGCCTGGAGTATTGGCAAAAACGCCATTGAGCAACTAATGGATACCGAATTTTCTGAGGAAGAAAGGGAGCATATCCGCACTCTCGCCAAACAACATGCCAGAGTCAATGATATTCACGACCTGCGCACTCGCCGTGCTGGCCTTTCGGCTTTTATTCAATTTCATTTGGAGATGGATGGGGAAATGAACCTGAATCAGGCCCACGCTATTGCTGATGAAATCGAACAACTTATTCAGCAGGAGTTCCCGAATACCGAGGTTTTGATCCATCAGGACCCCCAGGGTATAGAAGAGGTGGACCCGTTTTTACGCAGCTAAAAAAACCTCATCCCGCCCGCCCCCTACCGTCATTCCCGCAAAGGCGGGAATCCAGCCTGCCTGCTCATGCTGTTTTTTCCGCTTAAGCGGAAATCTACAGCACTGGATTCCCGCCTTCGCGGGAATGACAGGTGTGTTAAAACGGAGGTTTGTTGCGGATATCGATAATGGCTTGCTCCAGCTCTTGATAAACCTCCGCCACATTCACCCGTATACCGACCTCAGCCTTTCTGGAGATTTGTGTCACCGGGAAAATAAATTCCCGTTCAAAACCCCGGACCTGTAACGCCCTGGAACGACCATATTTATCGATGTAGATAATCCAGCTCAGGCCTTTTTGAGATTTCAGGATCTGGCCTAGTACTAAGCCCATGGCCTGTAACTGCCGGACATCCTTTGAGGTGACAATACCGTCATCCAGCAGACGCTGCATCAGGGCAATATCATTATCTTTCTGGCCATTAAGCTGGCGGCCAAAATGACGCCGCACCAGGTCATCAATACTCTGCCGCTGGGCCTCCATATTTTGTTGGGTGATGGGAGACACCGCCTCCGTTCGCCATTGCTGGGCCGTAGCCTGGAGAGAACCCATCATCAACACAATGGCCATAAACATTATGGCTAGCCGATAAAATTTTGCTGCATTTAACATAGAAGATTCCGCCATCAATCATCATAAACATGGGATTCTGACAGAGCATCAGACCACAAAAAAACAGTGTAATTCATCAACATCGGTAAACAAGCGATAATTCGCTAAATATAACGCTAAAAACTGCCTTTCTTGCTTGAGCTTGCCCATGGCCACCAGTACCATAACGCCTCACCTTAGTTGATGGAGATATAGATGATTACGGGCAGTATGGTTGCTCTGGTAACCCCCATGACCCCCAGTGGCGATATCGACTGGCCAGGGCTAAAAACACTGGTGGATTTTCATCTACAAGAAGGCACCCATGCCATTGTTGCGGTCGGCACTACCGGCGAATCGGCAACCCTGAGCGTTAGCGAGCATTGCATGGTAATTAAGCACGTGGTTGACCAGGTGAATGGCACTATTCCGGTGATTGCCGGTACCGGTGCCAACAGTGCCAACGAAGCGATTGAGCTGACCGAGGCCGCCCGTGTTGCCGGTGTTGATGCCTGTCTGCTGGTCACCCCCTATTACAACAAGCCCACACAAGAAGGTCTGTACCAGTTCCATAAGCTGATCGCACAGAGCGTGGCTATTCCCCAAATCCTATATAATGTACCGGGCCGTACCGCCTGCGATATGGCCAATAGTACCGTTGATCGCCTGGCCAGTATCGACAATATTATCGGCATCAAAGATGCCACCGGTGATGTGGAGCGCGGCAAGGAACTGATTGCCATGACCTGTGACCGCATTGCCATATACTCCGGTGATGACCCTACAGCCATAGACCTGATACTGGCCGGCGGCAAAGGCAATATTTCTGTAACCGCCAATGTTGCACCCAAACTCATGGCACAGATGTGCGAAGCAGCCCTGGCGGGAGACGCTGATTCCGCGAAACAGCTCAATAATCAATTGATGCCTCTGCATGAAAACCTGTTTTTAGAGTCCAACCCTATTCCGGTTAAATGGGCACTGCATAAAATGGGGATGATTACTGACGGTATCCGCTTGCCGTTAACGGTTTTTTCAGAATCCAGCCAGCCAACCTTAACTCAGGCTATGCAACAGTCAGGAATTATTGAATGAAGCTCCACTCTCTATTAAACCCCATGCTGCTTAACCCCGTGTTAAAACTGTCTGCCGCCGCCTGCCTGCTTACCCAACTGTCAGCATGTGGTTGGTTATTTGGCGATGACGGCACCTTCCGTGACCGCAGCAATGACTACCGCCAGGCCACCGTTGAGCCACCACTGGAATTACCGGAGGGTATTGATAGCGAATCTATTGATGATAGCTATGCTATTCCGCCGATCAGTGATCGCACCACACTGGGTGAAGAGTTTGTAGTTCCAACGCCTGAGCCTTTATCTGAAGATATTAACCGCGACAGTGTGCGTATTAATACACTGGGGGATGACCGCTGGATTTTAGTCGATGGCGCACCCGGTGAAGTATGGCCGCGCTTACGTGGTTTTTTAAGCTTAAACCAATTAGCCGTGCAACGTGCCGATGCGGTTAGCGGTATTATCGAAACTGCATGGCTGCAACCTACCGGTGAAGAGGCTTTACGGGAACGTTACCGCCTGCGGATTGACCAGGGTGTACAACGTGGCACCAGTGAAGTTTATGTACTGCAAGCCGATATTCGCTCTGGTGATGAAAACTGGCCGCAACAATCTAATAATGCTGAGCGCGAAGATATTATGACCCAGGGGCTAGCCCAATATCTGGCGGATAGCTCTGCCGCTGCCGCGGTTTCCATGCTGGCACAACAGGCGATTGACTCTTCCGGCAAAATCACCCTGGAAGAAGATGCCAATGGGACAGTGTATATCAACCTGACCCTGCCCTTTTCACGGGCCTGGGCTTCGGTGGGCAAAGCGCTGCAAAAATCCGGTTACCAGATTGATGATTTGAACCGCACCGCGCAGGTTTACTATGTTAGTTATGTAGAGATTGCCGAAGAGGAAGAAGACGGCATGTTCTCCTGGATGTATAACTGGGCAACCTCCAATGACGA
Source organism: Oceanicoccus sp. (assembly GCF_029238675.1). Lineage (GTDB taxonomy): Bacteria > Pseudomonadota > Gammaproteobacteria > Pseudomonadales > Dasaniaceae > Oceanicoccus. Next base: position 74,605 of record NZ_JAQWFR010000022.1, on the reverse strand, counting down.
AGATGAACGTTCCGAAGGTATCCCCTACCTGATTCGCTTAAAAGACAATAGCGGCACCGTCGCTATTACTATTGAACGCCCCGATAATACAGAGATGAGTAAAAGCGATACTGAGCGATTGCTAAAACTGATCAAACGCAATATCAGTTAAGCTGAATGAGCTTTTCTTTTGCTTCCCTGGGTAGCGGCAGCCGCGGCAATGCTACCCTGATTCGCTCCAATAATGCCTTATTGCTAGTGGATAATGGTTTTACCATTAAAGAAACTGAGCGCCGACTGGCGATTCTTGGCCACTCTCCGGAAGATATTACCGCCATCCTAGTCACACACGAACACAGCGACCATATTAAAGGCGTTGGCCCTTTTGCCCGTAAATACGATCTACCGGTTTACCTGACCCACGGCACCGGCCAATACGATGGCTTAAAGAAAGTGACTAAGATGCATCAAGTGAATATCCATCGCGCCTTTACGGTGGAGGATATTGATATCACGCCCGTGGCTGTGCCTCATGATGCCAGGGAACCCTGCCAGTTTGTTTTTCGCCATCATGATAAAACCATGGGGCTACTCACCGACCTTGGCAGTATTACTCCCCATGTTACCGAGCAATACCAACACTGTGATGCCCTGATGCTGGAATGTAATCACTGCCCGCAGATGTTAGCTATGGGACCTTATCCGCCCTCACTTAAGCATCGTGTTGCTGGACACTGGGGACACTTAAGTAACTATCAGGCGGCTAATCTTTTAGAGCAAATTGAAAGAGAGCGCTTACAGCACTTGGTGATTTCGCATATTAGCGAGAAGAATAATACAGAGGAATTGGCCAGAGCTGCGGTCACGCCATGGTATGCACATGACTCGCTAATCCTGGCCAAACAGGATGAAGCGATAGATTGGCTGGCTATTAACTAAACAGCCCCCCCAAAAAAAACGTCATTCCCGCGAAAGCGGGAATCCAGTACTGTAGATTTCCGCTTTAGCGGAAATAACAGCATAAACATGCAGGCTGGATCCCCGCCTTCGCGGGGATGACAAAGAGTTGAACGCGGGATGACAAAGAGTTAAGCAATCAAACCATAGTCATCACGAAGAGTCGCAATAATTTCTTCTTTAGGGTTATCCGACAAGACAATTTTCTCACCAGTAATCTTCTCAGCAATACCTGTATAAGTCTCAGATACTGACATCAAAATTGATTCAGGCAAGGCATTGTCTTTGGCTAAAGCATTGCGCTCATCCATACGATTTTTATTTAATAAAATATCGGGATCAGGGAAATGACTTAACAATTGCTGACGGAAGCCTTCTTTAGAATTCTCAACAATCTTGCCATCACGGTAAGCGGCACCATCCCAAATTCTTGATGAATCAGGCGTACCCACTTCATCCATATAGATCAGTTTTTCTTTACCGCTTTTATCGGTGACATAACCAAATTCAAATTTGGTATCAACAAAAATCTGGTCCAGTTTTTCCAAAGCATCACTGATCACATCGAAGCCTTCAGATAATAATTTTTCGTAGTTGTCGATATCTTCCAGGCTGCGGAAATTAAAGGCTTCTGAATTATTGCTAATATCATCACGGGTGATATTCACATCATCCACTTCTGGCACGCCGGGAATACCGGTAAGAATACCTTTGGTAGAAGGGGTAATTAATAACTCCGGTAATTTTTGATCTTTCTCTAAGTCATCGGCAATCGCAATACCACAAAACTCACGCTCACCTTTGGCATAAGAGCGCCACATGGAGCCGGTAATATATTGGCGAGCAATCGCTTCGATCATGACGGGTTTGGCTTTTTGTACAATCCAGACTAACGGATGGGGAATATCTAAGATATGGCTATCGGCCAAACCTTGTTCGCGGAACAACTTAAACCAATGGTTAGAAATAGCATTCAGTGCAGCACCTTTACCCGGCACACCATTCATACCGCCTTCACCATGCCAGATACACTCGAAGGCAGAAATACGGTCACTGATTACCATCACTGCCAGCTCGGAATCGATAGCAACATCGTAGCCTTTTTCTTCAATCAGGCGACGGCTGTCTTCTGCGGTTAACCAATAAACGGAACGAACTTTACCGCTGTGAACAGCTTGTTCTGTGCGAATAGGAAGATCGTTATTGACTGCCAATACTTTCGTAGCAAGACTCATGGTAAATGCCCTGTTTTAAATCAATTGTGTTTGAGAAGGGCGGAGATTCTACCAGAAATTGCCAGGGATTCCAGCTTAGCGGACCGACTCTAAACCCACCTGAACCGCATGGATAATAGGCTTATTGGCTTCAGGGAAAGCATAATCGGGTAGCTCCGAGGTATTTACCCATTTAATGGGTTGCCCTTCCTTACCCTCTGGCTGGCCAGTAAAGCTATCCACCCACCAGACATCCAGCAGTACAGATTTATCCGGGTAATCATGGCGGATTTCAATCAGTGGGCGGCAGCTAATGGACTCCAGACCCAACTCCTCATAAAGCTCGCGAGATAAAGCGGTTTCCACTTGCTCTCCCTGCTCTACTTTGCCACCGGGAAATTCCCACAATCCCCCTTGATGGCTATCCTCAGGGCGCAGGGCAATCAGGATATTCTGGCGGCTATCTAAAATCACACCAACAGCCACATGCACAAGCTTAGGATGAGTGTTAGAGGGCATCAGGTTCGATATTCGGCATTAATGCGAACATAATCATGAGAAAGGTCAGAGGTCCAGACCGTTGCGGTTTTATCACCTCGATCCAGATCGATAGCAATCACTATCTCTTCCGGCTCCATCGCAGCACTGCCCTGCTCTTCGGTATAACTGGCAGCGCGACAACCGTTTTCTGCGATCAGCACATCATTTAAATGCACCGAAACACGGTCAACATCCATCGTATCAATACCGGCGCGCCCAATGGCAGCTAACAAGCGCCCCCAGTTTGGGTCACTGGCAAATAAGGCGGTTTTTACCAGGGGAGATTCAGCCACGGTGTAAGCGACCTTTAAACACTCTTCTTCACTTTGGCCACCGCTTACAGCAACGGTGACAAATTTATTAGCACCCTCACCATCCCTGACCAAGCCCTGTGCCAGTTCAATAAAAACGGTGGTAATGGCATCTTGAAGTGCCTGGTAAAACGGATGTTGCTGGTCACTGATACGCTCAGCCGATGCTTGCCCTGTGGCCACCAACATACAGGCATCGTTAGTGGAGGTATCGCCATCAACGGTAATGCGATTAAAAGACTGGTTAACGGCCTGGTTAATCATTAGTTGTAACAGGGATTGGTCAATGGCCGCGTCGGTAGCAACATAAGCCAACATAGTCGCCATATTAGGTTTGATCATACCGGCACCTTTGGCAATGCCGGTAATGGTGACAGTTTCACCCAATAAATCGATTTGCACAGAGGCCGCTTTGGGACGAGTATCCGTGGTCATAATGCCACTGGCCGCCTGTTCCCAGCCATCACTATCCAAGGCTGTTTGTGCTGCCGGTAGCGCAGCAATAATTTTATCAATCGGTAAGGGCTCACCGATAACACCGGTGGAAAAAGGCAGTACTTGATCGCCACTAACACTAGCCTGTGCAGCGACAGCCTCACAAGTGGCTTGGCTATCCTGCAAGCCCTGCTCGCCGGTGCCTGCATTGGCATTGCCGGTATTAACAATAAAATAACGGGGAGTAGCAGCGGTTAAATGTTTCTTAGCTTGTTGAACTGGCGCAGCACAAAAGGCATTGCGAGTAAAAACACCGGCGACACTGGCACCTTCAGCAATTTCCATCAACACCAGGTCCTGGCGCCCCTGAGTTTTAATACCCGCTGAGGTGGTGCCTAAACGAAAACCGTTAACAGGATACAACGGTGGTAACTTGCCTTCGCCGACTGCCATAAATACTCTCTATAGGTTTAAAAATTCACGACAATTTGCCGCAGCACTGCTTATACTTTTTACCTGAGCCACAAGTGCAAGGGTCATTACGACCGACTTTTGCGCCCTGGCGCACAAAGGGTGCTTGTTCTTCTGCAGTAGCCTGCTGTTCTTGCTCTGGCATTGCCGAAGCATTCGCATGCTGGAATTCCATTTGTTTTCTCGCCTGTTCTTCACGGCGCTGGCGTTCCAGTTCTTCCAATTCATCTTCGCGCTGAATGCGGACATTGGCCAGGAAACGCACCACATCATGTTTCAGACTACTCAGCATAGACTCGAATAAACTGAAGGCTTCCCGCTTATATTCTTGCTTGGGGTTTTTCTGGGCATAGGCACGCAGATGAATACCCTGGCGCAAATGATCCATAGTCGCCAAGTGCTCTTTCCATAGGTTATCTAACACCTGCAACATAATATGTTTTTCAAGCTTGCGAATTTCAGGGCCAATCTCTTTAACTTTTTCTTCATAGGCTTCGGTGATAACTGCCAGGATTTTTTCACGCAGTGGTTCTTCATGCAGATTATCATCTTCATCCAACCACTTCTGGATGGGCATGGTAGCGGCAAATTCATTCTCAAGACGCTGTTCCAAACCACTCACATCCCACTGTTCTTCCAAACTCTGCGGTGGAATATGTTCATCAACCACTTCATTCACCACATCGGCGCGAATGGCCTCAATGGTTTCAGTAATCTCTTCTTCCTCAAGCAGGTACTTGCGCTGGTTATAAACAATCTGGCGCTGGTCGTTAGCCACATCATCATATTCCAATAGCTGCTTGCGAATATCGAAGTTACGGCCTTCTACTTTGCGCTGGGCTTTTTCAATGGAGTTGGTCACCATACGGTGTTCAATCGCTTCACCCTTTTCCATACCCAGGGCTTTCATAAAGTTACGTACGCGGTCCGAGGCAAAGATACGCATTAAATTATCTTCCATAGAAAGATAAAAACGCGACATACCAGCATCACCCTGACGGCCGGCACGACCACGGAGCTGGTTATCAATACGACGGGATTCGTGACGTTCGGTACCAATAATATGTAAACCGCCCGCTTCCAGCACAGCGTCATGGCGTTTTTGCCAATCGGCTCTTAGTGCTTCAATCTGGCTATCACTGGGGTTATCCAATGCGGCAATTTCTACTTCAACATTACCACCCAGTACGATATCGGTACCACGGCCCGCCATATTAGTCGCGATAGTGACAATACCCGGCTTACCGGCCTGGGCAATAATTTCTGCTTCTTGCTGGTGGAACTTGGCGTTCAGCACTTTGTGGGCAATTTTTGATTTTTCAAAACGACGGGACAATTCTTCCGAGGTTTCGATGGATGCAGTACCTACCAGAACAGGGGCGCCTTGGGCAGTAATTTCATTAACATCGTTAACAATGGCATCGTATTTTTCATCTTTAGATAAATACACCAGGTCATTTAAATCTTTACGTAACTGCGTCACATTGGTTGGGATAACCAATACTTCCAAGCCGTAAATTTGGTGAAATTCGAAAGCTTCAGTATCCGCTGTACCGGTCATGCCCGACAATTTATTAAATAAACGGAAATAATTCTGGAAGGTGGTGGATGCCAGGGTTTGGCTTTCCGCCTGAATGGCTACACCTTCTTTGGCTTCAATGGCCTGATGCAAACCTTCAGACAAACGACGACCGGGCATAGTACGGCCGGTATGCTCATCAATTAACACCACCTGACTGTTTTGAATAATATATTCAACATCGCGGTTAAACAGTTTATGGGCGCGCAAGCCGGAATAAACATGCTGCAACATTGACAGGTTGCTAACGGAGTAGAGGCTATCACCTTCTTCCAGCATACCCGCTTCGGTCAGCAACTCTTCAACATAAAGATGGCCGGTTTCGGTGAGGTCAATCTGGCGGGCTTTTTCATCCAGCGTATAGTGGCCTTCAACAAATTCCTGTCCTTCCTCTTCTTCTATTTGCAGAGTTAGATTAGGGATCAATGTATTAATTTTGCGATAGAGCTCGGAGCTGTCTTCGGCAGGGCCAGAAATAATCAGCGGCGTACGGGCTTCATCGATCAGGATGGAATCCACCTCATCAACAATGGCAAAATTCAGGCTGCGCTGAAAACGGTCTTCTCTGGTAAAGGCCATATTGTCGCGCAGGTAATCAAAACCAAATTCGTTATTGGTGCCATAAGTAATATCACAAAGGTAAGCGGCACGCTTTGATTCAGTGTCCTGCCCTGATTTAACTACGCCAACAGACAGGCCCATAAATTCATAGAGGGGGCGCATCCAGTTAGCATCGCGCTCCGCCAGGTAGTCATTGACGGTAACCACAAAGGCGCCTTTGCCGGTTAGGGCATTTAGATACACCGGCAGGGTTGCCACCAGGGTTTTACCTTCACCGGTACGCATCTCGGCGATGCGGCCCTGATGCAGACACAAGCCACCAATCATCTGCACATCAAAGTGGCGCATCCCCAGAGCTCTTTGGCCCGCCTCACGGACACAGGCAAAGGCTTCTGGCAACAGCTGGTCCAGGCTTTCTCCCTGTTCCAGGCGACTTTTGAATTCAGGGGTTTTGGCTTTTAGGGCCTCGTCACTCAGGGCGCTAATCGCCTCTTCAAAGGCATTGATCTGCTGGACGGTTTTGCCCATGCGCTTAAGGACTCGGTCATTTTTGCTACCGAAGATTTTCCTGGCGATATTTCCAATCATAATAGTGGCTGCGATGTAAGTGTTATTGTTAAGGGGCGCTCTATAGCACTAAAGTCGAGCTATTAAAGTCGGGCTATTAAGTCTGGATATGTGCCGACCAACAACAGCGCGCTAGTTTAATCTAATTGGGGCAAATAAGGCAGGGTATATTCAGCGACTGGCGCGATGAATATAGGTAGCTGGGTCAACGGGGCGACCATGCTTATAGACTTCAAAATGGACATGGGGGCCGGTGGAACGACCACTACTACCCATCAGGGAGATGGTTTGGCCTTTTTTCACGATGTCACCCACTTCAACCTTGTTTTCCATGTTGTGGGCGTAGCGGGTCATAAACCCATTACCGTGGACAATTTCTACTAAACGGCCATAGCCGTAGCGGTCTCCGGACCAGGTAACAACACCGGAACCAACAGCTACAATCTCTGAGCCCAGCTTACCGGCAAAGTCGACGCCTTCATGCATCGCTTTGCGACCAGTGAAAGGGTCGGCACGGAGGCCAAAATTGGAGGACATCCAGCCTTTTTTGATGGGGCGACCCGCCAGGAAAACCTCATCTTCAATCTTGCGGTTGGCCATTAAGGTTTCAAGGATTTCAAGCTGCTGCTCGCGGTCATCAATACGCTGGACAAGATTATCAATCGCATCAACAAAATCAGGGCTCTGGTAAACTTTACCTAAATCAGCGCCCTGGGGGCCACCTACAGCAGGCAGCTGGCTAAAATCAAACTCGCCTTTGTCGAGTTTGGCGACGCTGGTTATGCGCTGGCCCAGAGCATCCAAACGGACGATACGGGCCTGCATCTCGGCCATACGCAGAGTTAAAGCTTGAAGATGTTGCTCAACTTTGCGCTTGGTTTCGGCAAGAGCCAATTGTTCTTTGTTATTTCTCTCTTTGATGGCTAACAGAGCCTGCTGGTCCAGCACTTCTTCGCTGGTGGCTACGCTATGACCGATTAAGCTGCCCACACCCAGGGGAATACCTAATAGGCACAAGGAGACAATCGTACGGGTCCACCGGCCTAGTGAGATGGAGCTTGACTGGCCGTGTTTGTCACTAACAATAATGACTTTCATAGAGTAAGGGGGCTTCAGCTGGGTTTATTAAGTGCCATTTGGGCACTTTTGAGAAAAAATTTTCGTAAATATCGCATATAAATCAGGCTATTACCAACTTTGCGCAGCAGATTTTGGTGAAGCAGCTCGAAATTTGAACAGAAAGTTTTGGCAAAAACAGACTTATGCGACAGACACCGGGGCCATATAGGAGATGGGAGCGGTGTCTTTATCTTCAAAAGTCACTACTTCCCAGGCATCAGTTTCAGCAATTAAGGCTCGCAAAGAAGCATTATTGAGGGCATGACCGGATTTATGGGCCTTAAACTCACCAATCAAACTGTTGCCTAACAGGTAGAGGTCGCCAATGGCGTCCAATACCTTGTGCTTAACAAATTCGTCCTCGTAACGCAGGCCGTCTTCATTAAGGATACGGTACTCATCCACAACAATCGCATTGTGGACACTGCCACCCTGGGCCAGGCCCTTGGAGCGCAGGTATTCAAATTCATGCATAAAGCCGAAGGTACGGGCGCGGCTGACTTCTTTTACGAAGGAGGTGCTGGAAAAATCCAGCGCAGCCTCGCCAGTACGATCGCGAAAGACCGGGTGATCAAAATCAATGGTAAACGACACTTTGAAGCCATCAAAAGGGAGGAAGCTGGCGACTTTATCGTCGTGTTTCACCGTTACCGGTCGTTTAATGCGGATAAACTGCTTGGCCTTGGCCTGCTCTTCAATACCAGCGGACTGGATTAAGAACACGAAAGGGCCTGCACTGCCATCCATAATAGGGACTTCTGCGGCACTTAACTCTACATAGGCGTTATCAATTCCCAAACCCGCCATCGCTGACAATAAATGCTCAACGGTGGACACTCTTACATCACCTTTCATTAAGGTGGTTGATAGAGTGGTATCGCCTACATTTTCCGCACGGGCGGCAATTTCAACGACAGGGTCCAGATCAGTACGACGGAACACAATACCGGTATCAACAGGAGCAGGTAAAAGGGTCAAATAGACCTTTTCACCGGAGTGTAAACCCACGCCCGTGGCACGAATGGCGTTGCGTAATGTGCGTTGTCTAATCATGGCTTTTCTTCATGGTTATTGATGGGCTTTCGCCCGTATCACGCCCTAAAACCGCTGATTTTACTCAAGGAGTTACCAGAGGGTTAGTAGAGCCCGGCTATTTATCGCTGACTCAACACAGCTATAGCCTAAGAAGCGAGGCGCGAATACTACCAGAGAACCGGTATAACGCCAAACTCTTAGCTTAGCTACGTTGGAGCTAAAATTGCCTTCTGCAACCTATTATTTAAGCAATCCTAGTCCGCTTGTCTGCGCAAAAAGGCAGGAATATCAAGATATTCCATATCCTTTTCACCTACAGGTGTGGCTGCCTCAGGGGCTGCGGCCTGTGGGTTATTACGCATAACCGTTGGACGGTCCAGTGTGCGGTAATCCGGGTTAGTCGCATCAGCTGGCTTGCTCTCCACTACTTTCAGTGGAGTTTCGGCCATTTCGCCACCCAAACCGGTCGCTACAACCGTTACGCGCAGTTCCTCTGACATGTCAGGGTCGATAACAGTTCCCACAACAACAGTGGCATTATCTGATGCAAACTCTTCAACGGTGTCACCCACCTCTGAGAACTCGCCTAGCGACAAATCAAGACCGGCGGTAATATTCACAAGAATACCGCGTGCGCCCTGCAGGTTAATATCATCCAGCAATGGACTGCGGATGGCAGCTTCGGCCGCTTCACGGGCACGGTTCTCACCGCGAGCATAACCGGTACCCATCATCGCCATACCCATCTCAGACATCACCGTACGCACATCCGCGAAATCCACGTTGATCATACCCGGGCGGATAATTAAATCTGCGATACCCTGCACAGCACCCAACAAAACATCATTGGCGGTTTTAAAGGCATCCAGCAGACTGGCGCTCTTACCTAACACATCCAATAACTTCTCATTAGGAATAGTGATTAAAGAATCAACATGCTGTTGCAATTCCTTCATCCCGGCTTCGGCGATGACGCTGCGCTTTTTGCCTTCAAAAGAAAATGGGCGTGTTACCACCGCCACAGTCAGAATACCTAAATCTTTAGCCACTTCAGCAACAACCGGTGCAGCACCTGTACCTGTACCACCGCCCATACCGGCAGTGATAAAGACCATATCAGCGCCTTGCAATGCTTCGGAAATACGCTCGCGGTCTTCCAATGCAGCCTGGCGGCCCACTTCAGGATTGGCACCAGCACCCAAACCTTTAGTGATATTACTACCTAGCTGCAATACAGTGGTGGTTTCAACATCGATCAACGCTTGGGCGTCCGTATTAGCGCAAACAAAGTCTACGCCTTCTACGTTATTGGCAATCATGTGCTTAACGGCATTACCGCCACCGCCTCCCACACCGACAACCTTTATGACCGCATTTTGTGGAACGTTATCAACTAGCTCGAACATAGGTTTTCTCCCTTTTTTAGTTTTTCTACTGTTGCCGACAAAGTCGACGCCAGTAGTCTTACATTTAAAGTTACTTAATTTAAAAACAGTGGTTAAAAGTTATTTTGAAACCAGTCTTTAGCACGGCTAAATACGCCGGCTGTTTGTTGTGTCCTCGACGCTTTTATTTCACCGCCGTTTTGTTGTTTTAAACCGTATTGCAATAAACCTACTCCAGTGGAATAAATTGGATTGCGAACAATATCTTTTAAGCCTTCAACATCTTGCGGTGTGCCGATTCTGACTGGCGTATGGAAAATCTCCTCCGCCAATTCGACCACCCCTTCCATTTTTGAAGTACCGCCGGTCAGCACAATGCCCGCCGCGATCATATCTTCGTAACCACTGCGGCGAAGTTCAGCTTGAACTAAAGTAAATAACTCGTCATAGCGGGGCTCAACCACTTCAGCCAATGCCTGCCGTGACAAATCTCTGGGGGGACGCTCACCCACACTGGGCACTTTGATAGTTTCTTCTGCGCCAGCTAACTGAGTCAGTGCACAGGCATATTTTATTTTGATTTCTTCAGCGTTTTGCGTTGGCGTTCTTAGAGCCATAGCAATATCGTTAGTGACCTGGTCACCGGCGATTGGGATAACGCCGGTATGGCGAATAGCACCCTCAGTAAAGATGGCAATATCGGTAGTACCACCACCAATATCCACCAGGCATACACCCAACTCACGCTCATCATCAGTCAGCACGGCATAGCTTGAAGCCAGCTGCTCTAAAATAATATCTTCAACTTCAAGACCACAACGGCGAATACATTTTTCAATATTCTGGGAAGCATTAACCGCACAAGTGACCAAATGTACTTTGGCCTCTAAACGTACGCCCGACATACCCAGCGGCTCCTTAATACCTTCCTGGGTGTCGATCACATATTCCTGCGGCAAAATATGCAGCACCTTTTGATCAGCGGGAATCGCCACCGCTTGTGCGGCATCAATCACTCGCTCCAAATCCAACTGATACACTTCGCGATCCCGGATAGCGACAATACCGTGGGAATTTAAACTGCGAATATGATTACCCGCGATACCGGCATAGACAGAGTGAATTTGGCAGCCGGCCATTAATTCCGCTTCTTCTATAGCGCGCTGGATGGACTGAACCGTGGATTCGATATTTACCACCACGCCTTTCTTTAAGCCTCGAGATGGGTGGGAACCTATACCCACAATTTCCAAGATACCCTCTTCAGTAATCGCACCAACGATGGCCACGACCTTTGAAGTACCAATATCAAGACCGACAATCATTTTATTGTCTATTGTGCCGCCCATTAGCTAACACTCCCCTTTTGCTTTTTCATTATTAACATCAAACACGCTCTGCATTTTTGGTGCGCCACTCGACGGCAAAGCCATTGTTATAGCGCATATCTATATTGGCGATATTACTGAAGTTTTCTGATAAGCCCTGTTCATAAGCCACCAGTAAACGCCGCATTTTTTCCATCACTTCACCCCTACCAAGGGTGATATTGATATCGCCGGCTAATCGGGCTGACCAATTGCCCCGGTCGTCCAGCTCCAGGGCCACCAAACTCAAACCGCGATTAATTAAAGCTTCATTCAGCTCACTAAAATGATTCATCACCTTGTCTGAGCTGTTGTTCGAGCTATTGTTCGAGCTATTGTCCAAGCTATTGCCCGGACCATTTAGCTTTGGCAAACCTTCTATCGCTGCCACTTTTTCCAGTGGTTGAAATAACTCACCACGGGAATTCAAAAAACCATTATCTCCCCAGTAGGCAATCGGTGTTTGCTCCACCACGGTAATCACAATCTCATCGGGCCAGCGTCGCGAAACAGAGACATCCAGCACCCAGGGCTGCAGTTCCAGCTTTTCGCTAAGCCCTGCCAAATCTAACGCAATAAAACCGCCGCCTAAAAAAGGTTTTACCTCTGCTTCAATAGCTCGCTTATCCACATAAATAAATTCACCATTCACCGCCACGCGAGTAACAGGCTGTGATAGCAACATCACAATACCCTGATAAATACCGACCAGTACCGCAACGGCCACCAAAGCAAAAACCAGTTGATTAAACTTTCTCCAGTCAACCGTACGAGAAGGCTTGGGCTGGTGGCTGCTGGCGCCCCTTGCCTTAGTCTTTCTCTTGCTGTTCTGTTTTGCTTTAAAAAACGCCATCGTGTTTTACTTGTTTAAACTCAAAGTTAAAATTTCGGTCACTAACTGCTCAAAACTGATACCCGCTGCCTTGGCCGCCATCGGTACTAAACTATGGCCGGTCATTCCGGGCACTGTATTCACCTCTAATAGATAGAAGTTGCCCTGCTCATCCTGCATCACATCAACACGTCCCCAGCCTTCACAACCAACACTGGTAAAAGCGGCAAGCGCCAATTCCTGTAACTGCTGCTCAAGTTTTTTATCCAAACCGCAGGGGCAGATATAACGGGTATCATCAGCAATATATTTGGCATCGTAGTCATAGAAACCATGGTCCGTTTCCAAACGAATGGCAGGCAATGCCCGACCACCTAAAATTGCTACGGTAAACTCAGCGCCCTGTACCCACTGCTCGACCATTACCGAATCGTCATATGCCTTCGCGGCAATATAAGCGGCCGATAATTCTTCTGCAGTCGTTGCTATGGTCATACCAATACTTGAGCCTTCACAGGAAGGCTTAACAATCACTTTGCCAAACTGTTGAATAATCTCAGCCAGGTCGCTGTCATCATTAAGCTCAGCAAACTGGGGGGTGGGTAAATCCATACCCTGCCAAAGATATTTGCAACGCACTTTATCCATCGCCAGAGCAGAGGCAGTCACACCACTGCCGGTATAACTAATATCAAGATTTTCCAGCGCGCCCTGTATCGTGCCATCTTCACCATCACCACCATGTAACGCGATAAAAGCGTGACGGTGATTATTGGCCACACGTTCTAACCAATCGTTATCTTTGCTATCAATAGGCTCAACCGGAATATTTTGCCCACGCAATGCCGCTAAAACAGCTTCACCACTTTGCAGAGAAACGTCACGCTCAGCAGAGCGCCCGCCAAACAAAACCGCTACTGGTGTTTGTAATTGACTATTTAAGTCGATCACATTACTCATTGATCTTTACCTAATTTACCGGCGGCTAACTCCGCCGCAATTGCACCTACATTACCTGCACCCTGAGTAAGAACCACATCACCCGGCTGCATAATATTTTTTAATACCTCAGCCACACTAGCCCGATCTTCTACAAAGACGGGATCAACTTGGCCGCGACTACGGATACTGCCGCTTAAACTGCGACCATCAGCACCGGCAATCACGTCTTCACCGGCGGAGTACACTTCCAATAACATCAGGCTATCTACCGTTGATAGAACCCGCACAAAATCTTCGTATAAATCTTTAGTACGGGTATAACGATGTGGTTGATAGACCATTAATAAACGGCGGTCGGGCCAGGCCTGACGTGCGGCGGAAATGGTGGCCTCAACTTCAGTGGGGTGATGACCATAGTCGTCTACCAATAAAGCACTACCGCCTTCTATCTCATACTCGCCATGAACCTGGAAACGACGACCAACGCCCTGGAATTTTTCCAGACCTTTTTGAATAGCCGCATCGTCAACACCCTCATCGGTGGCTACCGCAATAGCTGCGGTAGCATTTAGGACATTATGATCACCGGGCATATTAATGGTCACATCAATGGCATTTAAATCACCGGGGCGAGATACCGTAAAGGACGTCGATAGACTCTGTTTCTGCACATTGCTAATTGAGAAATCTGCATCATCGCTAAAGCCATAGGTTAAAATTGAACGGCCTACCATGGGCAACAAATCTCTGACCACATCGTCATCGATGCACATAATCGCTATGCCATAAAACGGCAGGTTATGTAAAAATTCGATAAAGGTTTTCTTCAGCTGGTTAAAGTCGCCGCCATAGGTAGCCATATGGTCTGCTTCGATATTCGTCACCACTGACACCATTGGCTGCAAATGCAAAAAGGAGGCATCACTTTCATCAGCTTCAGCGACTAAAATTCGGCTTTCACCTAAACGAGCGTTGGAGCCTGCGCTATTGAGCAAGCCTCCGATAACAAAAGTAGGATCAAGTTTCGCTTCGGCGAATACCGATGCAATCAAACTGGTTGTAGTCGTTTTACCGTGGGTACCAGCTACTGCAATACCGTGGCGATAACGCATTAACTCAGCCAGCATTTCTGCACGGGGAACAATCGGTATACGACATGCCATCGCCTCGGTGACTTCAGGGTTATCACCCTGTACAGCCGTAGAAGTCACCACAACATCAACACCGGCAATATTCTGCTCAGCATGGCCAATAAAAATAGTGACACCCATACTCTTGAGGCGCTCAGTATTTTTTGAAGCTTGAATATCTGAGCCCGAAATTTGGTAGCCGGTATTTAGCAATACTTCTGCAATACCACACATACCAGCACCACCAATGCCTACAAAATGTATTTTCTTAATACGGCGCATTTCCGGAATTACGAAACTGTTGGCTGGCACGTTATCAACCATTGGCCACCTCCAAACAGATATTGGCAACTTGCTCAGCTGCATCCACTTTGGCTAATTCTCTGGCGGCATTAGACATAGCTAACAATCTTTCGCTATCACCATTTAAAGACATCAATAAACTCGCCAAATCACCAGCGGTTAAAGTCGACTGTTTCATTAAAATTCCTGCATTATTATCAGCCAACCAACGAGCATTTGCGGTTTGGTGATCATCAATAGCGTGCGGCAGTGGCACCAAAATTGAGGCAACACCGGCGGCGGCCAACTCGGCCACGGTTAGAGCACCAGCCCGGCATAACACAACATCTGCCCACTGGTAAGCGGCGGCCATATCTTCAATAAAGGCTTCAGCTTTAACTTCAATATTCTTATCTTGATAAGCGGCTATAACACCGTTGCAATGTGCCTGACCGGTTTGATGCCAAACCTGTGGACGCTGTTCTGCGGTCATACCCTGCAAAGCT
This sequence comes from Oceanicoccus sp., assembly GCF_029238675.1. Lineage (GTDB taxonomy): Bacteria > Pseudomonadota > Gammaproteobacteria > Pseudomonadales > Dasaniaceae > Oceanicoccus. Next base: position 59,393 of record NZ_JAQWFR010000022.1, on the reverse strand, counting down.
GCCAACAACAATTCATTAATGGGCTTGGCTCCTAAACTTCCGCCCAGCACTAATAAACGCAAGGCACCTGAGTTACCAACTCCACGTTGTTCTGGAGCCGGTAGTCGAGCGATCTCACTCCTAACCGGGTTGCCAATATGTTGTGCTTTAGCACCACCCAAATTAATGGGGTAGCCCAGCAATACTTTGGTGGCGATTTTTGCCAGTGTTTTATTAGTGGTACCCGCTACAGCATTTTGTTCGTGGATCACTAGTGGACGCCCCGTTAACCAAGCCGCTAAACCACCGGGGCCTGACGCAAAACCACCCATACCTAATACACAGATAGGCTTAAGCTTAATAAGCACTTTAATCGCCGCCGCTACAGCGCCAACTAACTGCGATAAGGATTTAATAATGCTGATAATATTTTTGCCGCGCAGGCCTGACACATTGATAAAGTGAATGGGAATATCCGCATTAGGCACCAGCCGAGCTTCTATCCCTTTGCTAGTACCCAGCCACTCCACATTAATACCTTTTTCACGCAGACATTGCGCCGCAGCCAAAGCCGGGAATACATGGCCGCCGGTGCCACCAGCCATAATCAATACAGAGCGAGGTAATGATTCAGTCATCACTGCCTCCCTGCCGGTTTTTCTTTTTAGTTCTGCGTTTTTTAGATGTTAATTTCTTTGCACCGCCAGCCAGCGAAAGCGCTGCTTCATTATTGATGCGAAAAACCATCGCTAACAGTGCGCAGCATACAATCAGGCTACTGCCGCCATAACTTAAAAAGGGCAAGGTCAAACCCTTGGTGGGCAATAAACCGGTATTTACGCCAATATTGATAAATACCTGGCCACTCATCATTAGGGCAATACCGTAAGCGACAAAAGCGCTAAAGGTTTGTTGCTGTTTTTCTGCCTTACGTCCAATTTGAAGAATTCTTGTCACCAGGCCACAGAACAAAGCGATTAACAGGATGGCACCGACAAAACCAAATTCTTCGGCATAGATGGCAAACACAAAATCGGTATGAGACTCCGGTAAATAAAACAGTTTTTGAATGCTGTTACCCAAGCCAACGCCCCACCATTCACCGCGGCCAAAAGCAATTAATGACTGGGTTAGCTGATAGCCGGTATTAAACTGATCAGCCCAGGGATCGGTATACGCGGTTAAACGCTTCATCCGGTAGGGCTCAGAGATCACCAATATCACCAAAGCGGCTAAGGCGGCCAAAATCACCAGACTAAATTGCCATAGACGCACGCCGGCAAGAAAAATCATACCAAAGGCCGTACCCAGGGTAACAACCGTGGCACCAAAGTCAGGCTCTAACATCAACAATATGGTGACTAAAAATAAAACACCCATCGGTTTAATAAAACCTTTCCACTCTTCCCGAACTTCATCCTGTCGGCGAACTAAATAACCTGCCAAATAAAGAATGACGCAAACTTTAGCAATTTCTGAACACTGTAAAGTTAATGGGCCCAGAGCCAACCAGCGGCGGCTACCGTTCACTTCTCTGCCTATTCCCGGGATCAATACCACGATTAACAAAGCAAAACCTGCCAACAGCCAAAACCAACCGGTACTTTGCCAAAAAGACATGGGGATGCGATAAACCACTAAGCCGGCAACCACACCGATACTTAAATGAAACAAATAGCGGTAGCTATGGAAAAAGGGATTGCCATAACGCTCTGCCGCAAACTCGATAGAGGCAGAACTCATCGCCACAAAACCAATAACGATTAAGGCCATCGACAAGATCGCCAGTGCCATATCCAGGCTATTGGTTTTCTCCGTCGCAAAATTAACTGCCGATAAAGGCTTTGTTGCCCTTTGTAGCAAAGAGCTATTTAGCTTGGTATCGATCGCTACCGCGCCCATTAGCTAGCACTCTCTGTTGATAATTGTTGTACTGCGGCCACAAATACATCACCGCGATGCTGGTAGTTATTAAACATATCGAAACTGGCGCAGGCCGGAGATAGCAGAACCACATCACCCTCCGTAGCCAGTGAAGCTGCTTTGTTGACGGCAGATTCCATGGAGTCTGCTTTTACAACCTGCAGAACTTCTTTGCATAAATCTGTTAAGACCTGCGCCGCATTGCCAATAACAACCATGACGCTGACTACGCCTTTTAAGACGGGTAATAGCGGCGCGAAATCTGCGCCCTTGGCATCACCGCCGGCAATTAAAACGATATTGTTGGCGCTGTCTTTCAAACCGTTAATAGAAGCGATAGCTGCGCCAACATTGGTACCTTTTGAATCGTTATAAAAGCGAACACCGCGATGCTCGCCAGCGTACTGGCAGCGATGCTCCAAACCGTTAAATTCACGCAGCACATCCAGCATGGGGCCAACTTCAATACCTACCGCTCTGCATAAGGCCATCGCCGCCAAGGCATTTTCTATATTGTGCCGACCAACCATTTTTAATGCTGACACGGGCATTAGCGGCTTAAACTGATAGGCCAGACTTTCAATACCTTCATCATTGATTAAACCGAAGCCATTAATATCTGAATCATTTAAACCAAAAGTAAACACATCCACTTCTTCCGCCAGTAGCGGTCTTGATAAAGGGTCTGCCCGATTAATCACGACTTTTTTACAGCCTCGGAAAATTCGGTGTTTGGCTTGATGATAACTCAGTAGATTTTTATAGCGATCCATATGGTCGGCGCTAACATTCAGCACAGTTGCCACATCCACTGCCAGTTTTTCTGACCGCTCCAATTGAAAGCTTGATAGTTCCAGCACATAAATATCGGGGGTTTCTTCTGCCAGTAAATCCAATGCTGGCGTACCGATATTGCCACCCACCGCTACCCTTTTACCGGAGCGTTTAATCATTTCACCCACCAGGGTGGTAACAGTTGATTTGCCGTTGGAACCAGTAATAGCAATAACCGGCACATCAACAGCCCGGCAAAACAAATCAATATCACCGCAAACGTGGGCGCCCTTTGCCACCGCTTTAACTATCGCCGGTTCATCAATGGCAACACCGGGGCTTACCACTAATTCATCGGCACCGGCCAATGAAGCTTCGGTTATATCACCCAGCGTTAAATTAATATCAGGAAATTCAGCTCTAAATGCCTCAAGGCCCGGAGGGTTTTCACGGCTATCAACCACTGAAAAAGGCTTATTGTTAGCCGCCAGATAACGCACACAGGAAAGCCCGGTAACACCGAGCCCTATAACTACCTGCTTATTATCTGTTGCTATTAATTGCACGACTTACCTTTAACCCTTTCCTTAACGTAGCTTTAATGTTGCCAAACCGAACAACACCAACATCACGGTAATAATCCAAAACCGCACAATCACACGCGGCTCTGGCCAACCTTTTAATTCAAAATGATGATGAATAGGCGCCATTCTAAAAATTCTTCGTCCGGTTAATTTGAATGAAGCTACCTGTAAAATAACCGAAACAGTTTCGAGGACGAAAATCCCGCCCATAATGAAAAAAACGATTTCATGGCGAGTAATAACCGCCACCGTACCCAAGGCTGCACCCAGCGCCAACGCGCCAACATCACCCATAAAAATTTGTGCGGGGTAGGTGTTAAACCACAGAAAACCCAAGCCGGCCCCAGCTAGCGCGCCACAGAACACCGCTAACTCACCACTGCCTGCGATATAGGGAATAAATAAGTAATTGGCAAAGGAAACATTACCTGCAAGGTAGGCAATAATACCCAGCGCTGAACCCACCATGACGGAAGGCATAATCGCCAGGCCATCAAGACCATCAGTAAGATTGACGGCATTACTTGAACCCACAATAACGAAGTAGGTCAATACGATATAAAACACGCCCAGATCCAGTGCAAAGTCTTTTAGGAAGGGCAAAAACAACTGCGTCTCTGCCGGAATACTTGCCTGCGAATAAAGAAATATAGCGGCACCCAAGCCACCAACTGATTGCCAAAAGTATTTCCAACGTGCCGGCAGCCCCCGTGAGTTTTTTTCAATCACTTTGCGGTAGTCATCTACCCAACCGACCGCACCAAAAATAATGGTCACGATTAAAACCGTCCAAACATAGGAATTCTGCAGGTCACCCCACAGTAAGGTACTCAGGATAATGGAGACTAAAATCAAAGTGCCGCCCATGGTGGGGGTGCCTGATTTACTTAAGTGAGACTCAGGGCCATCATCACGAATAGCCTGGCCAATCTGGTGGTAGTTCAAGCGATTGATCATATAGGGACCAAACACCAAGCAAATACCTAATGCCGTCATAATGCCCAGAATGCCGCGAAAAGTAAGGTACTGAAATACCTGAAACGCACTTATATACTGAGACAGAAAATCTGCCAATAACAGTAGCATTACTGTTGTCTCCCATTGGTTGCCAGCAGTGCTTCCACTACTCGCTCCATCCGCGCACTGCGCGAACCTTTTATTAATATTGTTGTTGCTTTAATAGTTTCTAACACTGGCAACAACTCACTCATATCGTTATGTGCTACACAGCCGTGGCCAAAAGTTTGCGCGACTATTTCGGCGTACTCTCCGACAGCTAATACCTGCTCAACACCTTTTTCTTTTGCATACTCCGCCACTTCCTTATGTGAGCTGACCGTCATATCACCCATCTCACCCATAGTGCCCATAATTAAGCAGCGCATACCGGCAAAACCGACAAGCACGTCTATAGCCGCTTTCATTGAACCAGGGCTTGCGTTATAGGTATCGTCGATGACCGTTTGGCCACCCTGTGAATAGGCTTTTAAACGACCTGTTACTGGCTGAACTTTTTCCAAGCCATTTTTAACGTTTTCCAAACTTGCGCCTGCGGCTACAGCGGCGGCCGCGGCGGCCAATGCATTCATAACATTGTGTTCGCCCAGTACTGACAAGCTAATAGAGATAGCTGCTGATGATGTATGCAACACAAAAGAGGTCAAACCGGCAGGCTGCAAAGTAATATCACTGGCATAAAAATCGGCTTCGGTATTATTTTTACTAAAGGTTGTTATCGAAGATGATCCTGCTTGAGCACACCATTGCTGATAGAACTGATCATCTAAATTGATAATCGCTGTACCAGTGTCCGCCAAACCTTCGAAGATTTCGCCCTTGGTTTGACCAATAGTTTCCAGGCTGCCAAAGAACTCTATATGCACCGGCATAGCATTGGTTAACACTGAGATAGTGGGCTCAACAAATTGCATCAAGTAAGCAATATCCCCTTTATTACTCGCGCCCATTTCTACCACGGCATAATCATGGCCCGGCTCAAGCTGCAATAAAGTCTGCGGCACACCAATTTCGTTATTTAAGTTGCCGCGCGTTGCCAATACGTTGCCCATTTCAGACAAAATGCTCGCTACCATTTCTTTGGTAGAAGTTTTACCGGCGCTGCCAGTTAATCCAACTAATGGCCCGGTAAATTGTTCGCGATTGGCTTTGGCAATTAAACCCAAAGCCAGACGTGAATCTTCGACCTGTAAACAAGGGATAGAAGCCTCTGTCGCATCACTGACTACAGCAGCTACTGCGCCACTATTAGCAGCCTCGTTGACAAATAAATTGCCGTTAAAATTTTCGCCACTTAATGCGACAAACAAATCGCCTTTTTTGATACTGCGGGTATCTGTACAAACCCTGGAAAACGTTACATCTTGTGTAACATTTTGTTTAACCTTGCCACCGGTTTGTGCTGCAATCGTTGCCAGGGATAATGCCGACATCATTCAGCCACCCCCGCACGTTCTGCCAACGCCAAACGGGCTTGTTTTATATCGCTAAAGGGAATGCGCAAGTCGCCAACCTGCTGATAATCTTCGTGACCTTTACCTGCGATAAGCACACAGTCACCGGCCTTGGCATTGCTAATAGCAAACTCAATCGCGATAGCACGATCTTCTTCCACCAGCGAAGGACAATCTATACCACCTAGAATTTCATTAATAATATCGCTGGCTTGTTCATGGCGCGGGTTGTCACTGGTGACTACAATATGATCCGCATAACGCTGAACCATTTCACCCATCTGCGGACGTTTGCCCTGGTCGCGATCACCGCCGCAACCAAATACACACCAGACATCACCATCACTGTGCTGGCGTATTGCTACCAGGGCTTTTTCCAAAGCGTCGGGAGTGTGGGCATAATCTACAACAACATTAATATCCGCTGTGGCAGAGATTTTTTCCATACGGCCTGCAATGGTGCCCAGGGCTTTAAGGCTTTCAATAACCGTAGCAACGGGATAACCCTGCGCCCCTAAGCCACTTACAGCTGCTACAACATTGCTTAAATTAAAATCACCTAATAAGGGACTGTGCAATTCGAACTCGCCCCAGGGCGAATGGAATTGAGCACTAACTCCATCAGGGTGATAGGAAATATTCTCTACCCAAACATCAATACGCTTGGCGGCATCTTTGGCAGCATCAACACTGTAGCGAATGACTTCTACATCATCTGCGATAATATTGAGCAATGTTTCAGAGAAGCTATCATCGATATTAATCACAGCGCGCTTTAGGCCGGGCTGTTTAAACAAACGTGCCTTAGCTTCGGCATAGGCCTGCATGGAGCCGTGATAGTCGAGATGGTCGCGACTTAAATTGGTAAATAAGGCCAACTCAAATTGCAGTGCCTGCACCCTGCCCTGCTCTAAGCCGTGGGACGATACTTCCATCGCTACTGTGGAGATACCTTGCGCCAACCAAGTGGCTAATAATTTTTGAATAGCAACCGCACTGGGTGTGGTATTGATACCGGCTTCCATTGCACCATCAGCGCCAGTACCCAGCGTGCCAATAACGGCACAACTTTTATTCATGGCATTAAGTAATTGCATTAATAACTGGGTGCAACTGGTTTTGCCATTGGTGCCGGTAACCGCCAGCACTGGCAATTGCTTTGATGGGTGATCAAAGAACTGACCGGCAATGCCGCTGATTTTTTGTGATAGATTTTCAACGACCAATACGGGAACACCGTTGCGCTCTGAATAATTGGCCCACTGGTCGTTCTGCTCTGCTAATACGGCTACAGCACCAGCGGCAATAGCCTGGTCAATATAATCACGGCCATCAACAGCAAAACCGGCACAGGCTAAAAACATATCACCAGCGCTTACCTGACGACTATCCAGCTCTACACCTGAAACCTGAATAGCCGCAAGGGTTTGATCGCTAACTTCGATCAATTCACCTAACGGCTTTTGGTTATTTGATTCAGTGGCTGCCATCATTAAGCCGATTTACGCCTCCCTTTTACAGGCTTGCCATTAACCAAGCGATTAACGGGGAGCGCTTTATCCGGTGTTACATCTAAAATTCTTAGGGCATCGGTAACCACCCTTGAGAATACCGGCGCCGCTGATTCGCCGCCGTGATACTTGTCCAAATTAGGTTCATCAATCATCACCACAGTGACAATACGAGGCTCGGAGGCAGGGGCAAGGCCGGCAAACACTGCCATATAACGGTTATCAGCATAGCCACCCTTGTCACTGACTTTATGCACGGTGCCGGTTTTACCGGCAACTGAGTAGGAGGCAACCCGGGCACGTTTGGCGGTTCCATCTTCACCGGTAACCGTTTTCAGCATGTCTACTAACTGGCCAGCCACTTTTTCGCTAATGATTTGCTCACCCTTTTCCACCTGTTCCTGACGCAATAAAGTCGCGGGGCGAAGTACACCGCCACTGGCAAATACTGAGTAAGCTTGCGCCAACTGCAATGGGGTTACCGTCAGACCATAACCAAAGGCAAAATTAACCCGCTCGATGGGGCGCCAATTGGGGCGCCCCGGTAATAGACCGGCACTTTCACCCGGAAAACTGCTGCCAGTGCTAACACCTAAGCCAAAACGGCTAAACACTTCCCAGACAGATTGCTCATCCAGGTCCAGGGCTATTTTGCTGGTACCTACCTGGCTGGACTTGGTTAAAATACTGGTGACATCAATAGAACCGTAATTAACCGGGTCCACTAAGGTTTTTTTACCGACACGGATATAACCCGGACTGGTATTGATCACGGTATTTGGCTGGTAACGGCCTGACTCTAACGCTGCTACTACGGTGAGTGGTTTGACCGTAGAGCCGGGCTCAAACATATCGGTCATGGCGCGGTTGCGCATATGGGCAGGCTTTAAGGCACGACGGTTATTGGGGTTAAAGGATGGCTGGTTCACCATCGCCAACACTTCACCGGTCTGGCTATCTAACATAACCACTGAGCCGGACTTGGCCTCAACGCGCTTCATGGCTGCCTTTAATTCGCGGTAGGCCAAATACTGCAAACGCATATCAATGCTTAACATCAGGTCTTTGCCAGAGCTAGCGGAAACACCCTGACCGATATCGCGAAATACATTGCCATGTAAATCTTTGAGCACTCGCTTGCTGCCTGACTCACCCTTAAGCCAGCTTTCAAAAGCCAGCTCCATACCTTCCTGGCCCTGATCATCAATATTGGTAAAGCCAACGATATGGGAGGCCACTTCACCGGCAGGGTAATAACGCTTGTATTCGCGCTGTACGTTAACGCCTTTGATACGAAGCGCTAAAATCTCATCCGCTAACTGCGGAGAAAGATGGCGCCGCAGGTAAACAAAACCACGCCGGCTATTTTGGATGATTTTTTCTTTAAGCTTTTGGCGACTCATGCCAAGCACGCCAGCCAACTCGGCCCAGCGGTCAGATTCAGAAATAATATGCTTTGGATTGATCCAGATTGAAGCTACCGGAGTACTAATAGCCAGAGGCTCGCCATTGCGATCAGAAATAACACCACGGTAGGCTGGAATATGTTCGGTACGAACGGTACGCGCATCACCCTGACCACGAAGAAACTCATGGCCGCGCTCGGTATCCAGCACCTGCAGTGACAGCACTCGCCAAATTAATAGCGACGCCAAACATGCCAGTAATAAAATCACCAGAATAAAGCGCCATGCAGGTACTACTTGTCGTGTGACCTTAGCCATTGTTACTCATCACAGTCATCGCTTTACTACAATGATTGTTTCTGGTGCAGGTACTACCATTTTTAACTCGGATTTCGCCAGACGCTCTATACGCGCATGGGAGGCCCAAGTACTCTGCTCCAACAACAACCGTCCCCAATCTTCTTCTAACCGCATTGCTTCTCTGTTCTGCTGTTGCACCTCACTAAATAGCTGGCGACTTTTATAGGAGCTATAAATCACTCCCAGTGCCGACACGACTACCAACAACAAAACCAATAGGCTCACCGCTAACATTCTGGCTTGCCCTGTCTTTATGGAAGCACTCACAGCCGCTTCGCCTTTACTTGTATTAATGTTTTAGTGTTACTCATCGCGACTCAGTTTCATTGTTATTATCAGTCTTACGATTTAAACGGTGTTTGTGCACCATCCCAAATAAGTTCTGTTATTTTTCTATCACCTGCTCACTCAAGCAATTTTTTCAGCAACCCGCATAATGGCGCTTCTTGAACGCACATTACTTTCTACTTCTGTGGCATCCGCTTTAACCGCTTTGCCAATATTTTTTAACCGTCGATTTAACTGATCAACCGTTACTGGCACACCGGGCGGTAAATCATCACCCTTTACATGGCGCTTGATAAAACGCTTTACCATCCTGTCTTCCAGCGAGTGGAAGCTGATGATCGCCAATCTGCCACTTACTTCCAGCATATCCAGCGACTGAGCCAAAAACTGCTCTAAATCACCTAACTCGTTATTGATAAAAATCCGTATAGCCTGAAACGTTTTTGTCGCCGGATTTTTACCTTTCTCCCATGCGGGATGTGCATCTTTAATCACTTTTGCCAAATGCAGGGTTGTGGTTATTGGCTTTTCAGCACGCTCCTCCACCACCGCATTGGCCAGGCGCTTAGCATAACGTTCTTCACCAAACTCTTTTAACACTTGAGCAATTTCGCCAGCCTGCGCTACTGCCAGCCATTCGGCGGCACTTTGTCCCGCCTGCGGATTCATTCGCATATCCAGCGGGCCGTCGCGCATAAAACTAAAACCGCGCTCAGACTGATCTAACTGCGGGGATGACACCCCCAAATCCAGCAGCAGACCATCAACCCTTTCTATACCTCTGTCCGCCAGGGCGGCCTTGGTATCGGCAAAACTGCCCTGAACAATCTGGAAGCGCGAATCCCGCTCGGCTAACGCTTCACCTGTGGCAATGGCCTGGGGGTCTTTATCCACCCCTAGCAAACGACCTTTTTTATCAAGGCGCTTTAAAATTTCTTCACTATGACCGCCACGCCCAAAAGTGCCATCCACATAGACTCCGTCGGTGCGTGTGATCAAGCTATCAACGGCTTCGTGCAACAGTACTGTTTCGTGTGCACTCATCCGTTATAAAGACAACGACAGTACTTCAGGGGGTATCTCATCTTCGTCCCCCGCAGCATCAAGGTATTTGGCCCACTCTTCTTCGCCCCAGAGCTCCAGCTTTTTGCCCTGGCCGACCAGCATTAATTTTTTCTCTAACCCAGCGTACTCGCGCAGAGTAGGCGGCAATAAAATCCGGCCATTGGCTTCATCAACCTCTAAATTGGTGGCATAGCCCAATAGCACACGCTGCATCTTGGCGGCTTTGCGATTAATATTGGGGAGGCTTTCAATTTGAGGGAGTAGTTGTTGCCACTGCTGCTCGGGATAGACCAACAGACAGCGCTCTTCGGTATGGGCGGTAACAACAATCCGACCACCGCAATCAGACAATAGCGCATCCCGGACTTTCGCCGGAATCGCCAGACGCCCCTTGGCATCCATACTGATTGCATTACTACCGAGATACATGTTTTTGCCACTTTTTAGTATTAGTTTTCAATTAAAGGAAAAAATATCCACAAAAAGGCACTTTTTCACACTTTTTTCCACTTTGGCAACTATAGAGACTCCCCCTATATTGATCAAGGCTAAAAACGAGAAATGGTGGGTAATTTCGGTAAAAAAAACAGGAACTTGCAGGCATCTACTAAGAAGTTGCAGAGGCACAAAACACTAAAAACAATAAATACAAGACACTAGCGTATAAACTTAAAGTGCTACTTTAAGTTAAAGGCCGTTTGTTCATATAGGGAGCTTTAAAAAAGGGCAGAAAGGTTATAATTGATCGTTTTTTGATCAGATGATGCCAAACCCCCTTGGCACTGTTAGAATGCCGCGCATCATTGACCACAGACACCGCTTTCGAGGCACTAACAAACATGCTTATTGACCAGTACTACAACAAAGCCGATAACCAAGTGAGCTTTACCCGTCAACAGGCCAGCGATTTTGCCAAACAAATCGCCAACGACTTCAACCCCCTGCACGATATCGTTTCAAAACGTTTCTGCGTGCCCGGTGATTTATTGTTTGCCCTGGTGCTGGCTCAATATGGCGCCTCCAGGCATATGCACTTTACCTTCTCCGGCATGGTAACGGATGAGGTGACTTTAGTGCTGCCAGAAGATTCCGCTTCACTAACACTAAAGGGCAACAATGATAAAGAGTATTTAAGTATCGAACATAGCGGTGACAACTCCACCAACGCCACCCTGATCGATAACCTGACACAAAGCTATGTCACTTTTTCAGGTCACACCTTCCCCCACATTCTTATCCCGCTCATGGAAGAAAAAGGCGTAATGATCAATCCCGCCCGCCCAATGGTAATGTACCAAAGTATGCTGATCGATCTTGAGCGTTTAGACCTGGAAGATGTAGAGCTGGAATTGGATAAAGAAAAAACCACCTTCGACTGCAATGGCAAGCGCGGCAATGTTTGCCTGGCATTTAATTTAATCGCCAGTGGTGAAAACATAGGCCGTGGAGAAAAACATATGGTGGTCGGTGGCCTTAAGCCGTTTGAAAAAGCCGCGATAGATGGGGTTATTACCGAATATAACCAATGGAAAAAAGAGTATCACAGCATATCGTCACACCAGGAAGCCAACCATCAGCGCAAGTGATCGACAGCATTCAACAACTGTCTGGCTCGCTACCTGCACACCCCCTTCCTCAAAATTGCCGTGATTGACCAGAACTTTTTTGACCACCCGGATGCCCGCCGCATTCACCTGGCAGAAAAACGCGCCATGCAGGCCGCACAAGGTGAGAACAAAATAAACCAGACTAATGGTCTACACTAACATCATATAGAAGAACAACAACAGGCAGTAACAGGCAAGCTATGAAAGATATGATCGAAAGAAAGCACGAGCGCAAAGAACTCAACCAGTCTATCCCCATCGTCGATATGATCAACGGCGGCGAATTTGGCGAACTGGTTAATGTCACCGTTGAAGGTATTATGGTTATCACGGATAAAGAAATCCCTACCCAATCTATATACCAGCTGGCCCTGCAATTGCCGATTGAAATAGCTGGCAGCAATACCGTGGAACTGGGCGCCGATTGCCTCTGGTGCCGCAAAGTCGAAAACTTTCACCGCTACTGGTCTGGCTTTCATATTATTGATGCCTCTGATACCGCCATAGCCCAGCTTGAAGAACTGATTAAACACTACAGCAAGTAAATAGTACCGATCCCAGTACCCACCTTGCGCCGGTTTCAGGTATAATCTTCGCGCAAGGCCAGACCCTGCATAAACGGCATCACTAACCTGTGAATCGCCATTGCTAACATGTTGACTAATCAGCTACTAACTTAAAGAGGGCATTACGTTGCGTCTCAATCAAGCAACTCCGGAACAACTGCGCGAGTGGGAAACTACCCTGAGTGAGCAGTACCAAGCCATCCAGCAAGCAGGCCTAAGCCTGGACCTGACCCGCGGCAAACCCAGCAGCGACCAACTGGATCTATCCAATGAGTTGGACGGTATTTTAAATGGTAAATATACCGACAGCGCCGGTACCGACCTGCGTAACTACGGCGGCCTGGATGGTATTCCCGAAGCCAAAACCCTATTTGCAAATATGGTCGGTGTTAAACCTGAAGAAGTGATGATTGGTGGTAACGGCAGTCTTTCTTTGATGTATTTCAGTGTGCAAACAGCACTGCACCAGGGTGTTAGTGATGCTGACAGCGCCTGGTCCAACGAGGTACAGGCAAACGAAGGCCAGCCGGTTAAATTTCTGGCGCCTGTCCCCGGATACGATCGCCACTTTTCGGTGTGCGAGCACCTTGGCGTAGAACTGATCCCGGTGGCCATGGATGAAAATGGCCCGGACATGGATCAGGTTGAGCAATTAGTTCAGGCCGACTCCAGTATTAAAGGTATCTGGTGTGTACCTCGCTTTTCTAATCCAACCGGTGTGGTTTATTCCGATGAAGTGGTACAGCGTATTGCCCGGCTTGGCAAAATTGCTGGCCCTAACTTCCGTGTATTTTGGGATAACGCTTACGCGGTGCATGTATTAAAAGACAATGCCCAAGAGCTACCCAACCTAATGGATTACTGCCGCCAGGAAGGTACTGAAGATAGCGTCTATATTTTTGGCTCTACCTCCAAGATAACCTTTGCCGGTGCCGGTGTTGCGTTTATGGCCAGCTCCCCGGCTAATTTAGCGGTACTTAAAAAACATATGGGCTTTACCTCTATAGGCCCGGATAAAGTTAACCAACTGCGCCATGTCGCCTTCCTTAAAGATAGCGCCACCCTCAGTGAACATATGAGTCGTCATGCTGCGATTATGCAGCCGCGTTTTGATGCCGTGCTGTCTTCACTGCGCTCAGAACTGGGTGATACCGATATGGGAAGCTGGACTGAGCCTGAAGGGGGTTACTTTATTTCCTTCGATTCTCGCCCCGGGCTTGCCAGGGAGATTATTGCCTTAGCTGCTGGTGCCGGTGTAAAACTGACACCTGCAGGTGCCACCTTCCCTTATGGCAATGATCCAGAAGATAAAAACATTCGCCTGGCCCCAAGCTTTCCCACCATCAGTGAGATCGAAAAGGCCATGGAAGTATTTATCACTTGCGTTAAGCTGGCTTCGGTTAAGCAGGCATTGGCCCAATAACCGTCATTCCCGCGAAGGCGGGGACCCAGCCTGCAGGCTTATGCTGTTATTTCCGCTAAAGCGGAAATCTACAGTACTGGATTCCCGCCTTCGCGGGAATGACGCCAGCCCGTAGGGTGGATTGCAATCCACCAACCGCACGCAAAAAAAACGCCAGCTTTTAGCTGGCGTTTTTTATAACAGTAACAAGGATCAATCCACATCACCCGACAAAGGCCTGGCACTACCCGGCAATGGAAACGACGCCACATTATTACCATTAGCAGAGGCGTCCAACACCTTGCCCACTCCCTCTTTCTCCACCTCATCGATACGCACAATAGAGTGCATCGGCACATAAGAGCGATTAACCCCGGCAAACTCAGTTTTTAGCTTCTCTTCACCCGGGTCGACAATCATCTGGCTGCGCTCACCAAAGACAAACTCCTCCACCTCAACAAAACCATACAGCTCGCTTTGGTAAATCGCCTTGGCATACACTTCATAAACCTTGTTCTGGTTAAGGAAAATAACTTTATAAATAGGAGTACTTTCTGACATAGATGTTTATATCACCTTTGAACGGATTTTGATAAAAACGGCCTCCAAGGCCAAATCTCGGAATATTAAGCCAGAGAATACTAACATAGTGGCAGCATGGTGTGGTCATGAAATACCCGTATCCTATATAATCACCCGCCCTGTTGCAGTGTGTTTCAGGTTTACTTTTTTCAGGTCAAAAGCAATGAACGACGTTATCGCCAGCGATAAGCCAGCCAGCCCTTCTTCCAGCAGCGACCTGCCGGTGAAAAAGCTCTATATCAAAACCCATGGCTGCCAAATGAATGAGTACGATTCAGATCGCCTGCAAGACCTGCTGGGGGTCAGCCATCATCTGGAACCCACTGAAAACCCCGAAGAAGCTGACGTTATTATGCTAAATACCTGCTCCATCCGCGAGAAAGCGCAGGAAAAGGTGTTCCACCAACTAGGCCGCTGGAAAAACCTCAAAGACCAAAACCCCGATCTGGTAATCGGTGTGGGCGGCTGTGTTGCCAGCCAGGAAGGGGATGCCATAGCCAAGCGCGCTCCCTTTGTGGATGTCATCTTTGGGCCTCAAACCCTGCACCGCGTGCCAGAAATGATTGATGCTGCCAAACCCAATGGCCCGGTGATGGTTGATGTCACCTTCCCTGAAATTGAAAAATTTGATGCCCTGCCTGAACCTACAGTAGATGGCCCCAGCGCCTTTGTCTCTATTATGGAAGGCTGCTCTAAATACTGTACCTTCTGCGTGGTGCCCTATACCCGCGGTGAAGAAGTCAGTCGTCCGTTTGATGATGTAATTGCTGAAATCGCCCACCTGGCCACCGAAGGTGTAAAAGAAGTCAACTTGCTGGGCCAGAACGTCAATGCCTACCGCGGAGAAAACCACGAAGGAGAGATTGTCGACTTTGCCGAACTATTATCCTTTGTCGCCGCGGTACCCGGCATTGAGCGTATCCGTTATACCACCTCCCATCCGGTTGAATTTAGCGACGCCTTAATAGAAGCCTATAAAGATATCCCGGAACTGGTTAGCCACCTGCACCTGCCGGTTCAAAGTGGCTCTGACCGCATTTTGACCGCCATGAAACGGGGCCATAACCGCGACGAATATATCGCCAAAATGCAGCGCCTGCAGGCTATTCGCCCAAATATCAGCTTCTCATCAGACTTTATTATCGGCTTCCCCGGCGAAACCGATGAAGACTTTAATGACACCATGGACTTAATCGAACAGATTGGCTTCGATTTATCCTTTAGCTTTATCTACAGCGCCCGCCCCGGCACACCAGCAGCAGAACTTAGCGATGACACCCCGGACGCAGTGAAAAAAGAGCGTCTGCAAAAGCTGCAACAGCGCATTAACTCCCAGGCCCAGCAAATTAGCCGCCAAATGGTGGGCAATCAGGAAAAAATTCTGGTAACCGGTGTCTCCAAAAAAGACCCCGGCCAACTACAGGGCCGCACCGAAAACAACCGCGTGGTGAATTTTTCCTCAGATAATCAATCACTTATCGGAAATTTCGTTGACGTAGAAGTCACCGAAGCCCTGCCCAACTCACTACGAGGCAAACTCCTTTAGCACCCATGCCATTCCCGCGAAGGCGGGAATCCAGCGCTGTAGATTTCCGCTTTAGCGGAAATAACAGCATAAGCATGCAGGCTGGATTCCCGCCTTCGCGGGAATGACGGTGATACCCCGAACCCCAATTATGCTACAAGAATATCTATTGACTCATACCCCCATTCATCCCTATGCTTACACCATCTTAGGTGCCGCCCAGCGGCTTATATAAAACACATTGAATAAACCAGCCACATCCAAACAGGCTCTAACACTAGAGCCCAATGACTCCCAAGCCCTAGCCAGCCTCTGCGGCCAATTTGACGAGCACCTGCGTCAGATAGAACAGCGTCTGTCTGTTGAGATTCGCAATCGCGGCAACCGCTTTGAAGTCAGCGGCAGTCATGCCATTGCCGCCAGTGCCGTGTTAAAAGACCTCTACAAAGATGCCTGCGAAGGCGTAACCCTAAGCGCCGAAACTATTCACTTAAGCTTGCAGCAAGCCGGTATTGAAACCTTACACGAAGCCGGCGACCACAGCGTAGAACCCATTACCCTGATCCACACCAAAAAGGCGACCATCAAGCCCCGCGGATCAAACCAACAGGGCTATGTGCGTTCAGTACTAAATAACGATATAAATTTTGGTATTGGCCCCGCCGGTACCGGCAAAACCTATTTAGCCGTAGCCTGTGCCGTACAAGCGCTAATGAATGAAGAAGTTCAGCGTATTTTATTAGTACGCCCTGCGGTAGAAGCGGGAGAAAAACTCGGCTTTTTACCCGGTGACCTGGCGCAAAAAATCGACCCTTATTTGCGCCCACTCTACGATGCCCTGTATGAAATGATTGGCGTTGAAACCGTTACCAAAATGATTGAGCGCAACATTATTGAGATCGCGCCATTGGCTTATATGCGTGGCCGCACCTTGAATGATTCATTTATCATTCTCGACGAAAGCCAAAATACCACCAAGGAGCAAATGAAAATGTTCCTGACCCGTATTGGCTTTGGTTCTACCGCTGTCATTACTGGCGATGCTACCCAAATTGATTTACCCCGCGGCACCCAATCCGGCCTGACTCATGTGATTAATATCCTGGACGGCGTCGACGGCATCAGCTTCACCTACTTCCAGTCCAAAGATGTGGTGCGCCATCCACTGGTACAAAAAATTGTAGATGCCTATGACCGCCTGGAAAATAGCACCAAGCCTATAGAAGCCAAAACCACACCGGCCGGTGAGAAAAAAACGCAATGAATATCAGCGTAGACTTGCAAATCGCCGTAGAAGACGAAGACCAACCTCCCCCGGAACACATACAACAGTGGGTGGCTGCAGCACTAACACAAGCTCAACAGGCCGACTCACTGACAGCACCCGAGCTTACTATTCGCATAGTCGATGAAGCAGAAATCACTGCTTTAAACCGCGATTACCGCAACAAAGACCAAGCTACCAACGTTTTATCCTTCCCCGCAGACTTGCCCGACCCTATCGACTTACCCCTACTGGGTGACTTGGTGGTTTGTGCTGCCGTGGTTAAACGTGAAGCCGAACAACAACATAAAAACCTCAATGATCACTGGGCCCATATGGTGATCCACGGCACCTTACATCTATTAGGTTACGACCATATAGAAGACGAAGAAGCCGAAATAATGGAAGGCTTGGAAATTGATGCACTGGCAACATTGCAAATTGCCAATCCTTACATTCTGGAAATTAATAATGCAGTAAACCTCTAGGAGGGTTGCACCCAAAACTATGAACGAAGACCGAATCTCCGAGCCAGAAGAAAAATCCTGGCTCGAAAAAATTGCCCACGCCTTTTCATCCGAACCAAAATCCCGGGATGATTTGCTGGATGTTTTAAAAGTGGCGCAACAGAACGAAGTGATTGATAGCGACGCCCTAAAAATCATCGATGGCGCTATGCAAGTCACCGAAATGCAGGTGCGAGAAATTATGGTGCCGCGCACACAAATGACGGTAATTAAAGCCGAAGACCCTTTGAGCGAACTACTGCCACAAATTATTCAAACCGCTCACTCGCGCTATCCAGTAATCGGTGAAAACACTGATGAAGTCCTCGGTATTTTATTGGCCAAAGACTTATTACCGCTAGTACTCGAAAATGAAGCCGGCACTATCGATATTACCAGTATGCTTCGCCCCGCTACCGTTGTACCGGAAAGCAAGCGCCTGAATGTATTGCTACGTGAATTCCGTGAAAACAGAAACCATATGGCTATTGTTATCGACGAATACGGCGGTGTTGCCGGTCTGGTAACCATTGAAGATGTGTTAGAGGAAATCGTCGGTGAAATTGAAGATGAACACGATGTAGAACCCGACAGCTATATTAAAAAGCTTGCCGAAAATGATTACATCGTTAAAGCCCTCACTCCCATCGACGATTTTAACCAAACCTTTGAAGCAGAATTTAGCGACGAAGAATTCGACACCATAGGCGGTATTATCTTAAAGCAATTTGGCCACCTGCCACGCCGCAATGAAGTAGCCACCGTGGACGGTTATGAATTTAAAGTAATAAATGCCGACAGCCGTCAAGTACATTTGCTGCGCATGTCAGAAATTACCGCCAGCTAAGTACAAGGACAAAAGCCCCGGTGAAATCCATTACTCAAGGTTGGACTGGACATCTGCTGGCAGTTATCGCCGGTGCTTTGGTTACGCCTTCGCTGGCGCCCTTTAATCTTTGGCCTTTGGGCATTGCCAGTACTGCTTTACTGGTTTGGCTATTATCCGATCTCACCCCCAAACAAGCGGCCAGCCGCGGCTGGTTTTACGGTTTTGGCTTATTTGGTGTGGGCACCTCCTGGGTGTATGTCAGCATTCATGTTTACGGTTATGCCCCCATCCCCCTCGCCGCTTTTCTGACTTTAATTTTTAGTGCCGGCCTGGGTATTTTTACCAGCGTCACCTTTTATTGCTATGCCCGCTGGGTGCGTGATTGCGACAGTGGTCAACTGTTAGGCTTTGCCGCTGTATTTGTATTGGGTGAATGGTGGCGCAGCTGGTTTTTAACCGGCTTCCCCTGGCTGTATATGGGTTATGGCCATATCGATACCCCACTGGCAGGCTGGGCACCGGTTGGTGGTATTTATGCGCTGGGCTTTGTTGTTGCCCTTACTGGTGCAGTGATTAGTTATGGGCTGCAACGCCAAAAAATCATCCTAAGTCATCTTTTAATGGTGGCTGCATTATGGCTGGGCGGTTTTTTACTGAACACCATTAACTGGACTACACCCACCGACCAACCCGCCATTAAAGTCGCCATGGTACAGGCCAATATTCCGCAGGAAGTTAAATGGCGCCAGGATCAATACCAGGCCACCTTAAAACTTTACCGGGAAACCAGCGCCGCACTATGGGCAGAAAACGATATTGTTATCTGGCCAGAAGCTGCCATCCCTGCCTATTACCAATCCGCCAAACCGTTTCTTGGTTTAATGAGTAACAAAGCCAAACAACATAACACCACCCTGATTACCGGTATCCCTTTCCGCGAAAAAGACCCTGCAGGCAATACCCATCGCTATAACAGCATTATGGCCTTTGGTGCCGGCGACGGCCTTTATCACAAACAGCGCCTGGTACCTTTTGGTGAATACGTACCGCTGGAAAATAGTCTGCGTGGCTTGATTCAGTTTTTTGATATGCCTATGTCTAATTTTTCTGCTGGCGCGCAGTGGCAGGCAGGCATTAAAGCTGGCGACCTTACCCTGGCACCTTTTATCTGTTATGAAATTGTTTACCCGGGGCTGGTAACGCAATGGCTACCTAAAGCCGATATGCTTATCACCATCAGTAACGATGCCTGGTTTGGTCGCTCTATTGGGCCTCTGCAACATTTGGAAATGGCACAAATGAGAGCCCTGGAAAGTGGGCGCTATTTATTACGCGCCACCGGCAGCGGTGTTAGTGCCATTATTAACCAACGTGGTAAGATCCTCGCACGCGGTGACCAGTTTACCCGAGAGGTTATCTCCGGAGAGGCACTGGTATTTGGTGGGGCAACACCTTTTGCTATCACAGGGAGCTGGCCAGTATTAATTCTTTGTATGGCAATTATTGTTTTGGCTCGGTCACCACGACCGCAATAGGCCCTATTATTTTTTAATAAGCCACTGGCCAACATATCACTAGATGATATATCACAAGGACGCAACTATGGATAAAGCAATCAATGTAGATCAACCCAATCCATAGGGCATCAATAAGGAGATCAAACATGACCAAACTCGTCATAGGCATAGCATCCAGCGAATATATCAGGCAGCGTACAGTAGATATTGCAGCAGGCCGCTTAATCCCTAAAAAAACAGATCCAAAAATATGGGTAAGCTCCATGGAGTCCATCGGGCGGCTACTCAACAAAGATAACTGCGCCATGATAGAGGCCATCCGCCGGCATCATCCACAGACGGTTTCTGAACTGGCAAAGCTGGTGGGTCGCGAGCAGAGCAATGTATCCCGTACCCTGTCACGAATGGCTGACTTTCATCTGGTTGAGTTGGTGAAAGCCAACGGCAAAAAGCAGCCCCTGGTGAAATGGGATGAAATTAGGATTATTCCCGCGATAATTGCCGGGACCTAGCCCGCTATCGCTTAAACAATACCCCGCTACCGGTATCAGTCTGCCGCCAATTTCTGCTAAAATGCGCGCCTGATTTTCCTCTATAAATTCAAACCGATAAACCCAAAAACTGAAGCTGACAATGCAAGAGCAATACAACCCCAAAGAGATCGAACAACAGGCGCAACAATACTGGGCTGACAACGAGAGTTTTGTCGCCACCGTAGATACCGAAAAGGACAAATACTACTGCCTGGCCATGTTCCCCTACCCCAGCGGCAAGCTGCATATGGGCCATGTGCGCAACTACACCATTGCCGACGTGATCTCCCGCTACCAGCGCATGCTGGGCAAGAATGTGCTTCAGCCTATGGGGTGGGATGCCTTTGGCCTGCCGGCGGAAAATGCTGCAGTAAAAAATAACAGCGCCCCCGCCAAGTGGACCGATAGCAATATTGACTATATGCGCAAACAACTAAAACAGCTGGGCTTTGCCTACGATTGGTCCAAGGAACTGGCTACCTGCAAGCCGGACTACTACCGCTGGGAGCAATGGTTTTTTACCCGCCTGTATGAAAAAGGCCTGGTCTATAAAAAAATGTCCAGCGTTAACTGGGACCCGGTAGACCAAACCGTATTGGCCAATGAGCAGGTTATTGACGGCCGCGGCTGGCGTTCAGGCGCCTTAGTAGAACGCAAAGAAATCCCCCAGTGGTTTATTAAAATCACCGAGTATGCAGACCAACTGCTGGATGACCTGGACCAGCTGGACGGCTGGCCCGAGCAAGTTAAAACCATGCAGCGCAACTGGATTGGCCGCAGCCAGGGCGTGGAAATGCGCTTTGACCTGGCCGAAACCGTTGCCGGTATCGACAGCTTTGAGGTCTATACCACTCGCCCTGATACCTTAATGGGCGCCACTTACGTTAGCCTGGCCGCCGAGCACCCTATCAGCCTGGCACTGGCAGAGAATAACCCTGAGCTAAAAGATTTTATCGCTGAATGCAAAGCCAGTTCGGTTGCCGAAGCCGATATGGCCACCATGGAGAAAAAGGGTGTCTTTGCCGGTATCAATGCGGTTCACCCTATCACCGGTGAATCGGTACCCGTCTGGGTCGCTAACTATGTATTGATGGATTATGGCTCTGGCGCAGTGATGGCCGTACCTTCACACGATGAGCGCGACTTTGCCTTTGCCAATAAATACGACCTGCCTATTGTGCAAGTCATTGCCAGTAACGATAGCAACGATGAAGCCTTCGATAACAGCAACTGGCAGGACTGGTATGCCCGTAAAGGCAATACCACCACCATTAACTCTGGCGAGTTTGACGGTCTGGATTTTGAAACCGCTTTTGATGCCATTGCCGCCAAACTGGAAACACTGGACAAAGGCCGTAAAACCACTAATTACCGCCTGCGTGACTGGGGGGTTTCCCGTCAGCGCTACTGGGGTGCACCTATTCCTATTTTCAATTTACCGGATGGCGGTGAAATTGCGGTACCTGCTGACCGCCTGCCAATGCTATTACCGGAAGACGTTGAAATGGACGGCGTTACCTCGCCGATTAAAAGCGACCCTGAGTGGCGTAAAGATGAACTGAATGGCCAGGCGGTAGAGCGTGAAACCGATACCTTCGATACCTTTATGGAATCCTCCTGGTACTACGCCCGCTTTACCAGCGCCAATTATGAAGACGGCATGCTGGATAGCGATGCCGCCAATTACTGGCTACCGGTGGACCAATATGTTGGCGGTATTGAGCACGCCATACTGCACCTGTTATACGCCCGCTTCTTCCACAAATTAATGCGCGACGAAGGGCTAATTAATTGTGACGAGCCTTTTGACCAGTTGCTTTGTCAGGGCATGGTATTAAAAGACGGCACTAAAATGTCCAAGTCCAAGGGCAATACCGTTGACCCGCAGATGATGATCGAACAATACGGCGCCGATACTGTACGTTTATTTATTATGTTTGCCGCTCCTCCCGAACAATCGCTGGAGTGGTCGGACTCAGCCGTAGGTGGCGCGCATAAATTTTTAAATCGTTTATGGAATCGTATCCATAATCATTTACAGCAGGAGCAAGTTCCGGCACTGGATAAAGCCAAACTCAATAAAGAACAGCAAAACCTGCGCCGCAAATTACATGAAACCATTGGTAAAATCAGCGACGACTACGGCCGCCGCCTGACCTTTAATACCGCCATTGCTGCCATCATGGAATTGACTAACGATATTGCCAAGCTGCCGAATGATAACGAGCAAAGCCTTGCCGTTGAACGTGAAGCCTTACAAGCGATTGTGATTATGCTGTCGCCTATTGCCCCGCACTTCTGTCATGAACTCTGGGGAGTTCTGGGTAACAAAGGCGCAATGATTGATGCCGCATGGCCAACCATTGACGAAGCAGCCCTGGTGC
This sequence comes from Oceanicoccus sp., assembly GCF_029238675.1. Taxonomy (GTDB): domain Bacteria; phylum Pseudomonadota; class Gammaproteobacteria; order Pseudomonadales; family Dasaniaceae; genus Oceanicoccus. Next base: position 36,317 of record NZ_JAQWFR010000022.1, on the reverse strand, counting down.
GCGACTCAATTGAACTGGTAGTACAGGTCAATGGTAAAGTACGGGGTAAAATTGAAGTAGCCGCAGACGCTTCCCAGGAAGCTATTTTGGAATTGGCTTTTGCCGATGTTAATGTGCAAAAGTTTATTGAAGACAAAGAAATAAAAATGAGTAAAGTGATTCCCGGCAAGTTGGTTACCATCGCTGTTAAATAATCAGGATTTTACATGCTTAAAAAAACGTTTTTTCTGCCTTTACTACTAATCATGATGATTAGCGCAGGCTGCGGTTTTCAATTACGGGGCAAAGTAGAACTACCCGAAGGTGTAGAACCATTATTAATTGGCGGCATTCAATCCAGCGATCAATTGGCGATAGAGTTGCGTAACTTATTGGGTGCCTATGGTGTTGAGCTAACTGAAAACGCCAGCGCAGCCAACTTCCAAATTCATATACTGCAACAGAAAAAAGATAAGCGCAGTGCCACCCTTGGGCAGAAAGCCAAAGTAGCGGAATACCAACTCACAGAAGAAATCAGCTTTGAACTGCGTAACGCCAAAGGTCAGCGAGTACTAGGCCCCAACAGACTGACCGAACGCAAAATTATGCCAAACGACCCGAACAAAGTCGTCAGCACTCGCGACGAAGAAAATCTTTTGCGCCGTGAAATGTTGCAAAACCTCGCTGCAAAAATTGCCCGACAATTGCGTAACTTTGATTACGCATCACAGCCCGTTACCGAGCAATAAACCACTCTTATGCGCCTTCGCCCCGACCAGTTACAGCAGAATTTAAGCCAAGGCCTGCTACCGCTTTATATAGTTAGTGGCGATGAAAGTTTACTGGTTCAGGAATGCTGTGATGCTATTCGGCTCAATTGTCGCAAGCAGGGTTTTAGTCGCGAAGTGCTACATGTTGAAACCGGTTTTGACTGGAGCGAATTATTAGCCTCCGCCGCTGCTATGTCATTGTTTTCTGAACGCAAACTGATTGAGCTACGGATGCCAACCGGCAAACCCGGCGACGCGGGTGGTAAAGCCTTAACCGAATATGCCGCCAATGCTTCCCCCGATAATGTACTGCTAATTATTTGCAACAAACTCGAAGGCTCTTCAACTCGCACCAAATGGTATAAAAATGTAGAAGCCGCCGGCGCATCCATACAGTGCTGGCCGATTGATGCCAAACAACTCCCCCGCTGGATTAGCAACCGACTTAATAGTGTAGGTTTAAAAGCCGACAATGAAGCCATTCAAATGTTGGCCGAACGCGTTGAAGGTAATCTGTTAGCCGCTGTGCAGGAAATAGAAAAACTTCGCCTTTATACCAACGCCGATGTGATTGATGCTGACACAATTACTGCTGCGGTTGCTGACAACGCCCGTTACGATGTCTTTGGTCTGGTAGACCGCGCTCTTGAGGGCGATATCAAAGGCAGCCTGAGAATGCTGCAGGGCCTAAAAGCCGAAGGCACTGAGCCGCCGGTTTTACTGTGGGCACTCAGCCGTGAATTACGCACCCTATGCCAGTGCGCTGAACAAATTGAACAAGGCAATGGTATAGACAGGGTTTTACAAAACCAGCGGGTATGGGATAAGCGTAAGGCAGTGACGAGGAATGCCCTGCAACGACTAAGAAGCAAGCAGCTACAGCAGTTGATTAAAATCGCCAACCATATTGATCAGTCAGTCAAAGGCATGCGCAAAGATAATAGCTGGGATTTACTGGAGCAGCTGGTTGCGACTATGGCGGGTGCAAAGCTCGCCACCCTCACCCAGGGCAAGACCACAAGCGCTTCAGACTAACTATCAATCCCCATACGCTGGGCACGCTGCTTCCAGAGCTTACGAGCCTCTTCCTGCATATCGACAGCATCATCTTTTTCGTCGACAATCTCCAGGCCCAATAAAGTTTCCAGAATATCTTCCAGCGTCACAATACCTTCAATGCCACCATACTCATCCACCACCAGCAACATATGCATCCGCAGCTCAAGGAAATTATTAAAGGCAGTGGAGAGCGTGGTAGTCTCTGGTATAGCGGTAAGCTCACGGCGGTACTTTGATAAGGGCTTGCTATCATTACCGCGAGCTTTGGCTAGCAACAGATCACTGCGGAAAACAAAGCCGGTAATATTTTCCTGCTCACCCTGGTACACCGGGATACGGGAAAAAGGGATGTGGTCATATTTATGGAAAAACTCTTCTACGGTTACCGCATCAGACAAGGAAAACACCACGGTACGAGGCGTCATTGCCGCCGTGACTGCCGTAGCCCGTAGTAAAAATATATTTTTCAGTATGCGCGATTCCTGTTCGGCAATCTGTCCTTCCTGGCTGCTTAAATCTGCCATGGCCGCAAATTCCTGCCGACTAAAACCAGCCAGTGTTGGTCCATGGGTCAATCCACCCATTAGGGACTCTGACAATTTAACAAAGGGGTATAACACAATCACCAGGTACTTCAGCATATAAGCTGTGACCGGTGCTAGCTGACGCCAGTAATGAGCGCCCAATGTTTTAGGAATAATTTCAGAGAAGACTAAAATCAATAAAGTGAGTACCGCAGAGGCAACACCGACATAGGCACTACCAAACACCACCGCCGCCTGGGCACCGGCACCCGCCGCACCAATGGTATGGGCAATAGTATTTAAGGTAAGAATGGCGGCCAGTGGTTTATTGACATCCTCTTTCATCTTCCTGAGCAGCTCGCCAGCCTTTTTTTGCTGCTGCTCCATCAAGGCGATATGGGCATTACTCACACTGAGTAATACCGCTTCCGCTATAGAACAAAGAAAGGAAAAGCCCAGTGCTATAAAAACATAGCTAATCAGTAACCACATGGTTTACAACCCTTGGGGATTATTATCAGGTAATAACACTATTTCAACAGACTTAAGTCAACTTGCTTATCCGCATGATAGGAAGAGCGTACCAATGGGCCACTGGCCACGGATTTAAAACCCAGCTCTTGCGCTATACGGCCATACTCATCAAATTCTTCCGGAGTGACAAAACGCTCTACCGCTAAATGGTCACGGCTGGGTTGCAGGTACTGGCCCAGGGTAATCATATCGATATTATGCTGGCGCATATCCTTCATCACTTGAATCAGTTCTTCACGGGTTTCACCCAGGCCCAGCATCAAGCCGGATTTGGTCAGTACATCCGGACGACGCTCTTTGTATTTTTTTAACAGGTCCAGTGACCACTGGTAATCAGAACCGGGACGAATTTTTTTGTAGAGACTGGGCACAGATTCAAGGTTGTGGTTAAACACATCCGGTGCTTCATCCATCAAAATATCCAGCGCAATATCCATACGGCCACGGAAGTCAGGGACTAAGACTTCCACTTTAATTTCAGGGCTTAAGAGTCGAGTTTCACGGATACAGTCGGCGAAGTGCTGGGCACCACCGTCTTTTAAATCATCGCGGTCAACAGAAGTGACCACCACATATTTCAAACCCATATCGGCAATAGCTATAGCCAGTTCCCGGGGCTCGTTTTCATCCAGCGCATTGGGGCGACCGTGGGCCACATCACAGAACGGGCAACGGCGGGTACAGATTTCACCCATAATCATAAAGGTGGCAGTACCACCGCTAAAGCACTCGCCTAAGTTAGGGCACTGGGCTTCTTCACAGACTGAGGCCAGCTTATGCTTACGCAAGGTTTTTTTAATACGGGTAACTTCAGGACTAATGGGCATTTTTACCCGAATCCAGTCCGGCTTTTTAGGTAGCTCAACCGTGGGGATTACTTTTACCGGAATACGGGCTACTTTATCCGCGCCACGGAGCTTTTCGCCTTGCACCACTTTTTTGGGGCGGCGTTTTTCCGGTGCTGGGGTAGAGGTAAGGGTAGGGGTATCACTCATTACTATCTCTGCTTCATAGATGTTGCGTTAGCCCTGGCTGGCCATCGCTTATAGTCCGGCACTCAGTATACCCGAGATCACTGGCTAACTGCTCGATCAATTGCCCGGATAATTGCTCGTAGCTGGGGGGCTCAGCCAATTCAAGATGCATACTGGTGACCTCCATACCGGCATAACCACAGGGGTTGATACGCTGGAAGGGCTCCATGTCCATATCGCGATTAAGGCTAAGGCCATGAAAACTACAGCCTTTGCGCACCCGTAAACCCAATTGTGCAATTTTGGCGCCCTGCCCGGCCTGCACATAGACACCAGGGGCATCGGCCCTTGGGGCGGCTTCAATCTGGTACCCAGCCAATACGCTGGCAATGGCCTCTTCAATGGCAGTAACCAGATTTCTAACTCCCATGCCACTGCGACGCAAGTCGATCATCAAATAAGCGACCAGCTGGCCGGGGCCGTGATAAGTGACCTGGCCACCGCGGTCAACCTGGATAACCGGGATGCTACCGGGGGCTAGTATATGCTCGGCTTTGCCAGCCTGCCCCTGGGTAAATACAGCGGGATGTTCCAGCAGCCAAATTTCATCGGCGGTGGTTTCATCGCGGTTATCGGTAAAGTGTTGCATGGCTTGCCATACCGGCTCGTAAGCAGCCAAACCCAGGTCGCGAATAATAAGCAACTTATAACACCATCTGTACGACGCCGGTGGCTTTTAAGTCTTCAAAGATGGCATCGAGTTGAGGTTTGCCCGTGGCAGTAATGGTGACGGTAATAGACACAAAAGTACCTTTGCCGCTGGCGCGGTCTTTAATTTGCGCGTCACTAATATCGCCTGCGTGTTTACGCATAACCTCCAGTACAACTTCTTTAAAAGTAGGAGATTGCCGCCCCATAATTTTAATCGGGTATTCGCAGGGGAATTCTATTTTAGGGGGTTCTTGTTCGCTCATAGTGCGCTTCAATTTCCTATCGTGAGCCGTTAGCACCGGCAACAGGCTTCGGCAGCAATAACCCCCGTCATTCCCGCCTTCGCGGGAATGACGGGGGTTTACGATAATTATTTAAATATTAATCAACGAGGTAAAAAATAACACGATCGCATCCCACAGGCGTTTAAATAAACCTCCCTGCTCTACAGACTGTAAGGCTAATAGAGGCTCACGTAATAACTCTTCGCCATCAAGAGTAACCACTAACTCACCATACTCTTTGCCCTTGGTAACCGGCGCCTTAATCACTTCATTCAGGTTCATCACCGCTTTAATATCTTTATGCTTGCCCCGGGGAATCGTTAAATGAATGTCCCGCTCAACACCCAACCTGACCTGGTCAGCGGTGCCGGCCCACACTTTGGCATCGGTTAATTCATCACCCATAGAATAAAGCTGATGGGTTTCATAATAACGGAAACCGTAAGCTAATAATTTTTGCGTTTCTATTTCACGGCCTAACTGACTCTTGGCGCCCATCACCACAGAGATTAAACGCATACCATTTTTCTTGGCAGAGGCTACCAAACAGTAGCCGGCCTCTTTGGTATAGCCGGTTTTTAAACCGTCGATACTGTCATCTTTCCATAGCAGACGGTTGCGGTTGGTTTGGCGGATATTGTTGTAGGTAAAATCCGGCTCACTATAAAGCGCATACTCATCGGGATATTTCAAAATGGCTTTGGATAAGGTCGCAAGGTCGCGGGCTGTCATATAGTGATCAGTATCCGGAAGGCCATGTGAATTAACAAAGTGTGAATCATTCATCCCTAACACTTGCGCATGCTGGTTCATCACATCGGCAAAGGCGCTTTCGCTGCCGGCCAAATGCTCTGCTACTGCTACAGTGGCGTCATTGCCTGATGAAATAACAACACCCAAGTGCAGGTCGTGCAAATTGACTTGTTTGCCCACCTCAATCCACATTAAAGAGGAACCGGCAAAAACCGGGTTTTGCGCCCAGGCATTTTTACTGATGGTGACCATATCATCATTGGAGACATTGCCCTCTTCCAACTCAACCGACAGCACATAGCTGGTCATCAACTTGGTTAAGCTTGCTGGTGGCAGGCGCTCATCGGCATTTTTGGAGGTTATTACTTCACCGCTATCAGCATCGATCAATATATAACCACTAGCTGCAATAGCGGGTGGAGATGGGATAATTGCGGGGGCCGCAGTAGCTAAGGAGGAAACCAACAGGGAAAACAGAACAACCAAATATGTACGCATAAGTAGCAAACTTGTTAAAGGTAAGAAAAGTGTCGCAAATGGTAACGGATGTAGCGCTGAAAACAAGTACTTGGTAGCTCCCAAGCCATTAATCTCAATGGCTAACGAGCTTATTCAGCGATAATTCGCGGCTGGCTGATATTAAACTCCAATAACTGCTCGCTAAGCTGTTTGACCTCATTCATGGAATTCAAAGGTCCCAGCTGTACACGGTAGTAACCGGCGGGTTCTGTGGGGCGAATATTGACCTCCTGACTGGTGCCCAAAATCAGCTCAGCCCTTAGCTTGGCCGCCGATTGCAGGCTCTTAAAGGCACCCACTTGCAGGATATATTGCCGGGGATTCTCAGCATCAGCCAGCTCTGTGTCATAGCTATTGGGTTCTATGGTCTCAATCAATACCCTGGCGGTACCCTGCTCCTCATAACCCAGCTTGACCGCCGCCGCGTAGGATAAATCAATAACCCGGTCCGCATGAAAGGGGCCACGGTCATTCACCCGCACAACTGCGGTACGATTATTGGCCAAATTAGTGACTTTGACATAGGCGGGGATGGGCAGGGTTTTATGGGCTGCGGTCATACCATAGAGGCTATAAGGCTCACCATTGGCCGTAGGCCTACCGTGAAACTTGGTGCCATACCAAGAGGCGATACCCTCTTCTTTGTAGCCTTTGCTGGTTGGCAAAAGGTGATAGGTTTTACCCAAAACGGTATAGGGGTTTTTATTGCCGGCACGGGTAATTAAATCTTCACGGGGCACGGCATCTTTGATGGTTGACGGGTCAACGGTGCGTCGGGGGGCGCTGTCTTGTTCTTCAAACAGCCCTTTGGTTGCGTTGCAGCTTACTAGTATCAGGGGTACTAATAGGCAATGTAATAGACGGTAATTCAATAGGGTAGCTCTGCATTTTTCCGTCGTCCCCACCACCAGGCCCATCATTCCGACCTACCCCGTCATTCCCGCGAAGGCGGGAATCCAGCGCTGTAGATTTCCGCTTTAGCGGAAATAACAGCATAAGCATGCAGGCTGGATTCCCGCCTTCGCGGGAATGACGTTCCTGGGAATGACGTTCCTTTAAGGGGATAACGCTGTTACTTTAATTCTTCACTCAACTGATAAACAGCCATAGCGTAAAGCTTGCTGTGGTTGTATCGCGTGATTACGTAAAAATTCTTCAGGCCCAGCCAGTGCTCAATACCGTCATCACCCTCAAGGCGCATAGCTGTTGCCATCTGCTCGCCCTCTATAACCACCGTTGACTGATAGCCCTCGGCTTCAAGTTCGGCAACAGTAAACTTGGGCTTTAACTTTTGATTAGCAATATCCGCATTGTGATCGGCGGTTACCATCGCGGTATAAGTTACTGGCTCACCGGGCTGCCAGCCGTGGGCTTTAAAATAATTGGCCACACTACCGATGGCATCGACCGGGTTATTAATAATATCGGCAACGCCGTCACCATCGAAATCAATCGCATAGTGACGATAGCTGCTGGAAATAAACTGACCGTAACCCATAGCGCCGGCATAAGAGCCTTTTATCTGCGTTGGGTCAAATTTTTGCTCCCTGACCAGCAGTAAATACTCTTCTAACTCTCTGGTGAAAAACTTACCCCTTTTCGGATAATCAAAACCCAGGGTTGCCAATGAATCCAGTACCCTGTAGCTACCGGTATTGCGACCGTAACGGGTTTCTACACCAATAATTGAGCTAATTACCTCCGCTGGCACACCAAAGTCACGCTCGGCACGGGCCAGTGTTTTGGCGTGCTTTTGCATAAATTCTTTACCCTGACGGGTACGGGTTTTGGTGACAAAAATTTTCCGATACTGACCCCAGGTTTTGGTTTTTTCTGCGGGGCGAGAAATCGCATCAAGAATAGATTGTTTGCGTACAGCGCCATTAATTAACTGTTGCACGTAAGCGCGTTTAAAACCGTGCTCTGTCACCATCTTATCAACAAAAGCTTTGGCTTGGGGATGGTTGCTATAATCAGACGCCAGGACGAAAGGCGCAGAAAAACAAACAACCAGTAAGGCTAACAAGGTCACCAGGGTTTTACTTGAAAATATTTTCACAACAGCATCCATTTTTTATTCAGTGATTGTTTACAAGCTACGTCATCAGCCCCAGTGTAACTAACTGCCCACTAAATGCCACTCCCGCGGGCCCTACCCGCAAAAAATATAGCTACTGCTCCATCATTCGCTTCTCAGTGCTAATGGCCATTAACAAACCAAAGCCCGCTAACAGGGTCACCAGCGATGTACCCCCCTGGCTCACTAACGGCAGAGGCACCCCCACCACCGGCAACAGTCCGGACACCATTCCCATATTCACAAACACATACACAAAAAAGGTTAAGGTAATACTACCGGCCAACAAACGTCCAAAACTGTGCTGGGCATTCATACCAATCCATAAACCGCGAATAATAATGGCGAGATAAATTAGCAACAGGGCAATCACTCCTTGCAAACCCCACTCTTCAGCCAGTACCGCAATAATAAAATCAGTATGGCTTTCCGGTAAAAAATCTAATTGTGATTGCGTGCCATTAAGCCAGCCTTTGCCGTCCCAACCACCGGAACCGATAGCCGTCTTCGACTGGATAATATTCCAGCCTGCCCCCAACTTATCACTTTCAGGGTTAAGCAGTGTCAGAATGCGGGTTTTTTGATAATCATGTAATACTAATTGCCACATCGGGTAGGCCGATATGACTAACAAACCTGCGGCACCAAAAATAAAACGCCAACCAATACCCGCCAAAAACAAAGCAAACAAACCGGAAGCCGCAATAAGAATGGAGGTACCCAAATCAGGTTGCCGGGCAATTAACAAAGTCGGCACAGCAATCATTATCAAGCTGGCAATAATATGTTCAACCCTGGGCGGCAAGGCTCTACCCGCAAAATACCAGGCCACTGCCATAGGTACTACCAGTTTCATTACCTCCGAGGGCTGGAAGCGGAAACCACCTAAACTCAACCAGCGCTGGGCACCTTTTGCACCTACCCCGACTAAGGGAACCGCAATCAGCAAGGCGATACCCACTAAATAAGCCAGCGGCGCAAGGCGTTTAATGCGCTCCACATCTAACTGCGCCACCACTAACATACCAATATAGGCGATAATCAAAAAGCGCCCCTGGCGCATCATTGTGCCAGCACTTTGGCCAGCGGCACTGTATAAAACCGCGAGGCCAAAAGCCGTAAGCATTAGCAATAATATCAACATCAAAGGATCAATATGCACCCGCTGCCAAAAGCCCATTGGGCGGGCAAGGTCCGATGAGCGGTCTGGCATTTGCCGAACAAAATCCTGGCTCATAGGCCTGCGCCCTCCAGTGTGGTTTCGGCGATCAGGCCAGAAGAGCTCTCGTTAGCCAACTCGCCCTGATCCAATAAGTAGGCATCAAATACTTTGCGAGCAATAGGTGACACCCAGGAACCGTGAGCGCCATTTTCAACAATAATAGCCACCACTATTTTGGGGTTGTCGGCGGGGGCATAAGCTACAAATAAACCGTGGTCTTTTTTGCGTTTGGCGACCTGTTTTTCATCATAGATTTCATCCTGGCCAATACCGATAATTTGGGCGCTGCCGGTTTTACCGGCTATACGGTACTTTAAGTCACGGTTAATTCGGTTGGCGGTTCCCTTTCTGCCGTGTACTACTTCTTCCATCGCATGGCTGACGGCATTCCAATGTTCTGCCTCGACTTTTACCGTTGGTAACTTTGGCACCGGTAATTCTTCATCGCCCATGCGTTTAAGAAAACGGGGTGAAAAATGCTTGCCGCGATTAGCCATGGTAACCATGGCGCTGGCCAACTGCATAGGGGTTGCCAGTAAATAACCCTGGCCAATACCTACACTTAAGGTTTCACCGTGAAACCAGGCACTGCGTTTATAAATACGCTTCCAGTCTTTTGAAGGTAATAAGCCGCTGCGCTCATTCGTATTATCAACACCGGTTTTTCTGCCAAAACCAAAAGGCTGCATAAAATCGTGGATGCGATCAATACCCATGTTATAGGCCAGATCATAAAAGTAAGTATCGCAGGACTCGACGATAGACTGCTCCAAATCAACAAAGGCGCCATGGCCAGATTTTTTCTTTTGCCAGGTCCAGTCGCGGTACATACGCTCATCATTGGGCAATTTATACCAGCCGGGATCGCGGACTTTGCTTTGCGGGGTGATAACGCCGTAGTGCAGGCCGGCCAAACCATAGAGAGGTTTTACGGTTGAGGCAGGAGGATATTGGCCCTGCAAGGCGCGGTTAAATAACGGCAGGTCAATCGAGTCACGCAGGCGGCTATAGTCTTTGGTGCTAATACCCCCCACAAATAAATTGGCATCGAAACTTGGGGTGCTGGCCATGGCGATAATACCGCCGGTTCTGGGGTCGATGGCAACGACTGCGCCGCGCTCATCACCCAGGGCTTGATGAGCAACTTTTTGTACATGGGCATCAAGATGCAAAGTTAAGTCGGCACCGGGCTCGGGGTTGGTGCGCTCTAAAATCCTCAATACCCGGCCACGGGCGTTGGTCTCTACATTTTGATAACCTACTTTGCCATGCAGTACATCTTCGTAATATTTTTCTAAACCGATTTTGCCAATTTCATTAGTACCACTGTAATTCACCTCATCGATTTCCAGCTGCTCGGTTTCGCTGATGCGACCTACATAGCCCAGCACATGAGCAAATAATTCACCTTGTGGATAATGGCGAGCTAGTTGTGCATCAACATCCACTCCCGGCAAGCGATAGCGGTTTACAGAAATAATCGCAATTTCTTCAGGGGTCAGTTTAAGTTTTAACGGCACTGCAGCATAAGGTCTACTGCGCTTAACCAGACGGCGATATTTTTTAATCCGGTCATCATCAATATCAATCAGTTGCTGCAATAGCTCGATGGTTTCGCCTAAATCTTCAACCCTTTCTTTGATAATGGTGAGCCTATAGCTGGCGCGGTTTTCTGCTAACAGCACACCGTTGCGGTCATAGATCAGGCCACGCTTGGGGGGCACCGGTTGTAGTTGAACGCGGTTGCGGTCAGATTGGGTGCGGTAGGTTTCGTGCTCGGTAATTTGCAGGGAGAAATAGCGGATCATTAATAGGAAAAGCAAGGCAAACACCACTAGCGCGGCAAATACCGTGCGCGCACCGTAAATACGTTTCTCGGTATAGGGATCTTTTAAGGCGACCTGCTCTGCCATTAATAGTTGACCGTTCTATGTCTAGCGATGATAAGGATGACGACTATTGATCGTCCAGGCGCGATAAAGTTGCTCAGCCAGCACAATTCTTACTAACGGATGCGGTAAGGTTAAGGCCGACAGTGACCAACGCTGGCTGGCACGCTGCAAGCACTCCGCTGCCAGGCCATCGGGCCCACCGACTAACAGACTGATATTGTCGCCTTCCAGTTGCCAGTTTTGCAACTCGCCCGCCAGCTTTTCTGTGGGCCAGGGTTTGCCCAGTACATCCAGCGCAATCACCCGGTCGTACTGGCCAATAGCCGCCAGCATTTGCTGGCCTTCGCTATGAATGGCGCGTTGGATATCCGCCCCTTTGCCGCGTTTGCCCAGAGCTATTTCTTTAAATTCCAGTTTGAGTTCAGGGGGCAGGCGCCTGGTGTATTCATCTACACCCTGCTCTACCCATTTGGGCATCTTAGTGCCCACTGCGATGACTCGTATACGCATCTTATTATTATCTATTGATGCGCATTATTCGGCTTCGGCTTCTTCGGGCGGTGTTGACCAGAGGCGTTCAAGGTCATAAAAGTCCCGTGTTTCTGGCAGCATGATATGCACAACCACATCACCAAAGTCGACCAGTGCCCACTCTGCTGAATGGTCTACACCTTCAATACTCAGGGCTAACAGGCCACGTTTTTTCAGTTCAATGGCTACATTGTCAGCCAGTGATTTTACGTGGCGGCTGGAGGTACCGGTACAAATCACCATATAGTCGGTGATATCAGTCATGGGTTTTACATCCAGGGTGACGGCATCTCGGCCTTTTAAATCATCTAACGCTTCCAGGGCGATCTCTTTAATTTCATCAGCATTCATAAACTGTGTTGGTTTCCTCAGTTGAGTGACATCGGCCAGGCTAGGGTTGATAGCCGTAAAGCTGATGCGTTTGGATATAGTGTAGTACGGCCTCGGCCATTGTATTTTCAAGCTTAACACTTGCTGCTTGCTGGCGGCTTAGTGCAGCTCTGATTTCTGTGGCCGACACCGGGTAAGGTGTCAGGCTTTCAAACCGGATAGTACCCGCGGGCTGCTGGTGCAGTACCTCTGCGGAATCAGTGCGGTGTTGTGCTATCAACTCTGCTACGGGGCCGGTTTCTGGTAACACTTCGTTGGGGCGCTTCATCACGATTAGATGCGCCACGGTTAAAAAATCCTGCCAGCGATGCCAGCGGTCGAAGGCGGCGAAGGCGTCGGTGCCCATAACCCAGCTTAGTGAGACTTTGTCACCTAACTCGCTGCGCAGGGACTCTAAAGTATCAATACTGTATGAGAGGCTATCCCGGTGTAGCTCGCGGTCATCCACTTGCAAGCCAGTATTGGCTATGGCCAATTCCACCATCGCCAGACGCTGCCGGGAAGAACAACCTGGGGTCGCCCGGTGCGGTGGCAGATGACAAGGCACTAACCTCAACTCATCCAGCGCTAAACGCTGCTTTAATTCAATCGCCGATTGCACATGCCCCTGGTGAATAGGGTCAAAGGTACCGCCAAATAGTGCAATGCTCTTCATAGAGCCTTAAGTACGCACATGGCCATCGCCCAGTACCACATATTTCTGTGAGGTCAGGCCCTCTAGCCCGACAGGCCCACGGGCATGGATTTTATCGGTGGAGATACCAATCTCCGCACCCAGGCCATATTCAAAGCCATCGGCAAAACGGGTGGAGGCATTAATCATTACCGAGCTGGAATCCACTTCGCGAATAAAACGACGACCGCGGGTGTAGTTCTCTGAGACGATGGTATCGGTATGCTGGGAGCTGTATTGGTTGATATGCTCAATCGCCTGATCCAGACCCGGCACCACTTTAATAGACAGTACAGGCGCCAAATATTCGGTATTCCAGTCTTCTTCGGTAGCAGCAACCGCATCGGTAATAATGGCACGGGTTTGCTCGCAGCCGCGTAACTCAACACCGGCTTGCTGATAGCCTTCCGCCAGACGCGGCAATATAGAAGCAGCCACCGCTTCGGCAACTAACAGAGTTTCCATGGTGTTGCAGGTGCCATAACGGTGAGTCTTGGAATTCATGGCAATGGCATAGGCTTTATCAAGGTCAGCTTGATCGTCTATATAGACATGACAAATACCGTCCAGATGCTTAATCACGGTTACCGTGGCATCTTTGGAAATACGTTCAATCAAGCCCTTGCCGCCGCGAGGTACGACCACGTCGACAAATTCAGGCATGGTAATTAACTCACCCACCGCTGCACGGTCTGTGGTTTCAATCACCTGCACGGCTTCGGCAGGTAGTGAGACAGCTTTTAACCCCTGCTCAATACAGGCGGCAATGGCCTGGTTGGAATGGATAGCTTCAGAGCCACCACGCAAAATAGTCGCATTACCCGATTTCAGGCACAGGCTGGCCGCCTCGACAGTAACGTTAGGGCGGGACTCATAAATAATACCGATAACGCCCAAAGGTACGCGCATAGAGCCCACCTGAATACCGCTAGGACGATAGCTTAAATCAGTGATTTCACCGACGGGGTCGGTTAGGGAGGCAACCTGGTGCAGACCTTCAATCATGGTATCGATACGGGCATCGGTAAGCTCAAGACGATCCAACAATGCAGCATCAAGGCCATTGGCTACGCCATTGTCCATATCTTGCTTATTGGCCGCTATTAATGCCGCCCGGGAAGACTCAATCGCAGCAGCCGTTGCCAGCAGCGCCTGGTTTTTAACCCCAGTATCAGCTGCCGCCATTGCCCTGGAAGCCTGCCTGGCTTTACGCCCGACATCTGCCATATATTGCTTTACGTCCATCACTACCAAACCTGATTATTGATTAATGGCAGGCATTATACCTGAAGGGATGGCGGGCCATAACCCGTAATAGTAGCGGGGTATCGACAGGCACGGTAAAACCCCTACAATAGCGAGCTATGACCCTATCTGCACAACAAAGCTGCCCGATCTGTGGCGAAGCCAATGGCTGCGCTATCGCCAATAATGCCGAAGCCAGCAACTGCTGGTGTATGGAAGTCAACATACCTGAAGAGCTGATAGAACAAGCCAACCAGCGTGGCGATATGAAGCGCTGTATTTGCCAAGCCTGCGCCGAAAGCGTCAATTCACTTGCTAAAGAACTTTAAAAGGAATAGCCATGAAAGGTAACCCAGTTACTGGCTTTAATTATTTAATCGAGGGCTTTAAGTTAATTACCCAACCGGGATTAAGGCTATTTGTGTTAATACCGCTGGCGATTAATAGTGTGATTTTTTCGGTGCTAATTACTCTGACAATTGCGCAATTTAGTGGCTGGATTGAAGCGGCTATGGAATGGGTGCCGGATTGGTTGTCGTTTATTCGCTGGGTGCTTTGGCCCTTGGTGTTGATTCTGATTTTAACGGTGGTGATGTATACCTTTAGTGTGATCGCTAATATTCTTGCCTCACCTTTTAATGCTTTGCTGGCGGAGAAAACCGAGGAGTTTTTAACCGGTAAAGAGGTGCCCGGCTTTGAAACAATCGGGCAGGCGCTGTTATCGTTCCCTAAAAGTATTGGCCGTGAATTGGCCAAGCTTATTTATTATATTCCCCTGGCATTGCTAGTGTTGATTATTAGTTTTATTCCCTTGATTAATGCACTGGCGCCGATGCTTTGGTTTTTATTAGGCTCTTGGATGATGGTGATTCAGTATTGTGATTACCCGATGGATAATCATCAGGTGAGTTTTAGGGATATGAAACAGCGGATTAAGTTGATGCGACTGACATCAGCCGGCTTTGGTGCCAGTGTGATGGTGGGGACGATGATTCCGTTGGTGAATTTAATTATTATGCCGGCGGCGGTTTGCGGTGCGACTGCTTACTGGGCGAGGGAAATGAAAAAGGACACAGCTCCCGCGGCCCTATAGCCGTCATTCCCGCGAAGGCGGGGATCCGCTGTCATTCCCGCGAAGGCGGGGATCCAGACTGCATGGTTATGCTGTTATTTCCGCTAAGGCGGAAATTGACAGCACTGGATTCCCGCCTTCGCGGGAATGACGGAGGGGGGGGTAGTTAGCTGAGTAATTCTACTGGCGGTTGTTCACAAGGTAGTTTATTACCTAACATTTCTTCTAAGGGTGCCAGTAAAAAGGCATCGTCTTCACAGGCGAAGCTGATTGAAGTACCCGTAGCGCCTGCGCGGCCGGTGCGACCAATGCGGTGAACATAATCTTCCGGGTCTTCTGGTAAGGTGTAATTGACGACATGGCTGATACCATCGACATGTATACCACGCCCCGCTACATCAGTTGCCACCAGTACCTGAATACCACCTTCTTTAAAACGCGCCAGCGTTTGGGAGCGTTTATTTTGTGGGATTTCTCCCGATAAAATACCGCATTTTACGCCGTCTTTGCGCAAGCCTTCATAGAGCTTGCGAGTTTGATCACGGCGATTGGCAAATACAATGACGCTTTTCGCTTCCGGTAATTTAATAATATTTTTCAGCAACGCCAGTTTTTCATCGGCGGCGACGATATAGACTTTTTGGTCAACGGTATCGGTGGCGACACTTTCAGGTTCTATTTCTAATGAGAAAGGCTGATAGGTCCACTGCTCAGTTAAGCTTAATACTTCCGGAGTAAAGGTGGCACTAAACAACAGGGTTTGACGATGATCTTTGTTGGGCGTGCTACGCACGATGCGGCGCACTTGTGGAATAAAGCCCATATCCAACATCCGGTCGGCTTCATCGATAACCAAAATTTCTACCTGGTCTAAAAATAAATCGCGGCGACTTTGAAAATCCAGTAAACGCCCCGGGGTAGCTACCACAATATCAACCAGCTCACCTTTTAACTGATTGAGCTGTTTGTTGTAATCCATGCCGCCAATTAATGTGGCTACGTTAAGGCCAGCGTGCTTGGTTAAGTTTTTTGCGTCGTCGCCAATTTGCACCACTAATTCCCTGGTGGGTGCGATAACCAGCGCTCGAGGTTCACCGGCATAGCGTTCGTCAGTAATTGGATTGGAGAGCAGATCCTGGATAATGGTCACCAAAAACGCAGCAGTTTTACCGGTACCGGTTTGCGCCTTACCTATTGCATCCTGACCTTGTAAGGTTTGCGGCAGTACGCCCGCCTGAATGGGTGAGCAGTATTCAAAACCCAAGTCGGCAATACCATGCATCAGGCGATCATCAAGGTCCAAATCATGAAAACGGGTTTTGCCCTCCATCTCAGGAACGGGAAACTGATCAATCGTCCACTGGGGAGCCGCTGGTTTGGCCTTTCTCTTACGGTGGTTGCTACGGGCGGTTTTTTGCTGATTCCCGGATTTTTGATGCCCTGGTTTTGCAGATTTTCCCGACTTGTTGGACGCCGGTGATTTGCCCCCGGACTTACGTTCTGTCGAGGCTGAATCACCATGGGTGGCGGGGGTTTTCTTCTTGCCAAAAAGCTTGCCTATCAATGCTTTAATCTCTCATATTCAATGTGGGCCGCATTCTAACACCATTCTCCATAAGAAGATGCAATCAGGCCAAAATGCCCCCCAGGCGCACTATTTATCTGAATTGCCTGCCGCCCAGGAACTCAGGCCCCACCATTACAGGATAAAACGCAACTATCTGCTATCTTTAATGAATGGGTAATTGGCTAAGCCACTGCGTACACCGCATTTTCAAAACCAATAAGTTACGCATGTGGCTGGTAGCCCTTGGCCTGATATTGCACAGCCTGTTCGCTTCAAGCCAGGCTACGGTTGAAATCAACAACGACCCTAACACCTATCTTCTGTTACTGCCGCACACCAAAGTGTTAACGGATATTGATCGACAACTCTCCTTGAATGAAGTTGTTTCGCGGATTTCCAGTGATGACTTTGAAGCATTGGCGGAGGACGGAAAACGGTTCAACCGCACATCCGGCAGTTACTGGTTTAGCTTTTCATTAACAAACACCTCAGATGAAAGGCTTAACTTATGGTTAGAGTGTGATAATGCCCGGCTTAATAATATCGAGCTGTACACTGACAACAACAATATTTCCAGCAATCTTGAATACACCCTGATAGACCGCAGCGGAGACCAATATATCAACAGCAGCCGGGATAGGCAGCAAAGAATCAATTTACTTCAGTTTAATGTTGCAGCAAATGCAACACAAAACTTCTTACTCAAAGTTGATAATAATTCAAGCGTGCACTTTTCTGCCAGGCTGTACAGCGACCATAGCCAAACCATTTATTTGGGTGACCTTAATAGGCAGCTGGGCATTATTTACGGTATTTTACTGGCTCTGTTTATTTATACCCTGAATATTTATTTCACGCTAAAAGATCGCACCTTTCTATATTTTCTTGGGGTGCTGGTGGCGGTAACCCTACAGATCGCCTGCAATCAGGGCACTATTAAAGTGTTACTCCCGGGCACTAGTGAACTGGTCGACTTTTTAACAATCTTTGGCTCCTCTTTAAATATTATTGCCAGTGCCTTTTTTATTCATAATTTCCTGATGTTAAAGCAGCACAATCCTTCGCTGGATAAAATCTTACTCGCTACTGCCGTTCTCGCTTTAGCCGTAATCCCTATGTATTCATGGTCACAAGCAGCAGCCGAACACGCAACAATATTGGCTGGATATATTGCAACTATTATCATTATCCTGGCCTCCGCCATTCGCCTGCATAGCGGCTATACCCCTGCTGTATTCCCATTGGCAGGCAGCTTGTTTATTCTTTTGCCTGTGATGGCGGCTGCCGTTCTACCTGAAAGCTCTATGCCGACATTGACAGCCAGTAATCTATTGAACTTATGTGTCGTGTTTAAAATGATTGCCTGGGGCAGTGGCATGACATCGAGCATTGATAATATTAACAAGCAGCTCAGCATGGAAGTTGATAATAGAAAACGGCGCGAGCAACAATTAACCCAGGCACAAAGCATTGCTCATTATGGTGATTGGTCATGGAATACAGAAACTAACGAATTTCTTTTTTCAGAAAGTGCACAAAAAATTCTTCCGGAGTTACCTAAGAATTCTGGCAATAGTTTTGACCAGTTATTGCAACTGGCCTCACCGGAAGAACAAGAGCAGCTTAAGCTATCGTTTGGCTCGGGCAAAGCTCATGCTGAAGCGTTTCAATCTGAATTTAAATTGCAGCACCCCGACGGTAGCATCCGCTACTACTTAGCCGAAGCCGATTTCCATAGAAATCGACAGGGCGAAAAAACGCCTATGATAATCGGTACACTGCATGATATTACTGATAAAAGAATGGCTGACTTCGCCTATCAGGAAAATGAACGACGTTGGCGCGATTTGGCAGACTCGACCTTTGAAGCCATTTTAATTTTCCAGGATTGTATTATCATTGATGCCAACCAGGTCTGCACCCAATTATTAGGTGTCGCGCCGGCAGACCTGATTGGTAGTAGCGGCGAGTCTTTTATGGCAAAGAATGACCTGCCTGATTTGTTAAAGCATATCTCTAATGCTGATAATAACGCGATTGAATTTTCTATACCCAGAAAGGATGGCACTGCCATAACGGTAGAAATTCGCAGCAAAAATGGTTCATTCAGCCAGCAAGCCGCACAGATTGTTGCAATCAGGGACATATCAGAAAGAAAAGAATATGAACATAAACTGCGCCAACTGGGTTACTACGACAGCCTGACCGGACTGGCAAACCGCACGCTATTCCAGCAGCGTTTGCAACATGCTATTGGCAAATCCAAACGCACCAATGAAAAACATGCATTGCTGTTTATTGACCTTGACCAGTTTAAGAATATTAATGATTCACTGGGGCATGATATCGGTGACCAGTTACTGATTGAGGTGGGTAAGCGATTAAAACTGCGAACCAGAAAAATGGATACTGTTGCCCGGCTGGGTGGTGATGAATTTGCAATTTTAGTAGAAGATATTCCAGCCCCCTACTCTGCAGCTAAAGTGGCCGACGAGTTGTTAAAGGTGATGTCGGAACATATTACTGTTGATGACTATAAGCTGCTGGTTACCCCCAGCATTGGCATTGCTCTTTATCCCAGTGACGGCGACAGCAGCGGTGAATTACTGCGTAAAGCCGATACCGCCATGTACCACGCAAAAAGCAAAGGGCGCAATAACTATCAGTTTTATACTGAACAATTGAATGAAAAGATTGTTCGCCGTATGGACCTGGAATCTGAACTACGGGCAGCAATTGAAAGAAACGAGCTATTTCTTAATTACCAACCCAAGGTCAATTTACAAACTGGTAAAATTGTAGGCGCGGAAGCTTTGCTACGCTGGAATTCTGAAAAATACGGTATGGTATCCCCCGCCGAGTTTGTTCCTATTGCGGAAGAAACCGGTATTATCTGGCAGATTGGCGAGTTTGTTTTAGAGCAGGCCTGTAAGCAAGCAGGTAAGTGGATAGCTGCATATCCTTCCTTTGAAAGTATTGCGGTTAATATTTCTGGCATTCAGTTTAACCATAGCGATTTGGTAGATACCATTTCTGCAGTACTGGATAGCGGCAAAATACCACCACAAAACCTTGAGCTGGAAATCACTGAAGGGGCCATTATTGATAATGCCGAAGAGGCGATTAATACCATGCAGCGATTAAAGTCGCTGGGGGTTAAATTATCGCTGGATGATTTTGGCACGGGTTATTCTTCCTTGAGTTATTTAAAACGCTTCCCGGTAGATAGTCTGAAAATAGACCAATCTTTTGTCGCTGAAATTGTGTCTGATAAGACCGATTTAAAAATTGCCGGTAATATTGTAAAACTGGCCCACGATTTATCGCTGAATGTAGTGGCAGAAGGTGTTGAAACGGAAGAACAGCTTACTATGATAAAAGCATTAGGTTGTGACGAGTTGCAGGGTTATATTTTCAGTAAGCCCCTAAGCGGGGCTGACTTTAATAGTCTGTTCCTGGAACAGAAGCGATTGTATGGTCACCATTAACCGTCATTCTCGCGCAGGCGGGAATCCACGTTTACTGGGTTCCCGCCTGCGCGGGAATGACGGAGGGTTTAAAGCGGCGGCTCAGCCAATAGTCGATACTGGTATATCGACCACCACCGGTAAATAGCAAAGCAAACAACATAACAAAATAAGTGGCGGCAAACTCGATACCACTATTTAAAATCACCACCGAGCCACTACTGGTTAGCCAATCGTAATTACCATGTTCACGCAAAATGGATTTGGCGGCGGCCAACTTATCCGCGGACTCCATCACTCTCTCATTGGCAAACGGTGCGCCAGCATCAGCAATAGCCTGCCAGCCAAATTCCCAGTGGGCAGTAAAGGCAGCCACCAGCATGGTGACCATTAGCGGTATAGATATCCAGCGAACAGCAAAACCACCGGCCAGAAAAATAGCGCCCAGTATTTCAGTCCAGCCCGCCATAAACGCCATTAAAGTTGGCAGCGGCAGCCCCAGACCCCACTCGGGATTACCAAACCAGGCCACGGTATTTTCAAAAGGCATTAGCGTGGTTAAATCAATCTTGTGGGTTCCTGCCATCCACAAAACTGGAATAAGGTATAAGCGTAGTAATAAAGGGGCAAAGCCCTCAAGCAGGTTAAGCCGACCAAACACCTGTTGGTGCAACCCGTTATAGGTGGTAATTAATGACATCATAATGACACTCCGATCCATTCCAAAAAGTGTTAGCTAATGATTATTAGCTAAGATTTATACATAAGGCTGATTGCGGACTAGGACAAATACTATGGTTCAAAGTTGCAAACAGCAGGTGCTTATTTGCTGGCACCACAAACGGGGCATTCAGGGTTTTGGGGGACTTTAAGCTTACGCCACTCCATAACTTTGGCGTCAAACACTTGCAATTGACCGGTTAGTGAATCGCCAAAACCACTGAGCAATTTAACCGCCTCCAGTGCCTGCATGGAACCAATCACTCCCACTAGTGGAGCCAACACACCACTTTCTGAACAGCTAAGATTTTCATCGCCGCTGCTATCGTCGTATAAACAGCGGTAGCAGGGGCTATGTTCCTGACGGCTATCAAACACGATGACCTGTCCTTCACTGCGAATGGCGGCGCCGGAAACCAGCGGTGTTTTGTTAGCGACACAAGCACGGTTGATTTCAAACCGAGTGGTAAAGTTATCACTGGCATCAACCACCAGATCAACACTGGCTACAGCATCTTGCAAAAATTGCCCTGTCAGTTTTTCACTAATGCAGGAGGTTCTGGCTTCAGGGTTGATTGCTGCAATCGCCTCACTGGTGGATATGACTTTGGGGCGATCAATATCGGCCATGGTATGGGCTATTTGTCGTTGCAGATTACTGATTTCTACAATATCAAAATCAGCCAACCATAATTCACCCACTCCGGCCGCGGCCAGATATAAGGCAACGGGGCAGCCAAGGCCACCCAAACCAACAATCAGGACTTTGGCGTCGAGTAAACGCTGCTGGCCCTGGATATCAAAATCTTCCAGCATAATCTGGCGGCTATAGCGCAGTAGCTGATCGTCATTCATGAGCTTATGCTCCACCCTTTTTGACGGTATAGCAAGCTCCGGTGACGCGGTCGACACCAGCCAGGTCTTGTTCAGTAAAGACCTGGTCAAAACCTGCTTTAATCAATAAGGCCTGTACTGAGGCAGCCTGGTCATAACCATGTTCAAACAACAGCCAGGCTTTATCGTTAAGATAGGCTGACGCCTGTTGAATAATGGTTTCGATATCGGCCAGGCCTTTGTTATCCGCCACCAACGCTGAGCGCGGCTCAAAACGCACATCGCCCTGCTGTAAATGTTGGTCATCGGGATCAATATAGGGAGGATTACTAACTATCAAATCAAACTGTTGGCCGTTAACCGCAGCAAACCAATCTGACTGAAATACCTCGACATTACTTAAGCCGTATTTTTTGCGATTACTTTCCGCCAACGCAACAGCACCCTCTTCTACATCACAGGCTTTCACCTCACAATCACTACGTTCAGACGCTAACGAAAGTGCTATAGCTCCGGTGCCGGTACCTAGATCGAGAATTTTAGCCGAGGGTTTGTCCGATATTTTAGCCAGTGCTAATTCAACCAGCAATTCAGTTTCCGGGCGGGGTATTAAGGTAGAGGGGTTAACCTGTAAATCCAACGACCAAAAGCCGCGCTCGCCAATCAGATAAGCGACTGGCTCTCCGGCTATACGTCGTTGTACCAAGGCTTGAAATTGTTGCTCGGTTTGTTCTGGTACTTCTGCTTCGGGCCACGCCCGTAGGTAGCTGCTCTGTTTTTGCAAACAATGGCAGAGTAGTATTTCTATATCTAACGCTGGGCTATCACTAGTAGCCAGTAATTGCTGGCGCTGTGATAGCAACTCCGCCACGGTTGCCATGGTGTTAGTCGTCTGCCATGGCCGCTAGCTGGTCGGCCTGATATTCATTACGCAATGGATCAACCACTTCACCTAAAGAACCTTCCATCACTTCTGACAGTTTATATAAGGTTAAGTTAATACGGTGATCGGTCACTCGACCCTGCGGGTAGTTATAGGTTCGGATGCGCTCAGAGCGATCACCACTACCCACCAGGTTGCGGCGCTCATCCGCCTGCTCTTGCTGTTGTTTATCTTGAATTCCAGTAAGAATTCTTGATTGTAATAACGACATCGCTCGCGCTTTATTTTTATGCTGTGAACGTTCGTCCTGACACTCCACCACAATACCGGTGGGTATATGGGTTAGACGAATAGCGGAATCAGTTTTGTTAACATGCTGACCACCGGCACCGGAAGCGCGAAAGGTATCGACTCGCAAATCGTTTTTATTAATTTCTATTTCATTTACGCTATCAATTTCAGGCATGATCGCTACGGTGCAGGCTGAAGTATGTACCCGCCCTTGTGATTCTGTTTCTGGTACGCGCTGTACGCGATGAGCACCGGACTCAAACTTTAAATGGGCATAAACATCTTTACCGGTAACGCGGGCAATAACTTCTTTATAACCACCGTGATCACCTTCGCGCTCAGAGATCGGCTCGATCTTCCAGCCCTGGTTTTCCGCATAACGGGTATACATTCGGTATAAATCACCTGAGAAAATAGCCGCCTCATCACCCCCGGTACCCGCACGTACTTCTAAAAAGACATTATTAGAATCGTTGGGATCCCTGGGGAGTAATAATTTTTGTAGTTCGGCTTCCATTTCATCGCGGCGACTTTGAGCGTCGGAAAGCTCTTCCTGCGCCATCTCACGCATATCCGCATCGCCATCTTTTAATAACAATTGGGCTTCTTCAATATCATCCAGAGTTTGCCGATAGTGGTTGTAGCTTTTAACGACAGGCTCAACTTCGGCATACTCTTGAGATAAGGGCCTGAATTTATCCTGATCGCTAATAATCTCACTATCACTCAGCAACGCGCCCAGTTCTTCATAGCGATCTATCAGGTTATCTAATTTATTAACTATCGAGTCTTTCATGGTGTCTCTTTTTTAGTCTGATTCTTTAGGCTCTTTATCAACATCAACATCAACATCAACATGCAGCCCAAATAATTGATGCGCCCAGCCTACTTTATCTTCGCGACCATCGGCACTGGCTTTTTTCATTTCTATACTTGGCCTATGCATAAACTTATTGGTTAGGCTACGGGCAAGCTGTGTGACTACCTGCTCTGCACTTTCACCTTTAGCCAATTGTTTTAACGCCCTTTCTAACTCTATATCGCGGGTTTGTTCCGACAGTTGACGATAAGCCTTTAGGGTTGAAACCACATCAAGGGATCGCAACTGCTGCAAATAATTGTCTACACCTTGATCAATCAGCTTATCCGCTTTGCGGGCTTCTGACTCGCGGTTGCGTTTATTCTCATCAACAATTTCAGTCAGGTCATCAACGGTATATAAATAAATATCGCTTAACTCACCCACCTGTTCTTCTATATCTCTGGGCACCGCGATATCGACCATTAAAATAGGACGATGCTTGCGCAGTTTTAAAGCATGCTCCACTGCCCCTTTACCCAAAATAGGCAACTGACTGGCGGTGGAAGAAATCACAATATCCGCATTAACCAACTGTTCAGGAATTTCAGATAACAGCACCGCCTCTGCGCCAAAACGATGGGCCAACTCCCTTGCCCGTCCCAGGGTACGATTGGCGACCACAATACTTTTAACGCCATTTTCTGACAGATGCCGGGCCACCAGTTCAATGGTTTCACCGGCACCAATCAATAAAGCGTGGGTCTCAGTCAGGTCAGAAAATATATGATGGGATAAATTCACCGCCGCATAAGCCACCGACACCGGGTTTTTACCAATGGCGGTATCAGTGCGCACTTTTTTTGCCACGGAAAAGACATGGGGGAAAATACGCGACAACTCGCTATCAACTGACCCCGCTTCCTGGGCTACCGCAAAAGCCGATTTCATTTGCCCAAAAATTTGTGGTTCACCCAGCACCATCGAGTCCAGGCCACTGGTGACCTGAATAATATGCCGCAGCGCATTTTGATCACTGTAAGAGTAATAACAGCTCTCCAGGTCAGATAAAGGGATATGGTGATAGGCGCCCAGCCAAGCCAGTGCCCGCTGCTCCCCGCCCTCAACGTGCTCATCCGCCACAATGGCAAATAGCTCGGTACGATTACAGGTCGACAAGATCACCACTTCCGCCAATAGAGCATCAGCCAAGGCGTCCTGCAGCGCCTCAGCCATTTGCTCAGGCGCAAACGCCACGCGCTCGCGCAGAGCGATATTGGCAGATTTGTGATTAATGCCCAGTGCGATCAAGCCCATACAGCGGTGTTGAATCCTCAGTCAGAAAGTATAAAAAGTGGCGGCAAGCCAAATAATCAATGATGGTAAGAGGGCATTATCGCACCCCTCACTACAAAAAAGCGCACAATTCTAACAAGTTAGCGATCAAAAGTGGATTCACAGTGCTACTTATATAATAGTTATATGGATTAGAGGCCGCTTTATGTCATCATAGCGGCCTAATAAAAGGACTCATGTTCTATGACCCAGGTTTGTACCACCACTGTAAAAGTACTCGCGGTATTACTCTTGCCAGCCCTGCTTGGCGCTTGTAGCAGCACCTCCGAACAACCAACCCCACTTCCTGCTGAGGCGGCTACCACGGTAGCAGAGCCCGAAGAGGAAGAGGTAGCAGCAGAAATCCCCGCCAGACCCTTCCCCGCCGACAGCTTTCATGACCTGCTAGTCGCTGAATTTGCCGTCAGGCGTAATCGCTATGACCTGGCTTTAGGTAACTATCTACAACAAGCTCACCAAACCCGTGACCCCGGTGTTACTGCAAGGGCAACCCGGCTAGCGCAATTTCTCGGTGCCGATAAAGCAACCTTGGATGCCGCCCAGCTATGGATAGAACTGGAACCAGAAAACCCCGAAGCCCTGTACACCGTCGCCACCATGCTGGCCAAAAATAAGCGTCCACTTGAAGCCCTGGACCATATGGCCATCGTACTGAAGCAAGGTGGCAACACTAATTTTGCCGCGATTGCCGCCAGCACCCTATCGCTGCCGGAGGCCACACGCAATGCTGCGCAAATCCGTGTCGACGAGCTTTTGGTGACTTATCCCAATAATACCCAGCTACTGACGTCCAAGGCTCTAATAACCCAACAGCGTGGAGAAACTGAAGAAGCTCTCGATATTATTCGCGCTGTACTCGAGATTGATGATCAAGACATACACGCTGTTGTGGTAGAAGCCAGATTACTACAGCAATTAAACCGTGTAGAAGAAGCCTATGTTCGACTGGAAAAAGTGGTGGCCTCAAACCCCAATAATCGCCGTTTGCGCCTGCAATATGCCCGCATGCTTATGGCTAAGAATATTGAAAAGGCCAAACAGCAGTTTGAGATCTTATTATCTTTCTCACCCAAAGACCCTGACCTGCTGCTCTCACTGGGCCTGATTAGCAAAGAAACCCAACAAACTGAAGATGCCCAAAGCTACTTTCAGCGTCTATTAAACACGGGCAGCCGAACCACCGAGGCAAACTTTTACCTGGGGCAACTGGCAGAGCTGGATCAAGACTGGGAGACCGCTATTGATTACTACCAGCAAATCCCCCCGGGTACTGACTTTTTGGCGGCTATCAATCGCATTGTTAGCATCTACGCTATGCAGGGGCGAGTCGATACCGCCCGGGAACACCTGCAAGGTATCTACCAGCAATACCCGCAACACTCCGTGCACCTATACCTGCTGGAGTCAGAGCTGTTACTCAATAACAGCCGCGTTGAAGAAGCCCATGCTCTATTAACCGAGGCCTTGTTAATCAGCCCCGAACAGCCCCGCCTGCTATACGCCCGCTCAATGCTGAGTGAACGCCTCGATAAGCTGGACTTGATGGAGCAGGATTTACTAAAGATTATTGCCCAGGACAATAACAACGCCACTGCGCTAAATGCATTGGGCTATGTATTGGCTAATCGCAGCGAACGGCTGGAGGAAGCCTATGGCTATATTAGCCGAGCTTTGGCCGCCAAACCCGGAGACCCCGCCATACAGGATAGTCTGGGCTGGGTACAGTACCGCCGTGGCAACCTTGATGAAGCATTAAAATATCTGACCGAAGCCTATAAGGGCTTCCCGGACCATGAAGTAGCTGCCCATCTTGGCGAAGCCTTATGGCAGTCCGGTGATAAAGAAGGTGCCATGCAGGTTTGGCAAAATGGCCTGAAAACCAAACCCAATAGCAGCTACATCAAAGAAACCATGCAACGCCTTAACGCTGAACAGCAAGCGACAGAATAATGTCCTTCTATATAAAGTTGCTACAGGTTCTGGCCATACTCTCACTGACCGCCTGTAGCCAATGGCAACAACAACCCACTGAACCCGCCAATACTCTGGATACATTGGCCAATAACAACAGCATTCAGCAGTGGTCAGTGCGCGGCAAAATAGGGCTACGCAATGAAACACAAGCCCATAGCGCCTACCTGAACTGGAACCAATGCGGCGATGACTTTGATATCCGCCTCAGTGGACCACTGGGCCAGGGGGCAGCCCATTTGGTGGGCAATGCCGAGCAGGTACATTTAGCCACCAGCAATCAACAACACTACAGTGCCAGCAGTGCCGGCCAACTATTAGAACAACAGCTAGGCTGGTCGCTGCCGGTGGAACAACTACGCCACTGGCTTCGGGCAATCCCGGACCCGGATTTTGCTTATCGAGCCAACCAGCCAAACCAGGTATTGGGGTTTAGCCAAGAAGGCTGGCGACTAAGCTACCCCCGACTAACCCAACAGGATAAATACCAATTACCCGCTAGAATTATCGCCGAACAAGCGCCATTAAAAGTCACCCTGGTGATCAAAGCGTGGCAGCTAAACCCTGACTGCCCCAAGCAAACCACTGCACCATGAATACATTAAGCCTACTATCCCCTGCCAAATTGAACCTGATGCTGCATATTACCGGGCAGCAAAATGATGGCTACCACCAACTACAGACACTATTTCAGCTGCTGGACTACGGCGATACGCTGCACTACCAAACCCGGAATGATAATAAACTGCAGCTAAGCCCGGCCATAGACGGTGTGGCCCAGCAAGATAACCTGATTATTCGCGCAGCTCGCCTGCTGCAACAGCAAGACCCAACCAAGACCATGGGTGCTGATATCAAACTGGAAAAAATCCTCCCCATGGGAGGTGGCATTGGCGGTGGCAGTTCTAATGCGGCAACCACTCTTCTAGCCTTAAATCAGCTCTGGAAATTGGACTTATCCATTGACCAACTGGCTGATTTAGGCCTGCAATTAGGAGCCGATGTGCCGGTATTTATCAGGGGCCACTCGGCCTGGGCTGAAGGTGTCGGCGAACAACTGCAAGCTATTGATATTCCTGAATCCTGGTACTTTGTGGCAAAGCCTGACTGCGAGGTCTCAACGGCGGAAATTTTTTCCCATAAACGGTTGACTCGTAACACCTCTCCCATCACAATAGCCGCCGTTTTGAAGCAGGGTGGTCACAATGACTGCGAAACGGTAGTCAGGGCATGTTATCCAGCAGTGGACAACGCCATGACATGGTTAGATTCACTAGACCAAACTACCGATACGAACCCAGCTCGACTCACAGGTACTGGTGCCTGTGTTTTTGCTCAATGCCCTGACCGCGAGTCAGCTGAGCAAATTCTTCATCAGTTACCTAAAGGATTACAGGGCTTTATTGCCAAAGGGGTGAATATTTCCCCTACGTATCAAGCACTTAGCCTGTAACCTAACGCTTTATTGGGGCGTCGCCAAGCGGCAAGGCACCAGGTTTTGATCCTGGCATTCAGAGGTTCGAATCCTCTCGCCCCAGCCATTTTTATAATTCTCGTACGGGAATTACTACGCAAACTCTAAATATAGAGTGCGAAGTCCCCCCGAGAGGATTTGAACCGTTAGAGGTTCGACAAAATGCAAAGCATTTTGGACGCCCGCTTTATCAGGGCGCCCCGAAGGGGTAGTTAATGCCCTCAGGCTTTAACTATCACTAAATGCGTAGCATTTTGGACGGAGCCAGAGGCGACGGGGCGAAGCCCCAAGGGCCGAAAGGCCCGCTGTCAATCCTCCTCCCGAATGCAGCAATTTAGCAATACACAGTAAAAAAGTGTGACAAACGCTCTCCAAAGCCATGTCACCCTCAACACAACTCGCAATCAAGACAGGAAAACAACCGTGTCCAAATTGATGGTTTTTACCGGCAACGCCAACCCTGAACTCGCAGAACAGGTAGCCGCCCAACTCCACCTTCCTTTAGGTGAAGCCGACGTAGGCCAATTCAGCGACGGTGAAGTAGCTGTTGAGATACAAGAAAACGTGCGCGGTGCGGATGTATTTATCATCCAATCTACCTGCCAGCCCACCAATGACAACCTCATGGAATTGATCGTAATGATCGACGCCATGCGCCGCTCTTCAGCCGGCCGCATAACCGCCGTAGTGCCCTACTTCGGTTACGCCCGCCAGGATCGTCGCGTACGCTCATCACGGGTGCCCATTAGCGCCAAAGTAGTAGCCGATATGATGACCGGCGTTGGTGTAGACAGAGTACTAACCGTTGATCTGCACGCAGAACAGATTCAGGGCTTTTTTGATGTACCGGTTGATAACGTTTACGGCTCACCAGTTCTGTTAGACGATATCAACACACAGGAATACCCCAATATGGTGGTGGTATCCCCAGATATCGGTGGTGTTGTTCGCGCTCGCGCTGTAGCAAAACAATTAGATGATTGTGACTTGGCAATTATCGATAAGCGTCGCCCACAGGCTAACGAAGCTCAGGTGATGCATATTATTGGTGAAGTAGAAGGCCGCACCTGTGTACTCGTCGACGATATGGTCGACACGGCTGGCACCTTATGTAAAGCCGCCGCCGCACTAAAAGAAAATGGTGCCACCAAAGTAGTTGCCTACTGTACCCACCCGGTACTGTCTGGTAAGGCACTGGATAATATCAATGGCTCGCAATTAGATGAGCTAGTTGTGACTGACACGATTCCTTTAACGGAAGCAGCCAAAGCCTGCAGTAAAATTCGCACGCTCACCATGGCAAACCTGTTAGCCGAATCAGTACGTCGAGTCAGCAACGAAGAATCTATTAGCGCACTTTTCCGTTAAGGAAAGTCGCTAGTACTAACGGAGCGATCAAACGGCCATTATTAATGTGCCAATGATCAATCCATAATCCCACCCATTACTGGTCGCAGGTAATGGGTGTTTTCGCTAACTATAGGAGACTTATTATGTCTGGCGAATTTACTTTAAATGCAGAGACCAGAACTGACTTGGGGAAAGGTGCGAGCCGCCGCCTACGTCGTCTGGAAAACCGTGTGCTTGGTATCGTTTATGGCGGTAAAAACAAGCCCGCACCCGTCACCGTGGCAATGAATGAAATCATTAAGCTTGCTGAAAACGAAGCGTTTTTCACCAGCCTGGTTGATCTTTCAATCGATGGTAAAGCACAGCAAGTTGTTGTTAAAGATATGCAACGCCACCCTGCTAAAAACACCATCATGCACGTTGATTTCTTACGCGTTAGCGCTAAGACCAAACTGACTATGCAGGTTCCTCTTCACTTTATTAATGAAGATACTTGTCACGGTGTTAAGATTGAAGGCGGTACTATTTCCCACGCACTTAATGACATCGAAGTTAGCTGTTTACCAAAAGACTTACCTGAGTATATCGAAGTTGATATGGCTGAGCTTAAAGTCGGTGAAAACATCCACCTTTCAGACCTTGCTCTACCCGAAGGTGTTGAAAGTGTTGCCTTGTCTCACGGTGCTGACCATGACTTGCTGGTATCAGCAGTTAATGTCACTAAAGGTGGCGGCGATGAAGAAGAAGCTGCAGCAGATGAAGGTGAAGCTGAAGCTGAAGGCGAAGAAGAAAGCGGCGAAGAGTAATCTTGTTCCGCAAAGGGCATTGCTTGCGATGCCCTGCTCGCATATAAAAATGGGGACTTTGTCCCCATTTTGTTTTTTACAATATGCCATTTATTTGTACGGAATTGCTGAAGGACACTGACAGTGAGCACGATTAAACTTATCGTAGGTTTAGGTAACCCCGGCCGTGAATACGAACAGACCCGCCACAATGCCGGCGCTCTATTTGTAGAAGAGCTTGCCCGTCAGCAGAGTGCGCCCCTGAAAGAAGAAAGCAAATTCTTTGGACTGACTAGCCGCATTAACCTGGATGGCCATGATATACGCCTGGTCATTCCAACCACCTTCATGAATCGTAGCGGTCAAGCCGTCGCGTCCATGTGCAACTTTTATAAAGTTGCCATAGAAGAAGTGTTAGTCGCCCACGATGAACTGGATATTGATGTTGGCACTGCCCGCTTTAAACAGGGTGGCGGTCACGGCGGCCATAATGGTCTTAGAGATATTATTGCCAAATGCGGCAACAACAAAAATTTTCACCGCTTACGTATTGGTATTGGCCACCCAGGCTCCGCCGATAAAGTTAGCGGCTATGTTTTAAGCAAAGCACCACAGTCTGACCATCAAAAAATGCTGGATGCGATTGATGAATCAGTACGCGCCCTGCCCGATGCCATCAGTGGCGACTGGGCAAAAGCGATGAATTATTTACACACCTTTAAAGGCTAAAATGTAGGGTGGATTATAATCCACCAAAGCCTATCATCTGGAAAACCGGTGGATTGTAATCCACCCCACAAGAGACATTGTTATGGGATTTAATTGCGGAATCGTCGGCCTACCTAATGTCGGTAAATCCACGTTATTTAATGCACTGACTAAAGCCGGAATCGATGCGGAAAACTTTCCGTTTTGTACCATTGAGCCCAACTCCGGTATCGTACCCATCCCCGACCCTCGTCAGGATAAACTCGCCGAGATTGTAAAACCTGAAAAAGTGGTAGCAACCACCATGGAGTTTGTGGATATTGCAGGCCTGGTTGAAGGCGCCTCTAAAGGTGAAGGTCTTGGCAACCAGTTTCTCGCCAATATTCGCGAGACCGATGCCATTGCCCATGTAGTCCGTTGCTTTGAAAACGACAATGTTATCCACGTTGCCAACGCCATCAACCCCGCCAACGATATTGAAATCATCAACATGGAACTGGCACTGGCGGATTTGGAAAGCGTTGAGAAGCAACTGCAAAAAGTTACCCGCACCGCCAAAGGCGGCGATAAAGAATCTATCGCGCAGAAAGCCTTAATCGAGAAAATGATCCCTCACCTTTCCGAAGGCTTGCCCGTTCGCTCGCTGGAGTTAAGCGAGGCCGAGCAAGAAGTATTGCCCGGACTGCACCTGCTAACCACCAAGCCCACCATGTATATCGCCAATGTCGATGAAGATGGCTTTGAGGATAATCCCTTGCTGGATATCGTTCGTGGTATCGCCGAATCAGAGGGCGCTATCCTTGTCCCCATTTGCAATAAACTCGAAGCCGAAATTGCCGAACTGGACGATGAAGAAAAAACTGAATTCCTGGAAGACCTGGGTATGGAAGAAGCCGGCCTAAACCGGGTAATTCGCGCCGGCTATGAGCTTTTAGGCCTACACACCTACTTTACCGCCGGTGTTCAGGAAGTCCGCGCCTGGACTATTCCTTTGGGTGCCACAGCCCCAGAAGCTGCCGGTGTAATCCACACCGACTTCCAGCGCGGTTTTATCAAGGCTGAAATTATGTCCTATGAGCACTTTGTAGAATTTAACGGCGAACAAGGGGCCAAAGAGGCAGGTAAATTACGCCTGGAAGGCAAAGATTATATCGTTCAGGACGGCGACGTAATCCACTTTAAATTTAACGTGTAAATCCGGCAAACAGAGCCCTTTCTCACTTGACAGCAAGGGCCCAAATCGCCAGAATACGCGCCTCTTAAAAGTCGGCAACAGCCCACAAGGCCTACCCCGACCAGACAAGTTTTGGCGAGATAGCTCAGCTGGTTAGAGCACATCACTCATAATGATGGGGTCGGCAGTTCAAATCTGCCTCTCGCTACCAATATCCCCATAAGTATCAAAGACTTATGGAAACATAAAGGCCGCTTATCAGCGGCCTTTTTTGTGCCCGGATTAAATAGCCAGCAAATAGCCATCAGCAGAATAGTTTTCACCACTCCGAAGAGATAAATCAGAAGCTCAAATAGTTGATAGATACACCGAGCCATCTACGGCAACTATTACCCACATTGCAGACATGAAAAAGCCCCGAGGTTAGTCGAGGCTTAGGGGCGGTTGTGTGCCAGGAACGGACGCCGATGGTTTCTTGTTCTTGCCAGGAGCAGACATTAACGCCCTAAGCAGCGGGCGCCACTTTGCGGCGTCCGTTGCCTTAGCTTGTTAACTGTTTCTCGTATTACGCTCGATTGCCAACATGACGAGTATTAAACTCATGAGGGCAATAAAAATAACTAAACCAAAAACAACTGAATATAGCGCAGCCTTTTGCCCTAGTTCTTTATATTCGGCCATTTCGCCTTTGTTAAGCTTGGAGATTTTTAATGTTTTATAGTTGTTGATTACGTTGATAACTTCTACTTTTTTACTTTCAGCATCAGATATAACTTCAGACATGTTTGTTAGGAAGTCTTGTTTATTCTCATGGCCATTAATGCCATCTAGCCAACCTTGCAATATTTTCTCGTTATCACCTGAGAGATATGTTTTTACATTATCCGGTGTTTTTAATTGTTTTTTAGGTTTTGCAGATGCTTCTTCCACTGTATTGTTTTTGGTGCTTTCTTTGGTATTTATGTCTTCAAGCGCGACATAGGTACTCTCCCCCGAGCCAAGCAAATTAATAACTAGCAGAGCAATAGCAATAAGGCCAATAACAGATCCACCTATTGCAAATATCCTTGTAAATCCAAATAGGAAGGTTTCTAACTTTGAAGATTTTGATTGGTTTTCCATATTTCACCCCTTTGTGATTTTTGGTTGAGACAGTTAAAGCCACCAACAGCTTTAGATTTGATGAAGCTGATATGCACTTGGTTCATTACAACGACTCTGAGAGTTCTATTTTGGTTTCAGGATTCAGGTCTTCCCGAGGATCTGTCAAATGCCCAGCAGGAAAAAAGACTGATTTGGGAACACCGGCAACGTCCAGGCAAAGTTCGTGATTATTATCACCATCCCCTAAATCACCAAGCGCAAAAGGCGTCACTTCCAGTTCACGACCATGGTCTTGAATAATAGTCACTTTATAATGTTGCCACTCTAAATTATTAATTTCGCCTCCACCCGGCTTAGTAACTCCGCCGGCCCATGTAGCGCGAACCACTTGTTTAGTTGTTATCGGGCATCCACTACCACCGCCAAACAAAAACGGCGAAGCAAGCTTCCCTAACTCCCACTCTTGTTCTGGAACAACTTCTGCCAATACAAGAGAGGGCCCTTTTTCAAGTGCGGTGACAGCAACACTGACACCTTTGAAATTCACAGTATTATCTTTAGAAAGCAAGTTACCAACAACTTCCACCAGGGCGGGTTGATCATTAATAGTCCCGTAATGACCTGTGAGCAAGACCGTTCTATGCTCGCCATCATCATCGGCCGGTGCCAATGTAATACATGTTATTTCGCCGATGCTACCGGACTGCGTGGTCACCTTGAAATCCCCTGCCTGCAACGTACTAAAGTCGATTTCGTGGGAAAAAATAACCGGCATGCCGTCTTTGCCACCGGCTCCATCACAAATAACAAAATTTGAAAGTCCGGGCAATGCATCATCAAGACCGAAAAAAGCCGAAAGCAGCCTTGCAGGCCGTCCTTTATTATCTCGATTTGCAGTTACATCAGTGAGTGTTGTATCCGAGGGAGATGCATCGTCTAATATGATTTCATGATTCGCTAATAGGTATAGGTTTCTAGCTTGATCACAGCCGGTCATGAACACACATAGCATAAGGACAGGTAAGATAAAAGGCTTCATTGATTGCTCCAGTTTTTCTTTAAAATATTTTTGCTGACGCCCATTATAATGTTATTTGAGGTACAGAAATAACTGTTAATTCAGCATGACATCGCCAGTTTAACAGCCGTTGAACCCATCTACACTCCCGGATCAATTGATTACTTTTTTATTGAAACCTGTAACACAGATTTCGAGTTGCATCGTGGTCGATAAATTTTTCAGGAAAACGGATACAGACTGCAACAGATTTAACGCCCTGTTTATCGACAGCGGCCCTCTATTTCTGGAGTTTTGATTAGTGTCATTTTTTCTCGATATTGGGGTGTAAAATTTCGGCACCGTAGCCAGATCAAGAACTCAAGCGCCCGTTGAAACCAAGTCCAGTAAGGACTTATCAGCCATTAATAAGGTCAGCAAATTACTGGCGGCACGGGGAATCAGTATCTCCCCTGACTCATAACGGGAAAAAGCATTTTTTCCGCCGCCACAAATTTTGGCGGCCTCGCCCTGATTTAACCTAAGCGCTTTGCGTGCCGCTTTGATTTCGTCAGGGGTTAACAACTTATCGATGGTGGCTTTAAATGCCGCCAACTCTTTGCGAGTGGCCTTAAGGTCGCTTGGGTCCAATATTGACTCATCGCATGCATCGCAATACGCACCTGGCTGCTGAACAACTATGCTGTGGTTTTTGTAATGATAGGACATGGCTTGAGTCCTGCGACTCATGGCCACCGCACCGCAAAGGGGGCATACTTCTTTAGCCATAATAATTACTCCTCTTGCTCTTGCCTGGCTCACCTGGCTTTAAATGACAACAATAATTGACCGTCAGGTAGTAGCTGAAACTTGATATAGAGATCCACACCCCTAAAACGGGATTTGTACACGTCCTGCATGGCTGTAAAACCCGCCGTCTTTGGTGACATGGACTTGTAGAAATCAGCCCGGGTTAACGCCTGTATGGCAGCAACCACCTTTTCATCACTAAACCCCAGTTCAAAAGCGCCCCGGCGGGCACTGCCGGTCATTCTCAGGGCAGAAACATCACTAAAGGCCCGTTTGATGGCATTAAGATCATAGCTAGGTGTAGATGACATCCTTGTCCTCACTTACCCTTAAAGGGGTACATAATCACCCTTTAAGGGTAATTATTGGTTATTTCATCGGTTTTGTAAACACTAAATAGCGCCAACATAGCACCAACCACCCGATATCCGTCTGTTTATGGCGGCCGACGTTTGCAGGCATTTAGCTGGCAGGCTGAAAATTGGGACAAACGTGCCGAATACGAACTCTCCAATAACAACAAAACTTCGACCGAAGCATTCACCGATGGTGCTAACCTATAGATTAACCCCGGGTTCGCTTGCGGCGCGCATTATATTGTCGGTTTTATTATGCGACGGTCTCGTAACGAAGAGATTAGCGGCAGGATTAGCGTTAGCAAAGTAATCACCATAATCGTCGCTGTAATTGGCCGCTCCCACAGGAATGCCCAGGAACCATCCCAAATTAATAACGCCCTCCTCAAATTATCTTCCAACATACCGCCGAGGATAAAGCCGAGCAGCAGTGGAGCCAGAGGGAAATCCAGTACGCGAAAC
>NZ_JAQWFR010000008.1 GCF_029238675.1 Oceanicoccus sp. | reverse complement strand
TTAAAAGATTTGCGGGCTGGCCTGACCCGGATTGCTTACAACCCCTTTGATATGAATCAGCTATTGACTGATTTGGAAGCTATTTATCTTTCGCAATTGAAACAATTAAATACCGTTAAGTTAGCGGCTTCTGAACAAGAGGCCAAAGCTAAAGCGCAGCAAACCATTGCCCGTCAAACCAAAGCGATAGAAAAAACCTTAGATCAAGTATTAGAGGAGCGCGACGGCGGTTCGGTATCACTTGAGGCCCTGGATGCTGAGCTGAATGAGCAATTGGCCGAGTTTGATGCATTGGGTGATTTGGTGGCCCAGTCTGCTGATGATAACCCTGAGGCTAAAAGCGCTGAAGTTGAGCAGCCAAATGCTCAGGCAGTCGATGGCGATAAGCTTATCCGTCAAGTAGTAGAGAAGCTGGTCGTCAAAGGCGCTAGTGAAAGTAGTGCAGAGGAAACTGTTGAGATAAGTGCAGATGATCCCTGTCTGGTGGTGGTGGATAATATGACGATGGGCAACTGGGTTGAGTTGCATCAAGATGATGGCAAGAAATTCCGCTGCCGCCTCGCTGCAATTATTCGCAGCACCGGCAAGTATATTTTTGTTAATCGCTCCGGTATGAAAGTCGCAGAATATAACCGCATGAGCTTTGCCCGGGCTATTAAAGGCGGCCACATAAGCACCTTGGATGAAGGCTTATTATTTGACCGGGCCTTAGAGTCAGTAATCGGTAATCTTCGGGATATGAAAGTCACTTCATAAACCTTCCCTTTCTCACACATCACCGTCATTCCCGCGAAGGCGGGAATCCAGACTGCATGCTTATGCTGTTATTTCCGCTAAAGCGGAAATTTACAGCACTGGATCCCCGCCTTCGCGGGGATGACGTGTCCAGGGATGACGTGTCCAGGGATGACGTGTCCAGGGATGACGTGTCCAGGGATGACGTGTCCAGGGGTGACGTGTCCAGGGGTGACGTGTCCGGGGATGACGTGTCCAAGGGGGCGTTATGTTAACTTCCCCCTGTGCTATCCTTAATTGATTCAGTTCAGTACCAAGGTAGCTTCATTGAACCCCAATACCTCACAATGCTTACAGTGGTTGGCCGATACTCGTCAGTTGCCATCCCCCAATTTTAATACTCGCCCAGAAGGGAGTGAGGTTAGTCTGTTGGTTATTCATAATATCAGCCTGCCTGCAGGGGAATTCGGCGGCGGCTGTATTGAAAAACTCTTTACCAACTGCCTGGATTGCGATGCCCATCCGAGCTTTGCTGACTTAAGGGGGCTTGAAGTCTCAAGCCACTGCCTGATTAATAGGGACGGTGTAATCACTCAGTTTGTACCCTTCAATCAGCGTGCCTGGCATGCCGGTGAGTCCAGTTTCCAGGGCCAATCCAACTGCAATGACTTTAGTATCGGTATTGAACTGGAGGGGACGGATGATTGTCCTTATACTGCGTCACAGTATCAGGCGCTGCATCAATTAACCTTGCAAATTATGGCGGCCTACCCGGCAATCACCCCTGATCGTATAGTGGGGCATTGCGATATTGCTCCCGGGCGTAAAACCGACCCGGGAGCCTCCTTTGATTGGGTATATTTCAAAGGGTTATTAGCTTAAATACTCGAACAGATAGCAAAGTGTGGAATCGCTCATGGAATTTCTAACGGTATTGATTGTACTCGGCTTTTTACAACTGTGGGGCTCTGGCGGGCCGCTGCAGCGGGATGATTGGTTCTATCAATTTAATGAAAATATTCCCCAGCGATTAAGTTTGGCTGAGCTGCGATTATTAGCAGCCATCGGTATTCCTGCTGTTGGGGTGTTTCTGCTGCAGGATTTGTTGGAGTCAGTACTGTTTGGTTTATTATCGTTGATTTTTTATGTCACCGTATTGTTATTTAGTTTAGGCCGCGGTGATTTTAACCAAAGCCTGCAGAATTATCTCGCTTCATGGAATAAGGGAGATTTTGAGGGAGCCTATAATAAGGCAACGGCCATTGGCGACTTTGAGCAGAGCGAAACCTCGGTTGACCATGTGGCTTTGCACGAGCATGTTCGCAGGGCTTTTCTACATGAAGGTTTTGAGCGCTGGTTTGCCGTGGTATTTTGGTTTTTAGTATTGGGGCCGGTCGGGGCTGTGATCTATCGCTTAGGTTATCTTGCCGGGCGTCACGACTCTTTTAAATCCGATGATAAATCCCTTGCCTTGCAGTGGCTGCATTACTTTGACTGGGTCCCCGTGCGCTTATTGGCCTTGTCTTTTTCCATGACCGGTAATTTTGTTAGTAGTTTTAATCGCTATTGGTCATCAATTCTGGATAACCAACCCACTTCGGAATTGCTAGATCAATGTGCTGTGGCGGCCATTAGTGGTTCCGATGCTTCCCAGGTTAACCCTACCGATAAAGAGCATTTTATTGATTATGGCCGGGAAGAATTATTAACACTGCAATCCCTGTTGTCACGCAGTGTGATTTTTTGGGTGATTATCATTGCGGTGGTCACTTTGATCGCTGGCTAATGGGTGTTTAACCATAGTGGGATAAGCTATGAGCTTTGAAATTAAAACTGGTGGTCTTAGCCAAGAGCAATTACAGGCTCACTGGATGCCTTTTACTGGCAATAGAGAATTTAAGCAAAACCCTCGTATGATTGCGTCGGCGAAGGGAGTTTACTTTACCGATGCTGAGGGGCGCCAGATATTGGACGGTCTTTCGGGGTTGTGGACATGTGGTTTGGGCCATTCCAATCAGGCGATTACCGATGCGGTTAGCCGCCAAATGGCAACTTTGGATTACTCGCCCGGTTTTCAATTTGGCCATAAGTTATCCTTTGAATTAGCCAACCGCATTGTTGATATGGCACCTGAGGGTTTGGACCATGTCTTTTTTACCGGCTCTGGTTCTGAAAGCGTAGAAACAGCCTTAAAAATGGCCCGTGCTTACTGGCGCCTAAAAGGCCAGGCGGGCAAAACGCGAATGATAGGCCGTCAAAAAGGTTATCACGGTGTTAACTTTGGCGGCATCAGTGTTGGCGGTATGGTGGGCAACCGTAAAATGTATGGTCAGGGTATTGAAGCTGATCATCTACCTCATACTCAATTACCCGAAAACGTTTTCTCTAAAGGTATGCCAGGGCAGGGCGCTCATCTGGCCGATGAGCTTGAATCCATTATCGGTTTACACGATGCCTCTACTATTGCAGCGGTCATTATTGAGCCATTCTCCGGTTCTGGTGGTGTTGTAGTTCCTCCCCAGGGCTACCTGCAACGTATCCGCGATATTTGTAACAAGCACAATATCCTATTGATCTTTGATGAAGTGATTACTGGCTTTGGTCGTTGTGGCACTAACTTTGGTGCGGATGCCTTTGGCGTGACTCCCGATATTATGACGACTGCCAAGCAGGTCACTAACGGCACCCTGCCAATGGGAGCGGTTATCAGTAAAGCCGAAATTTATAATACCTTTATGGATAATGGTGGCCCTGACTATATGGTGGAATTTCCCCACGGCTATACGTATTCGGCGCATCCGGTAGCTTGTGCTGCAGGTCTGGCGACTTTGGATGTACTGCACAATAACCATCTGGTCGAGCGCTCTGCAGCAATGGCCCCGGTATTAGAAGCGGCGGCCCACAGCTTAAAAGGTGCTAAGTATGTTACGGATATCCGCAACTATGGCCTTGCAGCAGGTATCACCTTAGAAGCATATCCGGGCGAACCGGCACGCAGGCCTTTTGAAGTGGCGATGAAATGTTGGGAGAAAGGCTTTTATGTTCGTTATGGCGGTGATTATTTGACCATTGCGCCATCATTCACAATCGAGAGTGATGAGATAGATAGCCTGGTCAATGCCCTGGGTGAGTCACTTAACGAGCTGGACTAATTAGTATGTTCTCCGGTAAAGAGGTCTACCGATCTCACGATGAGTATGGCTCTATAACGGTTTTGGATAATGGCAATAAGCGTTATCTCGCCTTTGCCGAAGGCGACGAGCAAAGTTGCCAGCTACTCTCACATCCTTTTCAGTTGCAACACGATTATGCACAGGCCATGTTATTGGCCTTGCTATTTAAGCAGCCCAAATCCATCACTTTATTAGGCGTTGGTGGTGGTTGCCTGGCTTCGGCTTTGCACGAAGCAATTCCTGATTTAACCCTACAGTTAGTAGAGTTACGCCCCAAAGTGCTTGAAGTTGCCTACCGTTATTTTCAATTACCGCGCAGTGAGAGAGTTGAAGTCTTTATCGAGGACGCCAGCGAATTTATTGAATCCGATAAGCGGGAGAAAGTCGATATACTTTTTAGTGACCTTTACAGTCCTGAAGGTCTAGACCTGCAACAGACACAACATTGGTTTATTGAACGCTGCTCGCAGTTATTAACTGATGATGGTTGGCTGGTATTAAATTGCTGGCAGATGCATCGAGGTGAGCGAGAAATGATTGCTGCTTTAAAAGAGTTTTTTGAGGATGTACGCGGCTGCTTAACCGTAGAAGGTAACTGGGTAGTGATTGCCGGTAAAAAAGCCAGCACCCTAAGTGCCGCACAAACTAAAGACGCGGCAAAGCGCTGGTCAAAAACATTGGATTATTCTTTGCTCTCTTGCCTGAGCCGTTTAAAGCCAGTTGCTTAGACTGGGCGTAGCAAGTTGGATAATTTAGGGTTGGGCTTTTTAGCTTTGCGGCAAATCACGGCAACTTTACCAATCGACTGCACTAAAGCCGCTTTATGTTTGGCACATAATTCACTGGCAATAGTTTTACGCATGGCAGGATCATTAATATTGATTTTGATCTTAATCAGTTCGTGATCTTCAAGGGCTCTTTCCAGCTCTTTTTCAATAGCTTCAGTCACGCCTTTTTCCGCAATCATAATGATGGGGTTCAGGTTGTGAGCAATAGTGCGAAGTTCTTTTTTGCGAGCGTTGGAAAGTTCCATAATGCGAAATGCAGCCGTATCTGGTAAAAAGGGCGCGTATTGTATAGCCCCACCCCTCCGATAGCAAAGTAGGGTGGATTATAATCCACCACCCCACAGCACCCATAAGGCCACCCATGGCAAAGAAAGGCAATACCAGCAAAGGCTGGCTAAAAGAGCATTTTGACGATGAATATGTAAAGCGCTCCCAACGGGAGGGTTATCGCTCCCGTGCCTGTTATAAGTTATTGGAATTAAACGAAAAAGACCGTTTGATTAAGCCGGGCATGACAGTGATAGACCTGGGCAGCGCCCCCGGTGGCTGGTCGCAGGTGGCAGCGCAATTGGTGGGGCATAAGGGGCGAGTGATCGCCTCAGATATTCTGCATATGGATAGCCTGGCCGGTGTCGATTTTGTTCAAGGCGACTTCACCGAGGAGCAAGTGTTTGATTCTATTATGCAAATTATCGGAGATTCCCCCGTTGACCTTGTAATTTCCGATATGGCCCCCAATATGTCTGGTATGGCGGCTGTTGATCAGCCACAGTCTATGTACTTGGTCGAATTGGCGCTGGATATGGCTCGTCAGGTGTTAAAACCTGGTGGCGCCTTTGTTGCCAAGGTATTTCAGGGGGAAGGATTTGATCAATTATTGCGTGACATGCGTACAAGTTTTAGCACGGTGCAATCTCGAAAACCTGCAGCCTCCAGAGCCAGATCCCGTGAGGTCTATCAGGTGGGTAAAGGTTTTAAGGGCTAACTAACGCTTTTATTAGGTCTTTAAGACATCGGCTTCGGCTCTCTATTCATGGTGGCGGGGCTTAAACTGTAGTAAAGTTGCTTCATTATTTGGTGTTAGGGGTGAATGGATCTCTGGACACTTCAAGGTAGTATTTCAAGGTAGTATTTTAGAGGGTTCTCTTTTGAACGATATGGCGAAAAATCTTTTATTGTGGCTGGTCATAGCAGCGGTTCTGCTAACAGTTTTTAATAACTTTAATGTCCAACCCCAGGCCGAGCAACTTAACTACTCACAATTTATTGAAGAAGTTAAGAATGACCGCGTTAGTAATGTGATGATTGATGGCTTAACCATCTCAGGCACGCGTTACGATAACAGCAAGTTTGAAACTATTCGTCCTATGCTGGAAGACCCCAAACTGGTGGATGACCTGATTGGTCATAAAGTGCAAATTGAAGGTCGCAAGCCCGAGCAACAAAGTCTGTGGACTCAGCTACTGGTCGCCTGCTTCCCTATCCTGATTATTATCGCCGTCTTTATGTTCTTTATGCGCCAGATGCAAGGTGGCGGCGGTGGCCGTGGCGGCCCAATGGCCTTTGGTAAGAGTAAAGCCCGTTTGTTGGGCGAAGACCAGATTAAAACCACCTTTGCCGATGTGGCAGGTGTTGATGAAGCAAAAGAAGATGTGCAGGAGCTGGTAGAGTTCTTGCGCGATCCCGGTAGATTCC
Organism: Oceanicoccus sp.; assembly: GCF_029238675.1. GTDB lineage: Bacteria > Pseudomonadota > Gammaproteobacteria > Pseudomonadales > Dasaniaceae > Oceanicoccus. The sequence continues at coordinate 124,795 of NZ_JAQWFR010000008.1, read as the reverse complement.
AACGCCTGGGTGGTCGTATCCCCCGTGGTGTATTAATGGTTGGTCAACCCGGTACCGGTAAAACCCTATTAGCTAAAGCCATTGCTGGTGAGGCTAAAGTACCTTTCTTCTCTATCTCCGGCTCTGACTTTGTAGAAATGTTTGTGGGTGTAGGTGCTTCTCGTGTACGGGATATGTTTGAGCAAGCCAAGAAGCAAGCGCCTTGTATTATCTTTATCGATGAAATCGACGCAGTAGGTCGCCATCGTGGTGCCGGTGTTGGTGGTGGTCACGATGAGCGTGAGCAAACCTTAAACCAGCTGTTAGTTGAGATGGATGGCTTTGAAGTTAACGATGGCGTTATTGTTATCGCTGCTACTAACCGTCCCGATGTATTAGATCCTGCTCTATTGCGTCCCGGTCGTTTTGACCGCCAGGTGGTTGTGGGTCTGCCCGATATCCGCGGCCGTGAGCAAATCTTAAAAGTGCATATGCGCAAAGTACCTTTAGGTGACAATGTTGACCCATCGGTGATTGCCCGTGGTACCCCTGGTTTCTCCGGAGCTGATTTGGCTAACCTGGTGAATGAGGCTGCCCTGTTTGCTGCCCGCGCCAACATTCGCACTGTAGGTAGAGAGCAATTTGAATTAGCCAAAGACAAAATCATGATGGGCGCCGAGCGCAAGTCGATGGTGATGTCTGAGAAAGAAAAGTTAAATACCGCTTATCACGAAGCAGGCCATGCCATTGTAGGGCGTTTAGTGCCCGAGCATGATCCGGTTTATAAAGTCAGTATTATTCCTCGCGGTCGCGCATTAGGTGTGACCATGTTCTTACCTGAGGAAGATCGTTATAGCCATAGCCGTCGGCATATTCTTAGTCAGGTTTGCTCGCTCTATGGCGGTCGTATTGCTGAGGAAATGACATTGGGGCCAGACGGTGTCACCACCGGTGCCTCTAATGATATTCAGCGTGCATCCGAGATTGCTCGCAATATGGTGACCAAGTGGGGCTTGTCTGAAAAGATGGGGCCACTGATGTATGACGAAGCTCAGGAAGAAGTCTTTTTGGGCCGCTCTGCAGCTGGTCAGTCGAAGAGTATCTCTGGTGAGACGGCACAAAAAATTGATGAGGAAGTTCGTCGAATTTCTGATGAGTGCTATGCCATTGCCGAGACTATTCTGGAAGAAAACCGCGACAAGCTCGATATGATGGCCGAGGCGCTAATGACTTATGAAACCATCGACTCGTCACAGATCGACGATATTATGGAAGGTCGTAAGCCGGGTGAACCTGCCGACTGGCATGACGACAATAAGCCTGGCGGCGGTCAAAAAACTGAGGCTGCTGATGAGCCGAAGAAAGATGATCCTATCGGCGGCCCTGCTGGCGAGCACTAGGCTTGGCTGAAAATATTAAAGCTACTCACAACAATAACCGAGTTCTGCAATGTGGAACTCGGTTTTTGCGTTTAGATACTCCGCAAGTTATGGGAGTACTGAATGTAACCCCTGACTCTTTTTCCGATGGCGGTGCTCTCTATCAAGCAGGTAAGCGTAATCTGGATAAGACCTTGGCCCGTGTTGAGCAAATGCTGGCTGAAGGTGCTGCTATTATCGATGTGGGTGGGGAGTCAACTCGTCCGGGGGCTGAACCGGTACCCATAGCGGAAGAGTTAGATCGCGTTGTGCCGGTGGTTGAGGCGATTAACCAGCGGTTTGAAACCATTGTTTCCGTTGATACCAGTAGTCCCGAAGTGATGCAGGCGGCGGCGGCAGCTGGCGCCGGTATGCTCAATGATGTGCGTGCTTTGGAACGGCGCGGCGCGCTAGAGGCTGCGGCTAAAACCGGCCTGCCTGTTTGTCTTATGCATATGCAGGGCCAGCCAAAAACCATGCAGCAATCCCCGGATTACAACTCGGTGGTTAAAGAGGTCAGTGACTACCTGCAATCTCGCGCTGAGGCTTGCATGGCTGCAGGGATTGAACGTTCCCGCTTGCTGATGGATCCCGGGTTTGGTTTTGGTAAATCTGTTGAGCACAACCTCCGTTTGTTGAATCATTTGTCGATATTGGTTGATCTGGGTTATCCGGTACTGGTTGGTTTGTCGCGCAAATCGTTAATTGGCAAAGTGCTGGGCCGTGACGTAGATCAACGTTTGGCGGGCAGTTTAGCTTTGGCAGTACTTGCGGCAGAGCGTGGGGCGTCTATTATTCGTGTTCATGATGTTGTGCAAACCGCTGACGCGATGAAACTCTACTCAGCCGTTGTTGAAAGCTAGTTAGCACTAATAAAAGTAATATAAAAGTAATATAAAAGGAATAAGGGTAATGTCTCGTAAATATTTTGGTACTGATGGTATTCGGGGTCGCGTAGGCGAGGGTGCTATTACTCCAGAGTTTGTTTTAAAACTGGGTTGGGCTGCGGGTAAAGTCTTTGCCCAGTCTGGCCGCAGTAAAATTATTATAGGTAAAGACACGCGTATATCAGGCTATATGTTTGAGTCAGCCTTAGAGGCGGGTTTGGTAGCTGCCGGGGTTGATGTCACCATGCTGGGGCCTATGCCAACACCGGCCATTGCCTATCTCACCAGAACTTTTCATGCCCAGGCGGGTATTGTAATCAGCGCTTCCCACAACGCTTATCACGATAATGGTATTAAATTTTTCTCCAGTGAGGGTACCAAACTGCCGGATGAGGTTGAGTTGGAGATAGAGCGTCAAATCGACCAGCCGATGTCCACAGTAGAATCGGCGAACCTGGGTAAGGTTGATCGTATGACCGATGCTGCCGGTCGCTATATTGAGTTTTGTAAAAGTACTGTCCCCGCAGGTTTTAGTTTGCGAGGTTTAAAAATTGTTGTCGATTGCGCTCATGGTGCTACCTATTACGTCGCCCCTGCGGTATTTGATGAGCTGGGTGCTGAAGTTATTGTGATGGGGGCTGATCCCAACGGTTTAAATATCAATGAAAATGTGGGTTCTACCAGTCCCAGGGCACTGCAGGCGCGAGTACTTGAGGAAGGGGCTGATTTAGGTATTGCCTTTGATGGTGATGGTGATCGTTTAGCTTTTGTTGACCACACTGGTGAGTTTGTTGATGGTGATGAGTTACTCTTTGTTATCGCTCAAGACCAACTGCGTACCACGGGTAGCTGCTCTGGCGTCGTCGGCACCTTGATGTCCAACCTGGGCTTTGAGCTGGCCCTAAAGGATTTGGAAATCCCCTTTGCGCGGGCCAAAGTCGGTGACCGCTATGTTATCGAACTGATGAAGTCCCGAGGCTGGCAGCTGGGGGGTGAAAACTCCGGTCATATTATCTGTTCTGACGTCACCACCACCGGTGATGGTGTGGTGGCTGCCTTAAAAGTACTGTTTGCCCTGATGAATGTCGGTGTACCTTTGCACGAGCTGAAGGCCGGTATGAGCAAATTCCCCCAAGTGATGATTAATGTCGCATTGGCAGACAAGTCGCGCCTGGATAACAATGCTGATATTGAACAGGCGATTAGCGAGGCAGAACAGAAGCTCGATGGCCGTGGCCGAGTGCTACTTCGCCCATCGGGAACCGAGCCGGTTGTGCGAGTTATGGTGGAAGGTGAGGATGGTGAGCTTGTCGGTTTATTGGCTGCTGAAATTGCCGCCGTTGTTGAGAAGGCCGTTGCCTAGCCTGTGCCTTGTATGTTCCCGGTAGTTTGGTTAAGATTGCCGCCTTTTTTGGCCCGTGCTCTTTTAGCCAGTCCGTAAGAATCATCAGGAAAAACAATGCGTCGCAACTTAGTAGTAGGTAATTGGAAAATGCATGGCTCAACCGCCAGCATTGATCAATTGCTTTCCGGGTTGCAACAGCAGCTGAGTGCCGTATCCAGTGAGCAGGTGGGAATTGCCGTTTGTCCTCCTTCTGTCTATATCTCATCGGTCAGCAAGCAGTTAGCAGGCTCGATGATTGCCTGCGGTGCTCAAAATGTGAGTGACCAGCAAGAGGGCGCTTATACCGGTGAGGTGTCCGCGACCATGCTGGCTGAGTTAGATTGTCAGTATGTGATAGTCGGTCACTCAGAGCGCAGAACCTTATTCTCTGAGTCAGATGCGGATATTGCGGCTAAATTTATTGCTGTTCAGTCTCAGGGTCTAACACCTATCCTATGTGTCGGCGAAAGCCTGGCACAGCGTGAAGCTGGTGACACATTGCCCTGGATAGAGCAGCAAATTAAAGCCGTTATCGCCGTGGCTGGTATTGAGGCTATAGCGGCATCGGTTATTGCCTATGAACCTATTTGGGCTATTGGTACCGGTAAAACGGCCTCTCCTGAGCAGGCTCAGGAAGTTCATGCCCATATTCGTCAGGTACTGGCAGCGGAGAGCCAGGCCGTAGCTGAAGGTTTGCAGCTATTGTACGGTGGCAGTGTTAAAGCGGATAATGCTGCGGAGTTATTCGGTAAGCAGGATATTGATGGCGCCTTAGTGGGCGGTGCATCATTAAAGGCTGAAGATTTTGCCGCTATTTGTGTGGCTGCAATCAGCTAACCATTTGTTTTTTAAGAAAATTATAGAGATCAGAGAATAAAAGATGGAACAGATTATATTAATCGTACATATGTTGGCGGCTTTAGCCATTATTGGCTTAATTATGATTCAGCAAGGCAAGGGAGCCGATATGGGCGCATCTTTCGGTGCTGGTTCATCCCAAACCCTATTTGGCAGCGGTGGCGGCGGTAATGTATTAACCACGTCTACTTCATGGTTAGTGACCTTATTTTTTGCTACCAGCTTTGGTTTGGCTGTTATCGCTAAAAACCAGTCCGTTGCAGTCAATGCGGTAGATCTGCCAGTACCTGCGGTTGTTGAAAGTCAGTTTGCACCAGTTGCTGAAGGTGATATCCCGGCTATCGATGAGGCGGCTATAGGGCAAGGCCTTAGTGACGATATACCCGTATTAGACGCTCCAGCAGCGCCCTCTGAGTTAGACATCCCTGAGATTTAACGAACAAGCCGAAGTGGTGGAATTGGTAGACACGCCATCTTGAGGGGGTGGTGAGCTATGCTCGTGCGGGTTCAAGTCCCGCCTTCGGCACCAAATAGTTAAAAAGGCATGCCGTATCCACTCAGATACGACATGCCCTTTCTAAACAAAACCGGCCAGACTAGAAAGCCGCTTGAATACCTAAGGTAAATACTTCAGTCGTCGATGTTTGACTTGACCATGAAGTACCCACTTCGCTTCCAGGATTACCACCACTTAAAAAGTTTAATGGCACCCAACCCTCAACGCGAATGGCTTCGGCAAACAAGTTAACATTCGGCGCAACATAGTACGATGCTCCCAGTACTAACTGATCTTGTTTTTCCCATGGCGAGCCGGATGGGCCAGCTTCAAAACGACTAAACTCAACTGAGAAGTCAACATCATTGGCTAGGCCAACATTAGCCGACTGACGTGCGCCCACAGTAAAGGTCTTATTCTTTGCTGCAGCAAACTCAGGGATATAAGGGTTAAAGGTACCCGGCCAAACTTTCAGGGTTTCTGCATACTCAACCAATAACTTTAAACCATCAGCAGTATATGTAGAGTACAAAGATACCGAATCATTATTGTCCATACAGGCATTAAAGTGACGTACACCTTGTGGTTCAGGATTAATTGTTGGTGCACCCGGGCCTGCCACAACGTGCGTTGTAGGGTCATCTTCATAACTCTGGCAATAGCTTGAACCATATTGGTAACTCGCACCAACATGAACGGTGGCATTTTCTGACACCTTAATATCAACATTTGCATCTAGTGCATAGTTATTGATTAATGACGGTACGTTTGTGCCTTTAACCGGTGAGTTCGCATTTCTGAACTGAGCACCACCTTGAATGATCATCGCACGTAAATGAAGATTATCTTTAGAATAACCGACTAAGCCACCATAAGCTAAACCTGCAAATGAATGCCAGTTAGTTGAATTAGTAAATGGGCTAACTGTGTCATTAAGACCGAAAGGAATATCCATTTTACCGACTGAGGCGTAAACAGGTGATTTGGCAAGATCGCCCCATAAAATATAGGCACGACGTACATTCACATTGTTACGCGGCAAGCCGGTAATAGATGAACCTGAAGCAAAGTTTTGCTCGGGGTTATAGAGCAATTCAACATAGCCAGTAAAACTATCGGCCAGCTTTGCCGTCACATTTAAATTACTTGAATGGATAACTGCTTCAGAAACCGTTTCACCAATTTGGTTAGCGGATGTTGGATGCCGCATTAACCAGCCGAACTTAGAGTCTTCGTTAGCTTTTTGATAATTGACTAAAGCTGTGACCTGACCACCCAATGTAAGCTTGCTTTGTAACATGCCGTCACGTATGGCTTGTAACTGATAAAGCTGCTTGGTATTGGTGCTTTCAGCGTGATCTAGCACCTTATAGCTGTATTCAGAATTAGTACCTACAAGGTTTTTCTTGGCTTCAGAAAGTTGCTGCTGGTTTGCCTTGAGCATTTCGTAAAGTTCTGCATTAGTGGGTGCTTCATTAGTGGCTGCATGTCCATATCCAGTACTTATAGAAAGCATTATTATTATTTTTAATAGTTTTAATTTCATAAGATACCTTTATTTTTATTAAAGTTAAGAGTCTCCCAATACTCTGCTGGAAAAAATCTATAGATAAAACTTAATCCGCCAAGTACTTTTCACTCGCCAGGTACTATACCTTACAAGTGAGATAAGAGAACTATGCATATAACCTACCGTCGTAATTGTATGATTTTTATAGTAAATCTCTGAGGCGATGTGCCAGCATGGCAGTTCAAAGAATCCCTACAGGGGCCTTAACAACACCGTTAGGCATTATAAATAGACAATTTTTACCTCTTAACGGTAGCTTTGAGGACACTAACGTATTGATATTGCTTGTTTGTGCTTAGTTATTGGTGCCTTTAGGGAGAATCTTCAGGCCTTCGGCGCCAAATCTTCAAAAGCGCCCTGCTGGAAGCAATCGGTGTTTTTTTGTCTAAAAGCTGTGTAGCAGCACCTTGAAAAGACTGAGTAATTGGTTGACCACATGGGGCCTTGTCCCTATAATTCGCCCACAAATTTTGTCGTGCTCAGCCGTGTTATGGCGGCTAGTGGAAGATAGTGGTGGGATTTGTGCTCGATATGTCTAAGGGGCATATTGTTTTGATGCGGGGTGGAGCAGCCTGGTAGCTCGTCGGGCTCATAACCCGAAGGTCGTCAGTTCAAATCTGGCCCCCGCTACCAAATTTTAAAGTGTCGGGGTTGATCGTGCTTTGATCAATTTGGCGATGCAGTTTTCAGGCCCCTTATTAGGGGCTTTTTATTAGGCGCAGTATTGTCATTCCGGCTTATATATCGGGGTGCTGGTAACTGCTTAAGGAAGTGGGCTTTATGCCCATTTTTTGTTGGTGGAATTTGAATGGCAGGTAAAGACGCACAACTGACAGCTTTGGTTAAACCCGTCGCTGAGGCCTTGGGTGTTGATCTGTGGGGTGTGGAATATGTATCGCATGGCAAGCAGTCCATTGTAAGAATCTATATCGACCATGTTAACGGTATTGATGTGGATGACTGCGCTAAAGTCAGCCGCCAGGTTAGTAGTGTGTTTGATGTTGAAGACCCGATTATGGGTGAGTACACCCTGGAAGTTTCTTCCCCGGGGATGGAGCGGCCACTGTTTACACTGGAGCAATTTGGTCTTCATATTGGAGAACAAGTTAAAGTACGTTTGCGTACACCTTTTGAAGGGCGCAAAAATTTTTCCGGACAGTTGACCGGGATGGAAGAGGGCGATGTAGTGGTAGCCGTTGATAGCGACGAATACTTATTGCCTTTTGATTTAATTGATAAAGCGAATATTGTTCCCAGCTTTTAAAGGCTGCGGAAATAGTATCGCAAGACATTTACCCAGGTTTTGTACAAACGAGGCGGACAATGAACAAAGAAATTTTGCTGGTAGCAGAAGCCGTATCCAACGAGAAAGGTGTATCGCGAGATATTATCTTTGAAGCTATCGAGCAGGCTTTGGCCAGCGCAACCAAAAAACGCTATGACGAAGATGCCGATATCAATGTCATTATCGATCGTGAAGACGGTAACTACGAAACCTACCGCCAGTGGTTGGTTGTACCCGATGATGAAATGGCTTTATTGGGCACGCAGTTCACCACTGAAGAAGCCGCTGAGAAAGATGCTTCGCTACAAGTTGGTGATATTCATAAAGAGCAGGTTGAGAACGTAGGCTTTGGTCGTATTGCCGCGCAAACTGCCAAGCAAGTTATTGTCCAAAAGGTTCGTGAAGCTGAACGTGCTCAAGTCGTTGAAGAATACGAGCACAGAGTGGGAGAACTGATTAGCGGTACCGTTAAAAAAGTGACCCGCGACAATATTATTGTTGATTTAGGTAATAATGCCGAAGCCTCTTTACCCCGTGAAGAGTTAGTGGGTCGTGAAGTTTTCCGTATGGGTGATCGAGTTCGTGCAATCTTGCAAGACGTTCGTCCAGAAGCCCGTGGTCCGCAGCTGTTCTTAAGTCGCGCTTGCTCGGATATGTTGATCGAACTATTTAAAGTTGAAGTACCAGAAATCTCAGAAGAAGTGATTGAAATTCGTGCCGCCGCCCGTGACCCCGGTTCACGGGCCAAGATTGCAGTAAAAACTAACGATGGTCGTATCGACCCTATTGGCGCCTGTGTAGGTATGCGTGGTTCACGTGTACAGGCAGTCTCTGGCGAGCTGGGTAATGAGCGTGTTGATATTATTTTATGGGACGACAACCCGGCACAATTAGTTATCAATGCGATGGCTCCGGCCGAAGTAGAGTCCATTGTTGTTGACGAAGATACTCGCTCAATGGATGTTGCCGTTGCCGAAGATAACCTGGCCCAGGCCATTGGTCGCAGTGGTCAAAATGTGCGTTTAGCAAGTGACCTAACCACCTGGACCATCAATGTCATGAGCATGGAAGATGCCTCTGAGAAACACGAGAAAGAATCTGGTGTTGTGATTGGCGAATTTATGGAAAGTCTGGATGTTGACCAGAGCGTAGCAGAAGTATTGGTAGAAGAAGGTTTTACCTCTTTAGAAGAGGTGGCCTATGTACCCCTTGAAGAAATGATGGGTATCGATGGCTTTGATGAAGAAATTGCTGAAGAGTTACGTGCCCGTGCTAAAGATGCCCTGCTAACTCAAGCCATTGCCAGTGAAGAGCAGTTGGGTGAAACAGAGCCTGCAAAAGACTTGCTGAATATGGATGGTATGGAACGTCACCTGGCTTTTGTATTAGCCAGCAAAGGTATTATCACCATGGAAGATCTTGCCGAGCAAGCAATTGATGACCTGGTAGAAATTGAAGGCCTTGATGAACAGAAGGCCGGTGAATTGATTATGACTGCGCGTGCCCCATGGTTCGCAGAAGCTGAAGAGCAACAAAATCAGCAGTAGCGAGCTGGAATCGAATATCTCTAACAAACGAGTCGATTGTTGAAATTGTCGAGGTCAGTTGCATTAGCAAATTGACCGAAGATGCCGAAGAAAGGTACTGGAGAGAACTGAATGGCAGAAGTTACAGTAAGCCAACTAGCCGAAGTCGTTGGCGCACCTGCCGACCGTCTGTTAACGCAGATGAAACAGGCAGGCTTAAAACACACCTCCGTTGATGAGGTGGTGTCAGATGAAGATAAGCAAACTTTGCTGTCGTTCTTGAAAACCAGCCATGGTGAATCAACGGATGCGCCAAAGAAAATCACGCTGAAAAGAAAAACCCTAAGCACGCTAAAAACCAGCGGTAGCCAGGGCAGAAAAACCGTTAATGTAGAAGTGCGTAAAAAACGTACCTACGTTAAGCGTGATCCTGCCGAGCTATTAGCGGAAGCCGCTGAAGCCGAACGTTTGGCTGAAGAAGCCGCGGCAGCTCCTGCTGAGGCACAAGCGTCAGAGATTGAAGAAACTCCGGTTGAAGCATCAAAAGCAGAAGAGCTTGTTGCCAGTACAGATGAGTTTGTTGAAGAAATTCAGGATAAGTCCCAAATGGATCCTGAAATGCTACGTCAACATGCGGCAGTCAAGCGCAAAGACAAAGAAGCCAAAGATAAAGAATTACAGCAAGCCGCGATTGCTGCTAAGAAAGCTGAGCAAGAGCGTGCAGAGAAAACCAAGGCGGTAGATAAGACCGCCGATGAAAAACCGGTTCGCCGGCGCCATGAAGCACCATCAGCTGCGAAAGATAAAGAAGACGAACTTTCTGATAAGAAAAAGAAGCGTAGCGGCAAGCTGGCACCAAAGACCCGGGGTAAAAACCGTACCCATAATATTAAAAACGTTGATGCCTTTATGGATGGTGAAGGTACCGATCATCGCGGCCGCCGTAAGCAGCGCGTATTAAAATTGCCTGCAGGTGCAAAAACACACGGCTTTGCCAAGCCAGCGGATACTAAAACTGTGCTTAATGTCGATATTCCTGAAGCTATTACGGTTGCTGAATTAGCAGCAAAAATGAATGTTAAAGGTATTGTGGTTGTTAAAGAGCTAATGAAGCTTGGTGTAATGGCGACTATCAACCAAAGTCTTGATCAGGAAACTGCGCAGTTAGTGGTTGAAGAATTAGGGCACACCGCCAACTTGGTGACTGGCCTGGAAATGGAAGAGCAGCTGGAAGATAGCTTAAACCTCCACGAAGGCACCATGGAAACAAGAGCGCCGGTTGTTACTGTTATGGGTCACGTTGACCACGGTAAAACATCGCTACTGGATTATATCCGTGAGTCCCGTGTTGCCAGTGGCGAAGCCGGTGGTATTACCCAGCATATCGGTGCCTACCACGTAGAAACTGATAAAGGCATGATCACCTTCCTGGATACACCGGGACACGCCGCGTTTACTGCTATGCGTGCACGGGGTGCCAAGAGTACCGATATCGTTATCCTGGTTGTTGCCGCCGACGATGGCGTTATGCCACAAACTGAAGAGGCGGTGAAGCATGCTCGCGCTGCTGGAGTACCATTAGTGGTTGCGGTTAACAAAATTGACAAAGAAGGTGCTGATCCCGATCGTGTACGTAACGAATTAGCTGCCAAAGATGTTATCCCTGAAGACTGGGGTGGTGATACACAGTTTATTAATGTGTCTGCTCATTCCGGTGAAGGTGTTGATGATTTATTAGAAGCTCTGCTACTACAAGCCGAATTGTTAGAGCTTGAAGCGCCAGCAGATATTCCGGGTAAAGGTATTGTGATCGAATCCCGTCTGGATAAAGGTCGTGGTTCTATTTCATCGGTATTGGTTCAGGCGGGTACATTACGTAAAGGTGATGTGGTACTGGCGGGTCAACAGTTTGGTCGCGTTCGCGCCATGCTCGATGAAAACGGTAAGCCTATTGATGTGGCTGGCCCCTCTATCCCCGTTGAAATTCTAGGTCTTGATGGTACACCGAATGCCGGTGATTCTTTTGTGGTGCTGGAAAATGAAAAACGCGCCCGTGAAATGGCGGAGTTCCGCCAGATTAAAGACCGTGAAGATAAACTCAAACGCCAGCAAGCGTCCAAGCTGGAAAATATGTTTGCCAATATGGGCGAAGAAGAAAGTAAGTCGCTCAATATTGTTGTGAAGGCCGATGTGCGCGGTTCCCTGGAAGCTATTCAAAGCTCATTATTAGAAATGGGCAACGAAGAAGTTCAAGTGAATATTGTGAGTGGTGGTGTCGGTGGTATTACTGAAACCGATATTACATTGGCGCTAACCTCTAATGCGGTTGTGTTTGGTTTTAACGTCCGTGCTGATGGCGCGGCCCGTAAAGCGGTTGAAGAAGAGGGCGTTGACCTGCGTTACTACAGCGTTATTTATGATTTAATCGATGATGTTAAACAAGCTCTGTCAGGTATGTTAAGTCCTGAAATGCGCGAAGAAATTAACGGTACGGCCGAAGTTCGTGATGTATTTAAGTCACCGAAGTTTGGTGCGATAGCCGGTTGTATGGTTATTGACGGTACTTTATATCGCAGCAACCCAATCCGCGTATTACGCGATGATGTAGTTATCTATGAAGGTGAGTTGGAATCACTGCGTCGCTTTAAAGATGACGTAGCAGAAGTTCGCAACGGTATGGAATGTGGTATCGGTGTGAAAAACTACAACGATGTTAAGCCTGGCGATAAAATTGAAGTGTACGAAGTGAAGGAGTATGCACGGACGCTTTAAGCGGGCGCGTGTTGTCTCAATAGAGCAAAACTGATGGCGAAAGAATACAGTCGTACGCAACGGGTTGGTGATTTCCTAAAACAGGAATTGGCCAGCCTGATACAGTTTGAAGTGCGTGATCCTCGCGTCGGTATGGTCAGTATTACCGATGTGGAAGTGAGTCGCGATATGTCCCATGCCAAAGTCTTTATGACAGTGCTGGGCAAAGATAGTGAAGAGGAAGCCTCTGAGTCTATCGAAGTATTAAACAAGGCGGCGGGCTTTTTGCGAACGCAAATTGCGAAAAATAATAATGCCCGCACTACGCCAAGACTGCGGTTTTATTTTGATAGCAGTGTTGGGCGCGGTCAGCATTTGTCGAATTTGATTGATAAGGCTGTTTCTGCAGATAAAGCTTTTTCAGATGATGAAAAGAGTCGTTAGAAACTGTGGCAAAAAAACGTCGCGGTAGACCGGTTAACGGCGTATTAATCGTCGATAAGCCAGCGGGTCAAAGTTCTAATCGGTCGCTGCAAATTGCCAAGCGATTGTTCTTTGCCCAAAAGGCAGGACATACCGGTAGTTTGGATCCATTGGCTACCGGTGTGCTGCCGGTGTGCTTTGGTGAGGCGACCAAGTTTTCCCAGTTTTTACTGGACTCTGATAAAGCGTACCGAAGTACTTTTTTATTCGGAGTGATCACCGCCAGCGGCGATGCCGATGGTGAAGTGTTGGAAGAGCGTGATGCCAGCGCGGTTACAGAGGCTGATGTATTAGCATTGCTACCCAGGTTTTCGGGTGAGATAGAACAAGTACCTTCGATGTTTTCAGCATTAAAACATCAAGGGCAGCCGCTGTATAAATTAGCGCGCAAAGGTATAGAAGTAGAGCGAAAGGTTCGTCAGGTAACGATATTTGATATTCGTTTAGAGGCGTTTCGCAGTGCAGAGGAAACCGGTGGCCAACCGGAAGCCGATGTTTATATCCACTGTAGTAAGGGCACTTATGTTCGCTCTATTGCAGAAGATTTAGGTTTAGAGCTGGATTGTGGCGCACATGTTAAAGCGTTACACCGAGTACAAGCGGGGCCTTTTAAAGAGGCTCAAGCGGTTTCCCTAACCACGCTGGAAGCTTTGGCGGAAAAGGTTGAGACCGAAGGCTATGAAGCCCTGGACGCTTTGCTAGAACCGGTTGATGTAGCAGTTATGCATCTGCCCGAAGTGACGCTAGCAGAGTCCGCCGTATTTTATATGTTACGTGGGCACGCTGTTTCAGTATCGGTGATGCCTGAAAACTGTCATGAAGGTGACATAGTAAGAATGTACTCTGAGTCGAGAGATTTTATCGGCATTGGAGAAGTGTTAGACGGTGGCCAGGTTGGGCCAAAGCGTTTAATAGCTGCGAATTAAGAGTTAACAGGTAGGGCGCTTACGAGTGTGTTACCGGTTGAAATAGCCTGTCTGTAAATATGCACGGTCAGGCTGAATAAATGGCAAAGCATAAAAGTGCTTTGCTTTTGCATATTAACTTTAATGAGGAAAGAAAAATGGCATTATCAGCCGCTGAGAAATCAGAAGTAGTAAAAGAGTATCAAACTGCAGAAGGCGATACCGGCTCACCAGAAGTGCAGGTTGCATTACTAACAGCCAATATCGAAAAATTGCAGGGTCACTTCAGTGATCACAATCACGATCACCACTCTCGTCGTGGTTTGATTCGTATGGTTAACCAGCGTCGTAAATTACTGGATTACTTGAAAGGCAAAAATTCAGAGCGTTACACCAGCCTGATCAAGCGTTTAGGTTTACGTCGTTAAGTAGTAAAAGTCGTGAGCCCCGGTGATGTAGGTTGAAGAACCCGGGGCTTTTATTGTTATCCCACAAGGGAGGATTTCATCAGTGAATCCAGTTAAAAAATCATTTCAATTCGGTGAACACACCGTAACTCTAGAAACAGGTCGCATTGCCCGTCAAGCTACAGGTGCCGTATTGGTATCTATGGGCGACGTACAGGTACTTTGTACTGTTGTAGCCGCCAAGTCAGCCAAAGAAGGCATGGACTTTTTTCCATTAGGCGTTCATTACCAGGAAAAAGCGTATGCGGTTGGTAAAATTCCCGGTGGTTTCTTCAAGCGTGAAGCGCGTCCTTCTGAAAAAGAAACGCTAACCTCACGTTTAATTGACCGTCCAATTCGTCCGTTATTCCCTAACGGTTTCAAAAATGAAGTACAGGTTGTTTGTACGGTTATGTCTGCGGATACGGAGACTGATCCAGATATCGCAGCGTTGATTGGTACTTCTGCAGCATTGTCTATTTCTGGCGTACCGTTTAATGGTCCAGTCGGTGCAGCCCGTGTTGGTTTCACTGCTGAGTCAGGTTATATCCTAAACCCAAGCTACAGCCAGTTGGCTGAAAGCTCGTTGGATATGGTTGTTGCCGGTACTGCTGATGCCGTACTAATGGTTGAATCAGAAGCGCAAGAGCTGAGCGAAGATCAAATGTTGGGCGCGGTTTTGTTTGCCCACCAGGAAATGCAAGCTGTTGTTAAAGTGGTTGCAGAATTAGCCGCTGAAGTTGGCAAGCCCCGTTGGGATTGGCAGCCAGAAGAAGAAAACACAGCGCTATTGGCCGCCGTTGCCACAGGCTTTAAGCAGGGCGTTGGTGATGCTTACCGCGTGATCGATAAAGCAGAGCGTTACAGCAAGCTGGGTGACTTAAAGACTCAGGCGATTGAGCAGTTGGCTTCAGGTGATGAAGCTGAATACGCCGCTGGTGACGTTCAGGACGTTTTCAAGAAGTTGGAAAAAAATACCGTTCGTCAGCGTATCCTTAATGGTGAAGCGCGTATCGATGGCCGTGACAGCAGCACTGTTCGTCCGATCAACGTTGAAGTTGGTGTATTGGATAAAGCTCACGGTTCAGCACTATTTACCCGTGGTGAAACTCAGGCGATTGGTGTTACCACTTTAGGCACTACCCGTGATGCACAGTTAATCGACGCCCTTGAAGGTAAGCGCGAAGATAACTTTATGTTGCACTATAACTTCCCTCCTTACTCTGTTGGTGAGTGTGGCCGTATTGGTTTCACTAGCCGTCGTGAAGTAGGTCATGGTCGTTTGGCGCGTCGTGGTGTTGCTGCTGTTCTGCCTAATGCTGAAGACTTTCCTTACACTATCCGTGTTGTTTCAGAGATTACTGAATCTAACGGTTCCAGCTCAATGGCTAGTGCCTGTGTAGCTAGTTTGTCGATGATGGAAGCGGGTGTACCGTTGAAAGCACCGGTTGCTGGTATCGCCATGGGTCTGGTTAAAGAAGGCGAGCGTTTTGCGGTATTGACCGATATCCTGGGTGATGAAGATCACCTGGGCGATATGGACTTTAAAGTAGCTGGTACTGCCGATGGTATTACTGCTCTGCAAATGGATATCAAAATTGAAGGTATCAATGAGCAGATCATGAGCATTGCTTTAGAGCAGGCTCTTGAAGCGCGTCTACATATCCTTGGCCAGATGAATCAGGTATTGAGCGAGTCCCGTACTACGGTTTCTGACAACGCGCCAAGCATGGCTACTTTTAAAATCGACAGCGACAAGATTCGTGATGTTATCGGTAAAGGTGGTGCAACTATCCGTTCTATTACTGAAGAAACCGGCGCTACTGTTGATATCGATGATGACGGTACTATCCGCATTTACGGATCTGATGCCGCCTCTCGTGACGCAGCGGTAGCTAAAGTAGAAGAAATTACTGCTGAAGCTGAAGTCGGTGCTATCTACGAGGGTACGGTTGCCCGTATCGTTGATTTCGGTGCTTTCGTTAATATCCTGCCTGGTAAAGATGGTCTGGTACACATCTCACAGATCTCTCAGGAACGTGTTGAGAAAGTGACTGACTACTTGGCCGAAGGTCAGGTGATCAAAGTTAAGGTACTCGATGTCGACCAGCGCGGTCGCATTAAGCTATCTATGAAAGAATTGGAAGAAGCGGCTCCAGCTGCTGAAGAAGATTCTGCAGCGGAGTAATTACTGCTGTAAAACATTAAGGGAGCCTATGGCTCCCTTTTTTGTACCCCGTCATTCCCGCGATACCTCGTCATTCCCGCGAAGGCGGGAATCCAGACTGCATCCTTATACTGTTATTTCCGCCAGAGCGGAAATAACAGCACTGGATTCCCGCCTTCGCGGGAATGACGGTCTTTTTTGGGGGTACTCCTACACTTAATCAACTAAGCTAATCATCCCATCAACAATCCCAAACCCAACCGCTTGCAACTGCTGCCCCTGACAAGGCCCCGAAACACAAGCCCCATCCTCAATTAAAAACAAGGCACCATGGGTAGAGCACTGAATCAACATCCCATCCATATCCAAAAATTTATCTTCCTGCCAATTCAATTCAACACCCAGATGTGGGCAGCTATTGCGATAAAGAAAAACCTGCCCATTCTTTTTAACGGCAAACAAGTTGTCGCCACCGACTTCAAAGCCTTTGGATTGCTCGTCGTCGATATCATCGATATGGCATAGTACGGTCATTTGCGATTAGCTCGAGAGGGGGGGTATTTGTAACGACTATGCGGTATTCGAATTAGCCAAATTTTCCGCTTGTTGTAAAAGCTCTTGCTTGGTTTGATTGTCCA
This sequence comes from Oceanicoccus sp., assembly GCF_029238675.1. GTDB lineage: Bacteria > Pseudomonadota > Gammaproteobacteria > Pseudomonadales > Dasaniaceae > Oceanicoccus. The sequence continues at coordinate 108,002 of NZ_JAQWFR010000008.1, read as the reverse complement.
GATCATTCCAGTGTGTATCTGTCATGGCCCCATGCAGTGCGTAAAGTAAGACTTTAGATACCCGAATACCGCGACCTTTAATCTCACTATAGGCCTCTACGACCCCTTTGTTCTGCAGGTCTTCACGGCTTTGTACACCAATAGCGCGCAGCCAGTTAATAGAGGTATTACCGAGGTTTTTCAGTTCTAGCAAATCACTTTGCATGCTTGTTCTCTGGTATGTTGTTATTATAAGTTGATTACATCCTGAACTTATAATAGCTATTTTTTTATAGATCAATCAACCATTAATTATCGGCGTTCTTATGCAGGCAGCGACTTCACTAACGGCAGGCCACCTCTATGGGTTGGACAGTAGCGATATCGACTTTGAAACGATGGGTTGCGGCATTCATCGAGAGGCCCTGAGGCCTTTTCAGAGGCTCCAGCTAGAGGCTAAAGCGGCAGGTTTTGAGTTGGTTATTGCCAGTGGCTACAGGGATTTTGAGCGCCAGCTATTGATCTGGAACGCCAAAGCCAATGGTGAGCGCCCCGTGCTGGACCAGAGTGGACAACCGGTTGATATGGCGCAGCTGGATCCGTGGCAACAGGTTCAGGCTATTTTACGTTGGTCGGCATTACCCGGGGCATCCCGCCACCACTGGGGAAGTGATATAGATATCTATGACCGTGCAGCCATAGCCGATGATTACCAACTACAGCTCACCACTGAAGAAACCGTCGGCTCTGGCCCCTTTGCCCCGTTACATCAATGGCTTGATCAGCAAATAAATACTGATAATGCGCAGGGTTTTTTTCGCCCATACCAGATTGATCAAGGCGGTATTGCACCGGAGCGCTGGCACTTAAGTTTTGCGCCTTTATCATCGTCATTTCAGCAAGAATTTGCACTGGACGATTGGGTTGCAGTGATTCAGGCGCGACCTGTCGCTTTAAAAAATACCCTGCTGGAAAATATTGATAGAATTTTTCAGCATTATATTGATATCCCCCAGGAAAATTATCCGCAAGCCTTTCAATTAACTGAATAATTAACAGCTTAACCAGCCAGAAAAAGCGGCTGGTAGTTTTTATAACAGCCACTTAGTTGTAATACTAAACCCTTGTTATTTAGCTAGTCCTTTAGACGTATTAACGGATAGACATTTCTTAATTACTATTTATACTTCTTACATCTAAGATATTATTTTGAATGCTTATTAAAGCATGGGGCCTCAAAAGATATTGCGGATGTTTTTTGGAAAATATTTGAATCGTCAAATATTGGTTATACAAGGCAGTGATCGTTTTATTTCACGGCCATGTACTTAATGGAGTGGATTATAGTGAGTATAAAACTTTTAGATAATGAAGCGTTTTATGGATATCGTGTTCGACGTACAGTGAATGGAAAGCTTTACCAGGAATATTTCTCACTGAAAAAAGACGGTAAACGCATGGTGCCCAAACTAAGAAAGCAGGTTGAAATGCTTGCCATTGCTCGTGATGAGGCGTTGTCCGAGGAGCAGATTAAGGTAAAGAAAAAGTTGAAAGCCTACCGATGTTTTAATGATGACGGATCCGTTAAGGGGATAAGTTATTTATGTAAAACTGAGAAAAGCGGTACAGTAACCCCTATATTTCAAGTGGGAATTGCTTCTGAGTTAGAGAATAAAATATTTTGTACCAGTTTTTCTATCCGGGCTCATGGAAAAGAGGAGGCGTGGTTGCAAGCTGTTAATGCTTACGCGAAGCACAAGCTGATTAATAGAAAAACCAAGCTTTATAAAAAACTGGTCGGTTCCTCTCCGAAGAAAGTCAGGGCAAAATAAAACCTGACAATAAGTCGTTGTAATATTACGTGCACAAAAAAGCCGGACATAAAGTCCGGCTTTTTTGTGTAGTTAATCTGCTTAGCCCTTATAGGCTTCAGCTGATTTCATAATCTCAGCTTTGGCGGCTTCACTGCCAGCCCAGCCATCAATCTTAACCCATTTGCCTTTCTCTAAATCTTTATAATTTTCAAAGAAGTGCTCGATCTGCTTGATCAATAATTCTGGCAGATCAGAAGGCTCCTGGACGTCTTGATAAATAGTAGACAGTTTGTCATGAGGTACAGCGATCAGCTTGGCGTCTTGGCCAGCTTCGTCGCTCATGTTCAAAATACCGATTGGACGGCTGCGGATAACAGCACCCGGTGCAACTGGATAAGGAGTAACAACCAATACGTCTAGTGGGTCGCCATCTTCAGATAAAGTGTTAGAGATATAACCGTAGTTGGCAGGGTAGAACATAGGTGTTGCCATAAAGCGGTCAACCAATAGGCAATCCATATCTTTATCAATTTCATACTTGATTGGGTCGTGGTTGGCAGGAATTTCAATAACGACATAGATATCGTTTGGCAGGTCTTTACCTGCTGGGATGTTGTTAAAGCTCATGATAAATGTCCAGATTGCAGTGTGTATTCGGGTTGTGCTTAAAAGTGTGCTCAAAAATAGCAGGCGCGATTATAAACTGACCAGCGAGGAATACCAATAAATCTGACTGGATTCTCTAAATCATTGAATCTATTGCTGTTTGTATGGTCTATGCTAACCTTATTAAAGTGAGTTTGAGTTTAAATACAAGGAAATAACAGTGTCCGGTAGCAATAAACGTGAACATGTAAGAACCAAGCTGCGTGCAGACGTAAAACTTTCCCATCCAGAGATCGGAGACCTTAATCTTCATACCGGCGATATTTCTGATGGTGGGGCGTATATTCTGGCAGAGGGCAACAGCTTGCCGCCTATTGGAGAGACGGTCAGTGTGCAGGTTCAGGGTATGGGGGGCGGAGATGCTCCTATTGTTAAAATGAAAGTCGTCCGGTTGGATAACGATGGTGTTGGCCTGGCCTTCGTCAAAGAAGATTAAGCGTGTCTCAGTACTTGGCCAATGTTACTATCAGCGCCAATAAAAATATCGACAATCCCAAATTGAGCTATCTAAATAACAAGAAGGGTCATTAATGCATATCCATATCCTGGGTATTTGTGGGACTTTTATGGGCGGTTTGGCCATATTGGCTCGCCAGTTGGGTCATACCGTCACCGGTTCTGACACTAATGTTTACCCCCCCATGAGTACCCAGCTTGAGGAACAGGGGATTAGCCTGACCCAGGGCTATGATCCTGTTCAATTAGATCCCGCTCCCGATTTAGTTGTAGTGGGCAATGCCATGTCCCGTGGCAACCCCTGTGTTGAGTACATGCTTGATCGCGGTCTGCGTTATACCTCGGGCCCGCAGTGGTTATCTGAACATCTATTACAAGACCGCTGGGTACTGGCCGCCGCCGGCACTCACGGCAAAACCACCACTAGCAGCATGCTGGCCTGGATCCTGGAATTTGCCGGTATGAAGCCAGGCTATTTGATTGGTGGCGTCCCCGGTAACTTTGGCGTGTCTGCCGCCCTGGGCGATTCGGCATTCTTTGTGATTGAAGCCGATGAATACGATAGCGCCTTCTTTGATAAACGTTCCAAGTTTGTCCACTATCGCCCTCGCACCGCCATACTCAATAACCTTGAGTTTGACCATGGCGATATCTTCGAAGATCTGGCCGCTATCCAAAAGCAATTCCACCATCTGGTAAGAATTATCCCCGGCAATGGTCGTGTGATAGTGCCAGCTGGTGACAATAACCTGCAGCAGGTACTCGACCAGGGGCTTTGGTCGGAATTGGAAAAAACTTCACTCACCGATAACTCGGCCCAGTGGCTGGCTAAAGCCAACAAAGCCGATGGCAGTGATTTCGATGTGCTATTTAACGGCGACACAGCCGGCACAGTACAGTGGTCCAATACCGGCGAGCACAATATCAATAATGCCTTGGCTGCGATTGCCGCCGCCAGGCATGTGGGCGTCACTCCCGAGATTGCCATAGAGGCTTTGCAACAGTTTCAGGGTGTAAAGCGTCGTATGGAATTAATCTATGATGATCGCGGCATCCTGGTTTACGATGACTTTGCCCATCACCCCAGCGCAATAGCAACTACTCTGGCGGGGTTGCGGGCACAGGTTAATGCACAAGCCGGTGAGCAACGCATTATTGCCGTTATAGAACCCCGCTCCAATACCATGCGCCTGGGTTCACATCTGGATCGGTTGGCCGAAGTCACCGCAGAGGCTGACCAGGTTATTTGGTATCAACCTGAGGGGCTGGACTGGTCACTACAATCGGTGGTCGACCACAGTGAGGGCAGGGCAGTCATCAGTGATTCAATCCCGTCGATCGTGCAGCAACTGGCGGCGGACAGTAAGGCCGGTGATCATATTGTTATTATGAGCAACGGTGGTTTTGGTGGTATTCATCTATTATTAACGACTGCATTGTCACAGTAGTCACTGTCACAGCAGTAACAGAATCAGTAGTAAGGATCATTTAGTGAGTAAAATTTTTTCCATCTATGACGTTTTGATTTTACGGCGCCCACTGTTGGCCCTGATACTCTCATTAGGCTTGATCGCTTGGCTGGCCACCCATATCCCCAATTTTAAATTGGATGCCTCGGCAGATGCCCTGGTTCTGGAGGGCGATCAATCCCTGAAATACTCTCGGGAAATCAGCACCCGCTATGCCTCGGAAGATTTTTTGCTGGTCACCTATCAGCCCAAACAAGATTTATTATCCAAACCGGTATTGGCCGAACTGGATAAACTGCGCACAGAGCTAGCGGCCCTTGAAGGGGTTTCTTCCGTGACGACTATTTTGGATGTGCCACTACTAGCCAGCCCGCAAGTCACCTTTGATGATGTATCCGATGGCGTTGTTGGCAGTTTACGCAACCCGAATATCGACAAGGAGCTGGTTAGGAAAGAGCTGGCAGAAAGCCCCATTTATAAAAACCTGCTAACCAGCAGCGATGGACGAACCACCACCTTGCAAGTCAATCTGGTTAGGGATGAAAAATACTTCGCCCTGCAAAACGCTCGGGATAAAATTTGGGAACAGCAAGCCAGCAACGGTTCAACGCCTGCACTGGAGGCTGAGCTGGCAGAGATTGTACAGGAACTTCGCAACCATACCGTCATGGCCAATGACAGGCAGTCGGTACTGGTAGCTAAAGTGCGCGTGCTACTCGATAACTACCGCGACAATGCCACCTTATTCCTCGGCGGCGTGCCGATGATTGCCACCGATATGATCAGCTTTGTGAAAAGTGATTTGATGGTTTTTGGTATTGGTATAGTGACGTTTATTATTATCACCATGTCAGTCATTTTCAGGCATTTGGTTTGGGTGGTGTTACCGTTATTAAGCTGCCTGTTATCGGCTACTTTTATGCTGGGCTTAATTACCTTGCTGGATTGGCGCATGACCATTATCTCCTCCAACTTTGTGGCCATTCTTTTAATTATCTCTCTATCCATCGCTATCCATTTAGTGGTGCGCTACCGCGAACTACTGGCGGCCAACCCGGAACAAGCGCAACAGGAACTGGTTAAAAATGCCACCTTCCTGATGATAAAGCCCTGTATCTATACCGCGCTGACTACCATCGTGGCCTTTGCTTCTTTAGTTGTCAGTGGTATTCGTCCGGTGATTGATTTTGGTTGGATGATGACGGTTGGGGTAACAGCCTCGTTAGTGATTACCTTTATTGTTTTACCCACGGGGCTATTACTATGGGGCAAGCCTTCAAGTATTCCCTCTAATAACAACAAGAGCGCAACAACAAGACGTTTTGCTGTATTTACCGAAGGTCATGGCTCGCTGATTTTATGGGGCGGTGCTTTGTTGGCCGTTGTCAGTATCTTTGGTATAAGTCAGTTAAAAGTTGAAAACCGCTTTATCGATTATTTCCATGACACCACTGAAATTTATCAGGGTATGGAAGTGATTGATGCCGAGTTGGGTGGCACCATTCCATTGGAAGTGATTATTGATGCCGCCCCTGAGCCTGATTTTGAAGTTGCGGTTGAAGTTGCGGTTGAAGAGGCTGTCGTTGAAACTGTAATTGATGATGGTTTTTTTGATGAGTTTGAAAATGATTTCGGTGGCGACGACTTTGGTGATGATTTCAGCGACGACTTTGCCGATGAAGAAACGGCAGACCCCAGCTATTGGTTTAACCGCGCGGGCCTAAGCCGAATTGAAGCAGTCCACGATTATCTTGATTCATTACCCGAGACCGGCAAGGTGTTATCACTGGCAACGCCTTATAAAGCCTTGCGCACTATAGCCACCGGTATTGATGATATTCAGCTGGCCTTAATTCAGCGTGCATTGCCGGAGGATATCAATGAAATATTGATCCACCCTTATTTAAATGAAGAGATTGACCAAACCCGGATCACGGTTCGAGTAAAAGAAACCAGCCGCACCTTAAGGCGCGATGAATTACTGGCGCAAGTGCATGAGCACCTGATTAACGACATGGGTTTTGCAGAAGAACAGATCCATCTAACCGGTATGTTAGTCCTGTATAACAATATGCTGCAAAGCTTGTACCGCTCACAAATTTTAACCCTGGGTGCTGTGTTTATTGCCATCCTGGCAATGTTTATCGTGTTATTCCGCTCCCTTCCCATTGCACTGATTGCACTGGCTCCCAATATTTTAGCGGCGGGTATGGTACTGGGTGGTATGGGCCTGGCAGGCATTCCACTGGATATCATGACGGTAACCATTGCAGCTATTTCAGTGGGTATAGCCGTGGATGATACGATTCATTACGTCCATCGTTTCCGCAGTGAGTTTGCCAAAGACCAGAATTATGTGGCGACCATGTATCGCTGCCATGGCTCCATTGGCAAGGCTATGTTTTATACCTCGGTGATTATCGTGATTGGCTTCTCAGTACTAGCGCTATCCAACTTTAACCCCAGTATTTATTTTGGTTTGTTAACCGGTACGGCCATGTTTGCGGCTTTAATGGGTGCGTTATTATTATTGCCACAACTACTGATTACTTTTAAGCCTTTGGGCCCCAATGTTGAACTTGCAAAAGACGCATGAGCTTTGAATGCCGGCAGCATTGTGGCGCTTGTTGTATAGCGCCTTCCATTAACGAGCCAATGCCCGGAATGCCCGAGGGAAAACCGGCGGGAGTGCGTTGCCTGCATCTGGATGAAAGTTATGGTTGCCAGCTATTTGGTAAACCGGAGCGACCTTTGCTATGTGAGCAGTTTCAAGCCGAAGCTTCCGTCTGTGGTGAAAACCGCCAGCAAGCTATCAAGCTGATTAACGCCTTAGAACAGGCAACGGAGTCATAAGCATGGAAACCATCCCCCTGTTTCCTTTAAGTACAGTGCTTTTTCCAGGTGGTAAAATTCCCCTGCAAATTTTTGAGCCCCGCTATCTCGATTTAATCAGTTCCTGTCTTAAGCATGATTCCGGATTTGGTGTCGTTTGGCTTCGTGAGGGTAGTGAGTTTTATCAGCCTGAAAAAGAACTGGACCCCCGTTTAGCGCAGGTGGGGACCTTTGCCAAAATAGTTGATTGGGATTCATTACCCAATGGCTTGCTGGGTGTCACCATTGCAGGCACAAAAAAATTTCGAGTTATCTCCAGTCACCAGCGCGACGATAAGCTCCATATGGCTGATATAGAGTGGGTAGAGCCCGAGCCCATTATTTCGCTACCAGAGTATTCTGATGAAATGGAAGGTCTGCTTAAGCAACTGCTTGACCACCCCCATATTGCCCGATTAAAACTCTCTCCTGTTATTGAAGATATAGCCGCGATGAGCTGCCTGTTAGCCCAGTTGCTACCCATTGATGAAAAGATAAAGTTTGAATTGCTATCCATCAGTGATCCCGAATTACGCATGGTGCAGCTAATGGATTTATTGGACGAATATAACCAGTAACGCCTTAGGTTTATTTCTTACATATCCACCAATATTGTCTATAATTTATCCATGCAATAATCATCAAACCGCATCGGGACGGTGCTACACCAAGCACTGCATGCAAAGCAGGAATACCATTATGCGACCCATTATTCTTGATGTTGAAGCGTCTGGATTAGGCCGAGGTAGCTACCCGATAGAAGTGGGTGTGGCTAATACAGAAGGGCAGGTTAATTGCTCTATTATCCGTCGTGAGCCGCAGTGGCAACACTGGGACCCCAGGGCTGAAATACTGCATGGTATCAGCCGCGAAATATTGCTGGAGCATGGTAAAGCACCTGCCGTGGTTGCAACGATGCTGAATGAACAATTAGCGGGCCAGATTGTTTATACGGATGCCTGGGGTAATGACAGCAGCTGGATAGCCCTGTTATTTGATGCGGCTGAACTCCCCCAGCAATTTCGGCTGGAATCCCTGCGCAGTTTGTTATCGGATGGTCAGGTAGATATCTGGCATAAAACCAAAGAGAAAGTCACCGCCGAGCTCGGCTATACCCGTCACCGTGCCAGCCATGATGCGTTAATCTTGCAGCAAACTTTTTGCCAAACCGCCGAGTTGGCCCAGCGTCAGAAAGTTGGGTAGTCTGCAATACGCAGGCTTAAGCTATCCATGGTGTTGTTCCCTTTAAAAGAGTAATCTCCTTTTAGCCAGTCCTGATAACTAACAGGCTGTAACTGCAAGCCTCGCAATAAATGAATAAACTTCAGGGTTTTAAAACCATCAAACCAATGGTGTAGGTGTTGTAAACGTATGGCGGGTGATTTGCCTTGTTGGTAGCAATGGGTCAAGGCTGCGGATAATTTTAATTTTTCAGCAATGATAACGAACAGTTCAGTATCAAGCCCATCGATAGTAGAAAACTTTTCACAGGCGGTAGTAAGGTCACACTGATCTTCAGCAAGCTTCGCCAGTAACTCAAGAAAGTATTTTAAATAATAAAAACTGTCAGGGTGATAAAGCGGCATCAATAAAGGGTTTTCGTTAGCGGCTAATTCAGTCACTGCTGGCCCCGTACCAAAAGGCACTCGGTCAGACTCTCTGGCCTGCAGTTTTATCACCGGCTGTTGCAGGGAAATAATCGAGCCGGTTTTAGCGAGTTTACTTAACAGGTAAAAATCTTCCGCCCCGGAACGTTTCGGAAATCCCCGCACCATAGCGTAATGGTTATAACGCATGGCAATGGTACTGCCCAGTGTCTGGTAGGCATAGGGAGAGCCTGCCCATTGCAATCCCGCCACATAATAATGCAGAGAAAACTCATACAATAACGTTGGCAGCCTGGGTGTATCATCGACAAAAATATGTTGGTAAGGAAAAATCAGCGCGGCAGAATAATCATCGGCGGCGCTATATTCCGCCAGGGTGTCCCTATAATTATCCGGCAGTATGGCATCGGCATCTGTATTGGCGATCCAGGGCGAAGTCACACAGTCCTGGGTGATTAGCTGGCAGGCAATATCGGCACCGATCTTTCTGGCCTGCCCGACACCTTGCTTATCGGCAATGGCCGCTCCTTTAATACAGCGGTCAACCAGCAAAATGCCTGATTGATTATCAAGCCCGATCAGCCGTAGTAGTTTATTGGCTGACTGCCATAAAACTTGTCCCTGACTAATGGTTGGCATCGCCAACAAAAGCTCCGCCCACTGAGTGTCTCGGTTAGACTCTGGGCGGTTGATAACAGCAACCAGCAAACAGTGGCTATTGCGCTTGGCAAAATCACAAAAACGTTGCAGTGTTGCCGTTGTTTCACGGTAAAAGGGAATAACGATACTTTGCGAAAACCCACTGGGAAATCCCTCAAGCTGCTGCACTTCCGGCTCCGCGTAAGTCTTTAAATATTGCGTGAGGGCCTTCATTGGATTTAATGCAGTGCAGCGCGTAAGGGCAGGGCAGCCACAATACCCGCTTCAATATCGATCAATTCTTGCAGGCGATTAAGGACCTCAGCCTGTTCAAAATACAGTAGGGCCAGATCCACCATTAAGCCTTCGTGGCGCTGTTCGGAGCGGGTAATAGAGGTATAAAATTTTTTCAGCTGGCCCGGTTCCAATGCTTCGGCGATCAAGCCAAAACGCTCAGCGCCGCGGGCTTCAATAATGCCGCCAATCAATAAGCGGTCCAGAAAATAGTCATCGCTGCCTTTGCGCAAGGCTTTGCGAAATTCATTCACATAGGGGTCTTTGTCGTCCTTGGCGGTGATCTTATTACGGCTGTGAATTACTTTAACCACCTCCCGGTAATGGCTCATCTCCTCAACGGCGAGATCTGCCATAGCTTCCACCAGCTCCACTCGATCGGGGTAGTGAGAGAGCATCGACACCGCCATTCCTGAGGCCTTCTTCTCCGCGGCGGCATGATCGAGCAAAAAACGGTCAAAATCAGCCAGTACCGTCTCGGTCCACTCACTGGGGGTGGCATAGGCCAGTTTGATTTTACTCATAGCTCGCAGTGCTCTTATCGGGGTAATTAGCGAAGAAGGCATTATAAAGGGGTGGTTTACTCACGCAAGGCGTCTATAATATCGGGCGTTTAATGCCCAGTCTTATAACCGAATAAGGACTCTTTATGATTATCAAACCTCGTGTGCGCGGTTTCCTTTGTGTCACCACTCATCCAACAGGATGTGAGGCCAATGTTAAAAGCCAGATCGACTATGTTAAGGCCAATGGCCCAGTAGAAAACGGTCCCAAAAAGGTTCTTGTTATCGGTGCATCTACGGGTTATGGCTTGGCTTCACGGATTACTGCGGCCTTTGGCAGCGGTGCTGCAACGCTGGGTTTGTTTTTTGAGAAAGAAGGTACTGAGAAAAAGCCGGGTACAGCGGGATGGTATAACTCTGCCGGCTTCCATAAACATGCCGAGGCAGAAGGGCTGTATGCAAAAAGCATTAACGGCGATGCCTTTTCCGACGACATTAAACAAAAAACCATTGAGACTATTAAAGCTGATTTAGGTCAGGTAGATCTGGTGGTTTATAGCTTGGCTTCTCCTGTTCGCCAGCATCCTAAAACCGGTGAGCTGCACCGTTCTACATTAAAGCCCATTGGTAAAGATGTGGTACAGCGCGCAGCGGATACCGACAAAGGTATATTAAAAGAAGTGTCTGTTACCGCAGCCAGCCAGGAAGAAATTGATAATACCGTCGCGGTGATGGGCGGTGAAGATTGGCAAATGTGGATCGATGCCCTGGATGAAGCCGGTGTATTGGCCGATGGTGCTAAAACCACAGCCTATACCTATATTGGTGAAAAGGTTACCTGGGATATCTATTGGCACGGCACCATTGGCCAGGCTAAACAGGATCTCGACAAGCGTGTTATTAATATCCGCGAGAAGTTGGCTGGTCGTGGTGGTGACGCTCGGGTTTCTGTGCTTAAAGCCGTAGTTACACAGGCGAGCTCGGCAATACCGGTTATGCCTTTATATCTTGGCTTGCTATTTAAAGTGATGAAAGAAGATGGCAGTCACCAGGGCTGTATCGAGCAGACTGATCTTCTATTCCGTGAAAGCCTCTATGGCACCAGCCCGAAACTGGATGATGAAGGCCGTTTACGTACTGACTATCTTGAGCTTCGCCCTGAAATTCAGGATAAGGTTGAAGAGCTTTGGGACAATATCAACGATGACAATATGTTTGAATTGAGTGATATGGCTGGTTATAAGCATGAGTTCTTAAAGCTGTTTGGTTTTGAGATTGATGGGGTTGATTATGATGCCGATGTTGATACGGTGGTTCCCATCAACAATCTGGTCTAGCCTGTATAGCGCTAAAACAGTTAAAAACGGGATATTGATTATCCCGTTTTTTATTAACCAGGATGAATATGATTGGAGGCTATGATTAGAACTTATGATTAATAGCATAGAACCAGGTCAACTTGTTCAGGTTAGTGATAGGGTGAGGCGCATTACTGCCCCCAACCCCGGGCCAATGACAGGTTCCGGGACTAACACTTATCTAGTGGGGCAGCAGTCCGTCGCAGTTATCGACCCCGGCCCCGCTGAACCTTCCCATATTGATGCCATACTGCAAGCCTGCGGTGATCAGTTGCGCTGGATACTGGCAACACATACTCATCCCGATCACTCTCCGGCGGCGGTTGCACTGGCTGAGGCAACCGGCGCTGTGATTATGGGCAATACCCTGGGCGAAAATGATGGTTTTCAGGATGAGAGCTTTAAACCGCAAAAGTCATTTCAGCACGATGAGTCTTGGCTAACGGAAGAGTTTAGCCTGCGAGCATTGCACACCCCCGGACATGTTAACAATCACCTGTGTTTTCTGGTGGAAGAAGATGGCCTGTTATTAACCGGCGATCATATTATGCAAGGCTCCACTGTTGTTATTATCCCGCCCCACGGTGATATGCAGGACTATATCGAGTCGCTGAGATTATTGCTGCCATACCCTGTAAAAGCACTTGGCCCAGGTCATGGCACCATTATTGAAAAACCTATTGAAGAAATTCAGGGTATTATTAATCACCGTCTGGGCAGAGAAATCAAGGTCGTTACGGTGATGAGTGACCGCCAGACTGGTACCCTGGAAACCTTAACTCCACTGGTGTACGACGATGTTGACGCTGCCTTACATCCGGTAGCCAGTTATTCATTGCATGCCCACCTGATTAAATTATTGAAAGAACAACGGGTAAAACTTCAAGGTGATACCTGGCATTGGCTTTAGCTTGTTGAGCCGGCAAAAAATATTCTAAAGAGAGCATCGATTATGCGTATGAAAAGTATCAGGGTGGCGATTATCCTGTCGCTGATTTTAGTGATGATACTGACCTATCTGTTTTTGCAGCTCCGGGAGGAGGGTAAAAATATGCGTAGCGAGGACCCTCGTGTATGGGATAGTGTTATTGCCAATTTTGAGGCCGAAGATAAAACAAACCCACCTCCACAGAATGCTGTTTTATTTCTGGGTGATTCCAACATTCGCCTATGGAATACACTGGCTGAAGATATGCGGCCTCTAGACGTTTTCTCCAGAGGCTTTGGTGGCGCCAAGATTATTGATCTTAGTTATTATGTTAACCGTCTAGTGACACCCTATAAGCCAAAAGCGATTGTTGTGTATATCGGTAGTAATGATTTTACGACGGCTTACGGTAACAAGGCCAAGACCCTGGCGCAGGTAAAGCCTTTATATTTACAGTTGCTGGATCGGTTAAATGGAGCGGCAGCTGACGCTAAAATTATTATAGTGGCACTAAAACCCACGACTCAAAACTGGCCCTTATGGCCTGAGTTGCAGCAGGTTAACCAATTTTTACAGCAACTGGCTGAGCAGCGAGAAGAAGTATTTTTTGTGGATGCCAACGCCAGCTTATTAACTTCAGGGGCAATACCTGATACGACTTTATTACTCTCGGACGGCAGGCATAATAATGCCGAAGGCTATAAAGTTTGGGGGGGTACGATAAAGGCCTTTTTAACTGATCACTTATAATGGTTTTCAAAATACACCAGACGTCATTCCCGCGAAGGCGGGAATCCAGTGCTGTCAATTTCCGCAGCCTGCCCTCGAGTGCTTTAGCCGGGTGCGGAAATAACAGCATAAGCATGCAGTCTGGATTCCCGCCTTCGCGGGAATGACGGTTCTTTGGGGGTTGCGGCCTCACTCCCTTCCTAACGTTCAAGCCCTCAGAAAGTTTTAATTGCCGTTATCGCTGCAGCCGTTACAATGTCGATGTTGTTAGTTTATAAAATGATTTTATAAATATATTTTAGGGGAGACCTATGAAAAATTACGCATCAGCTATCTTGTTAGCTTCCGCTACATTGACGACTTTTTCCGTTACGGCCATTGCTGAAGAAGGCAACTGGTACCTCAACCCCGCTATCGGTTATCAGGACTTTGATAGCGATAGAGACCTGGATGGTGAACCATTATTATCGATTGGCGCGGAATACCGTTATGGTGAGCACTGGGCTTCTGAAATTCGCATTATGGATTCTTCACCGGATGGTGATAACGGTGATGTTGATCTGCTGCAATACGGTATTGATGGGATTTACTATTTTGGCCGTATGGATAAGTTTGATCCTTACGCGGCAGTCGGTATTGGTCATGCTGAATTTGATGGTGACAACGGTGAAGATAACGAAACCCAGTACGATGCCGGTGTGGGCTTCCGCTATGCCTTTACTGAAAAGTGGTCATTAAAAGCTGATGCCAAAGTGATTTATGGTCACGATGATGATACCCAGGATACCTTATTGCTGGTGGGTTTAAGCTATGCCTTTGACGGTGCTGCCAGGCAATCCGAGCCAGTCGATGCTGATGCTGATGGCGTTGCAGATTCCAAAGATCAATGTCCTAACACGCCCACTGGAGCTTCTGTTGATGCTAACGGTTGTGCACTGGATAGCGATAGCGACGGTGTTCCAGATTATAAAGATGAATGCCCTGATACCCCGGCAGGCCGCCAGGTTGATGAGCGCGGTTGTAAATTTGTGCTGACCTCTACAGAAGAGATAGCGATCAATGTAAACTTTGCCACCGATTCCAGTGAAGTCACCGAAGCCTATATGGCTGAAGTAGAAAAAGCGGCCAACTTCTTAAAACAATATGCCGATGTAACCGCAGTCATTGAAGGCTATACCGATGATACTGGTAAGGCCAGCTATAACGAGTCACTGTCCCAGCGTCGTGCTGATGCGGTAATGGCGGTGCTGGTTGAGCGCTTTGGTATTGCGGCTGACCGCTTAACCGCAAAAGGTTATGGTGAAGCGAAGCCCATTGAGAGCAATGATAGCAAAGTAGGACGTGCTGCTAACCGTCGCGTGGTGGCGGTGATAAAAGCGGAAGTCGAAAAGTAGAGTGTTGACTGCCAGCTAATGGGAGAGGGCTTTTATCGTAAGATAAAGGCCCTTTTTTATAAATAAGACATTGAGGGATAAGCGTTGAAAAAACTAAAGAACGAAGCGGAGTTAGTGAAGCAGGCCATCAAAGTCGGCGATGTCTATGCCCAGAAGCGTGGCGTGGGTAAGTTTGAAGGCACGGATTCTTCCCACGACAAAGTAGAATATCTTTATCGCTTGTTGGTTCATGATAAATTGATTCAGCCCCTGGCCAAGGGAGAGGAAAAAGAGCCAGCTATGAAGCATAAGTTAGCCCTTTGGATACATCGACAACTGCCGGAAGATCATCCACTCAAGCAATAACAGCCTAAACAACAAAATCGTTAGTCGCGATTGCCCATTTTTTGGAAGCGATAAATAATTAAAAACACTTGGGCAGTTAGCGCAATCACAAAACCACTGCCGCCAACGATAAGCCCTAATAAAGCATAGCCCTCTTGTTCTATGGAAGGGTCCATCAGTTTATCTGCTGATTGAATAAAACCAATACCAATAAAAAATAGCAGTGCGCCAAGGGCATAGAGCCTTAAGATTTTAGGTTGATTGTTGATCAGGGCCTGCAAGGTTTTATGCATGGCTATTTCCCAGTATTGATAAAACAGTGTAACTGAATATCAATGGTGACCGATAGATGGTCTATATCGGCTAACAATTGTTTGCGCTCTGGCGAAGCCCGCCAAAAGTGGGGAGTCATAGCCAGCAGGTCTTGTATAGTGCTGTTATCACCAAGCTCAATAGGCAGGCATATGCGGGTGCTGTTTAGTGGTTTAAAACAAGTATCTAAAGCCGTTTGTGGATTAAAGGCTTCTTCTTTAACTTGCGGATAAATAATTTCACGCAATTCCAATAAATGTTGTTTTCCAGTACTGGCGATAATCAATAAGCCATTGGATTTTAGGCAGCGTTGAAATTCTTCACTGGCAATAGGGGAAAATAGACTAACCAGAATATCGGCGCAGTGTTCTGCAACGGGAATGGCCTGGCTTTTAGCAACAAACCATTGAATGGTTTTATGTTGCCTGGCTGCAGCCAGTACCGCATGTTTGGAAATATCAACGCCAACTATCTCGCTGTCACCGGGATAGTCAATCAGGCCCTGTTGAATTTTGTTTGTGTAGTAGCCTTCACCACAGCCGGCATCAATAACCGTGACCTGGTTTAATGTCTGAGCTTTAACATAGTCGCTAACAAGACCGTTTAGCGATGTGGCAACAGGGCCATAAAGTTCTTTGGCTAAAAACCGCTGGCGTGAGGCCACCATCTCGGCATCATCACCCGGTGAACGGGATTTTTTATTTTGTACCGGCAGTAGATTGGTATAGCCCTGTTTGGCAATATCGAAGCTGTGATTGTTGTCGCAATACCAGCGGCCTTGTTTATTATTGATTTGCTCTTTGATTAACGGCAGCTGGCATAATGGACAAATAATTTGCATGAGAGGTGCTAGGCGAGCAAGTTAACCATAATGTTTTCATACATAGTAGACAGAGTATTTAAATCATCAGCCGCGATGGCTTCATCCACTTTATGGATGGTGGCATTAACCGGCCCCAGCTCTACCAGCTGGCTGCCAGTAGGCGCGATAAAGCGTCCGTCTGAGGTGCCACCCGCAGTAGAGAGTTCGGTGTCGATATTGGCGCTATCACGAATGGCTTTTACCGTTGCATCAATTAAATCACCTTCCGAGGTCAGGAAGGGTTGGCCACTCAGTTTCCAGAGAATATCGTAATCCAGTTCATGCTTGTCTAATATCGCTTCAGTGCGCTGGCGCAGTACTTCTTCTGTTAGCTCGGTAGAAAAACGGAAATTAAATATAATATTCAGGTCACCGGGAATGACATTGGTTGCACCGGTGCCGCCATTGATATTGGAAATCTGGAATGAGGTGGCGGGGAAGAAGTCATTACCATTATCCCATGGTTCTGCGGCAAGCTCTGCCAGAGCGGGTGAGGCTTTGTGGATAGGGTTATCAGCCAGATGGGGGTAGGCCACATGGCCCTGGATACCTTTGACGGTAAGCTCGCAGCCAAGGGAACCACGACGTCCATTTTTAATCACATCGCCAACCTGATTGGAGGAGGAGGGTTCACCCACCACACACCAGGTGATTTTTTCGTTTTGCTGTTCCAGCCATTCCATCACTTTAACAGTGCCGTTAATGGCTATGCCTTCTTCATCACTGGTAATCAGGAAGGCAATACGGCCTTTATGATTGGGGTGTGCTGTTACAAAACGCTCACAGGCGGTAACCATCGCCGCCAGGCTGCCCTTCATATCGGCGGCCCCACGACCATAGAGCATGCCGTCTTCGATAACTGGTTCAAACGGTGGGTGTTGCCACTGTTCAACAGGCCCGGTGGGTACTACATCGGTATGGCCTGCAAAACACAGAATAGGGCCCTCATCACCGTGAACGGCCCAAAAGTTATCGACATCACCAAAGCGCAGTATTTCAGCTTTAAAACCTACAGCCGCCAGGCGTTCGATCATTAATGGCTGGCAACCTTCATCCTCAGGGGTTACTGAAGCTCGTGAAATAAGGTCGAGGGTCAGTTCAAGGGTGGGTGTTAGTGCTGTCATTGGATGCCTGATGTTGATGTTGATTGGGGTGTTTTGCCAGACCTCATTCCTGCGAAGAAACGTCATTACCGCGGTGGCGGGAATAGCAGCATAAGCATGCAGTCCGGGTCCCCGCCTTCGCGGGGGCGGCGGTTATTATAAGCTTCTTGTTTAATAAAACCACCATTCCACTTCAGCCATGTTGGGGACTGCTTAAAGTTAATGCGATCAGTGGGGCCAGAAGTTTTTAATCATGGTGGTTTATCCTTGTTTTAGCTGCTTGATAAAGGCGTCAGATTCCCGGATGGCTTGTTCCATATTATCGATTAAGGCGTTAACGTTTTTATTAACCGTACCCAGTTCGTTTTTAAGTGAACTGATGGCCCTGGCATTCAGATTGTGTTTTAGATAGAGGGTGTTGTCCCGCAAGGTGTTGAGTACAGGGTCAATCGACTTTTCTGTTTTGCGCATGGCGTTGAGCAGGTTTTTATAGCGACGCTGGGTTTCCTTTAGCTTTCTTTCGCTGTCTCTGCGCAGGTTGGTGCTGGTATATTGGTCGAGTTCATCACTCCATTCATCAAATAGCGCGCTGGCCACAGAATCGACTTTTTCAATACGGTTGCTAATTTCTTCAGCGGCTTCAACGCTGTTTTCATATTCATCGTTAAGCTGGTTATAGACTTCTTCCAGTTCGCCGCCATCAAAGTTCACTACCGACTTAAATTGCTCAAGGGCGGATTTGAATTGCTCCTGTCCTTCGATCTGGGCTTCCTGGGCTTGTTCAATACGGTCGATCAGGATATCCCGTTTGTGATAACCCACTTCCTCCATGGCGGAGTAGTAGGTGCTTTCGCAGCCGCAGAGGAAAACACCCAGTACAACGATAAAGAGTATGGCTAATGGCTTTGTTGACATAAGAGCACCTGCAAAAATAACGGGATGTAGGGTTTAGTCTTTATTGTCGCCCAAGGCATTTTCAATTTTCTGGTCGGTCTTATATTGGCTCAGGGCGTAGACGGACCAAATGGCTGCGGGAATCCAGCCAACTAAGGTGAGTTGCAGTATCAGGCAGATAATGCCCGCTATAGGGCGACCAATAGTGAAAAATTGTAGCCAGGGTAGAAGTAATGCAAGTAGTAGACGCATGATGATCTCCTTTCTTGAGGTTGGATTATTGTAGAACTAATCAACAGGGCTGTGAAGCTTTAGGCGTTCTCAATCACCAGCAAGGCCCCGGTGGCACGACGGGGTTCATCGACCTGACGGTGTTCCAGTTCCCCATAAAACTCATCTATACAGCGCTCAGCCATAGTAAAAAAAGGAGGGCGCTCAGGGTCAGCAATGACGATTTTCCCGGCTCCTGCCTCGCAGGCGCGCTTGATCAGTTGATATACCGTATCGGCCAGTTCATCCCAAAAACAAACATCGGCAGCAATAATTAAATCATACTGGGCTAATTGTTTGTTGGTAATTTTTTCAAAATACTTTTGCTGGGTGGTGATATCCACCGCATTATGTTCGGCATGCAAATGCAGATAAGGAAACACGGCATTATCGGCATCTACCGCTGTTACTTTAGCGTCGAAATGCCTGGCGCAGTGGATACCTGCCAAGCCCCAACCGCAGCCCAGTTCCAAAACCTTAGAACCCTTTTCCGGTGGGTTTTCTGTCAGGTAATCCATCATTAAATAACTGGAACCCCAAAATTTATTACCATGAATCGACGGGGAATCTTGTTCCCGTTTGATACGGCGAATATCTTTATGCTGCGACGTGAGAATTTTAACGCCAAAGGCAGTGCGAGTATTTTTTTCTAGAGGGTTTGCTGTGTTTTTTTGCATAATATTTGATTTTTAGCTAGCTAAAGCATAGCTCGAGATAAAATTGCCCCGCCGTGGTATCAAAGGGAAGTATAATTGGGTTGCCTTTAACTTTATGTTCAATGATTTTGTCGTTGCCTGACCAGATTGAGGGTAAGGTAAGATCAAACTCTATACCCTGTTCCGAGTAGAGGCGTTTGGCGCTACCGGTAATCATATTGGTAATTTCTCCCACCACATCCAATACGGTATCGTCGATAACACTAACACGTTCACCCAGCATTTTTTCGGCAATATCTAGTATGGCAGGCTCCGAGAAACCGATCGCCAGAGAACCGTTGACCTCTTGCCCTGCCAAATCAATCATGCCAGTGACATCCCCCAGACTTTGCTGTCCTTGCTTAAGAGAAGGTTTGCCCGGTTTCGCTTGAACCATCGCCATGGTGGCCAACACACTAATTGTAGATTCCAATAAGGGGTTGATATATTTAACGTTCATAAAGCAGAAGGGCTTTTGTTTTGTTCGTTACTAAAGACTAGTTGGGCTTTTGTGGTTTGTACAATATCCGGGGATGATGCAGCTTAGTGATTGCAACAAAGCAATAGGGTTCACACAACTGATAAAAAATAAAAGTTTTCAGTTGAATGCGGCTAAGGTCATTGCCGTTCTTTACCTGAGACTTTACTTATTTGTTAGAGTCAGCAAAGAGAGTCTGGAAGCTCATAATGCGTTTGGCATTGGCGCCCAAATCACTTCGCCCAACCCGTGATACTGAGCGCAGGTCAATGATACTGCGAGTCTCTCCAGTTCCTCCATCCTCTTCACCCTCTGCGGAGTTAATACGAATAACAATATCGTCCTTAAAGCCAAACCAGAAAGTGGTTTCAACGGCTTCAATTCTGCCTGTTGTTTCATCCTGTGCATAAATTACCCAGCCCATGGTTTCAGCAGTGGTCACGGCCCTGGCAAAAGCTTCTGCCGGGGTCAGCTCTGAGTTTAATGAAGCTACCTCGGGGAAGAACTCCTTTTGAATGGCGGCAATTTCAGGGGTATAGGCTAAAGGATTACTATTCTCACCACGTTGTTTTACTGCTGCTACAAACTGTGGTGGGTTGTTATAGTCGGTGGTGATATTGTGGATACCGGCTTTGGTGGCGTCATCACCACGCATAAAGGCCGCTACCAGCACCAGTGGTGGCAGGGCAAACAGGCTGGCATAGCGCAGGGCGGTTTTGGTGCCTGCTGCGGGTTTACGGAATAGCCAAATCGCGGTGATAATCTGGATCAGTAAACTGCCCAGCATGGCAATGGCTAGCAACAGCAAGCCAACAGTAAAAGGCCAAAGACCAAACCGAGACCCCAGTGCTGAAAGCGGTAATAAAACAAGCAGCACAATCGCCAGGTTTCGAATTCGAAGTGCGCCTTTTGAAGGGCCGTTAGTTGCCTCTGTTGGCATGGGGTTTTCTCCTCGGGTGAGTTATTAAGGTTATCCGGCTATCGAACCGTCCGATAAAGGTTTGTACCATGATTATAGATTAACTCAATAACACCACTGTAATAAATGACCCGATACCTAATAGTGAGGTAACCAGGGTTAATCGCTGTAACTTCGGCGTTTGCCAGGCCATGATAAAACCCGAAATCAGCAATAAGGCCAGTGCAATAGCAAAGCCAGCGGCATAAATTTTAAATAATATACCGCCCTTGGCTTTATGTAGCTGCACCAGGTTTCTATACCAGTTGGTATGCTTGACGGTTAGTCTGGCGATCAGTGGATTGTCGGTAGGGTCAAGGGCAATATCTTTTTTGGAGCCGGTCCATTCCAGGGTAAAGTGATTGCCCGCTGTTTTTATTTTGGCATCGCCTGAAGGTGTGGCGATGGCTAATTTTTGCAGTTCAGATTGTGCCAGTACAACCAGTTCTTCCAGATTTGGCTGAATAGGCCTGTCCAATTGAATGGGATGGTATTTGATGTCGTAACTACCCTTTACTCCCCAAGTGTACAATGCGCCGGTAAACAAAAACATACAGGCAACGGGTAACATAAAAGCCGCCAGCAAAGCGTGCAATTTCATTAGCTGCATTCTACTTAACATAAATCCCTCATTTAAGATGTATTCCAGCCAACTGAACGTTGTAATACTCTACCTTAAAGTTTTACTCCGCTCGATAACTATCAATATCAGGACAGGCACATACCAAATTTCTATCCCCAAACACATTATCAATTCGAGCCACCGGCGGCCAAAACTTATGCTCACTTCCCACCGGAAATACCGCCTGCTCGCGAGTATATTGATGCTGCCACTCAGATGCCGTAGCTTCCATCGACGTATGCGGCGCATTTTTTAGCGGATTATCATTCTCATCCAGTTCGCCCGCTTCAACCTGGGCAATTTCTTTACGAATGGTAATCATCGCCTCAATAAAACGGTCCAGCTCTTCTTTGGGTTCGCTTTCTGTGGGTTCAATCATTAAGGTGCCCGGTACCGGAAAAGACATGGTAGGAGCATGAAAACCAAAATCCATTAAACGCTTGGCCACGTCTTCCTCGCTGATGCCGCTTGCTTCTTTTAAGGGGCGCATATCAATAATACACTCGTGTGCAACGCGGTTATTTCGTCCGGTATATAACACAGGGTAGTGCTCGGATAGTTCCCTGGCAATATAGTTGGCACTAAGAATGGCCACCTGGGTAGCTTTTTTGAGGCCTTCTTCACCCATCATCGCCACATACATCCATGAGATCGGCAAGATAGCGGCGCTACCCCATGCGGCGGATGACACCGTATCGTTATCCAGCGCTAAACCTTCGATAGGTTGGGCGGGGTTATTCGGCAGGAAGGGGGCAAGGTGTTTGCCGACACCGATAGGGCCCATACCAGGGCCACCACCGCCGTGTGGAATGCAGAATGTTTTGTGCAGGTTGATATGGGATACGTCGGCACCAAATTTACCCGGGGCTGCAATGCCGACCAGGGCATTGAGGTTGGCGCCATCTACATAAACCTGACCACCGTGTTGATGAATTAAATCGCAGATATCGGTAATGGTTTCTTCAAATACACCATGGGTAGAAGGGTAAGTTACCATTAAGGCTGCCAAATCATCGGCATGGCGTTCGGCTTTGGCTTTTAGGTCTGCCATATCGACGTTGCCATTGGCATCGCATTCGGTAATCACTACACGCATACCGGCAACCGCCGCACTGGCAGGGTTGGTGCCGTGGGCAGAACTGGGGATTAAGCAAACATCACGATTAAAATCGCCGCGGCTTTCATGATATTTTTTAATCGCTAATAGGCCGGCATATTCACCCTGGGCACCGGAGTTAGGTTGTAATGAAATCGCATCATAACCGGTGGCTTCAATCAGCATTTTTTCCAATTGCTTAAACATCGCCAAATAACCCTGCGCCTGATACTGCGGTGCGAAGGGGTGCATGCTGCCAAACTCCGGCCAGGTAACGGGAATCATTTCCGCCGTTGCGTTTAGCTTCATGGTGCAAGACCCTAGCGCAATCATGGAATGGTTAAGGGCAATATCTTTGCTTTCCAAACGCTTCATATAACGCAGCATTTCGGTTTCTGAATGATGCTGGTTAAAAACCGGGTGCGTTAAAAAGTCACTGCCGCGGCGGTTCTTTTCGGGAATCGGGGAGTGGTTGGCGGTTTCTACATCGATAGATTCAATGCTGAAATCAATATTGTTGCCAGATATCACGGCCCATAGCGTTTCAATATCGTCGCGGGTGGTGGTTTCGTCCAGGCTAATGCCCACGCGGTCATCCCCAATAATACGCAGGTTAATACCGGCACTAACGGCGCGGTCAACAATGTCAGTTTGTTGGTCGCCAACATGGTAAGTCAGCGTATCAAACCAATCGGTATTTTCCGGTGACAGGCCCAGCTTATTTAAACCGTTAGCCAGAATGTTGGTCAGGCGATGAATACGGTTGGCAATGGTTTTTAAACCTTCAGGCCCATGATAAACCGCATAGAAGCTGGCCATAATCGCCAGCAAAGCCTGGGCGGTACAAATATTACTGGTGGCCTTTTCACGGCGGATATGTTGCTCGCGGGTTTGCATCGCCATCCGTAAGGCCTGGTTGCCGTGGCGGTCAATCGAGACACCAATAATACGGCCCGGGGTAGAGCGCTTGTATTTATCTTTAATGGTAAAAAAGGCAGCGTGAGGCCCACCAAAGCCCATGGGGACACCAAAGCGTTGGCTGTTGCCTACCACGACATCGGCACCTAATTCGCCGGGAGGGGTTAGCACTACCAGACTCATAATATCGGCGGCTACGACGACTAAGGTATTTTGTTCGTGGGCTTGTTCGATCAGGGTGCCAAGGTCGGTGATATGACCGTAGGTGCCTGGGTATTGTAACAATGCGCCAAAGACATCCTGGCCTGCCAGTTCTTCGGCTTCACCAAGAACTAATTCAAAACCATAGGTTTCGGCGCGGGTTTTTAATACGGCAATGGTTTGTGGGTGGCAATCATTGGCCACAAAAAACTGGTTGGAGCGATTTTTTTTGTTGACGCGTTTTAATAACGCCATCGCTTCAGCAGCAGCGGTACCTTCATCCAGCATGGAGGCATTGGCCAGCTCCATGCCGGTTAGGTCCATGACCATTTGCTGGTAGTTAAGCAGGCCTTCTAAACGGCCTTGGGCAATTTCAGGTTGGTAAGGGGTATAGGCGGTATACCAGCCTGGGTTTTCCAGTACGTTGCGTAAAATAACATTGGGCGTTTTAGTGGGGTGATAACCTTGACCAATCATATTGGTCATGACGGTATTTTGTGCGGCCAGTTGTTTTAGTTCCGCCAGTGCTTCGCTTTCGGTTTTAGGCGAGGGTAAGTCCATCGCTTTTTTCCGCAGGATATTGGCGGGGACGGTGCTATCAATTAATTCATCCAGTGAACTAACCCCAAGCTGTTGCAGCATGTCTTGTTGTTGCTGGTCGTCGGGGCCGATATGACGTTGAACAAATTCGTCATGGGCTTCCAGCTCTAAAAGGGATGCGTTGTTATTTAACATGGGGTTCTCCAGTTTTTCTATTTTTTTTGATGGAATATATTCCACCGTTTACCTGGCGTAGTTCTGTGACACAAAAGGCATCTTGACGACTTCAACAGGGATTTGTTTTTTTCTAAGCAAGACAAAAAACTGGCTGCCGATGGCAGCATAATCTTTGTCGACATAGCCCATCGCTACCGGGCCACCTAAAGTCGGCCCAAAACCACCGCTGGTTACGCTGCCGATAATTTCTCCATCGGCATTAACCAGTTCTGCACCTTCACGTACTGGTGCGCGGCCTGAGATTTTAAAGCCTACTCGCTTGCGTGGTGCGCCGTCGGCGATTTGTTGCAGGATGATGTCAGCCCCTAAAAAGCCAGCTTCTTTTTCTCCGCCTGCGCGGCGTGATTTGCTGATGGACCAAATAAGTCCGGCTTCTATAGGGGTGGTTTCGGTATTCATATCGTGGCCGTAAAGGCATAAGCCCACTTCAAGGCGCAATGAGTCACGGGCACCCAGGCCAATGGCTTCAACCTGTTCAAAGGCCAATAATTTCTGCGCCAGTGCTACCGCTTTATCAGCGGGTACAGAGATTTCATAACCATCTTCACCGGTATAACCTGAGCAGGTGATAAAGCATTGAGTGCTGTCGCCATCAAGTTCAAGACTGTCGAAGCAGCCACCCATAAAACGCAATTCGGTGGCGGCGGGTAGTAATTCGTCCATAACGGATCGGGCCTGTGGTCCCTGTAATGCCAACAGGGCATGCTGGTCCATGATTTCGATTTCAAAACCGGGCAGGTGTTTTTGCAGGTGGGCGATATCCTGTTGCTTGCAGTCGGCATTAACGACTAGAAAAAATTCATCGTCGGCCCAGCGGGTAATAATTAAATCATCGAGGATGCCGCCGGCTTCGTTGGTGAGTACGGCATAGGTTTGTTTAAAGGGGGGGAGTTGGCCAAGGTCTACCGGTACCAGTTTTTCCAACGCTGCGGTAATACCTGCACCTTTTATACGTACCTGCCCCATATGGGAAACATCGAATAAACCAGCCTGCTCGCGGGTGTGCAGGTGTTCCTTTAATACCCCCAGCGGGTACTGCACCGGCATATCATAACCGGCAAAGGGTACCATTTTGGCGCCCAACTCACGATGGAGTGCATTGAGAGGTGTGGTTAAAAGCTCTTGCTCAGGCATAGTCGATACCGGTCATTGCTGGTTTGAAGGGTGGCTATCATAGCGTCAGTTGCTGCATAACAGAAATTAATAATTATTATCTATTGATAAGATTTTGTTATGATGTGTTCTGTCCTTCACAAGAAGAAACGTCATTCCCGCGAAGGCGGGAATCCAGTACTGTAGATTCCCGCCTTCGCGGGAATGACAGGGTGGCATCGCGGGAATGACAGGGTGGCTTCGCGGGAATGGCGGGGTGTTAATGATATATAGGTGTTCTTTAATGAAAAATTTACCCATTGAAATGTTACGTTCTTTTGTGGTGGTTCATCAGGAGGGCGGTTTCACCGCAGCAGCGGAAACCTTGGGGCGAACCCAGCCAGCTATTAGCCAGCAACTGAAAAAGCTGGAGTTATTATTGGATAGGACGCTAATGGACAGGGATAGCCCAAAGCTGGAACTCACTCCCGCTGGCGAGTCCCTATTAAATTATGCTCGCCAAATACTCTCCCTTAATGACCAGGCGGTGGGCTATTTTTCCAATCCGCCAGTCAGTGGCCGTATTCGTTTTGGTATCCCCAGTGAGTTTGCTATTACCTTACTCCCCAAAATCGTTAGCCGTTTTGCCAAGGCCTACCCGGATGTAACTTTGGAAGTCACCTGTGATTTGAGCCGCAACTTATTGTCAGAAGACCAACGCAATGAATACGATTTAATTTTGGCATTGCACGATAAAGTCACCACGGCGCAAAGGCGCTCAATCAAAAATTTTATCAAAACCGATGAGCTGGTATGGGTCAGTAGCGCCAGTTCCCGCGCCCATACTCAGGATACCCTCCCGCTGGTTGCAGCACCCAGCGGTTGTATATATCGCCAGCGGGTATTGCGCATGCTGGGTAAAGCCAAGCGCAGTTGCCGTATTGTTTATACCATTCCCGATTTAACCGGTATTCAGGCTGCGATTGATGAGGGTTTGGGGGTTACGGCCCTGGCGAGAAGTACGGTGCCAGATTCCTTAACCATCATTGAGTCGTCAAAGCATTTACCTGAGTTGGGTACCGTAGGAATTAGTTTGAAGCAGATGGACCACAGCAAGAACAGTGCGGTACAGTTGTTGGCGGATTATATTAAAGCGGGGTTGGCTTAGAGGTTGGCTTAGAGATCGCCTGTCAGGCTGCATTGCTTTACAATAACCGGCTTTAACCAATCAGGTGGAGTTATTCAGTGAGCTGCGATTATATAGCTTTAGCCAATCAGGGCGTGCAGGGCTTAAGTCCTTATCAGTCGGGTAAGCCGATTGAAGAGTTGCAGCGGGAGCTGGGGCTTGAGTATATTGTGAAGTTGGCTAGTAATGAGAACCCCCTGGGGCCTAGTGCAAAAGTGTTGGCGGCGGTCGATAAGGCGGCGGCTGAGATTGCTCGCTATCCCGATAGCAATGGCTTTGAGCTTAAAGCGGCCTTATCTGCTAAGTTGGATGTCGCTACTGAGCAGATCACATTGGGTAATGGGTCTAATGATTTGTTGGAATTGATTGCCCGTGCCTATTTAGAGTCTGGAAAATCCGCTGTTTATTCCCAGCACGCTTTTATTGTCTATCCATTGGCGATCCAGGCCTGCGGTGGTCGTTCTATTGTGACCAAGGCTAAAGACTGGGGGCATGATCTTAATGCCATGGCTGATGCAATTGCCAATGATACCCGGTTAGTATTTATTGCTAACCCTAATAACCCAACAGGTACCGTGGTTGATGAGGCTTCGCTGGTTAACTTTTTAGATAAGGTGCCTGCCAATGTGGTTGTGGTATTAGATGAAGCCTATTTTGAATATGTAGAAGCTGAAGATGACGATACCGTTGATGGTGTGGCACTGCTTAAGCATTACCCTAATCTTATCGTTACTCGGTCTTTTTCCAAGGCTTATGGTTTGGCGGCTTTAAGAGTGGGTTATGCGGTCGCTTCGCCAGAAATTACCGATGTATTAAATCGTGTACGTGCGCCGTTTAATGTTAACTCTATGGCGCTTGCTGCTGCACAGGCAGTGCTGGCTGATGATGAGTACTTGCAGCAGAGCAGGCAGGTTAATACTGATGGTATGAAGCAACTGACCAACGGTTTTGATAAGTTAGGACTTAACTATATTCCTTCTGCTGGTAATTTTATTGCGGTGGAGTTTGCTGCCGATACCGCTGAGCTTTATCAAAGGCTGTTAAAGGAGGGTGTTATTTTACGCCCGGTGGGTGTGTATGAAATGCCCAATCATCTTCGAGTTTCAGTTGGCCTTGAAGAAGAAAACGCGGCGCTATTAAGCGCCTTAAAGAAAGTGTTATAACAAAAAACATTTAGGTTTATTCACCCTATGACCATTGCGATTAATCAAATTACTGTTTTAGCCGTTGGCTTAATTGGCGGCTCGTTGGCAAAGGCGTTAAAGGCGAATGGCTTTAGCGGTGAGATTGTTGGCTGGGGGCGTCGCGAGGTTTCATTAAAGAAAGGTTTGGAGCTTGGCGTTATTGATCGCTATAGCCTGGACTTAAAAGAGGCTGTTACAGGTGCAGACTTGATTGTTGTTGCCACGCCCACTTTAATTGCTGCGGATATGCTTAAGCAGTTGGCTTCGATAGTGGATGAGCAGGTGATTATTACCGATGTGGCCAGTGTTAAAGGTAACCTGTTCACTGCCGCCAAAGAAGCGTTTGGTAAAGTGCCCCCCAATTTGGTGTTGGGTCATCCGATTGCCGGTTCTGAAAAAAGCGGTGTAGATGCAGCCAGGGCTGATTTGTTTGTAAATCATCGCGTTATTCTGACCCCCACTGAAGAAACTAATCCCGATGCATTACAAGCAGTAAAATCCCTTTGGGAATCTACCGGCGCCGACCTGGTAGAAATGTCGGTGGATGAGCATGATGAGGTTTTAGCTGCCACCAGCCATTTGCCTCATGTTTTGGCTTACACCCTGGTTGATGCTCTGGCAGGTAGCCCTGAGCAGCAGAATATTTTCCGTTTTGCAGCCGGTGGGTTTCGAGACTTTACCCGTATCGCATCCAGCGACCCGACTATGTGGCATGAGATTTCTCTGGCTAACCGCGATGCACTATTAAAAATGATTGATAGGTTTACCGATCAGTTAGGTGATTTGCGTCAGGCAATTGCCAATGGTGATAGCGACAATATTGTCGGTTCTTTTACCCGTGCTAAATCCGCAAGGGATAAGTTTGCACAAATGCTTGAAGAGCAACAAAAGTAATAAAGTCTCGACCCCGTCATTCCCGCGAAGGCGGGAACCCAGTGCTGTAAATTTCCGCTATGCGGAAATAACAGCATAAGCGTGCAGGCTGGATCCCCGCCTTCGCGGGGATGACGAAGTAAGGAAACTCGCGGGGATGACGGAGTAGGGAAGCGAGAATGACGTGGTTTTGACAAGTATGCTAGTATGCACCCCCTTTTTTATAGAGCTTATTCATGTCGTCCCTTGAACAATTAGTCCTCCAGCCGATTGTCGGTGTTAATGGTGAAGTGATTATTCCCGGTTCCAAGAGCCTGTCTAACCGTGCCTTGCTTTTGGCGGCGTTGGCGGAAGGTGAAACCCGGATTAAGAACCTACTGGATTCGGATGATATTCGTCATATGCTAAATGCCCTGAAACAGTTGGGTGTGGATTATCAGTTGTCAGAAGATCGCACGGTCTGTGTGGTTGAAGGCAAAGGCGGGGCGTTAGCTAAGTCGGGTAGTTATGAATTGTTCCTGGGTAATGCTGGTACGGCTATGCGCCCACTAACGGCTGCGCTATGCCTGGGCGGCGGTGACTATACCTTGACCGGTGAGCCTCGGATGTTTGAGCGCCCGATTGAGCATTTGGTCGATGCTCTGTTGCCTTTGGGTGCCAATATTGAGTATTTGGAAGCCGCCGGTTATCCGCCGCTTAAAATTACCGGTACAGGCCTGGTTGGTGGTGAGATTGAAATTGATGGCAGTATTTCCAGTCAGTTTTTAACCGCGCTATTGATGTCAGCGCCTTTAGCCAGTGAAGATATTTCTATCAAGGTAAAAGGCGACTTGGTTTCCAAGCCTTATATCGATATTACTCTGGATCTCATGGCCAGGTTTGGGGTTAACGTTACTAACAATGATTACCAGAGCTTCTCGGTTGCTGGCGGGCAAGCTTATCTTTCGCCCGGCGAGATTATGGTGGAAGGGGATGCTTCCTCTGCTTCTTACTTTTTGGCGGCGGCTGCCATTGGTGGCGGTACCGTAAGAGTTTACGGTGTGGGCAAAAACTCTGTGCAGGGGGATATTCGCTTTGCCGATGTGCTGGCACAAATGGGTGCCGAAATTAGCTATGGCGAAGATTATATAGAAGCAACAAAGGGTAAGCTGAATGGTGTGGATGTCGACCTGAATCATATTCCCGATGCAGCAATGACCATTGCGACTACCGCTTTATTTGCCAATGGCCCCACTAAAATCCGTAATGTCTATAACTGGCGCGTCAAAGAAACCGATCGTTTGACGGCAATGGCCACCGAGTTAAGAAAAGTGGGAGCCGAGGTTGTAGAGGGGCAGGACTTTATTGAAATCACGCCTCCCGCCAAAGTCATTTCTGCCGCTATTGATACCTATGATGACCACCGTGTCGCTATGTGCTTTTCGCTAGCCGCTATGGGTGATGCAGCGATTACTATTAATGACCCCGGCTGTACCGCTAAAACTTTCCCCACCTATTTTGAGTTATTTGGAAATATCTGTGCCTGATATGAAAACCGCCCCTGTAGTTACCATTGATGGCCCCAGCGGTTCTGGTAAAGGCACTATTTGCCAGTTATTAGCGAAAGAGCTTGGCTGGCACTTGCTTGATAGTGGTGCTTTATACCGGATTGTCGGTTTGGCGGCAGAGCGTAAAGGCGTGCCTTTTGATGATGCCACCGCGTTGGCGGATTTGGCTGCCGATCTTGATGTTGAGTTCCACCCCGGCGAGCCGGGAGAGCCTTCAGCCGTCCTATTAGACGGCGAAGATATTAGCAACGAAGTCCGCTCTGAAACCACCGGCACGCTAGCTTCTTATGTGGCCATCCATAACCCGGTTCGAGACGCTTTAAAGGCCTTGCAAAGAGGTTTTGCCAAAGCCCCTGGCCTGGTCGCCGATGGCCGTGATATGGGCACGATTATCTTCACCGACGCCCCGGTTAAAATCTATCTGGTTGCCTCCGCCGAAGAACGGGCAGAGCGGCGCTTTAAGCAGTTGAAAGCCAAGGGGGAAAGTGTTAATCTCGCCGCCCTTTTGGAGGACATCCAACTGCGCGATGAGCGGGATATGAACCGCCCGGTAGCGCCGCTAAAGCCCGCTGACGATGCCATTGTGATCGACAGCACCGGCACTGCGATAGAGGATGTGTTTAAGCAAGTACTGGATACGGTCAAGAGCACCATCCTAACTGTTTGATTCCAATAGATTTAATGTTCCATTCGTGGCGAGACTCCAGCTGTCGCTTCGGATGGATTTTTTGTAAATGGCCCATAGGAGCTGGTCCTATGGAGGGTAGCGAAAACCCCCCGACTTCCAAAAAGTCAGGTTTTTCTGCCAGCTTTAAAACAGGTATATAGAGTAATGGAAAGTTTTGCGGATTTATTTGAAGAAAGTTTAAATACTATCGATATGAAGCCAGGTTCAATCGTAACCGGCGTAGTTATTGATATCGATAGCGATTGGGTCACAGTTCACGCTGGCCTGAAATCAGAAGGCGTTATCCCACGCAGCGAATTTGTTAGTGAGAGCGGTGAGCTTTCATTAGAAGTTGGTGACGAAGTACAGGTTGCGCTAGAAGCGGTTGAAGACGGTTGGGGTGCTACCAAACTGTCCCGCGAAAAAGCTAAGCGCGCTGAAGCCTGGAAAGTACTTGAAGCCGCTTATGCTGGTGAAGAGTCAGTTATCGGTGTTATCAACGGTAAGGTTAAAGGTGGTTTTACTGTTGACGTTAATTCTATCCGCGCATTCCTACCCGGTTCTTTGGTAGATGTTCGTCCAGTACGTGAGACGACTCACCTGGAAGGCAAAGAGCTGGAATTTAAAGTTATTAAGCTAGACCAGAAGCGTAACAACGTGGTTGTTTCACGTCGTGCTGTTATGGAAGATGCTAACAGTGCCGAGCGTGATGAGCTGCTGGCTACTCTACAAGAAGGTCAGTCTGTTAAGGGTATCGTTAAGAACCTGACTGACTACGGTGCTTTTGTTGACTTGGGCGGTGTTGATGGCCTATTGCACATCACTGATATGGCTTGGAAACGCATCAAGCACCCATCAGAAATCGTTAATGTGGGTGACGAAATCGACGTTAAAGTCCTGAAATTTGATCGTGAGCGTAACCGTGTTTCTCTTGGCCTTAAGCAGCTGGGTGAAGATCCATGGGTATCTATCACTGGTCGCTATCCAGAAGGCGCTCGTGTGCAGGCCACTATCACTAACCTGACTGATTACGGTTGTTTCGCCGAGATCGAAGAAGGTGTTGAAGGTCTGGTTCACGTCTCTGAAATGGATTGGACGAACAAGAACATCCACCCATCTAAGGTTGTTAACTTAGGTGACGAAGTGGAAGTGATGATTCTGGATATCGACGAAGAACGTCGTCGTATCTCTCTGGGTATCAAGCAGTGCATGGAAAATCCATGGGATGCCTTTGGCCGTCAGTTCAACAAAGGCGACAAGATCTCTGGTGCTATTAAGTCTATTACTGACTTCGGTATCTTTATCGGTCTGGATGGTGCTATCGACGGTCTGGTTCACTTGTCTGACATCTCTTGGAACGAGACGGGCGAAGACGCCGTTCGCAAGTACAAGAAAGGCGATGAGATTGAGACTGTTATCCTGTCTGTAGATCCTGAGCGCGAGAGAATCTCTTTAGGTATCAAGCAGTTAGAAGATGATCCATTCAATGACTACGTGACTGAAAACGATAAGAACTCTATCGTTAAAGGCACCATCAAAGAAGTGGACGCTAAAGCTGCCATCATCACCTTATCTGGCGATATCGAAGGCACCTTGAAAGCCTCTGAAATCAGCCGCGACAAAGTTGAAGATGCTCGCAACGCCCTGAAAGAAGGTGAAGAAGTCGAAGTTAAGATCATTACTGTTGATCGTAAGAATCGCACTATTGCACTGTCTATTAAGGCTAAAGACATGGCTGATGAGAAAGAAGCCATTAAAGCGCACAAAGAATCTGAAGCAGAAGCTACTGCTCCTGCCACCATTGGTGACCTGATCAAGGCCCAAATGGGCGGTAACGAGTAAGATTCCGATTTTCGCAATATAGCCTGTGCTAGTTCACGGTTTGCGCTAAGTTGTTGATGGGGGTGAATTTTTCCCCTATTAATAATTAGCGCATATCGCTAT
The DNA here is from genome assembly GCF_029238675.1 of Oceanicoccus sp. Lineage (GTDB taxonomy): Bacteria > Pseudomonadota > Gammaproteobacteria > Pseudomonadales > Dasaniaceae > Oceanicoccus. The sequence continues at coordinate 75,292 of NZ_JAQWFR010000008.1, read as the reverse complement.
CCGGTGCTACTCTTGTCCTAGTTAGTAAGTCTGGGAATAAGTAACGGGTAGTGGATATGACAAAATCTGAGCTTATAGAGCGCATTGCGTCACGGCAAACTCAGTTGTCCCTTAAGGATGTAGAGTTAGCAGTTAAGACAGTTATTGAGCAAATGTCGCAGACATTGGCGACCGGCGAGCGGATAGAAATCCGTGGTTTTGGCAGCTTTTCGCTGCATTATCGGGAGCCTCGCCAAGGCCGTAACCCTAAAACGGGCGAAACCGTTGAGTTGAGTGGTAAATATGTCCCTCACTTCAAGCCCGGCAAGGAAATGCGCGAGCGAGTTAACGAGAGTCTGCAGCGAGGTTGATCTGTTCGATAGAGTGGCCTTAGCGCCATATTGCAGAAACTGAATATGAACGGTATGGTCCTATGGCTATACCGTTTTTTTTGGGCCGTTATTTTATGTCTACCACACCCCTGTCATTCCCGCGAAGGCGGGAATCCAGCCTGCATGCTTATGCTGTTATTTCCGCTGGGGCGGAAATTTACAGCGCTGGGTCGCGGGGATGACAGGGATAGAGAATTCGAGAGGGGTTAAATGGTGCGCTCGTTACAGCGTTTATTAGTTGGTTGCTTATTGATAGTCGTACTGGCTTTTGGGGTTCTATTCTCCATTCAAAACACCGATAAAGCCGCGCTGGACCTACTGATTATCCAATTACCTGAGCAACGTGTATCACTTTGGGTACTACTGGCCTTTGCTACAGGCGGTATAGTCGGCCTGCTGGTCAGCAGTGCTGCCATTATCCGACTCAAAAGCCAGGGCTTGTTACTGCAACGCAAACTGGATAAACGTGAGAAAGAGCTGGCAAACCTTCGCACCGCCGATTTCAGGGCACCTATCACCGCTAAACCTAACAAAGGCAGCAAGAGCTAATTATGGCCGACCTCTGGCAATTACTGCTGGTATTTACCGCTATCGCCATCGGTTGGTGGCTGGGGCGGCGTGTGCGTGTAGCTTCTGGCGATGATGGTGCTGCCTTGCATCATCAATACTATAAAGGCTTGAACTTCCTGATTAATGACCAGCCCGATGGTGCTTTGGATGCGTTTATCGAAGCGCTGGAGGTCAATAGTGAAACTCTTGAAACCCATATCGCCGTAGGCAATTTAATGCGCCGCAAGGGTGAGGTTGAGCGCGCTATCCGTATTCACCAAAACTTGTTATCCCGGCCAAGCTTACCCAGAGTGCATTTACACCAGGCGCATTTGGAATTGGCCCGCGACTTTATTAGCGCCGGTTTACTGGACCGGGCCGAGCGTCTGTTGCAAGACCTGATCAAAGAAGCGCCCGAGCTAAAAGAAACGGCCATGCATCATCTGCTGGAAATCTATAAAGACGAAAAAGAGTGGCAACAGGCTATAGATATTGCCGAGCAGTTACTGCCCAGGCGTTCGCTTTTAAAGGCGTCTCCCCCGGTCGATAAAACTGTCCCGGCGGCATTGTCCCACTACTGTTGCGAACTGGCCGAACTCTCATTAGTGAAAAACGACTACCATTCAGCCCGTGCCCAGCTAAAAAAATCACTGTCTTACGATCGTAACTGTGTTCGTGCCTCTTTATTGATGGCCGATATTGAGTTTCGCACTGGTCATTATGACAGGGCGATAAAAAACCTGCGTAAAGTTCGGGAGCAGGACCCGGCGTTTATCCCGGAGACTATTGATCTATTACGCGCAAGTTTTGAGCGTCTGGGAGATAACGAGGGTTTTTACCGCTATATGCTGGAGAGTCTGGATATCTATCCCTCCGCCACTATTTTGCTCAATCTGGTGGACGATATTAACGCCAAAAAGGGCATGCCAGCGGCGGCAGACTTTTTGGGTAAAGAATTAAAGAAAAGGCCTTCCCTGAAGGGTTTGGCGAAATTGGTTGAGTTTCATATCGCCAATACCTCCGGCCAACCCAAAGAAAACCTGACCATTTTGCAGCTATTAATCGAGCAGCTAATGCAAAGCAAACCCCAATACCAGTGTCATCACTGTGGTTTTTCTGGCAAGCGTTTGCATTGGTTATGCCCCGGTTGCAACCAATGGGGCCAGATTAAAGCCATACGCGGCGCTGAAGGCGATTAAGCTATAACATTAAATAAGAGAGCACCTATGACAACAACATCCCCCGTTATTGTGGCTATGGATTATTCCGACCTGGCTTCTGTAGAAGCCCTGGCTGACCAACTGGATCCCAGTCAGTGCCGGTTAAAAGTAGGCAAAGAATTATTTACCCATTGTGGCCCCCAGGTTGTTCGCAGTATTCAGGATCGTGGTTTTGATGTCTTCCTCGACCTTAAATTTCATGATATTCCCAACACCGTTGCCGGTGCGGTAAAAGCCGCGGCAGATTTAGGGGTGTGGATGGTGAATGTCCATGCCTCCGGGGGCGCCAGAATGATGGAAGCCGCAAAAGAAGCTTTAGCCAACTACCAATCAGCGCCTTCACTGATAGCAGTCACCGTATTAACCAGTATGGAACAACAGGATTTACAGGGTATTGGTTTAGACTGCGAGCCCATCGACCAGGTGGTTCGTCTGGCTCGCCTGACCAAAGACTGCGGTTTGGATGGTGTAGTTTGTTCCGCTAAAGAAACAGAAATACTAAGAAAAGAAATCGGTGATGATTTTCAATTAGTCACACCGGGCATCCGTCCCGCCAATGCCGAGCAGGGTGACCAACGCCGTGTGGCAACGCCGTCTTCAGCGATGGCATCGGGCAGCAGTTATTTAGTGATTGGTCGTCCTATTACCCAGCATGCTGATCCTCTCGCTGCACTGGCAGCTATTAATCAGCAGCTAAGTTGAAAAAATATTACCCAGGTGTTGCCACTTTTAATAGCTGTGGTAACATCCTTCGGGTGAGCGGGATCTTACCCGTTTAATGGACTAATTAACTGACAAACAAGGAGCGTTATCATGCGTATATTCCGTTATTTTTTCTTATCTCTTTATTTGATTTTTTCTGGTTTTGTTTTTTCGCCATCGGCTTTAGCCGTTGAGCCGCAAAGGCCTGTTAATATTAATACCGCTGATGCGGCAACCTTATCCGCTTCCCTTAAGGGTGTGGGTGATAGCAAAGCACAGGCCATTGTTGCCTACCGTGAAAGCTATGGGCCGTTTAAAGCCGTTGAAGAATTAACCGCCGTCAAAGGTATTGGTGAATCTTTACTCAATAAGAACCGAGAGCATATCAGTCTCAAGTAATCGGTTTTAAACTTCACCGCGTCATTCCCGCGCAGGCGGGAATCCAGCGCTGTAGATTTCCGCTTTAGCGGAAATAACAGCATAAGCATGCAGTCTGGATTCCCGCCTGCGCGGGAATGACAGTAATTTCGGCTTTTGCGATACCCTTGCTGGGTGGTCGTATTCCCTTTATTTATTGATGTCAAAACCTGCTGCTGTGTTAAGCTAGTACTTATAACAATAACCAACTTTTTAGCATTGTTAGTAGGAATTTTTACTGTGGCCCATATCGATCTTTTTAATGGCGATGCCGATGGCATTTGCGCCCTTACTCAATTACGTAATGCTGACCCCATTGAAAGCACTCTGGTTACTGGAGTAAAGCGCGATATACAGTTGATGGGTAAAATTGATGCCAAGGCTGGTGATAAAGTTACCGTTTTGGATGTCTCCCTGGATAAAAACCGCGAAGGCTTGAATAAAGCATTGGCTGCTGGAGCGGAAGTGTTTTATGTGGACCACCACTTTGCCGGTGATATTCCAGAAAGTGACAAACTGACGGCAATCATTAACCCCGCCGCCGATGTCTGTACCAGCATATTGATCAATAACCATTTAAAAGGTCAGTTTGTTGAATGGGCTATCACTGGTGCCTTTGGTGATAACTTAAAAAACAGCGCTAACGTTTTAGCTAAGCCGCTAAATTTATCCGAGCAGGATTTAACCAGCTTGGAAAACCTCGGTATTTATATTAACTACAATGGCTATGGTTCCAATCTGGAGGATTTGCACTTCACCCCTGAAGCGCTTTATCGACAGGTTAGTGTTCATGCCAGCCCCTTCGGTTTTATCAATGATAGCCGCGAAAGTTTTGAAAAACTGGAGAACGGCTATAATTCTGATATGGCCTCCGCTGCAAGCTTGCAGCCAGAATTTGTCAATGATTCAGTCGCCGCCTATATTTTGCCTAATGAAGCATGGGCGAGAAGAGTGAGCGGTGTTTATAGTAATGACCTCGCCAATGGTACACCTGGCCGCGCCCATGCGGTATTAACCGTTAAAGCCAATGGCAATTATTTAATCAGTATACGGGCACCTTTAGACAATAAAACCGGCGCCGATGAACTGTGCCGCAGTTTTCCGACTGGCGGTGGTCGTGCAGCAGCTGCAGGTGTTAATGATTTACCGGCTGACCAGTTACAGACATTTATTGATCGCTTTAATCAGTTCTACGCAAGCTAAGGACAAGGTAAACGATAGTGACCATGGCTTTAACTCCAGAAGCAATTCAAACATTGGCGGTAATCGCTTTTTGTTTTGGTTTGTTGGTTTTTTCCCGCTACCCGGCCGATGCCATTTTGGTGGCCGGTGTTGCTTTACTGACGCTATTAAATATTATTACCCCTGCGGAAGCTTTGATAGGTATGTCCAATGAGGGGATGGCAACCGTTGCCGTGCTATTTGTTGTGGCCAGGGGGTTGGCGCAAACCGGTGTAGTAGGGTGGGTCTCCAATAGTTTATTGGGGCGCCCCAAAAATATCGCTACCGCACAATTTCGCTTAATGCTGCCCGTAGCTGCCTTAAGTACCATGCTAAATAACACACCGGTTGTGGCTATGATGGTGCCGGCCGTTACCGATTGGGCTAAGCGTAATAACCTTAGTGTCTCGCAGTTAATGATGCCTCTTAGCTATGCAGCTATTGTTGGTGGCACCTGTACATTGGTGGGTAGCAGTACCAACCTTGTGATTAATGGCATGTTAACCACCCACAGTGGAGATAGCGGCCTGAGCATGTTCGACCTTGCCTGGGTGGGTATTCCCTGCGTGATTGTTGTTGTTGCTTTTACTATCGGTTTTAGCCGCTGGTTGCTGCCGCATCGCGGTGAAAAAGATCAGCAGGTCTTTGGTGATGCTCGCGAATATATTGTGGAGATGGAAGTTGAGGCGGATAGTCCTTTAGTGGGCAAGAGTATCGAAGAGGCTGGTTTGCGACAGTTGCCGGGAATGTTTTTGGTAGAAATAGATCGCGATGGTCGATTGATGACAGCCGTGTCCCCCAATGAAATGCTATTAGCCGGCGATCATTTAATTTTTGCTGGGGATGTTCGCTCTGTTGTCGACCTGAAAAATATCCATGGATTAAAAGTTGCTGAGAAACAGGTGTTTAAATTAAACAGCGGTGCCCATGCTCGCTGTTTGGTAGAAGTGGTTATTTCCCGCAATTTTCCGCAGTTGGGTAAATCCATTAAAGATATGCGTTTTAGAAATATATATAGCGCCGCTATTATTGCTGTTGCTCGTGATGGTGAGCGTATAAAAACCAAAATTGGTGATATTTATTTAAAGCCTGGTGATACTTTACTGCTTGAAACTCATGACCAGTTTGTTGGTCAGCAGCGTTACAGTAAAAACTTTTTATTGGTCAGTGAAATTGAAAACTCCCGTCCAGTCAGGCACGAGCAGCGTAACCTGGCTGCCGCAATTATGCTGGCTATGGTGATTACAGTGGCGTTGGGTATATTGAGTATGTTTAAGGCAGCACTGCTGGCCGCTGGCTTAATGATAATTACCCGCTGTGTCAAAGTGCAGGACGCTAGAGAAAGTGTGAATTGGCAGGTTATATTAGTGATAGCTGCCTCAATTGGTCTCGGTGGCGCTCTGGAGAAAACAGGTGCAGCTACCGTTATTGCAGAAGGCCTGATCGGTATAGCAGCCCATTCGCCAACCGCCACCCTGGTCGCCTTGTTTGTATTAACGGCGGGTTTCTCGGCAGTGATCTCAAACTTGGCTGCTGCGGTATTAATCTTTCCAATAGCTATTGCGGCCAGCCAGCAGCTGGGGGTGGATTTACTCCCCTTTGCAGTAACATTAATGATTGCCGCCTCTACCTGTTTTGCTACGCCAATTGGTTATCAAACTAACTTGATGGTCTATGGGCCAGGTAACTACCACTTTAGTGATTTTATGAAAATCGGCTTACCGTTGACGATTATGGTGGGCATAACTACGGTGTTAGTTGTGCCGGTTATCTGGCCTTTTTAGCCCTCGGCTATATATACCTGCGTCGTGTAAGCAGTGCCGGTAATAAAACAGGACCACTACACAATGGCTTCTACCACTTAGTGAGGCTGGGGTAGAAACTTGGTGGCCTAGAGGAAGGGTTCAAATAAACAAATCACCAATATCGCGCTTCAAGTGTTTACCTATCGTATCCAGCGCCACATTACCGATCACTCCCTTTACAGATCACCCCTGTTTGCAGATCACCCCTGGGGTTATCGGCCAGTGCAGCTGTGCTAAGGTTGATTAAAATGTTTCATCAGGTTAATGGGCATCGGGAAAACAATGGTCGAACTTTTATCACCGGCCAACTCAACTAATGTCTGTAGATAACGTAGCTGCAGAGCCTGATCCTGCTTGGCTAAAACCTTTGCGGCATCTAGCAATTTCTCTGAAGCTTCATATTCCCCCAGCGCATGAATGACTTTGGCACGGCGTTCCCTTTCTGCTTCAGCCTGCTTGGCAATGGCACGAATCATACTTTCATCCAGATCGACATGCTTGATTTCAACATTGGCGACTTTAATGCCCCAAGCATCGGTTTGCTTGTCGAGGATCATTTGGATATCAGTATTGAGCGTCTCTCGTTCTGCCAGCATATCGTCCAGTTCATGCTGGCCCAGCACCGAGCGCAGGGTGGTTTGTGACAGTTGACTGGTGGCTTCAAAAAAATTCTCTACCTGAATAATGGATTTTTCCGGATCGACTACTCGAAAATAAATCACGGCATTCACTTTGACTGAGACATTATCCCTGGAGATAACATCCTGAGTGGGTACATCCATGACCACGGTGCGTAAATCGACCCTGACCATTTGTTGTAGCAGGGGGATAACAATAATCAGGCCCGGGCCTTTGACTTTATAGAAGCGGCCTAAAAGAAAAATAACCCCGCGCTCATATTCCCGCAGCACCCGGAAAATCGAGATCAACAGCACGACTATCATCAGTGCCAGGGTGAGAGTGAAAAAATCCATATAAAATTCCATGGTTATGCTCCCGTTGTTTTTTTGACTGTTAAAATTACGCCATCGGTTTCAAGCACAGTCACCTTGTCGTTGACCGATAAAGGTTGATCACAGCGTACCTGCCATTGTTCGCCTTGCAGGTGCACCATGGCTTGCTTATCCAACATTTTGCTAACGACCGCAGGCATGCCTTTTAAGTGGGCCAGGCCGGTGACAACCGTTTGCCTGCGGGCTTTTAATGCCAGCCCAAGGGCAGCGATTAATAACAGGCCACTAAAGGAGGTAAAGGCAATAATGACCGGCAGGGCAATTTGATAACCCGGCAGCTCGGTATCCATCAAAATCACGGAGCCAATAACAAAGGCCATTAACCCTCCAATACCGAGAATGCCAAAGCTGGGGGCAAAGGCTTCGGCAACCATTAAACCCATGCCAAAAATAATTAAACCCAGCCCTGCATAACTAATCGGTAAAAGCTGGAAGGCATACAGCGCCAGCATAATGCAGATAGCGCCCAGAATACCGGGTACCGCAAAACCGGGATTGGAAAACTCAAAAATCAATCCATAAATGCCGATCAGCATTAATATATAGGCAATATTGGGGTCGGTAATCACCGAGAGAAAATCACTGCGCCAATCGATAGGGTGTTGATAAATCTTCGCGTGCTCAGTCTCTACCATGATTTTGTTACCGTTAACTAACAGTGTTTGACCATTCAGTTGTTGTAATAAATCATCGAGATCGTCGGCAAGTAGATTAATAACCTGTAAATCCAGCGCCTCCTGCGCACTTAAGCTGGCACCCTCACGCACCGCCTGCACGCCCCATGCTTGATTGCGCCCATGCAACTGGGCCAGACTTTCTATATAAGCCGTAGCATCGTTAACCACTTTGCGTTGGAAGGCATCAGTGAGAGGTAGCCCCGGTTCGTTATCGGCTTCGGTTTTATTGTCTTCCTGTTTATCGGTGGGGAAGGTGGGCAGGGTGGGTGTGCCCATTTGTACGGGTGTTGCTGCGCCTAAATTAGTGGCGGGCGCCATCGCGGCAATAGGGCAGGCATAGAGAATATAGGTACCAGCGCTGGCCGCTCTTGCGCCATTGGGCGCCACATAACCTACCACTGGAATATCGGTCGCTAAAATCGCTTTGACGATTTGTCGCATAGAAGCATCCAATCCACCCGGCGTATCAATTTGCAATATCACCAGGCTGGCGTCAGCTTGTTGCGCTTTGTCCAGACCGCGAATCATATGGTCGGCGGTGGCTGGGCCAATCGCACCTTTAATATCAATTAGCCAAACCGAATCAGTACCAGACCTGGCTGCCAATAAAATAAACAGCAATAATAATAGCAGCAGGATAGCCAGAAGATGCTTCATCGCAAGACCACTCTAATAAGGGTAGCGAGGGTAGGTTCTGTATCGATAGGCCTGATAAGGCTCCAGCTCATAGTGGGACTCAAGAAAAGCCACCAGGTCGATCAGTTCAGTCACGGTCAATACATCGTTGTAATTGCGCATAGGAGACAGGTCGCTATCATCACCTTCTTCCGGTTTATAAGTTTTTGCCAGTTTGTGAGAAGGGTTAATAATAGAAGTCAATAATTCTGCATAAGTAATGGGTTTGTCCACATAACCGCCGAGCTGGATAGGCGGGTTAATGTCTTTTTTCAGGGCTGGATTATTGATAAAGGGGTCTTCTACATCCTTAATGGTGTGGCAGGCTAAACAGTTAAACGAAAGAAAAACGGCTTTGCCTGTTGCAAGACTACCGGATGGCAAACTAAACCCCTTGCCTGAAGCCACTCCACCTCGCTCACAGCCACTTAGGCCAAATACAAGTAGTGGCAGTATCAATAGTAATTTAATCAGTGTGGATGGATACATGGGTTTGCTCCTTATTGAAAAATGGTGGCAGTCCCGGAAACCATAAAGTGCTTGTCGTTTATAGAATTGACGGGGGTCAACAATAAATACTTTTACAGCGGTAGAGTGGCCCATATAAAAGACCGAACTGTTGTAGGGGGGATTACAATCCACCCTATAAGTTATTGCGGCTAGGAGGAAAATATACCGTGGCCGGAGCTGCCCAACTTCACACCCGCCAGGTTTGGTAGTGCGGGTCTTATCAAAACCTGTCAATCATTATCCGAAAAATTTTGTTTAATGGTTTTTAGCTGCTGCCGATATTGCTCCGCATCACCATAATCGGTAAATAAACAATAGCGATGATGCATGCCTTTTTTGAGTTTGGCATTTTTGATGGGACACCAATATTGTTCAGTCCGTGCAGCCACTTCTTGCACATAGGCGGCAATACCATTGCCATAGCTGCAGTAGGCGCAGTTAATTTTTTCTATACTATTTAAATAGCGCAGTTTAAATCGATCAAAACTTAAAAAGTCGCTGCGTTTAACTTTGGGTATATTATAAATCGGGAAACAGATAGCCTGATATAAGCTAACCGCAATATCGAGAACAACAAAAGGGACAATCAGCGAGTAAATCACTGGCGCCGTCAGTATCACCGCCCATCGGGCTCGCCTGATATAGTCCAGCGCGCCAACCTTTAGACTGCGATGCAGCGATAAGACTTCCCGCTCAAAGATAACCCGACCATTATATATTCGGTAGCGTAACTGTTCGGCCCGTTGGTATAGCGCCTCTTCAATTTGCTGTTCCAGTTCGCGAATCTGTTGCAATAGTTTATTAATAGTATCGTTCATAACGGTTTACTCCGGCAGAGGCGGTTATATGCTGGTAGATAGCCTTATAATGTTGTGCACTGCGCTGCCAGGAAAAATCTTTACTCATAGCGTTTTGTTGCACCACTCGATAGGTTTCAGGATTCTTATATAATCTGATAGCAGATTTGATGGCCGATAACAGGCTGTTCTGATTGTGGGGTGAAAATAAAATACCCGAGGCTGTGCCCGCCGACAGGCTCTCGGTAGTGATATTAACCACGGTATCCACCAGACCGCCAACGTTGCTGGCAATGGGCGGGGTGCCATAGCGCTGGCTATACATTTGCGTTAGACCGCAGGGTTCAAAGCCCGAAGGCATTAAAAAAAAATCTGCGCCGGCAATAATCTGGTGAGCCAGCGCGTCTTTATAGTCAATCTTTACGGCTATTTGTTGGGGGTGTTTTTGTGCCCAGCTTACTAAGGCCTGTTCATAACGGGCATCACCACGGCCCAGTAAAACCAGTTGAATCGGCAGTTTTATTAATTCCCCCAAACTATCCAGCAGTAGGTCAATCCCTTTTTGTTCGCTTAGCCGTCCCACCCAGCCCAATACACAATGGTTAGGGTTTTGCTCAAGGTTAAATTTTTTTTGCAGCTCACCCTTATTCAAGGGCTTATCATTCAGCGTTTTCTCGTCATAGGTTTGGGAAATATAATGATCATGCTCAGGGTTCCACTCGGTCGTATCAATACCATTGCAGATACCGCTAAAGGTATCCTGGCGATACCTGAAAATCGCATCCAGGCCGCTACCGGTTAAGGGTTGGGTTAATTCCCTGGCGTAATTTGGGCTAACGGTTGTTAGCCAGTCCGCAAACATTAAACCGCCTTTGATAAAACAAAGTTGGTCGTGAAATTCCAGCGCATCAAAGCGCCAGAGAGCGGGGTCCAAACCAAGATTAACAAAAGTGGAATAAGGAAACAGACCTTGGTAGGCCGCGTTATGCACCGTAAATATCGTGGCAGGGGCTTGCGGGTGCTGACGAAGCCATGCAGGTACCAAACCGGTATGCCAGTCATTGCAATGAACAATGTCGGGTTGCCAATCCAGTGTTGCCCTGCCCAGGGCCATATCGCTAATCACTTGGCAAAACTGATAAAAGCGTTCTGCGTTGTCCGGCCAGCCTGCCGAGCTGGCATCCCCATAGGGCCCTCCTGAACGATCAAACAATCCAGGGGCGTCCACCAGCCACAGGGTGAGTTTGGTTTCCGGTAATGTGGTTTCAAGCAGGCTTATCCCGTTTAGGGCTATGGACTTTATAGGCTGTTGCTTCAATAGGTCTAACGCCTCCTTATAGGCCGGCATAACCCATCGAATATCAACCCCCAGTGTTGCTAGAGTTTTAGGCAGGTTAAAGGCGACATCCGCCAGCCCTCCCGTTTTAGCCAGTGGATAAATTTCACTGCTGGCGAATAGCACTTTTAGTGGTTTATCGGTGGCTGTAATCGGAGGAGGAAGTTGTGAGTTCATAAGTAGCAAACTAACTCACAAAATGCCTTGCCTATTGATGGCGGTCAATATCTTCCAGACAAAATTATTCGCTAATAGCACAACGTTCCTAACCTGTCATCCCCGCGTAGGTGGAGATCTACAGTGCTGGATTCCCGCCTTCGCGGGAATGACGAATTCTTGAATAGTAGTTGGCGGGGGTTGCATGTTGGCTGATATACCAACACTCAAAGTGGTATTTTGCTGGCATATGCACCAGCCGGATTACCGTGACCATCGGCAGGGTGAATACCAGTTACCCTGGACTTATCTACACGCCATCAAAGACTACGTCGATATGGTGGCTCACCTTGAGCGCAACCCGCAGGCGCGTACGGTGATTAACTTTGCCCCCATACTGTTGCAACAGATTGACGATTACAGCCAACAGGTACAGCGCTACTTTAGTGCTAATATGGTCATTAAAGATAGCTTGCTTAATGCCTTGGTTAACCCTGTTTTGCCCGCGGCGAATGATTATCGCCACGGCCTGATAAAAGCCTGTTTACGGGTTAACGAACAGCGCTTGATAGCACGTTTTCCCCCTTACCAGCGGCTGGCGGAACTGGGGCAATGGTTTAGCGATCACCCCGATCAAATAGGCTACCTTAATAGCCAGTATTTTATTGATCTGTTGATGTGGTATCACCTGGCCTGGCTGGGTGAAACCGTACGCCGTAGTCACCGCAAGGTTAAAAAACTCATCCGTAAAGGGCACCACTTTAGCTACCATGACCGCCGTGAACTGCTAGCGATTATCGGTCATAATCTGTCATCGTTAATAGGCCGCTATCGACAATTGATGGAACAGGGCCAGATTGAACTCTCCATGTCACCCTACGCCCATCCGATAATGCCTTTGCTGATTGATATGCAGAGCGCCCGCCAATCCATCCCCGATATCACGATGCCCGTTGCCAATCATTATCCGGGAGGCGAAGAGCGGGCCCGTTGGCAACTGCAACAGGGTCTGGATACCTTTGAACACTATTTTGCTTGCCGCCCGGTGGGTTGTTGGTTATCTGAAGGGGGTATCAGTGATACTGCAGTGGCCTTGTTAGATCAGTTTGAATTTGAATGGACGGCCAGTGGTGAAAGTGTATTACGGCATAGCTTAGCCCTTGAAAATAAGCCTCTGCCTGATGATAAAGCCACCTTTCTATACCAGCCTTATCAACTTAAAGAGAACAAGACCCTTTGTTTTTTTCGTGATGATGAATTGTCGGATTTAATTGGCTTTAGTTATTCCGATTGGCACGGGGATGATGCCGTGGCCAATTTTATTGATCGACTGGAAGCTATTGCAAACAATCCGGCCATAAAACAGGACGCCGTCGTTAGTATTATTCTCGACGGTGAAAATGCTTGGGAACATTACCCGGATAATGCCTATTACTTTTTGCAGGGACTTTACCGATCCATAACAGATCACCCCAACTTGCAACTCACCACATTGGCTGATGCGACTCGCGATGCCGGGCAGCGTGTTGCCACGCTGCAACAACTGGTGGCAGGTAGCTGGGTTTATGGCACTTTCTCCACATGGATTGGCGATCAACAAAAGAATCGCGCCTGGGATATGTTGGTGGATGCCAAACAGAGTTATGACCGGGTCATTGCCGAGGGGCATTTAACCGCAGGCCAGCGGGCATTGGCAGAGCAGCAACTGGCTATCTGCGAAAGCTCCGATTGGTTTTGGTGGTTCGGTGATTATAATCCCGCTGCCACCGTCAGTGATTTTGATCGCCTGTTTAGAATGCACCTGGCCAATTGTTACCAGTGCCTGGGTTTGGAGCCTCCCGCCTATTTAATTGAGGTCTTTACCCACGGCAGTGGGAGCCCCTTGCATGGCGGCGTGATGCGTAAAGGTAGCCACTAATGGCTGCTAATAAGACAGAAGTGTTAGATACCCGCCGGGCCGGTGTGCTGTTACCGGTAACCTCGTTGCCTGCGGAGGATAATCAGGGTCTTGGGGATTTTGGCGGAGCCTGCCGGTTTATTGATTTTTTGGCGGCATCGGGTATGAGCGTTTGGCAGATTTTACCCCTTGGGCCAACCCACAAAGACCTTTCGCCCTATTTATGTACTTCCTCTCATGCGGGCAACCCCCTATTAATTGACCTGCAATGGTTGCGTGATATGGGGTGGTTATCTGACACGTTGAAAGCAGGGCAGTTTGCCAGTATCAGCGAGTTTCGACTGGCCTGTTTGCAACAAGCCTTTGAACAATTTAACGAGCAGCCCACCCATGCTTATCACCATAGCTATCAGGTCTTTATTCACCAGCATCACGACTGGCTCAAGGACTTTGCACGGTTTACCGCCATTGGCCGTTACCACCAGGGCGCAGCATGGATGGACTGGGAACCAGCGCTACGTGACCGTGAACCAGCCGCACTGGGCGAGATTGAACAAACGCTGTACCGGCAAATTGAACAAGTAAAATTTGAACAATGTATTTTTTATAGCCAATGGCAGCAAATAAAAACCTATGCCCATCGTCGTGGTATTTTGCTCTTTGGTGATATGCCTTTGTTTGTTGCCCACGATAGTGCAGAGGTTTGGGCCAACCGGCACTATTTTCGGGTTAACCGCCACGGTGCCGCCACTGTACTGGCCGGTGTACCGCCAGATTATTTTTCCGCTTGCGGGCAACTATGGGAAACGCCGGTCTATAACTGGCCGCAACACCAGGAGGATGGTTTTCAATGGTGGATTGAACGCCTGGCTACACAGATGGAACTTTATGACCTGATACGAATTGATCATTTTCGTGGTTTGGATGCCTGCTGGGAAATTGCTATGGATGCCGGCCATGCCCTGGCAGGACATTGGCAAAAGACACCGGGCCTGCAGTTACTGCAAACGCTGCAGCAGCATTTTGGTCACTTACCTCTAGTGGCAGAAGATTTAGGTTTTATTACAGAAGCTGTTCGCCAGTTGCGTCAACGGTTTCAGTTACCGGGTATGGCCGTAATGCAGTTTGCCTTTGATGGCGGCGATAACAATCCTTATCTTATACAACACCATCATAAAAATACGGTCGTCTATACCGGCACCCATGATAACGATACTACGCTGGCCTGGTACCAAGCCCTGGCGCCGAGCATGCAGAAGAGGGTGGATACCCTGATTAACCGGCCCACGCTATCTATGCCCTGGTCCCTGATTGACTATACCCTGGCCTCCGATGCCAGACTGGTGATTATCCCCATACAGGACTTATTGGCCCTGGGTGCAGGGCATCGGTTAAATACCCCGGGTACCACCAGCGGTAATTGGTGTTGGCAATTTGCCTGGCAGCAGTTGGGCGCAGGCTTGCCAGAACGCCTACAGCAGCTAACCAAGCGTCATCAACGCCAGGTGTTATACCTATGACGCTGAAATTACAAAGAGCACTACCCGCCTCATTACAGGTATTGAATGAGTTGGCCAATGATATTCGCTGGAGCTGGAACCATGCGGGGGATCAACTCTGGCGCAGTATTGATCCCGATAGTTGGCAGTCATTAAAAAATCCCTATGCGATTTTGCAAACCACGCCCAGTAGTCGCTTTAAACAACTGGCGGAAGATCCAGAATTTTTAAAAAGATTACAGTGGTTGCTTAGCGATCGTGAACGATATTTAAATCGACAGGGTTGGTACCAGCAACAGCATGGGGAGGCACCCTTACAACAGGTCGCTTATTTTTGTATGGAGTATGGTCTGGGTGAAGCGTTACCTTTATACGCAGGTGGTCTGGGAATTCTGGCCGGTGATTATTTAAAGGCGGCCAGTGATCTCGGTGTACCCGTGGTAGCCTTGGGTCTGCTATTTGATCAGGGCTACTTTCGCCAGACATTGGATAGCGATGGTTGGCAGCAGGCCTTATACCCCAACTGCGATACGGCCAGTTTACCGATTTCACCGGTACTGGCGGAGTCCGGCGAATGGTTGCAGGTAGCGGTCGAGTTGCCGGGCAGGCATTTATTACTGCGTTTATGGCAGGTACAAGTCGGTCATATCCGTTTGTATCTACTCGATAGTAATCACCCGCAAAACAGCGTCGCTGATCAGGGGATTTGTAACCAACTCTACCCGGCTGAAACCGAAATCCGTTTTATTCAGCAGCTAGCTTTGGGGGTTGGTGGTTGGCGTGCCCTGCGGGCATTGGATTTACCGGTGGATATTTGCCACCTTAATGAAGCCCACTGCGCCCTGGTTATATTGGAGCGGGTCAGGGAGGTCATGCAACAGAGGTCGTTAGATTTTGCTACGGCCCTGTGTCTGGTGCGGGCGGGAAATATTTTAACCACCCATACTGCGGTGGCAGCGGCCTTCGATCGTTTTCCTTTAGCGATGGTGGAAAAGTATTTTTCCGTTTATGCGCAGCAATTTAGTCTCATTCCCCAATCTGTAATGGCACCGGGTATCGATCACGACAAAACCGATAAACCCTTTTTTAGCCCAATAACCCTGGCTCTAAATGGCTGTATTGCGGTTAATGCCGTTAGCCAATCTCATCGGGGGGTTATGCAAGAGATGTTATCTTCTCGTTATCCACGCTGGCCGCTTGAGGATATCCCTGTTTCAAAAATCACCAACGGCGTACATGTGCCAAGCTGGGATTCCGCTTGGGCGGATCAACTATGGACGGAAGCGGCGGGCAAAGACCGTTGGCTGGGGGACTTAAGTGGTTTGCAGCAGGCGATTGACCGGCAAAGCGATAACAGCTTATGGGCGTTTAAATGTGAAGAGCGAGCAGACCTGATTCATTATGTCAGGCAGCGCTATGCCAAAGCCTTAATTCAGCGCGGGGCTTCAGAGCAGGCCATATCAGCCGCAAACTATGTGCTGGACCCTAACGTATTAACACTGGGCTTTGCTCGCCGTTTTACGGATTATAAGCGGCCGGATTTATTACTAAAAGATAAGCAACGCTTAGCTCGTCTATTATGCAATCGCGGTCGTCCAGTGCAAATCATTGTCGCCGGAAAAGCCCACCCGCAGGACCATCAGGGCAAATTATTAATTCAGGAATGGGTAGCCTTTTCTCAATGGCCAGCGCTAAAGGATCGCTGTGTCTTTTTACCGGATTACGATATCGCCTTAGCTCAAGAGTTAGTACAGGGTGTCGATATCTGGATCAATACCCCCCGATCACGTTGGGAAGCCTGTGGCACCAGCGGTATGAAAGTGCTGGCTAATGGTGGTTTAAATATATCCCAGTGGGACGGCTGGTGGGCGGAGGCCTGGCAGCCGGACTATGGCTGGGCCATAGGGGATCTTGAAGGGAAGCCTGGCCCGCAGTCTGATAAAAAAGAAGCGCAACAACTTTATCACCGTTTAGAAACCGAAGTTATTCCCGCCTTTTATCAACGTGATACTGAGGGTTTGCCCCGGCAATGGTTGCAACGGATTCGTGCCAGTATGGCGGCATTGGCACCGGCCTATAGTTCTAACCGAATGGTCAGGGAGTATGTGGACCGTTTATATATCGATAGTGCCAAGCGGTTTTATTCAAGGGGAAAAAACACCGAGTGTCTTTTATCACTGGTTGAATGGCAGCGGGTACTGGATACACATTGGAGTGAAATTCGTTGGGGTAAACAATCCCTGGTGGAGAGGGAGGGTGGTTTTGATATTGAGGTGCAGATTTATTTAGGTGATGTACCGGCACAGTGGGTCCGTGTTGAACTTTATGCCGAGCAGCCCACTGAAAAAATAACGTTACAAAAAAAAGCAGCGATGGTTGGTAGCGTGGGCGGGGCTATCTATCAGGCATCCGTCAAAACAGAGCGGCCATCATGGCATTACACCCCGCGGATTATTGGCTGGCATCAAGAGGCGGTAGTGCCATTAGAGTGTCGCCATATTTTATGGAAGGATTAATGTAGGGTAGATTACAATTTACCCTACAAGAAAATTGAACCCTCCCTGTTATTGATAGTCGTCAATAACCTTCCGCAAAAAATGCCAGCATAGCCTTACAGTAAAGGGGGCTTGGCCAATGACAAGGATCAATTGCATGCACCTATTGCGGCAACGTCTATTGTCTGTAATGCCCAATTAGTAACGGCCGATAATAATCTGCGAAGCAGCGAGTTACTTGATACGGTTTGGTAGATATAATCCATTACCCTACAGCGTCACTTCATTAATTAACCACGCAACCACCACCACCTGCGGTACCGTCAATACCGGTAGCAACAAAGTCATCTTCCAGGATTGCGTGGTTTCTTTTAACACCAGAATTTCAGTGTAATCAGTAGCTACCCCAGACATTAGAAATGCAAAACTATTACCGGGAGCATTGGCGCGGGTTAATAGATCCGCTGCTATCGGCGTTGAACCTTCAGAGCAGACTTCCAATAGGGTGGCGACTAATACCGTTAAACCGAGGCCGGCAACCGTGGGGCCAAAGTAATGGCTAAAAGTATCGGGTGGCACTAAGGCTCTGAGCAGCCCTGCCAATACGATGCCAAAAAAAATCCAGCGCAGTATCATTCTTGACTCCTTAAGACCGTCCCAAACTAAACTGCGGCAAAAGCTTATATCAAATACGACGGTGGCCAGGCTTTTTTTAGCATTGCGCCAGAATTTAAAATCTGGCGGTAGTACCAGGGTGTTAGGGTTTTGCGGAAGCTTGCCGGCAGCTAGCAACTGCTCAAACACCAGCCCGACACTAAGCGCAATCATTAGCGATAAGACAATAAAAGCCAGCGTCCAGCCAATACCGATCAAGGCAAATAAAATGAAAGTGAGTGAAAAAGAATTCCAGGGGCTGGCAATAAGAAAGGCCATAACCTGGCCAATACTGGCGCCGCGGCGGTAGAGAGTGGCGGCCACCATTAAAATGCCATGGCTACATAAATCCAGTAACACACCAGCGCCTGCTGCTCGCAACAATCCCTTAAGTCCAGTGTTAGTCCCCAGCAGGGCAATCACAAACTCACGTGGTATTTTGGCTAATACCGCTACCATCACAATCCCCAGCGCTATTCCCCACCACATAGTATTGATTAACTGAAAAACCGATAAAGCCAGGGTTTGATACCAGACGGTATCAGGCAGGGTATGAGGGTACCAGAGATATTGGCTATAAAGTATGGCGATAACAGCCGCCGAACTCCATAACAAATAATCCGGTGGACTATTATGTCTGGTCTTGTGGCATTGCATTATTTTCCCGCTAAGAACCTGCTATGAAAATAGTGGCCTGTTCCAGAGATTGTACAGAGCGTGACTGAATGGGTGTTGATTTAGGTCAATCACTACGGATGATATTTACGCCAGTGGTTATTCCAGTGCATATTCGCTGCATGATTAACCGGCCTGTGCCGGTGGAGTAATAACTTATGCATCTCATCAACAATAATAAGTATTAACGCAATCATTAATAAACGGCTCCATAATTCCAATGTTACTGGTTCCACATTGAGCACATCCTTTAAGCCGGGGGTATACATGGCCGCGATATGAATACCTTGCGCTGCCAGCATGCCAAATAATAATAAAGGATTGCCAAAAAAGTCCTGCTTAAAAATAGACCGCGATTCAGAACGACTATTAAGCACATGAACATTTTCAAATAACACCATCAGCAATAAAGTGGTATTGCGCGCCGTCTGTTCACTCATCCCCTGGTCCAGGGACCAGATAAACACGAGAAAAGCCAGTGTTCCCATTACCACCGCATTAATCAGAATGCGTTGTAGCATAATGCGATTAAAAATCGTTTCCTTGGGTGGGCGTGGGGCTTGTTGTAATTCATCGCCTTCGGCAGGTTCAAAGGCCAGCGCCACATCCTGGATACCATTGGTCACCAGGTTAAGCCATAGTAGTTGAATGGGAAAGAGCGGAATAGGAAAGCCAAATAAAACGCTCAATATAAATAATGTAATTTCAGCCGCGCCAGTAGAGATAAGCAGAAACACCACTTTGCGAATATTGTTATAAACAATTCTTCCCTGTTTGATGCCCTGCACAATAGAGGAAAAATTATCATCGGTAATAATCAGGTCTGAACTTTCCCTGGCCACATCGGTACCGCGTTTACCCATGGCAATACCCACATGGGCATGGCGTAGGGCAGGGGCATCATTAACACCATCGCCGGTAACGGCAACAAAATGTCCATCGCTAATCAGTTGTTGGATAATCTGCAATTTCTGGGTGGGTTCTACTCGGGCAAAGACTTGTGTTGATTTCACCAGCTTGGCAAATGCCTTTGCGCCTTTTTCCCGAGCTGCATTTAATTGAGTGCCGCTTACCGCTACGGAGTGCTGGTCCGCAATCCCTAACTGACGCGCTAAGGCCAGTGCTGTTTTGGGGTGGTCGCCGGTAATCATACCCACCTCAATGGCCGCGTTATGGCAGTCTTTTATTGCTGTTACCGCTTCCGGGCGCAAGGGGTCGATCATGCCCACCAAACCCAGAAAATCCAGATCCTTTAATTGTGATTTTGGGTCCAGTGTTGCGCCACTCGTGTTGTTATCCCCCAGTGTTTTGCTGGCGAGTGCCAATACACGGTAGCCCTGATTGGCCAGTTGGGTCATTTGCCGCTCAATAGCTTTGGTATTAAACGCTGTACCCCTTGCCGATTGGCTACACATGGGCAGAATACGTTCCGCACTACCTTTGGCAAACAGGCAGGTTTTATCATTGACGCGATTAATACTGGCACTGTAGGCATTTTCAGATTCATAGGGTATAGCCTGGATTTCAGGGTAGAGATGCTGTCTTTGCTGGGGTTCAAACCCGTATTTGGCGGCCAGTACCAAAAATCCCACATCGACACCATCACCCCTTGCCAGCCAGTGGGATGAATGATTTTCCGGTGGCGATAGTTCAGCCTCGTTAGCCAGTAGCCCGGCCAGTAGAACCGGTTCTATCGCTTGCGCTTGCGCCCGAAGCCCGCCCCGGTCGCGAATATCACCGTGCACATTAATCCCTTCACCGCTGACCTCATAGCGGCTGCCATCACTAAGGATTATTTTCTTAACGGTCATTTTATTGACTGTTAAGGTACCGGTTTTATCGGAGGCGATATAAGTGCAGGAACCCAAAGATTCCACCGCAATCAGCTTGCGTACAATCACATTCACTTTCGCCATTCGTCGCATACCAATGGCCAGGGCAACGGTAATGGCAGCAGGCAAGCCTTCGGGGATGGCGGAGACTGCCAGCGCAACACCTAACAGAAAGACAGTGGCAAGGTCTTCGCCCCTTAAGAGGGTAATAGTAAACAGCAGGGCAATCACCACCAGTACGCTATAAGAAACCCGCAGGGTAAAGCGTTCGATACGCTGTAGTAGCGGCGGTTTGGTGGTTCCGCTCACACTAACGTCCTTTGCAATAAGCCCAATCTGCGAGCGGGCCCCAGTGGCAATCACTTCACCCTCGCCCCGGCCATGGTTGACGACAGTACCGGCAAACACGCGGTTGGATTGTTCTGCCAGTGGCGCGTCGTCGGTAATAAACTGTTCGGCCTGCTTGCTGGCGTCCATCGACTCGCCAGTAAGAATCGATTCATTAACCAATAATTCCTGGCAGTTAAGCAGTTGTAAGTCAGCGGGGACTTTATCCCCCGAGGCTAACTTCACAATATCCCCCGGCACAATGTCGGTGCTGTCCAGCGTGCAAATAACCCCATCGCGATAAACTGAAGCGGATTGCGGCACCATTTTACGTAGCGCAATAGCAGCCCGTTGTGCCGAGTATTCCTGCAGGGTACCGATGGTGGCATTAATCAATAGCACCGCAAAAATAAACAAGCCATTGACATAATGATTAAGCACAAAGGACAGCAGGGCGGCGACAAATAACATATAGATAAACGGGCTATTAAATTGCCGGATAAAAATAAGCCATAAACCGGCGCTGCGTTTTTCAGGCAGGCTATTGGGGCCATATTGTGTCAATTTTTCATTGGCCTGTGCGGTGGTTAAACCAATCACCCTGAAATCTCCCATTGTTATCAAGCTCAGTGGGGTAAATAGTAGTGGATTGATTGCACCGGATACTGACGGGGGACAACTTTTATGGTTTTTATTGCCGTATCTTTTTCCGCTACAACCATTGAAGCTAAAGGCGGAGGTATTTATGGAACCCAATAAAAAAATTATCTGGTTTGAGAAACTCAGGCTTGATGACTTACCGCTGGTCGGTGGCAAGAATGCCAGCCTGGGAGAAATGGTGCAGGCCCTGCAAAGCCATGATATTAAAGTACCGGCGGGTTTTGCGTTAACCGCCTCCATGTATTGGGATTTTTTGCGCGATAATGATTTGGACGACGCTATTACCGATCAGTTAGCCGCTTTAGATAACGGGGGTAAAACTCTGGCTGAAGTGGGTGCCGCTATTCGGGCATTAATCGGGGCGGGCGAGTTTTCAGCGTCGCAACGTGAGTCTATTGTTAATGCCTATCAGATGTTATGTCGACGCAGCGGCAAAATAGCAACCGATGTAGCGGTGCGCAGCTCTGCTACGGCAGAAGATTTGCCCACCGCCAGTTTTGCCGGTCAACAAGAGAGCTATTTAAATATTTGTGGCGCAGAGGCCTTATTGGCCGCCTGTAAAAAGTGCTATATGTCCTTATATACCGATCGAGCTATTGCCTATCGTCAGCAACAGGGCTTTGAACACCAGGCGGTGGCGCTGTCGGTAGGTGTGCAACAGATGGTGCATGCCGACAAGGCCTGTTCCGGTGTAATGTTTACTTTGGATCCCGACAGTGGTTTCCCTGATGTGGTGAGTATTAGCGGTTGCTGGGGGCTGGGGGAGACGGTGGTCAAAGGCAGGGTCAACCCTGATAGTTTTCTGGTCTATAAACCGTTTTTGTATGATTGGCATCTGGTGCCGATTATTCAGCGCACTATTGGCAGTAAATTGGAAAAAATGGTTTATGGGCGCTCTGGCATTGGCACTAAAACCCTGCCCACCAGTCAGGAAGAGCGTAATACTCAAGTATTAACGGATCAAGAGATACTAACACTGGCGCGATGGGGGCTGGTGATAGAGCGCCACTATGATGGCTTTATGGATATTGAGTGGGCGAAGGATGGTGATAGCGGCGACCTTTATATCGTCCAGGCCAGACCGGAAACGGTTGAGTCCAATAAAGACGTTGCGCTATTAGACAACTATCAGCTACAACAAACCGGTGAGGTGTTGGTTGAGGGAACCCGTGTTGGTAGTGCCATCACCCGTGGCAAAATCGTCTACCGGGCAGATGCCGGTGACTGTGATGACTTTCCGGAAGGAGCCATCTTATTGGCCGAGCGCACTGATCCGGACTGGGTGCCAATAATGCGCAGGGCTGCTGGTATTATTACTGACACAGGTGGTCCCACCAGCCATGCCGCCATTGTTTGCAGAGAATTAAAAGTGCCAGCGATTATTGGTACGGGCAATGGCACGACCCTACTTAAAGACGGCATGGAGGTGACGTTGGATTGTACTGATGGCGCTATGGCAAAAGTCTATGCTGGTTTATTGGATTACCGGGTTAATACTATTGCGTTGGATAAGATTCCCAAAACAACAACAGAATTAATGATTAATGTAGCCATGCCCGATACGGCGTTGCGCTGGTGGCAACTACCGACGGCGGGTATCGGTTTAACGCGAATAGAGTTTATTATTGCTGACCAAATAAAAATTCACCCCATGGCGCTATTGCACCCCGAAGCTATCGATAATACAGAGGTGCTTGAGGAGATTGAATGCATCACTCATGGTGTTATGCATAAGGAACTGTATTTTGTGGAGCAACTGGCGCAAGGTATCGGAAAAATTGCCGCCTCTTGTTATCCCAGGCCCGCTATTATTCGCTTCTCGGATTTTAAGTCCAATGAATATCGAGGTTTATTGGGAGGCGCGTTTTTTGAGTCCGAAGAGCCAAACCCTATGCTGGGCCTAAGGGGCGCTGCCCGTTACTATCATCCCCGTTACCGTGAAGCTTTTGAGCTGGAATGCCAGGCAATAAAGCAGGTGCGTGACACTATGGGCTTTAGCAATATTATCGCGATGATTCCTTTTTGCCGCACAGTAAAAGAAGCTGATGAAGTCCTGGGGATAATGGCGGGGCAGGGTTTGCAACGTGGCGTTAAAGATTTCCAGGTGTATATGATGTGTGAAGTCCCATCGAATGTAATTTTAGCCGAACAGTTTGCCCGGCACTTCGATGGATTCTCTATTGGCAGTAATGATTTAACTCAGTTAGTGCTGGGTATAGACCGCGATGCCTCGGAGCTAAATCCGTTATTTAATAGCAGCGATGAAGCGGTAAAACGGATGATTGTCGAGATGATTAAGGTGGGACATCAGCACGGTTGTAAAGTGGGGCTTTGCGGGCAAGCACCTTCAGATTCCTCGGAGTTTGCTGCGTTTTTAGTGGGTGCGGGTATTGATTCAATTTCGCTAAATCCCGATGCTTTTATAGCGGCCGCAGAGTCGGTTTATAGGGCGGAGCAAAGCGACATCGTCGTTCCCGCTAAGGCGGGAATCCAGCGCTGAAGATTTCCGCTTTAGCGGAGATAACAGCATAAGCATGCAGTCTGGATTCCCGCCTTCGCGGGAACGACGTTTATATTTGTGAGGGAATGACCAGTCCCGGATCAGTATCTCCTGCAGATAACTGTTGGTAATGATCCCACCGATAAGTCGGCCCATCCGCACAGCCATAACTATGGTGCAAATAACAATGCCCACATAAACCCACCGCACAATGCATCCTGCGTTCAATCGACAGCCAAATAGAGCTTTCAGCTAAACCTTTATCAATAAACTTTCCAGCCATCTTCTGCATCATAATTTCCGGCCCACATAATAATAAGGCCGTAGGAAATTCCCCTAACTGCCCCAGCACTGTATCTAACACATCAACCGGGGTGCCAGTTAATTCACTCTGCCCCGGCGCTTCTAATACTGTATACATCGGCATCTGTTGTTGCCAACGCAATCGTTGCGCCTTGAGCATTTCGGTTTTTTGGCTACCCGCACCATAGAGCAAGGCCAGGCTTTGATAAGAATTTTGTTGCAGTAGTGTCTCCGTTAAATTAACCAGTGGTGCAATGCCGCAACCACCGGCAACGATCAGAATTCGCTGCCCTGCCAAGGTTTTGATTGGCCAGCCTGTCCCAAAGGGGCCGCGAACACCAAGAGTGGTCCCCGCTTGCTGATTAAATAATGCCCGGGTGACTTTACCTACAGATTTTATCAGCGCATAAAAAACACCACGGCTATCCGGTGGTGTAGTAAAGGTAAAGGGCGCAGCGCCGATGCCGGGAATATGCAACATAAAAAATTGCCCAGGCTGCGTTTTTTTTATGGCCTCTGGGTCAAGTAGACGAAAACAAAAATGGCGAGTATCTTCACTGTCATTATAATAACTGACCAACTCAGTGGGCATGGGGGTAAGGCTTAGCATGGTGCTGATTCCGCTTGATAAGCCACAATACGTTTCATGGTTGAGTGCACGCCAACAACACCAGGGCAGGTTTGCTCACAACGACCACAGCCAACGCAGCCATGGCGACCAAATGCTTTAACGGTTTGTTGGCTGAATTTATGGGTCCAAAACCGTTTTAGCCTGGCTCCGGCTTCTTCCGATGGATTATGTTGGCTGGCCTCCCGTTGAAAACTTTCATACAGGCAAGAGTCCCAAAATCGCTCTTGATGCTGTCCCGTATCATCCACAAAGTCGCGTGTGCCATAGCAGGAGCAGGTTGGGCAAAGGGTGGTACAGCCGGAACAGGATAAACATTGCAGGCCCAGCTGTTGCCAAAAGTCGTTATCGATAGTTTCATTGGAAAGCTGGTCAATACCTTGTGCAAGGCTGGGGTCTTGTTCAAATTGTTCGATGCAGTTTTTCACCTGTTGATCACGGCCAACTAATGCCTGACTATCTGCGGCTGGTAAATTTAATCCCCTTAATGCTTGCTTTCCCTTAAGGCTGCTGACTAACACTAACCAATCCCCTCCGGGTTGGCGATGCAAAATAATATCGGCGCAATCAGGGTTAACCCCGGGACCGGCGTTAACCGTATGGCAAAAGCCATACTCACAGGGGGTGAGGCAATCAAAACCGACTAATAAAGCTTGTTTCCGTCGAGCCTGATAATAAGGGTCTTCGGCAAAAAACTGATCCTGGTAGGCAATCGCGGTTAAGTCACAACTTTGCACCCCAAACAGCACAAAGGGTTCTGGCTCCGGTACCGTTTCACGAAAACATTCACCATCAAAACTAAACAGGTTTTCCCGCTCGCTAAAAAAGAATTGTTTGGGTGAGCTAATCGGCAGTTTTTGCAGCGGCGTCACAGGTTGGGGTGACTCCATCGATTGCCAGTGGCTATCACCATTTTGCAGATCCACCCGTTGGTAAATCTGGTAGTGGTCCGCCAGATGATATTGCAGGGTTTGTGTTGTTTCCAATTGGTAGCTTTGCATTTATCGACTCCTGTGCAAGGTATCACTATCACGGGGTTGGCAGCCTGCAGCCAACGGGGTGACTGCCACTGCGCAGGCTTTTAATTCCGGCATTTTTGAAACCGGGTCCTGGGCGTTATTAGTTAACTGGTTTGAGGGCGCTTCGCGAAAATGATAAGGCATGGTAACCAATCCCGGGGGAACATCCTCGGTACAAATCGCCCGGGTTTCTATATAACCACGGCGAGAGCGAACCGCCACTGGGCCAAGATGGTGGATCTGGTTGGCGTCAGCATCTGCGGGGTTAATAAATAAAATTCCGGCGGGGGTTTCCCGTTCCAACAACGGTGACTTTCTTGTCATTGAGCCGCAGCCATAGTGAAAGTGAAGGCGGTTGGTGGTCAGCGTTAGGGGATACTCCGTGTCAGTGGTTTCATCAATGGCCACGGGATGCACGGGGATTAACTCGGCTTTGCCGGTACTGGTAGCAAACTGTTCCCGGTGCAAAATGGCGCTGCCCTGAGGGTATTGTTGATTACAAGGCCACTGCAGGCCATGGTTTTTTTTCAGCTTTTGATAGCTCATACCGCTATAGATGGGAGTTAGCCTGGCCATTTCGCTAAACACCGCTTCGCTTGTTTTCCAGTTAAGCTTATCGCTGCCAAGCTGTTGGGCTATATCAGCCAGCCACTGCCAGTCTGTTTTGGCTGTGCCGGGTGGTGATACTACCTGCTGGATATATTGCACCCGTCGTTCGCAATTAGTGAAGGTACCGTCTTTTTCTGCAAAGGAGGCGGCGGGTAAGATCACGTCCGCGAGCTTTGCCGTATCGGTCATGGTCAGTTCTGCCACCACCAATAGATCCAGTTTTTTCAGTGCGGCGCGCACCTGATTTTGGTCGGGGTCAGTAACGACCGGGTTTTCACCAAATAGAATTAAGCCATGGAAATCACCCTGCAGGCTGGCGGTGGACATCCCCAATGAGGTGAGGCCTTTCTGTAAGGACAAATGGCAGCCCCAGGCTTGACTGAATTTTTCCCGGTTGGCGATATCATCCACCGGTTGATAACCGGGGTAGACGTTGGGCAGGCAACCCATATCGCAGGCACCTTGGACATTATTTTGCCCCCGCAGGGGATTAATACCGGTACCGGGACGGCCAATATGGCCGCAGACTAAGGCGAGGTTGGATAGAGAGATAACATTAAAGGTACCACTCACATATTGGGTAATTCCCATACCGTATAAAATCATCCCATTGCTGGCCTGACTATAGGCTTTAGCGGCAGCATGGATTAATGCACCATTCACACCGGTGGTTTTTATCGCAGTGGCCATGGCGCCTTCTAACGCTGCGGCCAGACTAACAAAACCTTCGCAACGCCGGTGAATAAAATCTTTGTTATGCCATTGCTGTTCGATAATTTCTTCCAGCATGGCATTGATCAATTCAATATTACTGCCGGCTTTTAGTTGCAGATGGATATCCGCTAATTTTGCCAAGCGCGTTTTGCGCGGGTCAATCACAATCAGTGTGGTGCCCTGTAATTTTGCCCGCATAATATGGCCACCGAGAATAGTGTGGTTTTCTGTGGGGTCGGCACCGATGACCATAATCACATCGGCGGCAAAAATATCACTGGCGCTATTGGTCATCGCACCGGAGCCCAGCGTCATATTTAAACCGGCCACCGTTGGGCTATGGCAGATACGGGCACAGTGATCCACATTATTGGTATTAAAAACGGCCCGGGCTAATTTTTGTGCCGCGTAGTTATCCTCATTGGTGGCTCGGGCGCTGCTGATTATACCGACCGCATCCGCGCCATGGTTGGCGATAATGTCTTTGATTTTTTTACCGATAAAAGCCAGGGCATGGTCCCAGCTGGTTTCCTTAAATGATTGCTTATGGCGAATCAAGGGCTGGGTGATACGGTCATGGGTATCGATACCGTAAGCGGTACTCCAGCCTTTGGCACAGAGTTGCCCGCGGCTAATGGGGTGGCTGGCTTGAGGTTCAACACCAGTAATAGTGTTGTTATCCAGCAGCAGGTTTATGCCGCAGCCGACTCCGCAAAAAGGGCAGATGGTTGATTTTGAGTGAATAGTCATAGTGAATCATTCTCACCAAACTGCAGGATTTAAAGTTGACCTCGGTCATCTTTAAGGTCGGTTTGGTGGATTACAATCCACCTTCTTTCTTACCAGGCTTATACAAATAACAAAGCCAATAAACCATCGCCACCAACACACTGCCGCCAATAATATTCCCTGCTGTAACAGGTATTAAATTATTGGCGAAATCCATCCAGCTAATGGATGTGTCACCCTGAAAGATAACGCTGCTGATTAAATACATATTGGCGATGGAGTGCTCAAAACCCAAGGCGACAAAGGCGGTAATAGGGAATCCAACGGCGAGGATTTTTCCGCTAACAGTATGCGCTGCATAACAGAGCCAAACGGCAAGGCAGACTAAGGTATTACACAGCACTCCGCGCACAAAGGCTTGCAGGGGACTAAGGGCTACTTTGTGTTCGGCAATACTGATCGCGGTTGCAGCTACAGCACCTTCATTGCTATTCATTATCCCGGAAAATACGACCAGCCCGGCGCTACCCAGTGCGCCGATAAGGTTGGCAATATAGACCAATAGCCAATGTCCCAGCAGCACATCAATGGAAATCTTTTTTTCAGCCCAGGCAATAACGATGAGGTTGTTGCCGGTAAATAGCTCCGCTCCGGCAATAATGACTAATACCAAGCCAAGACTAAAAGCCATGCCACCCAGTAGCCGGGTAGGCCCAAAGCCCAATAGGCTGTCGGTAATCACCAGTGTATAAAACATCGCACCAAAGGCAATAAAAGCCCCCGCCAATATGCCAAGGGTAAGGGTTTGCAAAACGGGAAGTGTGGCCTTGTTAACACCGGCATTGTTAACGCGCTCGGCAATTTGTTGGGGTGAGTAAGCATCATTAACGGGGTCCATGGTTATCTCCTTTTGGTGCTGATTATGTGATAGAGGTGGCTATTAGAAAATATAAAAAAGTCGTTAAAATTGACGTCGGTCATTATCTGCCGAGGTATTGTTGATTAGAGTCCTCACTACAGTCTAACCATTAAGGAGAAAACCATTATGAGCTTACTACCACGAACCACTGCTTTTGATTTTGGTGATTTTGGCGATTTTTTTGATAGTTTTTATTCGCCGCTTTCCAATCAGCAAAGCCCGGAATTTTTTAGCCCTAAAGTGGATATAAGAGATAGGGCAGACCACTATGAAATTATTGCCGACCTGCCGGGGATTGATAAAGATGATTTGTCAGTGACTGTTGAAAATAATGTACTGACCATTGAGGCCAGTGCTGAAGAGGAATCGGAAGAAAAGCAAGGGCGACTGCTTCGCCGGGAGCGCCGTGCGGGTAGTTATTTGCGCACTTTTAATCTGGGTCATGAAATTCGTGAGGCGGATATTAAGGCATCCTTTAAAAATGGTGTGCTGACGCTGGAGGCGCCCAAATCAGAAGAAGCTATGCCCGACAGGAAAAGGATTGAAGTTCAGTAGCTGGCAGCTAGAAATAAATCGATGCAATTTAGTTTGGAAAATTTTTGTCAGGTGACGGAATTACCCACGAAAATCGTTATTGATATAGTGGAGGAGGGTATTGTAGAGCCCCGCGGTGAATCTCCAGACACCTGGCTTTTTGACAGGAAAATGGCCTCTATAGCGGAAAAGGCTTTTCGCTTGCATAGGGATCTTGATATTGAGTGGGCGGGTATTGCCCTTGCGATCAGTTTATTGGAAGAGTTGGAGCAGGTGCGGGCGGAGAATCAGCAGTTGCAAAGGTTGCTGCGGCGTTATGTTGATCGGCGTTTGTGATTGTGATGTAGGGTGGATTGTAATCCACCCTACAGCTTATTCTGGTATCAATATCAGGCCTGCTAGAGGAGGTAGGGTAAGAGCAATAGACTGCTCATAACCCATCCATGGAATGGTATCGACCTTAACCTCCCCCCAATTACCCACATTGCTGCCATCATAAATACTGGAGTCGGAGTTTAACTGTTCTCGATAGCGCCTGGCCTTTGGCACTCCGATGCGATAAGTGTATCTTGGTACCGGGGTGAAGTTTACTATCACAATAATATGTTGGCCCTCACCATAACGACTATAACTCAATACCGATTGATCACTATCATGGCAATCCAGCCACTGAAAACCAGCTTCAGAAAAATCACCGGCATACAGTGCCGGTTGTTGGCAGTAGAGTTTGTTTAAATCACTCACTAACTGCTGTACTCCACGGTGAGACTGGTGTTGTAGCAGCGACCAGTCCAGACTCTGGTCATGGTCCCATTCATTGCGCTGGGCAAATTCACTGCCCATAAATAATAATTTTTTACCGGGGTAGGTGAACAGGTAGGTATAGAGCAGGCGCAGGTTGGCAAACTTTTGCCAGTTATCACCAGGCATTTTTTCCAGTAGCGATTTTTTCTCATGCACCACTTCGTCGTGGGACAGGGCCAGGACAAAGTTTTCAGACCAGGCATAGAGTAAACCGAAAGTGAGCTTGTCATGGTGGTAATGGCGGTAAATGGGGTCCTGCTGCATATATTCCAGGGTGTCGTGCATCCAACCCATATTCCATTTCATGGAAAATCCCAGTCCGCCCAGATAAGTGGGGCTGGATACCTGCGGCCAGGCAGTGGACTCCTCGGCTATCACTACCACGCCAGGGTGGTTATGGTGGACCCTTTCATTGAGGGTTTGCAAAAACGTTACCGCTTCAAGATTTTCATTACCGCCATGGATATTTGGCTGCCATTGACCCTCGGGGCGGGAGTAATCCAAATATAACATTGAGGCGACCGCATCAACGCGCAGACCATCAAGATGAAACTCTTCTAGCCAGAACAGGGCATTGGCGATTAAAAAGTTTTTGACTTCATTGCGGTCATAATCAAATACCAGGGTGTCCCAAGCCTGGTGTTCACCTTTTAAAGGATCTCCGTATTCATACAGGGGGCCGCCATCATATTCCCGCAGACCATGATCATCTTTCGGGAAATGCGAGGCCACCCAATCCAACAGTACACCGATATGGTGTTGATGGCAGTAGTCCACAAAATAGCGAAAGTCATCGGCATCACCAAAACGGCTGCTAGGGGCGAAGTAGCCCAGGGTTTGATAACCCCAGGAACCATCAAAGGGGTGTTCGGTGATGGGTAGTAATTCAATATGAGTAAAACCTAAGGATTGAATATAGGGGACCAGCTGTTCGGCAAGCTCGCGGTAATTTAACCATTGACCATGCTTATGTCGTCGCCAGGAACCCAGATGGCATTCGTAAATTGACATTGGCCCATGCTGCCAGTCACGTTGTAGCCGCTGTTCCAGCCATAGCTGGTCATGCCAATGGTAATCGCTGTTGGCTTTAATCACCGAGGCAGTTTTTGGGCGCAGCTCAAACTGCTGGCCATAGATATCCATTTTTTGCAGCAGCTTGCCGCTATCCCGATGGCAAATCTCAAACTTATAGCAATCACCCGGTCGCACTTCGGGAATAAACAATTCCCAAATACCTGAACTGCCACGGCAGCGCATAGGGTGGCGCAAACCGTTCCACCGATTAAAATCGCCAATCACACTGACCCGCTGGGCATTGGGTGCCCAGGTAGCAAATAGCACGCCACTAATCCCGTCGACCTCACGATGGTTAGCGCCCAGTACCTGATAAATTTTGTGGTGTTTGCCTTCTTTGATCAGGTGTAAATCAAAGTCTGTAATTTGCGCAGCAAAACTATAGGGGTCGATCGTGCTAAACGTTTGGCCCTGCTTATCTTGCCACAGCAGCCGATAGTGTGGTGGCAGATTTTCATAACCGCTGTACTCGAATAGATCGGTTTCCCCGATACGTTGCATGATTAAGTCAGGTCGCTGGAAAATGGAGTGGTTAAAATCCGTATGTTCTATCCGCACCTTGTTTGCCCCGGGTAACCAGGCGCGAATAATGCTGTTATCAGCGATGTAATGTTTACCCAGTACTATAAACGGGTCGTGCAATCGTCCCTCGGTAAGCCGTTGCATATCCTTGCTTAATTGCCGAGGGGTTAGTCGTTTACTGGATGCTGTAGATTTTTTTACCATACGGCTAAGTTAACGGCCTAAAACATCCCCAAGTTGACCAGCGTCAATATTTATTGGGTAAAAATATCGGCTAATGACCGCTGAATAAAGGTGAACAGGGGAAGCTATGGACGGGGGAATCGATGGATAACCACGCCGGGGTCGTGACAAACTATCAATCACGCTTTGTTAGCAAATTAACCAAAGATACCCTGGCGCTGGTGTTGGCTGGCGGTCGCGGTTCGCGGTTAAAAGATTTGACCACCTGGCGGGTAAAACCGGCGGTGCCCTTTGGTGGCAAGTACCGGATTATTGATTTTCCTTTATCTAATTGTGTGAATTCCGATATACGCCAGATTGGCGTGATCTCTCAATATAAAGCTCACTCTTTGATACGCCATATCCAAAAAGGCTGGCAGTTTTTTCGCGGTGAGTTTGGCGAGTTTATTGAGTTATTACCGGCGCAACAACGTTTGGAGAACTCCTGGTATTTAGGCACCGCCAACGCGGTTTACCAAAATCTGGATATTATTCGCAGCCATAACCCGGGGCTGGTTTTAGTGCTGGCCGGGGATCATGTTTACAAAATGGATTATGGTCCCATGCTGGCTTTTCATGTAGAAAATAGTGCCGCCCTGACCGTGGGTTGTATTGAAGTACCTATTGCCGATGCTGGTTCTTTTGGGGTAATGAGTATTAATAGCGATAAACGTATTCTGGCTTTTACGGAAAAACCGGAACAGCCAATCCCCATGCCTGATAAGGATAATGCGGCTTTGGTGTCTATGGGGATCTATGTGTTTAATACGGAATTTTTAATAGAGCAATTAATTCTCGATGCCGACAACCCCAATTCGATACATGATTTTGGTTTCAATATTATTCCCAGTGTGATTGATCAGTATCGGGTTTTTGCTTATCCCTTTTACGATGGTGCCAGGGGCCGGCAAGCTTATTGGCGGGATGTGGGTACGGTGGATTCTTATTGGCAAGCCAATATGGAATTAATCGGTGTGTCACCGGAACTCAATTTGTACGATAAAGAGTGGCCCATCTGGACCTATCAGGAGCAGGCGCCGCCGGGCAAATTTGTGTTTAATGATAATGAGCGTCGGGGTAGTGCGCTGGATTCTTTGGTGGCCGATGGCTGTATTATTGCCGGTGGCGAGGTGGTGCATTCGATGCTATTTAATAATGTTAGGCTTGATGCCTATTCGATGATTACGGATTCTGTTGTGCTGCCTGATGTGCATATTGGTGAGTACTGTCGAATTAGCAAGGCGGTTATTGATAAAGGGGCGGTGCTGCCAGCAGGTACGGTGATTGGTCAGGACCTTGCGCAGGATAGTGAACGTTATTATGTGACCGAGCAGGGGGTTGTTTTGGTGACGCCGGATATGTTGGGGCAGAGTTTGCATTTTGCTCGTTAAAGGTGGTTTCGACCTTTAAGCTAACCAAGCTCGTCATTCCCGCGCAGGCGGGAATCCAGACTGCATGCTTATGCTGTTATTTCCGCCAAGGCGGAAATCTACAGTACTAGATTCCCGCCTGCGCGGGAATGACGAGCTTGTTTCCTGCCTATGAAAAACTATGAGGCAGCAGTGGATTATAATCCACTCTACAGCCAGCGCATAAATCCCATTTCAAAGTTATGGCTGAGTAAGGCATGGAAGGGATATAGGCGCAGTTTGTAATGGTAAATACCCGAGCTTTGCGGTTCTATTTCCAGACGATAAACCACTTCTTGTGGTGCTTCAGTATCGGCGGCAGGTTTTGACTCGACGTTAAAGGTATAGCTAGTATCCAAACGAAAAGCATTAGTGGCATCCAGATAACCGCTTAGGCATTCGACAATAATATCTTTTGGTGACAAGCCATTAAGATCCACTCCCAGTGTTATCGATAATTTATCACCATAATGTATACCCAGCGCGGACTGTTCAATGACCCGGGCCTTAACCCCGGGCCAGCAGCTACGTATCTGTTGTTTCCACTGTGCCAGAATGATCGCCGCCGAGTGCTTATTTTTCCCCAGGCGTTGGTTTTGCCGTTTCGCGGGCAGATAAAATTTTTCTATATAATCCATTAGCATACGCTGGGCAGAAAATTGGGGAATACAGGATTTCATCGATGCTTTGGACAGCCTTAGCCATTCAACAGGCAGGTCGCTATCATCCCGCTCAAAATAGGCCGGTATCACCTCATTTTCAATAATATCCAACAGGTCGCTGGCCTCCTGCTGGTTTCGGTAGTCGTCTCCGTATTTATCGCTATGGGGTTCAATGCCCCAGCCATTCTTTTCATTAAAGCCCTCAGCCCACCAGCCATCCATAATGCTAAGATTAACCACACCATTAATGGCTGCCTTTTGCCCCGAGGTGCCGCAGGCTTCTAACGGATAAACCGGGGTGTTTAACCAGATGTCACAGCCAGCGACCATATAGCGAGCCAGAGCCAGGTCGTAGCCTTCCAGTAAAATAATTTTACCGATAAACTCCGGCCGTTCGGAAAATTGGTGAATATCCCGGATCAATTGTTGTCCCGGTTCATCACTGGGGTGGGCCTTGCCGGCGAATAGAATGATCACTGGACGCTCTGGATTATTAAGAATTTTTTCCAGCCGTGGCAAATCTGAAAACAATAAGGTGGCGCGCTTATAAGTCGCAAAGCGCCGGGCAAAGCCCAGCACCAGAATATCCCCGGCGGTATTTTTTATCTGGCAGGTACTGGATTTTTGCAGGGCCAGGCTGCAGGCATTGCGCTGTTGTTGAATCGTTAGCCGCTTACAGGCAACGCTTAACAGCTGCGATTTTAATGCCCGGTGCGCGCGCCAGTAAATCCCATTGGGAATATTGTCGATACACTGCCAATAATCCTTATCCAATAGATGGTGTTGCCATAGAGATAAGTGCTGGTCAAAAACGGCGGCCCATCTTTTTGCTAGTATGCTATTGATATGCACACCGTTGGTAAGAAAATCCAGCGGGTTATCTTCCGGCGGGACTTCCGGCCAGATATAACTTTCCATAGCCGAGGCAATACCGCCATGAATTTTACTAACACCGTTATGAAAGCGCGATCCGCGCAGGGCGAAGGCGGTCATATTAAAGGGTGAGTCGTCGCCGTTGGCATAGCCCAGTGCCATTAAGGTTTCAAACTCGATACCCAGCTGCTCGGCCATCTCGGCAAAATAGTTTTCCATGGTGTCACGACTAAAACTATCATGCCCGGCAGCGACCGGGGTATGGGTAGTAAAGACCGTAGACCCTGCCACCCATTCAAGGGCGGCATCAAAAGGCGTACCCTGTTCGACACCTTCCAGGCAGCGCTGCACAATCTGGAATGCAGCATGGCCCTCATTGATATGCCAAATATTGGGTTGCAGACCCAATGTACGCAGGGCTTTAACGCCGCCGATGCCCAGTACGATTTCCTGTTTAATGCGGGTGTCCACCCCGTCACCGTATAACTGCCGGGTAATGCTGCGGTCTTCTTCCCGGTTGCAAGCAAGATCGCTGTCCAGCAATAATAATTTAACGCGGCCAACCTTTGCCTCCCATAATCGTAATGTTAGCTTGCTGCCATTCAGGCTTAACTCGCAATGTAGCTCATTACCCTTGTCGTCCTTTAGCAGGCTAATAGGTAAATGACCAAAATAGTGATTAATATTGGTGGCAATTTGGTTGCCATCGGGGTCAATGGTTTGGGTGAAGTAGCCTTGATGGTATAGCAGGCCCACGGCGATAAAGGGCAGACAAATATCGTTGGCTGCCTTGCAGTGGTCGCCGGCTAAAATGCCCAGACCACCGGAATACACCGGTAAACTTTCATGCAAACCAAACTCACTGCAAAAATAAACCACTAAATCTTTTTTGGGGTTAAGTAAGGTGTTGGTATCCTGGTTGGGTGGCCCGTTACTGTCCTGATAATGCCGGTACCACTCAACAGTCTGCCGGTATGCGGTTAGGTAATCAGCATCAACGGCGGCCTTGTCCAGTTTATGTTGTTCAATACGGCGTAAAAATACACTGGGGTTATGGCTGCAATGTTCCCATAACTCTGGGTCAAGTCGAATAAATAATTGCCTGATGGGTTCTTTCCAGCTGTAGATAAGATCTTTTGATAACAGGGGTAACTTGGCTAGCTGGGGTGGGATATTAGGTTTGACTTCGAAGAGGTAGTGTTTGGCTGTCATTGTTAATGCCCTGTTGTTTAGAGGCTTTAAGCCGTCATCCCCGCGAAGGCGGAGATCCAGACTGCATGCTTATGCTGTTATTTCCGCAAAAGCGAAAATCTACAGCACCGTACCCCCGCCTCCGCGGGGATGACGGGTTGTTGGATAAAAGCTTTTCTACGATAAATTACAATGGTGTAAATTTATGCCGATAGCCGTAAAAAATATTGACCGCAGTCAATAAGGCTACCCACTAAAGGGATTAATTTTTCTTCTGGTCAAAGACTGAGAAGGGGAACTACCATGGAATTTAAAAATCTATCGCCCTGGAACTGGTTTCATAAAGAGCGTGGCACTCATCCTGCCACTATTCCTATTACCTACCGCCAGCAGGACTCTTACCTGCCCGTAAACCGTTTACATAATCAAATTGATCGTTTATTTGGTGATATGTTTCTCGGGGATAGCGATGGTTTCTTTCCGCGGCTATGGCCTACACAGGATTCAGGTTTATCATTTTTCCCACGGCTGGATATCAAAGAGTCAAAGAATCACTATGATATCCAGATAGAGGTACCGGGAATGGAGCGTGAAGATTTTGATATCCAGATGGAAGGGAATAACCTGCTAGTGCGGGGCGAAAAAAAGTTTGAGCAAGAAAGCAATGAAAGAAATTACCATTGCAGGGAGCGCAGCTTTGGTGAATTCAGGCGAGTACTTATGCTGCCAGAGGATGCCGATGTAAAGTCTATACAGGCTAATTACAATAACGGGGTTCTCTCGGTCAGTATTAGTAAAAAACCTAGAGCACAGGTGCCAGGGCGTCGTATTGAAGTCAAGGGGTGACGGCTAATGAAACGTATTGCTATTAACGGTTTAGGCAGGGAAGGTCGCTCGATACTCCGGCAATATGCCCAGTCAAGCTTTGATCACCTGGAGATTGTTGCCGCTAACGATATTCTCAGTGCTGATAATATGGCCTATTTGCTGCAATATGATTCCGCCTTTGGACATTACCCACATCCGGTGTCTGTATCAGGTGATACGCTGTCCATTGCGGATAAAACCCTGGCTTTATTCCATGAGGAAAATCCGCAGAAGATACCCTGGATGGACCTGGATATTGATATGGTGATCGAATGCACGGGCAGGTTTGCTGATCGTGAAGCGGCCTTTGGCCATATAGCGGCAGGTGCGCGCCGGGTACTGATTGCGGCGCCAGCCTATGATGCCGATATTATGTTGGTGATGGGGGTCAATGAATATGATTTTGATCCAGAGCAACATAAGATTATTTCCAGCGCATCCTGTACCACTCATTCTTTGGCGCCGGCATTAAAATTACTACAGGATAATTTTGGTATTGAACATGCCATGGTCACCACCATTCACGCCTATACTGCCACCCAGTCCATGGTCGATACTGGCAGGAAAAAAATGATGCGTGGGCGTGCCGGTGCCGTCAATATTATTCCCACCACCACGGGTGCTGAGAAGGCGACTACGATGGTACTTCCCGAACTGGCAGGTTTGCTGACTGCGCTGGCGGTCAGGGTGCCGGTGGTTGATGGCTCCTTAACCGATGTTAGCGTTAAGCTCGCAACTCAGGTCACGGTCCCTGAGGTTAATCACTGTTTTAGAACCGCATCATCGGGCGATTTAAACCGGATCATTGGCTATACCGATCAACCTCTGGTCTCCTCCGATATTATTGCTGATCCCCATTCCTGTATTGTTCACGGCTTATCAACAAGAGTGGTAGCAGGCTCTGCCGTTAAGTTACAACTTTGGTATGACAATGAATATGCCTATGCCAGGCGCTGCCTGGAATTGGTGGATTTATTGCCTCTCCATTGAAAATAAATTCTGGATTTTAATCGGGTAATAGTATGAATGACGGCGGCCCTGATCATGATGTATTGGCTGATGCCAAAAAACTTCAGCCATTATTAACTCGTTTAAGGCGATCCCTGCATCGCTGTCCCGAGCTGGCTTTTCACGAGCATCAAACTGCCGGGATCATTATTGAGCAGTTAATCAAGCGAGATATTCCCTATGACTATGGCGGTGAAGGGCAGGGTGTTGTTGGTCGCCTGAACTGTGGTGACAGTGATGCCCCCACCATTGCCTTGCGCGCAGAAATGGATGCCTTGCCCGGCGAGGAGCATACCGGGCTGATATTTTCATCGCAGAATAAAGGTAGGGTACATGCCTGTGGTCACGATGCCCATATGGCTATGCTGGTGGGGGCGGCCATCTTATTACAACAGCAGCCTGTCGCCATTAATACCCTGTTAGTATTCCAGCCTGCGGAGGAGAGTGGTGGCGGTTCCCGTACAGTTATTGAGACGGGCCTGCTGGATAATGTGCGCGCCATTTTTGCGGGGCATGTTACCCATCATTATTCGCTGGGTGAAATTATGTTGGGGCAGGGAGTTGTTACCGCGCAGTCCGATCGTTTTGAAATTCGTATTCAGGGCAAAGGCGGGCATGGTGCAAGGCCTCATGAAGCCACTGATGCCGTGGTGATTGCGGCATCACTGGTTAATACCATTCAAACCCTGGTGGCTCGTGAGGTTGATCCCTTGCATCCGGCGGTGGTGACGATTGGGGAGGTGCATGCAGGTTCTGCCGCTAACGTTATTGCTGAGGAGGCCGTGCTGAGTGGTTCCATTCGTACCACCTTGTCAGCAACCCGCGATCGAATTCACCATGGCTTGCAACGCATGGTGTCAGCCTTCTCTGCTTTGCATGATGCCAGGGTAACGATGCAGATTACAGCCGGTTACCCACCGGTGGTCAATACTGAAGCCGAGGTGGAACTTGCCAGAAAGGCAGCGGAACAAGTTGTTGGGCAACAGGGCGTAAAAATAATGGACTATCCCAGTATGGGCTCTGAAGATTTTTCATTTTACTTACAGAAAATGCCCGGCTGCTATGTGCGTTTTGGTGCTCGCCAAAAAGACCAGCGCTTTGTGCCTTTGCATAGCCCGGAGTTTGATATAGATGAACAGGTTTTGCCGGTAGGGGCTGCGTTTTTTTCCCAAATTGCCAGGCAAGCTGAAACCTTATACCAGCACCGGAGGTAAAGGCCATGGCGGATAAAGAGGAGGTTATTCCCTTTAAGGCCGGTAGTGTTGATACCATAGGTATGGAAATTGAGTTCCAGTTATTGGACCCACTATCACTGGATCTGGTCGAAGGGATTTTGCCGCTAATGGAGTGCTATCCGGATAGCCCCTATATCAAACCCGAGTTTATTCAAAATACGGTTGAGGTGGCTACGCCGGTTTGTCACAGTATCGAAGAATTACATGACCAACTGCGCTATTTGGTAAAGGGGCTGTTAAGTCACTGTCAGGAGCTGGGAATCAAATTATGCGGCTCTGGTACTCACCCCTATAGTAAGCGGTTAGCGGAAATTACACCCCTGCAACGCTACCTCGATATGGAACAGGTAGAGGGCTATACCAGTCACACGCAAATTACCTTTGCCACTCATATTCATTT
Organism: Oceanicoccus sp.; assembly: GCF_029238675.1. Classification (GTDB taxonomy): domain Bacteria; phylum Pseudomonadota; class Gammaproteobacteria; order Pseudomonadales; family Dasaniaceae; genus Oceanicoccus. The sequence continues at coordinate 35,582 of NZ_JAQWFR010000008.1, read as the reverse complement.
AGGTATGCGCTCTGGTGATGAGGCGATTGCTATTATGCAGGCGTTAACACCATACCTGCCGCTATTGATCGCCCTGTCTGCTAACTCCCCTTACTGGCGAGGTCATGATACGGACTACTGTAGCTTTCGGCATTTTATTCTGGCGGCACGCCGCAGTTATGGTGAACCTCCCTGGTTTAACCATTGGCAGAATTTTAATGAGTTTTTTAGTGTTGCCCAGCGCATTGGTATTTTCAAAACCATTCATGATATTCATTGGGATATTCGCCCCAGACCGCATTTGGGTTCCCTGGAAATTCGGGTGATGGATACCCAGCCCACGGTCACCGATGCCGTGGCCCTGGCCGCTTTTTTACAAATGCTGGTCGCTTATCTGCGCAGTGAGTCGGTGCCTGTTCGGCATTGCGCCCCTAATGCGCTACAGGATTGGATTAACCGGGATAATTATTATAAGGCGGCCCAGCAGGGTTTAGCGGCGCGGTTCTTTGATGAATACAGGGATATCAGTCTGCCGATAGTGCAATTATATTCCGAGTTAAACAGCCGGATTGATCCCGTGCTGATTGATCCTTTTACACGTGCCTGTTGTAAGCAGCTTGAAGAAAGAGTGTTTGCAGGTGGTAATGCTAAACGCCAGCGACAATTATTTAAACAATACGGTGATTTAAAGCCAATGACGGATTGTTTGGTGAATATGTTGGAGAAGGATCTGGCAAAGTGAAGAAAATAATAAAAAACGGTAGATTGCAATCCACTGCTGTCTCATAGTTTTTAGACGCTGGGAGCGAGCTGAGGTAGGCAGAGGGTTTTGAGACACGCTGCAAGCCGTCCATGGGCGCTCGACAAAATGCGTCCCTGCATTTTGACGGTCTCAAAACCCTCTACCTACCTCATCTCTTGCATATCGTTCACGTTTTTTATCACCATGGTAGGGGGTTTATGCTTTTTTTTGCAATAAAACTGAGAGAAAGCGTGATCTACAGGTAGTGAGCTGTCTGTTTTCAGGGGCGTCAAAATGCATGGAGGCATTTTGTCGAGCGCCCATGGATGGCTTGCAGCGTCCCCTGAAAATAGACAGCTTGCTACCGGATGGTTGGTGTGAAGGCTGTAAAATTCATGCCCCGAACCCACTGTACTCGATCTAACCAGCACGGAGAAAGAGCTGGAACGTCAATAGAAGAAAGTTGGTGAGACAGCAGTGGATTGCAATCCACCAAATCATTGCGGCTAAAACCGATAAGGAAATTTAAGCCCAAAGCTATAATCCGATGTATCCCGTGTCAGGCCAATGCCCAGCGTTGCCACAATGGAACTGTGCTGTGTTCTGGCATAAGTAACCCCTAGGTCAAAACTACCGGTACCGGGCTTGAGCCTGGTCGGTAAAAATCGGGGTAATAAGACTGGTTTGCCTGATATGTTTCCGTTTGGTGTCTAACATGCTTTATCAGCGGTAAATTTTATTGCAGCTCTTATTTGATGGCGATCAATATCTATGGCAGTAAAGGCCTTACTCTCGGTGACGTAATTCCAGTCTATACAACAACACCGAGGAGAACATTTATGAAAGTCAGTGAATTAATGAAGGCGGATGTACAAACCTGTCAGTCCAATACCAATCTTGAGACGGTGGCCATGCAAATGTGGAACTATGACTGTGGTGCCATTCCGGTGGTCGATGATGCGGGTATACCCACCGGTATAGTGACCGACCGCGATATTGCTATGGGGTCTGCGTTTCAGCATAAACCCTTGCAGGAGATAACGACACAGCAAGTGATAAATCACCGCGAGTTATTAAGCTGTAAACCGGATGATGATGTGGACACAGCTTTAACCATTATGATGGATGGGCAAATACATCGCTTACCGGTAGTTGATAATGAAGGTCTGCTAAAGGGTATTATCTCTATGGACGATATGATTTTAGTGGCCGATGCAAAAAAGACCAAAACTACGCCTGTGTCTACCGCGCAAGTGATAACAGCATTAAAACAAATCTGTGCCCCCGTAAAACAATCGCAGCAGATGGTGGGCTGAACATTATCGTTTGAGTCGTTGGCGCAACTGAGTGATCTGCTCAACGTTAGGTATTTGTGCCATGTAGCGATTAGTATTCGACCAGTTTAATCATGGCTTTGAAGCTTAATTTGATGGCGGTCAATAGGAGAATTCAAAGCGTAGTTACTATTTAAGCTCCAGTCAGTTCAAAACTCGTTTGTGGTTCTAATATATGGAGGTGATAATGGAGCACCGTAATGGTAACCGGGTAGCGATTAAGTTACCGGTGGAGCTTTTGCGCTGCGGCCGAAGTTTTGGTCGTTTTATGTCCCATAATATCGGTCGCGGTGGTTTGCAGGTGAATTGCCGGGGCGCATTAAAGAAAGGGGATTTTCTCACCGCTAAAATCGCCAAAAAAGCCGTTTCCCAGCGGCAAGCTAAAACAGCTAAGGGCTCTCAAACAAAAACAGCTAAAGGCTCTCAAATAAAAACAGCTAAAGGCTGTGATGGCAATTATTACCAGATGAAAGTGATAGTGATTCACTGTTCGGTTGATGGTGTTGGGTTGATGTGGGTCGATGGTGATATTCCATTTTTCCATACCCTTGACCGGTTGTTTTCTACGGCTGCATAACACAACTATAAAGTTCGGCTTAGCGTTTATGTTATAAGACTTGTATTTATTTTCGTTCTATTGCGATCCCCCCTGTTTGTTGACGATCTTTTTCGCGATAATCTGCGTTATACGGAATCCGTTAGTTATGGTCACGCCATAATAGCGGTGATTTTAATAAGGACCTGCAGTTTATATGAGCGAAACGAAAGCCAGTCAGCCCGATATTTGTCATCTGCGTGAAAGCGCAGATATGGGGGGCTTTACCACTGCGATAAGACAATGCGTGCGGGTACGAAAGAGCTCGATAAAATAAAAGAACAGCGAGAACAGTTACTGGCTCCTTTAATGGTTAACTTCTACGAGTGGTTAGAGACACTCGCTAACTCCCTCTAGCGACGACCGTCGAGGACATTGAAGCCTTGCTGCCTTGGAGTGTTGATCTCTCCTAGAAAATCCCTTTAGTAATTTACAATAATGGCTATCACAGGCGTGAGGCTGGCAGAACCCTGTCGTTAAAATACCGCTTACGAGTTAACTATTATTGACGATGGTGTTGGTTTTGACCTGGACGAGTTAATGGGATAGGGTGGTTTTGGTATTAGGATTATGCATTACTTGGCCAGTAGTATTGGTGCCTGTCTCAGGATTGATACTGGGCTGGGAGCGGGTGCTCATATTGTTTGTATTTACCCTTACCAGTTTTTGCCCATGAGTTAGTGGCAGAGCGTACTCAGTAAGATAAAGCAGCAATAGAGCGTATTGAGGTGACCTTATAGTGAAGCCTGGTGACAATATGGTGGCAACGGAAAAGCCAAGACCGGATACTGCTACATTAAAAAATATTTTTATTGTTGATAATCAACCGCTAATTCGGCGGGGTATACGCCAGTTGTTTGAGTCCGAACAATGGTTAAGCATTTGTGGTGAGAGCCAGAATGCTAAGGGTACCCCGCAGGCGATCAAGCAATGTTCACCGGACCTGGTGATTCTTGATATTAGCCTGCCCGATGGCAGCGGTCTGGAATTGATAAAACGGATTCATGCTATTGCTCCCAATCTACCGATACTGGTGTCTTCGATGCACGATGAACGGCTGCTCGCCGAACGAGCCCTGCAGGCAGGAGCTTTGGGCTATGTCAGCAAGCAGGAGGCGCTGGAGCATTTGGTAGGGGCGGTTAAAAAAGTCCTTGGGGGCAAAATCTATTTGAGCGAGGCGATGACCGACCGTTTATTGTTACAGCGTTATGCCAACTTTGAGGCTGGCATAGCACCTTCACCTATTAGTACACTGACCAATCGTGAGTTGGAAGTGTTTGAGCAAATCGGTGGCGGTTGTAGTACCTTGCAAATCGCCGAGCACCTTAATCTCAGTGTTAAAACTATTGAAACCCACCGAGCACACCTTAAAGAAAAACTCAATTTGGCGTCTTCTGCAGAATTAACCCGTTACGCTATGCAATGGTCTTTGCAAAGTACGATCGAATAGTGCTGGTTATGGCAGCAAGGATTCATCAACCATCGCTTTAAGCTCTGCGACTTTATTGATTCTGACGTAGGGCCGTTTAATCATTAGTATGCTGTGCTCCTGCAAACGAGTGAAGACGCGTGATACCGTCTCCAAAGCCATATCCAGGTAATGGGCAATATCCCGTTGTGGCATGGTCAGTTTAAATTCAACTTCAGATAACCCCCTGGCACGGTGGCGAGCCGACAGTTCCAGTAGAAAATAAGCGACTCTTGTATCGGCGCTGTATTTTCTTGCGGTCATCAGCATCAGCTGCCGTTCTCGCAGAACCTCCCCATGCACTTGTTGCAGCAACCAGTTGGGCGCAAAACGATTAGCTAAAGTTTTCAATGTATTAACAGGTGCCACACATAAAGTGGAAGTTTCCAGTGCCATGTATGACAAATTGTGACGTTGGTCGGCAAGGGCATCGGCACCCAGGATATCGCCGGGTAGCGCAAACCCCATCACTTGTTCATCGCCTTCTTCGGTACAAAAATAGGTTTTAAAACTCCCTGATTTAATAATATACAGTGTGCTTAAGCTGTCGCCGGCATAAAAAAGATGTTTTCCTTTTGCGAATCGCTGGGTGCGAAATAAACGGCTGTGGTAGCTGGCGGGCATATTGCGTTTCAACACGCCAGCAGCACAAACGGGTTTGGTGACGCAGTCATCACAGGATTGTCGGGCTATATGGGGTTGGGGTGGTTCTATGGTTAACGGTTTGGCGATATTGGCGGCGTTGAGCTCCGCCTTGGGTTTGGAATAATCAGTTTGAGTTGTTGTTTCCATATCAGATCCTTAATGGTTGGCGTCCACTAGCGTTTTTGTTAGTCCTGAATAACCTCTTGAAAAGAGGTGTATTTATAGCTGATACCGGGTTGCAAAGTGTTTCATAGTGGGGTGATGTTAAAACTAGGGGATAACCTGAAATGGTGGTCGGGGTTTTCGCTAAGGGGAGTTTAGGGTTCTGTTAGTACAGGTGAAATAAACATGTTACCCCAGCTATTACCCCGGAGGCCTTTTGTCCAGACATAAAAAAAGGCCTGCATCTCTGCAGACCTTTTAGAATTTGGCTCCGGATGTTGGGATCGAACCAACGACCAATTGATTAACAGTCAACTGCTCTACCGCTGAGCTAATCCGGATTTAACGTCAACTTCCGTCAACGAGGCGCGAATATTAAAGGGCCAGTAGGGGATCGTCAACCGTTTTTAGGCGCTAAACCCATGAATTTTTTGGTAAAAGCACACAGTGGCTAAGATTTGAGCTGATCGTCAATACAGGGTTGGTGAAGCTGGCTCAGGGTGTAGTAAACTGCTCCTTTTACCCGGATACTGTTAATGAGTAAACCCTTTGAAGTTGTCTCCAAATTTGCCCCTGCAGGTGATCAGCCTACAGCTATTACCGGTCTATTGGAGGGGGTGAAAGCGGGGCTGCGAGCCCAGACTTTACTGGGAGTAACCGGTTCCGGTAAGACATTTACCATTGCCAACGTGGTTGAGGGTATTCAGCGTCCCACCATTGTTATGGCTCCCAATAAAACCCTCGCGGCCCAGCTCTATGGGGAATTTAAGGAATTCTTCCCCAAAAACGCGGTTGAGTACTTTGTTTCCTACTACGATTACTACCAGCCTGAAGCCTATGTGCCTTCCTCTGATACCTTTATCGACAAAGATGCCTCGGTGAACGAGCATATCGAGCAGATGCGTCTTTCAGCCACCAAGGCGTTAATGGAACGGGAAGATACCATCGTGGTTGCCACCGTTTCTGCTATTTACGGTCTGGGTGACCCTTCGCAATACCTGAAAATGATGATGCACCTTGATCGGGGTGACCAGGTTGACCAGCGCTATATCCTGCGTCGTTTAGCGGAGTTGCAATACACTCGAAATGATATCGATTTTGCCCGGGGTACATACCGGGTAAGGGGCGATGTTATTGATATTTTTCCGGCAGACTCTGAAAAAGAAGCCGTGCGGGTTGAGTTGTTTGATGAGGAAATCGACAACCTATCCACCTTTGACCCACTGACTGGCGAGGTCTTACGCCGCTTACCCCGTGTGTCGATTTACCCTAAAAGCCACTATGTGACTCCCCGCGATACGTTGCTGGGCGCCCTCGATAAAATTGAAGAAGAGTTGCGGGGGCGTTTAAAACAATTGCGAGATAACAACAAGCTCGTTGAAGCCCAGCGCCTGGAGCAACGCACCCGCTACGATCTGGAAATGATTCGCGAGCTGGGTTATTGCACCGGTATTGAAAACTACTCCCGCTATCTGTCGGGCCGCGATTCTGGTGAAGCACCACCAACCTTGTTTGATTACTTACCCGATAATGCTTTGGTGGTTATCGATGAGTCCCATGTAGGAGTACCGCAATTAGGCGCTATGTATAAAGGCGACCGCTCCCGTAAAGAAACTCTGGTTGAATACGGTTTTCGTTTGCCGTCAGCGCTGGATAATCGCCCGATGCGTTTTGAGGAGTGGGAAAGCGTTGTACCGCAATTGATTTTTGTTTCGGCCACACCGGGCAACTATGAGGCGGAACATTCTGATCGCACCGTAGAGCAGGTGGTGCGTCCCACCGGTCTGATTGATCCTGAAATAGAAGTGCGGCCCGCTACCACACAGGTTGATGATTTACTGTCTGAAATCAATATTCGGGTGCAACAAGAAGAGCGTGTATTGGTCACGACACTGACCAAGCGTATGTCCGAGGATTTAACCGAATACCTGGGTGAGCACGGTATCAGGGTTCGCTACCTGCACTCTGATATTGATACGGTAGAGCGCGTAGAAATTATTCGCGATTTACGCTTGGGTGAATTCGATGTGCTGGTGGGCATTAACCTGTTGCGAGAAGGTTTAGACATGCCGGAAGTGTCTCTGGTAGCCATTCTCGATGCCGACAAAGAAGGCTTCTTACGCTCTGATCGCTCACTTATCCAAACCATTGGTCGCGCTGCCCGAAATCTTAACGGTAAAGCTATTCTCTATGCTGATAAAATCACCGGCTCCATGGAGCGCGCCATGGGTGAAACCGAACGACGACGAGAAAAACAGCTAGCCCATAATAAAGAAAACAATATCGTGCCTATCGGTGTGAAAAAGGATATTGCTGACATTATGGAAGGGGCCAGGGCCCCTGGGACGCGATTTGCCCGCAACGCCAAAGGCAAGTTGGTTGCTGAAGCGCCCGCTGATTATCAGGTTGAAGCTGCAGCTATGACGCCCAGGCAGCTGTCGCAAGAGATAAAGCGCCTCGAGCAGAAGATGTTTGAGCACGCTAAAAACCTTGAATTTGAGGAAGCTGCTGCTACTCGAGACAAGCTCACTGGCTTAAAAGCACAGGCCTTTGTCAGTTAAGCGCTAAGCCGCAGCGGAAAAGCACTCGAATCAGCTATTGGCGCTTGTGCGTGGGGCTGTGTCTCATTATAATCGTCGCCCTCAATACGACCGTAGCTCAGTTGGTTAGAGCACCACCTTGACATGGTGGGGGTCGGTGGTTCGAATCCACTCGGTCGTACCAGACACAAAAAAGCCCGCCTTGTGCGGGCTTTTTTGTGTCTGGTTTTCGCTGATCGCCTCGTCAGTCGACTATTTTGTAAAAACTCTGGTACCAATGCATCCGCTAACGATAACTCGTCAAATGGAACCAACAACAAGTGTATTAGCGGTGCCGGTGATGACAACCTGCCTTCGTTGGAACCCAGGGCTAACCTCTGTATAATTGCCAAGGTTAAAGTGACTAATACAAAGTGATACAAGGGTTCTTATGTCTTCTCCTTATTGGAGCGATTTTGTCCAAGGTTTACATCCCTACGTGCCCGGTGAGCAGCCCAAGGTGCAGGATTTAGTCAAGCTCAATACCAATGAAAACCCATATCCGCCTTCACCCAATGTGCTAAAGGCTATCAGTGATGAAGCTATTAATGCTTTGCGTTTATACCCTGACCCTAAAAATAGTGCTTTAAAAAAGTCTTTGGCCAAAAGCTTTGCGTTAAATGAAAACCAAATCTGTTTGGGTAATGGTTCTGATGAGGTTCTGGCGTTTGCCTTTCAAGGACTGCTAAAGCACAACAAACCCGTGCTATTTCCTGCTATTACCTATGGCTTTTACACCGTATATTGTGGCCTGTATGAAATTGATTATGTCGAACTGCCACTGGCTGACGATTTTTCGATTAACCTGGCCGATTACCAGCGTGACAATGGAGGTGTGATTTTCCCTAATCCCAATGCACCAACCGGAATAGGGAAGGGGTTGGCTGATATAGAAGGTTTTATAAAAGGCAATCCTGATAGCGTGGTGATTGTTGATGAGGCCTATGTCGACTTTGGTGCTGAGTCTGCCGCTAGCTTAATTGATCGCTACCCTAACTTATTAGTGGTACAGACCCTATCCAAGTCTCGCTCGCTGGCGGGTAGTCGTGTCGGTTATGCCCTTGGTAATGCAGACTTAATAGAAGCTTTGGAGCGAATCAAAAACTCATTTAATCCTTATTCTATCGATCGCCTGGCGGAACTCGCTGCAACGGCTTCTATAGAAGATGTGGATTATTTTAATCACTGCCGCCAAAGAATTATCGCTACCCGAGAGTGGACGGTGGAGCAGTTGCAGGCATTGGATTTTGATGTATTACCTTCAATGGCCAACTTCGTGATGGTAAAGCCAAATAGTATTAGTGCGGAGTCTTTATTTACTCAGCTACGTGAGCATAAAATCCTGGTACGCTACTTCCAAAAGCCTCGCATCGAAGAGTATTTACGTATTAGCATCGGCACTGATGAAGAAATGCAGGCTTTGGTGGCGGCTATAAAGAGCATTCTTTAACTACCCATCCTTGTCATTCCCGCGAAGGCGGGAACCCAGATTGCATGCTGTAGATTTCCGCTATTGCGGAAATCTACAGTGCTAGATTCCCGCCTGCGCGGGAATGACGTGACGTGACGTGACGTGACGTGGCGTGACGTGGCGTGACCTGACGTGGCGCGGGAGTGACGGGAAGAAATAGTAAATCTTCCAGCTTTACAAACCACTCTGCTCTGGTAGAGTGTCCGACTCTTTTACCAATAAGCAATACAGATCAAAAACTACAACTTCACGCGGGCTTTGGTAAGGTTCGCCACTGAAATAGGAAAGTACAATGCCTGTCATAACTCTGCCTGACGGAAGTCAGCGTTCATTCGATAACCCCGTTTCTATTTTTGATGTCGCCATGGATATTGGTCCAGGGCTGGCTAAAGCGTCGCTTGCCGGAAAGATTGCTGGTGAGCTGCTGGATACCTCCTATTTGATTGAGAGCGATGTTGAACTGGCGATAGTTACTGAGCGCGACGAACAGGGGCTGGAATTAATTCGCCACTCAACCGCTCACCTGATGGCTATGGCTGTACAGGAGCTGTTCCCTGGTGTTCAGGTCACTATCGGGCCAGTTATTGACGATGGCTATTACTACGACTTTGCCTCAGGTCATGCATTTAGCGAAGAAGATCTGGCGAAAATCGAAAAGCGCATGGCGGAAATCGTCAAAGATGACCTGCCAATTGAGCGGGTAGTGATGGAGCGTGATCACGCGGTAAAAACTTTCCGTGAAATGGGTGAAAACTACAAAGTACAAATTATTGAAGCCCTTCCTGAAAACGAAGAAGTGTCTGTCTATAAGCAAGGTCCCTGGATGGATCTATGCCGCGGTCCCCACGTGCCGAGTACTGGCAAACTAAAAGCTTTTAAATTAATGAAAGTGGCCGGTGCCTATTGGCGTGGTGATTCCAACAATGAAATGCTGCAACGTATTTACGGTACAGCCTGGACCAATAAGAAAGAGCTAAAAGCCTATTTACGTCGTTTGGAAGAAGCTGAAAAGCGCGACCACCGTAAACTGGGTAAGAAATATGACCTGTTTCATATGCAGGAAGAAGCTCCGGGTATGGTGTTTTGGCACCCTAAGGGCTGGAATATTTATAAGACCATTGAGGGGTATATGCGCGAGCAGCAAGCCCTTAATGATTACCAGGAAATCAAAACACCGCAGCTGGTTGACTTCAGCTTATGGGAAAAATCAGGCCACGCCGATAAATTTGGCGATGATATGTTTGCACTCAAATCCGAAGAGCGTGATTTTGCTATCAAGCCGATGAATTGCCCCTGTCACGTACAGGTGTTTAACCAGGGTTTGAAGAGCTACCGTGATCTACCACTGCGTCTGGCGGAATTTGGTTCCTGTCACCGCAATGAGCCATCGGGCTCTCTACACGGGATTATGCGGGTTCGTGGTTTTGTGCAGGATGATGCCCATATCTTTGTCACTGAAGAGCAGATTCAGCCGGAAGTATCCGAGTTTATCGACTTTCTGCACGATGTTTATAAAGACTTTGGCTTCAGTGATGTGATTTACCGCCTCTCGACTCGCCCGGAAAAGCGGGTAGGTAGTGATGAAAGCTGGGACAAAGCCGAGAAAGCTTTGGCTGAAGCCCTTGATAGCAAAGGCCTACCCTGGGAAGAGCTGCCCGGTGAAGGCGCATTCTACGGTCCCAAGATCGAATTCTCGCTTAAAGATTGTATCGGCCGAGTCTGGCAGCTAGGGACTATTCAGGTGGATTTCTCTATGCCTGGCCGTCTTGATGCCCAATATGTTGCCGAAGATGGCTCGCGCCAGACACCGGTTATGCTGCACCGGGCCATTCTGGGTTCATTTGAGCGATTTATCGGTATTTTGATCGAGCATTATGAAGGCGCATTTCCGGCTTGGTTGGCGCCAACTCAGGCCGTAATTGCCAATATCACCGACAAACAGTCCCCATTTGTGAAAAAAGTCCATGAATCCTTGAAAAATAAAGGCTTTAGAGTGGATGCGGACTTGAGAAATGAGAAGATCGGCTTTAAAATCCGCGAGCACACAATTCAGAAGGTTCCTTATCTGCTGGTAGTCGGCGATAAGGAAGTAGAAAATCAGACCGTGGCCGTGCGTGCGCGTAATGGTGAGGATCTTGGCTCAATGTCAATTGAAGCCTTTGAACAGCTCCTCGCTGATGACGTAGCCCGACGCGGCCGTGTTGCTTCTGCAGAAGCAACGACTGAAAACTGAACCTGGAAAATATCGGAGAATTAACGATTAAGCAAAAAGGTAAAAGCAAGCGGGCCACGATCAACGATGAGATCGAAGCCAAAGAGGTCCGCCTAATAGGTGCCGAAGGTGAACAAGTTGGCATCGTACCCATCGAAGAAGCACGCGCAGCGGCGGCTGAAGCGTCACTCGATCTGGTACAGATAGCAGATTCCGATCCGATAGTCTGTAAAGTTATGGACTACGGTAAACATGTGTTCGAAGCGAAAAAACAGCAGGCTGCTCAGAGGAAGAAGCAGGTGCGGACACAGGTTAAGGAGATGAAATTTCGTCCTGGGACGGAAGAAGGGGATTACCAGGTAAAACTACGCAACCTGGTACGTTTCCTTGAACATGGGGACAAAGCTAAGGTGACATTACGTTACCGAGGCCGTGAAATGGCCCATCAGGAAATTGGTATGGAGCTACTTAAGCGCATCGAAAAAGATCTCGAAGAGCTAGGTGCTGTAGAGCAGTTTCCAAAGATGGAAGGTCGTCAATTGACGATGGTCATTGCCCCACGCAGTAAGAAGAAGTAAGTAGTGAGCTCATAGGGCCTATTAACTTCTATTTTTTTAACTATTATTTTGAACCCGCTGAAGGCTCTCGACTGAGCTTTGATGGTTCCCAAATGCGGAGTATCTAACGATGCCAAAAGCTAAAGTACATAGCGGGGCAGCTAAACGTTTCAAGAAGACCTCTTCTGGTTATAAACGTAAAAGCGCCCATAAAAGTCACATCTTGACCAAGATGACCACTAAACGTAAGCGTCAGCTACGTGGAACGTCTCAAGTTCACGCTTCAGACAAAGTGTTAATCGATCGTATGTTGCGGGCGAAGTAAACGCCATCACACTCACTGGAAAAGATTTAGGAGACTAATATGCCTCGCGTAAAACGTGGTGTGGTAGCACACCGTCGTCACAAAAAGATTTTAAAACAAGCCAAGGGTTACTACGGTGCCCGTTCACGTGTATTTCGTGTTGCCAAGCAAGCTGTCATCAAAGCTGGTCAATATGCCTACCGTGACCGTCGTCAGCGTAAGCGTCAGTTCCGCGCCCTTTGGATTACTCGTATCAACGCTCAGTCACGTGCTAACGGTTTGGCTTATAGCCGTTTAATCGCTGGCCTTAAGAAAGCAGAAATCGGCCTGGATCGCCGTGTTCTTGCTGACTTGGCAGTACATGACAAAGCCGCTTTTGCCGCTATCGTAGAGAAAGCAAAAGCAGCCTTGGCGTAACACGAGGCGGCCGCAAGGCCGTTTAGTATTACCATTCAATAGGGAAAGGGCTGCCGCTCTTTCCCTATTGTCGTTTTAACAGTACAGAAAATAAAACACAGAATAGAGAAGCGAATAGATGGAAAATCTGGAGTCTCTGGCCAATGAAGCCCGTGAAGCCATAGCGAGTGCAACCGATGTTGCCGCGCTGGATGCTGTTCGGGTTGAATACTTGGGTAAAAAAGGCAGCATCACCGGTCTACTTAAAGGCCTGGGTAAACTCTCTGCGCAAGAGCGTCCCGCAGCGGGTGCTGAAATCAACAAGGTTAAGCAAGCCCTGCAAGAATTAATTGGCGAGCGCAAAGATAATTTGGAAGGCGCCGCCGTTGCTGAAAAGCTGGCGAACGAAACCATTGATATCACCTTGCCCGGTCGCGGTGAAGCAACCGGTGGTTTACACCCGGTGACCCGTACCATTGAGCGCATTGCTGAGTTTTTTGAGGCGATTGGTTTTGAAACCGTTGAAGGCCCGGAAATCGAAGATGACTACCATAACTTCGAAGCGTTAAATATTCCTGCACATCACCCGGCAAGGGCGATGCACGATACTTTCTATATTGATGAAACTACCGTACTGCGTACTCACACCTCACCGGTACAAGTACGAGTGATGGAAGCTACCGAGCCACCATTAAAAGTAATTTGCCCCGGACGCGTTTACCGCTGTGATTCCGATTTAACCCATACACCGATGTTTCATCAGGTAGAGGGTTTATTGATTAGCGAAAACTCCAGTTTTGCTGATCTAAAAGGCATCGTAGAAGAATTTCTACGGGTCTTCTTTGAAAAAGAACTGGCGGTACGTTTCCGCCCTTCATATTTTCCATTCACTGAGCCTTCAGCGGAAGTCGATATTCAGTGTGTGATGTGTAATGGCGAAGGCTGCCGTGTTTGTAGCCATACTGGCTGGTTAGAGGTGATGGGTTGCGGCATGGTACACCCACGGGTTTTTGAGTATTCAAATATTGATACCGAAAAATATACCGGCTTCGCCTTTGGTATGGGCGTCGAACGTTTAGCCATGCTACGTTATGGCGTTAACGATTTACGTCTGTTTTTCGAGAATGATTTACGCTTCCTCGAACAATTTAGGTAGGGTGGAATATATTCCACCATCACCACGGCAAAGCACCAGAACCCAATATTAAGTTAGAGATTAGATCACAATGAAAATCAGCGAAAAGTGGCTGCGCGAATGGGTAAACCCCAACGTTACTACCGATGAATTAGTTGAACAAATCACCATGGCCGGTTTGGAAGTCGATGGCACCGAAGGTGTTGCCGGTGAGTTTACTGGTGTCGTGGTCGGTGAAATCCTTTCAGTCGAACAACACCCCGATGCCGATAAATTACGCGTTTGCCAAGTGGCCGGCGGTGAAGAAGTGGTACAAGTAGTTTGTGGTGCACCCAATGCCCGTGCCGGTATTAAAATTCCTTTTGCCACTGTTGGCGCGAAGTTACCATCAGATGATGCTAAAGGTTTCAAAATTAAGAAAGCTAAACTGCGCGGCGTAGAATCCTTCGGAATGTTATGTGCTGAAAAAGAATTACAGCTCTCCGATGCGGACGAAGGTCTGATGGAGTTAGCGGCGGATGCGCCAGTGGGCACTGATCTACGAGATTACCTTGAGTTGGACGATACCATTATCGAAGTCGATCTTACGCCTAACCGTGCCGACTGCTTAAGCATTGCCGGTATCGCCCGTGACACCGGTGTACTTTATAAAGCGGAAGTCACTGCCCCAGCGATTAACCCTGTTGCTGCCCAAATAGACGACACACTACCCGTTGAAATTCAGGCTGGTGCCGATTGCTCTCGTTATGTGGGTCGTGTTATCCGCGGTGTCGATGTTTCCAGGCCAAGCCCATTATGGATGCAGGAAAAACTGCGCCGCAGCGGTATTCGCTCTATTGACGCAGTAGTTGATGTGACTAACTACGTTTTATTAGAGCTAGGCCAACCCATGCATGCCTTTGACTTAAACCTGCTAGAAGGCGGTATTCGTGTTCGCCACGCTGAGCAGGGTGAGAAGTTAGTTTTGCTAGATGGCCAAGAGCTAGAATTAAAGGCTGAGAGCCTGGTTATTGCCGATCACCAAAAAGCGGTCGCCCTGGCTGGTATTATGGGGGGCGATGCCACCGCCGTTAATGCCGAGACTAAAGATATTTTCCTTGAAGCGGCATTCTTTACGCCGGTTAAGATTGCGGGCCGCGCACGTAATTACGGTCTACATACAGATTCTTCACATCGCTTTGAGCGCGGTGTCGATTACCAACTACAGGTCACCGCTATGGAGCGTGCGACACAATTGTTGCAAAGCATTGTAGGTGGCGAAGTAGGGCCGGTGATTGAAGTGACTTCAGAGGCAGACTTACCCACTTCGGCCACTATCGAATTGCGCGAGGCCAGAATCGAAAAGCTTCTAGGTCTAAATATCGAAAAAGCCGAAGTGACCGATATGCTGAGCCGCTTAGGTCTTGCTGTGACTGAAAATGATCAGGGCTGGAGTGTGGGTTCACCTTCATGGCGCTTTGATATCGCTATTGAAGCCGATCTGCTAGAAGAGATTGCTCGCATCTACGGCTATAACCGCCTGCCGGTTACCAGTATTACTGCGGATTTGAAATTAAAGCCTAAAACCGAAACCAAAATTGGCCTTAAAGCTATCCGCCGCCAGTTAGTGGCTAAGGGTTATCAGGAGGCGGTCACTTACTGTTTTGTCGAGCCCAAAGCCCAGCAGCTAATCTGTCCACAGGATGACACTGTACCACTGGCCAACCCAATTTCTGCCGATATGTCGGTAATGCGTACTAGCCTATGGCCGGGTTTATTAAATACCATGGAGCACAACCTCAATCGCCAGCAAAGCCGTGTGCGTATCTTTGAGAGTGGCCTGCGGTTTATCCCTCAAGCTAATGGCCTGCCACAGCAGGATGCCATGCTAGCGGGTGCCATTACTGGCCGTCGCGAGCCTGAATCATGGTCTGAAAATGGCGATGTGGTTGATTTCTATGACCTGAAAGGAGACCTTGAGTCGGTTATTGCTCTCTCTGGTAAAAATACCGATCTGGCTTTTGCCAAGGGCGAGCACCCAGCACTGCATCCAGGGCAAACTGCCGCCATCAAACAGGATGAAGAGATCGTGGGCTATATTGGTGCTATCCACCCCGAACTCCAGAAAAAACTCGGTTTCGCGCAAACAATCTATCTGTTTGAGGTGAAATTGTCGGCTATTACCGAATCAGAGCTGCCAAAGTTCACAGAACTGTCGAAATTTCCGGAAGTTCGCCGAGACTTGGCTATCCTTATAAACCGTGAAATTGAGGCGGGTGCAGTGCTGAAAACCGTTCAATCCGTAGCCGGTGAAGACCTTCGTAACCTCAGGTTGTTTGACATCTATGAGGGTAAAGGTATTGATCTTAAAGAAAAAAGTCTGGCTCTCGGCTTGACGTATCAGCATTCTTCGCGCACTCTTAATGAAGATGAGGTCAATGCCTCTGTAGATCGCGTAGTGGCAGAACTGCAAACTCGGTTTGACGCTACGTTAAGGAACTAAACAAGTCGGCAATCACGCTGACGATACTAGTTATGGGAAGCGAGTGAATGACAGCTTTGACCAAGTCCGAAATGGCCGAAAAGCTATATGAAGAGTTAGGGCTTAATAAACGAGAAGCCAAAGAAGTGGTAGAACACTTCTTTGAAGAGATCCGGCACTCTCTCGAAGACAATGAGCAGGTGAAGCTGTCAGGTTTTGGCAACTTCGACCTCCGCGACAAGAGCCAGCGCCCGGGTCGCAATCCAAAAACAGGGGAAGAGATCCCCATTTCTGCCCGCCGAGTGGTGACATTCCGCCCCGGCCAGAAGCTAAAAGCACGAGTAGAAGCCCATGTTGGAACCGAGCAATAACGACGAATTACCGGTAATTCCGGGTAAGCGTTACTTTACCATTGGCGAGGTCAGTGACCTGTGTGCGGTTAAGCCCCACGTATTGCGTTATTGGGAGCAAGAATTTCCCAATCTAAAACCTGTTAAGCGTCGCGGTAACCGCCGCTACTATCAGCGTGAAGATGTTATCCTGATTCGCCAAATCCGCAGCTTACTCTATGATCAGGGCTATACTATTGGCGGTGCGCGCCAGCGTATGTCGGGTGAAGAGACTGATGTCGAGCCAGGTGATTACAAGCAGATGATCCGTCAGATGATTAATGAATTGGAAGATGTGCTGTTGGTATTAAAAGCTTAATCAACCGTTGCTAAATCCTGAGAGGCCGCTCCCCGAGCGGCCTTTTTTATTGCCGTTGGCAATGCAGGCTGATGGCCCGGGCGAGCTTTCCCATCAAGGGGTCTGGCCTGTAGTTCAGGTTTGTAGTTCAGGTTTGTAGTTCAGGTTTATAGTTCAGGCTTGTAGTTTCCTAATGAACTTTTCCCATTTGCGGTTGATTTTCATACGGGTAAATACAGGGGTAAGCTCGGAAATAGGAATAAATTCATTATTGCCAATACCGTCAATAACCACGAGTCTAGTCTCATTCTGATCGAGCCGTTGCAGCAGTATATTGTCGTCCTTTAAATCCCGCATAATAATGGCGTGTTCAAGCAGGTAATCTTTTAGCCGTGACAGTTCCTGATGGAGCTGTGCTTTATCTATTGGGTGACCATTATTACGAATATAGTCCCTTAGACTTCTGGAGATACTGCCATCAAAATCCCGGACAACCTCAAATATTAAGCCGCTCCCCGAGCTGGTAGTGCAAAGTCCATAAAAGCGGGCAACTTGCTGCCAGCAAATATCGCGTTTTTGCAGCCGGTTGTAGTACTTAATGTCGTCGTTATGTTGCCGGTAATCACCAGAGATAGTGATTTTAATACATTTGCCGGGGTCATCCGGGTGGAGGTAGCATTCCCTATCCAAGCCTTGACCAATATAGAGTGCTTTATCGATTTGTATAACGCTCACTTAATCTCCCTATGGGGGTAGTCTCTATTAGTTGAGCGTTTTATGGATATAGGCATGGGCTTTCCGCGTTTTATTACTGTGTTTCTGTTTCTAGTCCAGACTAACAAAGCATGCCAGTTTCTATAGAGAAGTAAAGGTCTATACCGAAGTACCAGTGAGAGATTGAAGTCGGTATTGCGACCTTTAATAAGAGGGGCTAAGAAATCGCATCAAGTTGTTAATAACAGACGTCGTTCACCGGCTGACAGAGATGGCGAGCGATGCACTAAACCCGCGCCTTCATTCCCTTCCCAAAGCTCACCTTTCAATAAAATACGAAGACCTGCCTGGCCCAAGTCAAATTAACTTAATTCGTTAGATGACTGGACCGATATGATACAATATATCACAGATGGAGCAGTGCTTATTAAGCTCTATCAAACTCAGCCATTTTTAATATCGAAGTCCCGGTATAGCAGGCTTGGTTGAATACCCTGGTTATTTTGATATTTACCACCCGAATAGTTTTCGTGATCCCCTTCAATTGTATGGTAATAAATTTGGCATACTTCGACGTTTGGGTAAATTTTGATAGGTTGAACGCAGAAGATCTCTAAAGTCCAAAAGCCTTTAAAACCCACATCGCCAAAACCTGCGGTTACATGAACGAAAAGACCAAGCCTTCCAATCGAAGAGCGGCCCTCTAACATAGGAACTAAGTTTTTAGTTTCAGTATGCTCGACGGTTCTGCCCAGATATAAACGATTGGGTTCTAATATTAATCCTTCTTTCGGGATGATTAATTGCTCGACTTCATTATTCTCCTTCATATCGAGCAATGAATCTTTGTAAACGAGCAGTTCATTGTGCAAGGTTAAGTTATAGCTATTGGGATTGATCCTCGTTTTATCAAAGGGCTCAATAACAATGTCATCACCAATTCTCGATTCAATTTCTTTTCCCGCCAAGATCATCGTTTTTCCCGTATAGTAAAAATTAAATGCTCAATTTGAAATAGCGATAGCACCTTTTCCAACACCCTCATGCACAATACGCTGACAGTTGCCATCATGTTTTTTCAGGCCATGATTATAATGATAGTAAGCTGTGTCAATCTGCTCTGCTCGTAAGGAGAGTTGTAACTGTTGCACATTGGCGGGGAGTTCATGCCGGATAATCCCGCGCAGATAACCTGCAATGGATTCCTTATTGATGTTAGTCGTGTCTAAAAATGCGTAGGCTTCATCCGGACAATTTAGATGAATCGACTGGTTGCCAGGTCGCTCGAAGTCAACGCATACATTATTACCAGTCTGATGGATGGTTGTGACTGGATTGGCCTGTGGTATTAATATCTCCTACAATACCGCGATTTTCACAGAGATAGGAAAAATCTATGACAGTGAGGTCGTTAACAAATAAAAGCATGTGGATCTATATAGCCTGATACTGCAAAAAATTACTCGGGCATAGCTGATGAGTGGTGCTCGATGATCTTCCAGTTTTCGCCATTGAAGCGATAGACATAACTGAAACGCGCCCGAACCACAGCACCATCTTTGAAAGTAAAGGTATAAACACCTGAGTTGATAGCGATATTGTCAAAGGTACGGATATTAGATTCATTGATTTTTCCCTGTGGGCCTTTGGCGAGAAAATGAACAAAGTAATCTTCAATTTCTTCGTGGTTATGACGAACCTTATTCGATACTGTGGGTAGCAATATGGCGTTAGTTTCGTAAAGCGCCACTACATTTTTCGGGTTACCCGTTTGTAATGCATTATTCCACTGATCAAATAATGCTGCGATTTCGGTCTGATTCATTTTTTTGCCTTCAATTAAATGTATTACTATTTCAGCCTGCTAACTTGGCGAATATTATAACTAATTTTTTCAATGCTTGTATCAACTTTGGCTCGTACTCGTATTTTATTCAACGAATCGCATAATTGATCGGAATGATTGTTTCCAATAAATTATTTGAATAAGTTATTTTTTATCGACGTGCTTTTGGTCAATGACTACAGCATTGTGGGCATGCAAGCTTTCCTGGTGTTCAACGTTAAACCAGTAGTCGGTAACTAAGGGAACATTTTCCAAAAAGCTAGTGATGCCACCGGCAACGGCTGCTCGCGACTCAGTGGCAATCGAACCCTTATGAGTCAAGCCTTAGTAACAGGTATTGCCCATTTGCTTCGACAATCTGGTCTTGATGCGTTGACGTTAACTCGTTATCTATATGGCTGATGCGTTGCCCCGAGATTCTAAGGTCGGCCTCAATGATTTTACCTTCGTTGACTATGCGGGCATTTTTAATCAATGTAGAACTCATGTTTTTGATGCATCTGCGGAAATAAGCACACGTTGTTTTTCAGTATCAACTTTTAAATAGAAGCAGCCAGGACGTCCTGTATGACATGCTGCTCCTGACTGATCAATAAGACACAGTACAGCATCACCATCGCAATCAAAGGCCATAGAAACCAGTGTTTGGCTATGTCCGCTTGTTTCGCCTTTAACCCAAAGCTGCTGACGGCTACGGGACCAATAGGTCATACGTTTTGTCTCCAGGGTCTGCTCCAGAGCTTCTCTGTTCATCCATGCAAACATAAGCACTTCTTTGCTTTCGGCGTCTTGGGTAATGACCGGGATCAGTTTTGAATCATTGAATGACAAATTCTCAATGACAGTATTGAGTGACAGACTATCTTTATCTGAGAGGTTTTCTATAGAATGAAAAAACTTACGATACATGTTGATACCCTATCTATTAGAGTAGCAATGGAATCATGTAGTGCATCCATCAATACATCTCTATAAAACACATTAAAACTAATTAATAGTTGCCTTGTTTGTCGCATTCTTCGCACATACAGCCCAGTTCAATCTTGGGATTCGACAGTTTAAAACCTGCTTCTTGAACGGTCGTATTCATCTCTTCTATCATCGAGGGTTTAATGTTGATTTCTTTAACTTTGTTGCAGTTTTCGCAAATGAATGTGCTTTAAACGCGCTATTCGCCATGCCTCCAGGCAGGAAACGGATCGCGCAGTGTTTTCCAATACTCCTTACCCCTTAGAACGTCCTCTTCCGATAACAGGCAATCGTCGAGAGCACGGGTCATTGCTTCCTGATCTAAACTTTGGCCGATAAACACAAGCTCCTGGCGCATATCTCCAAAGGGCTCCACCCAATTCTCCTCAATTGAAGCAAGGTATTCAGGGTCTGTAGGCCAATTGTCCTTAGGTGTAGATTTCCAAAACATGCCCGCAAAACCATATCGCGCAATACCACCTGCCTGGCTCCACTGGCCAGCAAATTCGGGGCGAGTGGCTAGCCAAAAGTAACCTTTGGAACGAATCAACTTGCCGTAGTTTTTTGTGTTGTGAAGAAAGTTGTAAAACTTTTCCGGATCAAATGGACGGCGGGCGAGATAGCTGAAACTGCCAATGCCGTATTCTTCGGTTTCGGGGACGTGTTCACCACGCATCTCTTTAAGCCAGCCGGGGGCTTGTTGCGCACGTTCAAAATTGAATAAACCGGTATTAAGCACATCATCGATATTGACGTTGCCATCGGCGATAGGGATTATTCGGGCATGGGTATTGAGTGTCTTTAAAATGGCAACCAATCGGTCTATATCAGATTGCTCTACTAAATCCGTTTTGCTAATCAGCAACACATCAGCAAACTCGACTTGATCAACCAGTAAGTCTGCAACACTGCGCTCGTCTTCTTCCCCTAGAGATTCACCAGTTTCCTGTAAATTCCTGGCTTCATCGTAGTCCTTCAGGAAGTTTACTGCGTCTACCACCGTAACCATGGTGTCCAGTGTCGCCACATCGGATAATGAGTCGCCTTTTTCATCCGCAAAAGTAAAGGTCTCAGCCACCGGCAAAGGCTCGGAAATACCGGTTGATTCAATCATCAGGTAATCGAATCGCCCGTCTTGAGCCAGCTTATTAATCTCGAGCAGTAAGTCTTCACGCAGGGTACAGCAGATACAGCCATTGCTCATCTCAACCAACTTCTCTTCCTGGCGGCTCAGTTCAACGTCGCTCTGCACCATAGCAGCATCGATGTTGATCTCGCTCATGTCATTGACGATAACGGCTACTTTCTTGCCTTGGCGGTTATTCAAGACATGGCTTAGTACTGTTGTCTTACCGGCACCAAGAAAACCTGATAGCACAGTTACGGGTAATCGAGTCATTGTATGGAACGCTCCGATATTGGCGAATTGATGAGTGGTGGTAAAGTTAATTTGATATGATACAACATATCATTATTGGTGCAAGCGCTGTCTTATCTTAAGAATTGTTTGGGGTAGAGCCCGGAAGGGAAGGGCTATAAGCGTGGAAGTCACGCAGGAGGTTGCGCGCTGACAGTTTTAATGTACTGCCAGCGTAACCGATTGATAAATAGAAGGAATTTGGTCGGAACGGCAGGATTTGAACCTGCGACCACCACACCCCCAGTGTGGTGCGCTACCAGACTGCGCTACGCCCCGAAAGATTTAACTGCCTAGCAGTTTGGAGGACGGCCATTATACCGAAATGCCTTTCGGGAACAAGCCGAATTCGGGATAAAAATCAGTGTATTAGCGTATAAAAACAGCCTGATTTATGACTATTCCAGAGGGGTATCGTGCTACTATCGCGCTGCTAATAATCAAAGGAATAGAACATCATGATTAGACTTCTAACGCTATTACTTGTTTCGGTGACCTTGGTTGGCTGTGGAATCAATAACATCCCTACCAATGATGAAAAGGTGAAGTCCAGCTGGGCGCAGGTGCAGAACCAATATCAGCGCAGGGCAGACCTTATTCCTAACCTTGTGGCAACGGTTAAAGGCTATGCTGCCCAGGAAAAAGAAACCTTAACGGCGGTGGTAGAGGCCCGCTCCAAAGTGTCTTCTATGCAGGTATCCGGGGATGTGTTAAATAACCCGGAGGCTCTGCAAAAGTTTGAAGCTGCCCAAAGCCAGCTAGGCAGTGCTTTAAAGCGGCTAATGGTGGTGGTAGAGCGCTACCCTGATTTAAAATCCAACCAGAATTTTCTCGCTTTACAGTCTCAACTTGAAGGCACCGAAAATCGTATATCGGTAGCTCGCCGTGACTATATTGCTGCAGTGGAAATCTATAACACTGAAATCCGTACCTTCCCGGGTAAGATTTGGCATTCATTAATGTATAGCGATATGCCGATTAGAGATACCTACCAGGCGACAACGCAAGGCGCTGAAGCTGCCCCTGCGGTAGCGTTTTAATGGCTATTTCAAAACTGCTGGTTGGCTTGCTTTGCTGTTGGGTCAGTTTCTCCCAGGCTGCGCCAGAGTTCCCCAAACTCAGCGGACAGGTGGTTGATGCTGCCTCTTACTTAAGTAACTCTGCAAAGCGCCAACTGGGTCAGCAACTGCAAGCCCATGAACAAGCTACTGGCAATCAAGTGGTAGTGGCCACCTTTGATGATTTACAGGGTTATAGCATTGAAGAATTTGGTTATCAGTTGGGGCGCGAGTGGGGCATTGGGCAGAAGGGCCAGGATAATGGTGTGCTATTCATCGTTGCCAAAGCCGAACGTAAAGTGCGGATTGAAGTGGGCTATGGTCTTGAGGGAACGCTTACCGATGCCATCAGTGCCAATATTATTCAGGGGGTGATTTTGCCTGAGTTTAAACGGCGCCAGTTTGCCAATGGTATTGGCCGGGGTGTTACGGCGATTATTGATGCCTTAGGGGGTGAATATAAAATGGTCGAGCGTAAATCCCGCACTAACAAGCGTGGCTCAGGGTATTTTGGGTTTTTGCTGCTATTGATACTGTTGGGTCCTTTCTTGGGCTTAGGTTCTTCAAGGCGCGGATTTGGTGGTTATGGTAGTCGCTATGGTTCTGGGTATGGTTCTGGGTATGGTTCTGGCTATGGCGTAGGCGGCGGCTTTGGTGGTCGTCGCAGTGGTGGTTTTGGCGGTGGCGGCTTCGGAGGCGGTGGCGGCGGTTTTGGTGGCGGCGGCGCTTCGGGAGGTTGGTAATGAGTTTATTAGAAGAAAGTCAGTTGCAAGCAGTCAGTGATGCTATTAATGAAGTAGAAAAACAGACTGATGCTGAGCTAGTCACTGTGTTGGCAGGGCAGGCTGATGATTATCGTTATATCCCCACTTTGTGGGCGGCAGTATTAGCGCTGTTAGCACCGGGCGTTATTTGGTTAAGTGGTGTCTGGCTGGAAACACTGGATATTCTGTTCTGGCAATTAGGTGTTTTTGCCCTATTGGCAGCCGTATTAAGGCTACCTTTTATCCTGTTCAGGATCATTCCTTCCTCGGTAAAATATTGGCGGGCATCGAATTTGGCGCGCCGGCAATTTTTAGACAACAACCTGCATCACACCGAGCAAGACTGTGGTGTGTTGATCTTTGTTTCTGAGGCCGAGCACTATGTAGAAATTATTGCTGATAGGGGAATTAATCAGCATGTTTCTGCGGAGCAGTGGCAGGGTATTGTTGATGACTTTATTGCGGCGATTAAAGCAGGGCAAACCCAGCAGGGTTTAATTGCTTGCATTAATGCCTGTGGTGATTTGCTAGCGCAGCATTCACCAGCGACTAGTAGCAAAAATGAATTGCCAAACCATTTGATATTGATCTGACCACTATTTTTAAAAGAATTTCCTGTCACAGATCCAGCAGTGACAGAGTCAGGGCCTGATCCAATAAGTAGTGTTTCAGGCTACCATCAATCGGACACTGAAACCGAAGCTCGTAACAACATAGTTGCAAATCCCGGTCGTATTGCGGCGTGTTTCCATACAGCCGGTCACCCACAATCGGAAACCCCGCACGGCTTAAATGCTGCCGTATTTGATGTTTGCGACCAGTTTCAATATGGATACTGACCAGCGAGAATTGTTCGTTGCTCGACACCGTTTTAATATGACTAACCGCAGGCTTGCCATCAACGGGGCTGTTAATCGTTTCAGCTTTGTCTACCGCCGGAAAGTGACCCGCAACAATTGCTTGATAATGCTTTTCAACCTGTCGCTGTTCAAATAAAGCAGCCAGCGCCGCAGTGGCAGTTTTTTTATGGGCCACAATTACCAACCCCGTTGTGGCTCTATCCAGGCGATGGACAATAAAACAAGGCCGCTGCAATTGCCTCTCGGCGATGCGATTAATAGTGCAGTGATCCCCCCATTTTGTGCCCTGGCAATACACTCCATAAGGCTTATACCAAAGACTATAGCTGCCTTCATCGGCGATCATTATTGCAGGGTTGGGCTCACTGGCCAGAATCTGTTGGTCATAATAAAGGTGCAACTCATCACCTACCGAAAAAGTACTTTTAGCCCGACGTAGTCGTTGTGTTTGCTGTTGATGGCTAAGCCATACCGCCCCTTTTTGCATGGCGTCTTTAATCTGGTTTTTAGAGAGTTCTGTATGGATGGAAAGAATATCGACAGCGGTTAACTGATCGCTTTCAACAGGAATATGCTTTTCAAAATTGAGTGATGTTGGGCTCATGATGACTCAAGGTGAGTATGGATAAAGGTATTGTGCAGAATTTTAACCTTTCCCGCTAATATTATTTAACTTCAAGCTAAGCGATATGCCTAATATGCTAAAAGCGTCTAATCAATGGGGTGTAGAAGAAGAGTTATTGTCTATAGACTTAAGCGAAATGTTTTTTGTAGCTACAGGATATAGCTTGTAAAAATGAGTAAGAATATAAGATCTCTTTTTTACAATGCTCGGCTATTTAAAACAGTCAGTCGTAGCAGTCAGATGTATTAGTGTCGCGCCGCAAACCTTAACCGAAAGGATGATCTAGGTATGGCTTTAGCAATAATATTGGTTGTTCTTCTTATCGGTTCTACAATCTTTCAGTTTGTGAACCCCTGGTCCGCAACACCCGTCGCCTCCAACTGGGGGTCGATAGATAACATCATTGTCATTACTTCGGTGATTACCGGTATCTTCTTTGTGGGGATTACTTTATTTGTGGTCTATGCCCTGGTGAAATTCAGGCATCGCGGGCCGTCTGAAAATGGTCAACATCAAGCTTCCTACGAGCCCGATAGTAAAAAGCTGGAATGGTGGCTAACCGGTATTACTACGGTCGGCATCTGTGCGCTGTTGGCGCCTGGTTTGGTGGTTTATGACGATTTTGTTCATGTGCCGGAAGGTGCCACTGAAGTTGAAGTGGTTGGTAAACAGTGGATGTGGAGTTTTCGCCTTCCCGGTGAAGATGGAAAATTAGGGCATGCCAAAGTTAAATTAATCGGTATGGATAATCCTTTTGGTCTCGACCCCGATGACCCCAATGGTCAAGACGATTTATTAATCAATACTAATGTGCTGCATTTGCCGATTGATAAGCCGGTAAAAATGGTGCTGCGTTCACTGGATGTTTTGCATAACTTTTATGTTCCCCAGATCCGCGCCAAGATGGATATGGTTCCCGGCCAGGTCTCTTATTTTTGGTTTACACCTACTAAAGAAGGTCGTTATGAAATTCTCTGTGCCGAGTATTGTGGTGTCGCCCATTACAATATGAAAGGGCATATGATTATTGATAGTGCTGAAAATTATCAAGCCTGGTTGTCGGAACAGCCGACATTTGCCAGTAGTTTAGTAAGTGGTAGTGATGACGGTGGTGTTGAGCAAGGCAGGCAGTTAGCAGAAAGCAGTGGTTGTTTTGCTTGCCATAGTATTGATGGTAGTAAGAGTTTAGGGCCTACCTGGAAGGGCTTATTTGGAAAAACAGAAGTATTGATGGATGGCACAACAGTGGTTGCTGATGAGGCCTATCTTAAAGAATCTATTACTGACCCCAATGCAAAAATGGTAAAAGATTATGCGCCAGTCATGGTGGCTTATCCATTGAGTGATTCGCAGCTGGATGCCCTG
Organism: Oceanicoccus sp.; assembly: GCF_029238675.1. Lineage (GTDB taxonomy): Bacteria > Pseudomonadota > Gammaproteobacteria > Pseudomonadales > Dasaniaceae > Oceanicoccus. The sequence continues at coordinate 9,237 of NZ_JAQWFR010000008.1, read as the reverse complement.
GTTGAATATATTAAGTCAACTCCCTAAGGAGTAGAGAATGGCCTACGTACACGACGCAGAAAAAGAAGCACTCCACCAGCCCCATAGTTTTTGGAGTAAGTACGTCTGGAGTCAAGATCATAAGGTGATTGCGATTCAGTATTCGCTGATCGCTATTTTTGCCGGCATTATCGCTCTGGTGTTATCGGCCATGATGCGTATGCAAATTGGTTTTCCCGGTAGTTTGGAATTTATGGATGCCAATACCTATTACCAGGCTATGACCATGCACGGTATGATTATGGTGATCTATTTGTTGACGGCATTATTTCTCGGCGGTTTTGGCAACTATATGATACCGCTGATGGTGGGGGCTCGCGATATGGTTTTCCCCTTCGTCAATATGCTGAGCGTCTGGTTTTATTTTCTCTCAGTGATTATTTTACTGGCCAGCTTCTTTGTGCCGGGTGGGCCAACGGGGGCGGGATGGACGCTGTATCCGCCGCAGGCAATTACTGCGGGTACGCCGGGAATGGAGTGGGGCATTATCCTGATGCTGGTTTCGCTGCTGGTCTTTATCATTGCTGCAACCATGGGTGGCTTAAATTATGTCACCACCGTTATCCAGGCTCGTACATACGGTATGACCTTACTTAGAATGCCGCTGACGGTCTGGGGCATTTTTATGGCAACCATTTTAGCCTTGCTGGCTTTCCCTGCGCTGTTTGTTAGCGGTGTAATGATGTTGTTAGACCGCACTATCGGCACCAGCTTCTTTATGCCAGAAATGATTTCAATGGGGCAGCAAACCGACTATGACGGTGGTAGCCCGATTTTATTTCAACATCTGTTTTGGTTTTTTGGTCACCCTGAAGTTTATATTGTTGCCTTACCTGCTTTCGGGATGATTTCGGATATTCTCAGTGTGCATTCCCGCAAAAAAGTATTTGGCTATAAAATGATGGTCTGGGCCATTGTGGCGATTGGTGTGCTGAGCTTTATTGTTTGGGCTCACCATATGTATGTCAGTGGTATGAATCCTTACTTTGGCTTTTTCTTTGCGACTACCACTTTAATTATCGCTGTGCCAACGGCGATAAAAGTCTATAACTGGGTACTGACTTTATGGAAAGGTGATATCCATATGACGGTGCCGCTGCTATTTGCTGTAGCGTTTATCTTTACTTTCCTTGCCGGTGGTTTAACCGGTTTATTCCTCGGCAATGTTATCGTCGATATACCCTTGTCAGATACCTATTTTGTAGTGGCTCATTTCCATATGGTGATGGGTGTTGCGCCGGTACTGGTTGTGTTTGGTTCTATCTATCATTGGTTTCCCAAAATTACCGGCAGGATGATGAACGACAAGATAGGTATGTGGCACTTTTGGATTACCTTTCTTGGTACCTATGCCATTTACTTCCCAATGCATTACCTGGGGATATTGGGGATGCCAAGGCGCTATTACGATTCCACGGCCTATGAGTTTATTCCGCAATCAGCCCACGACTTAAATGCCTTTATTACCATCGCTGCTTTGATTGTTGGCGCTGCACAAGTTTTGTTTATTTACAATATGATCCACAGTGCTTTTAAAGGTAAAGAGTCGGGGCCTAATCCCTGGAATGCTGCTTCGCTGGAATGGCAGACGCCACAAACGCCCCCGGTGCACGGTAATTGGGGTGAGAAATTGCCTGTCGTGCATCGCTGGCCTTATGACTACAGTGTGCCGGGGGTGAAAGAGGACTTTGTTCCCCAGAACGTTTCGGAACAAGAGCTTGAAGCGAATAAGGTGAAACTATGACTGCGGCCCAGCTTATGAAAACATCTGGCTTTGAAAGTGTTGGTGGTGGTGCTAACGAGTGGCAAGAAACTCCAGAGGTCATTGCGCTTAGGGCAAAAACCGGTTTGCGGATTTTAATGGCGGTGATTACCTCATTATTCTTTTTATTTATTGTATCGTTTTTAATTCGTTCACAAATTGCTGATTGGGAACATTTATCAGCACCCTGGAAGCCCCTCGCGAACCCCTGGCCACTATGGATTAATACCGGGGCATTGGTGCTTGCCAGTATTTTTCTGCAATGGTCCAGAATATCCTCTCGCAAGCAGGAAGCCAGGCGTACTGTTGAAACACTGGTACTGGCAGGGTTTTTCTCGCTGGTATTTATTGGCGGGCAGTTGGCGGTGTGGCAGCAGTTAATGAGCCTGGGCTATTTCGTCTCGACTAATCCAGCCAATAGTTTCTTTTATTTATTAACCGGTTTGCATGGTCTGCATTTGGCGGGTGGCCTGATGGCCTGGTGTAAAACAGTTGTTAAAGCGTGGCGCGGCATGCCTATTAAACAGTTATCTTCAAGTATTGAATTGTGTGCCATGTATTGGCATTACTTGTTGGGTTTGTGGTTTGTTTTGTTAGGGCTGCTAACCAGTTCGCCTGAAACCTATGCGGCATTAGTGCGTTTATGTGGACTGTGATGACTAACGAAAGGGGAGTGCTATGTCTACAGTGACAGGGTCTTCAACAGGGTCTTCAAAAGAGTCGAAGGGCTGGCAAGGCGTTTCGGATGATTGGGGCGGCGAAATAGAAGCCTTTAGGGATGTGCCTTGGGGCAAGGCGATGATGTGGATCTTCTTGCTCAGTGATACTTTTATATTCAGCTGTTTTTTAGTGTCGTATATGACGGTGCGCATGTCGACAACCGTTGATTGGCCCCTGACCAGTGAAGTGTTTGCACTGACGGTTAATGGCGTACATGTGCCTTTGCTGTTGATTGCCATTATGACCTTTATCTTAATTACCAGTAGCGGCACGATGGCAATGGCGGTGAACTATGGTTATCGACGGGATAAGAAAAAAACCTTTTGGCTAATGCTGGTAACCGCAATACTGGGCGCCTCCTTTGTGGGGATGCAGGCCTTTGAGTGGTCTAAGTTAATTGAGGAAGGTGTTCGCCCCTGGGGAAATCCGATGGGGGCAGCGCAATTTGGTGCAGCCTTTTTTATGATTACCGGTTTTCACGGGCTTCATGTTTCTATCGGTGTGATTTATTTGTTGGTGGTTGCCTTTAAAGTTAAACGTGGGGACTACGATGACACCGGCTTTGAAATCGTTGAAATAACGGGGCTCTATTGGCACTTTGTTGATTTGGTTTGGGTATTTATTTTTGCGTTCTTTTATCTCTGGTGACGTGATGTAAGGCACAGCACTTCATTATGCACTACGAGGGAGGAGGTTTTATGTCAGATACAATTCATGCACAGGGTGATGGTCAGCAGCATCCTATTGGTATCTATTTAAAGATTTGGCTATTGCTATTTGTGCTCAGTACGCTGTCTTATATGGTGGACTATATCAATCTCCAGGGTTACTTGCGCTGGACTTTGATTATTATCTTTATGTTACTTAAGGCCGGTTTAATTATTGCCATCTTTATGCATATGATGTGGGAGCGGCTGGCGCTGGTGTATGCGATTTTATTGCCGCCTTTATGCTTGTTAATATTAATTGCATTGATGGCTGTAGAAGGTGATACAACCATGCTTTCCCGAATTATTTATTTTGGTGAGGGTGGCTAAGATTCTCTCACCCCTGTCATTCCCGCGAAGGCGGGAATCCAGCCTGCATGTTCCACTGGATTCCCGCCTTCGCGGGAATGACAGTCAAAAAAAAGGGAGCAAAGCTCCCTTTTTAAAAGCCTCTGTTAAGGCATCGTTTTAACAAACCCCTTCCAATTCTTCTGCCATTCAACCACCCACTCCGGTGTAGATTCTGCTTCACCGGCAGCTTCTAATTGAGGGTGCGCTTCCACAATACGAGCTAGCACAGTTTCCTGTTGCTCGGTGACATCAACAAATAAAATATGTTTGCCTTGCTTAAGCGTGTCCTGAAATTGCTTGAATTGATAATGGGGTTCCTGGATACCAAAAAGGCCTCCTTCCCAAGTGCAAAATCCTAATACAACAATCGCCAGGAATATAAACGGTATCCAACCGGCTGCGCTTTCAGTCCAGCCTGCAAAGTAGGCGATGGCTAAAACCAATATTGCTGCAACTACACCAACAATGGCACCGAGTTCCATTGAATGCACAACGTCTTTCTTGAGCACCGCTTCAACTTCATTGAGGTGATGATGTTGTACATCGGCATCGTTTTGGCTCAGTACGTGTATTTGTGGTGTAGCTACACCTTGATCTTCAAGCTCGTGTTCTACTGCTTCAAGATCATCGAGGTTTTTACTGATATAAAAGTGTCTTTTCATGGTCTACCCCTTGTTGTTAGCGTGTGCATCGGCCCTGTGAATCATTAGGTGTTAGCTGCAGTATGCATAACTAATGCTTTACTGTTAAAAGTGAGTACGCTTGCCCATGGGTTTTGGTTCATTAATGCTATACGCTCATCATCAAGTATAGCTCGCTGGGAATGATAATTAACTACCGTTTAAAGCAGATAAAAGAATAAGGAGGTTGTTTAATAGACTTTATCGGGATTTAATAAAATAGTTAGAGGTAATGCCATGCAAGGTGGTTAATGGCTATTTTTTCTTTGTTAAACACAATACCTTCTAACAGCAGCCGTTGCTTTTGTTCCTGGTAGGCGGGGGAGCCTATGGGAAATGAAATCTTTCTCTGGCTATTCACTACTCGATGCCAAGGCAGGTTGCTGCCTTCAGGTAGTTTGCGAAGTACATTACCGACTAATCGCGCCGCTTGAGGGATACCAGCTTGAGCGGCTACTTGACCATAACTGGCTATTTTACCCTCGGGGATTTGGCTAACAACCTGCCAGATACGTTGCTGATTGGATTCAGTCATGATTCACAGCATACGCGGTGAAGATGATTTTTCAAGGAGGACCGCCATTCCCGCCTGCGCGGGAATGACAAATGGTTAAATGCGTAAACCACCGTCCATTTCAACAACCCGGCCTGTGAAATAATCATTCTCAAAAATATAAGCACAGGTGTGACCGATTTCTTCAGGGGTACCCAGACGTTTTAAAGGAATACCGGCAGTCATTTTCTCAAGGGCTTCTGGTTTCATACTGGCAACCATATCAGTAGCAATAAAGCCCGGGGCAATAGCCGCTGCGCGAATACCGTAGCGAGCCAGTTCTTTAGCCCAGGTTACCGCCATAGCTGCAACACCGGCTTTAGCTGCACTGTAGTTACTCTGGCCCATATTACCGGCTTTGGAAATACTGGAGATATTGATGATAACGCCTTCAGTGCCCAGTTTGATCATACGCTCAGCCGCTTCACGACCACAGAGGAAAACACCGGTAAGGTTCACGTCAATAACCGCCTGCCACTCAGCAAGGCTTAACTTCTTAACAATCTCGCCGTCTTTAACTTTTAGCATCAGTCCATCACGAAGAATACCGGCATTGTTGATAACGCCATTAAATGTACCGAAGTCTTCAACGATTTGGTCGAAGGTTGAGATAACATCTTCTTCTTTGGCAACGTTGGCGATATAGGCTTTGGCATCACCGCCAGCGGCTTTACAAAGCTCTACCGCTTCGTCGAGTTTTTCCTGGTTTAAGTCTATCAATGCCAGCTTGGCACCTTTAGCTGCCAGTACCAATGCCATGGAGCGGCCAAGCCCTTGTCCGCCGCCAGTAACCGCTATTACTTTCCCGTTAAGATTCATGATATCTGCACCTTTGTTGTTGCCTTTATGAAGCTGGAAGTATTTGTTTGGGTAAAAAATCGGGGCGCATTATTTCAGTAAACCGGCGGTTTTACAATTGCAGCCCTTGCTATCAAAAGCCCCGGGCTTGAAATTGGCCTCTTGTGCCCCCATTGTTCGGTTATTAGTCTTGCCCATTATTGAGATCATAGAGACCTGCCTAATGCGACTTTTCCTACTGTTGTTTATTACCATTCCTATTATTGAAATGTGGGTGTTGATTGAAGTTGGCTCCGAAATCGGTGCCTTAAACACTATCTTTCTGGTTTTTCTTACAGCGGCCATCGGCTTGGCTTTGCTGCGACAGCAGGGGATGAATACCTTACTTCGTGTAAACCAGCAGATGGAACAGGGGCAGTTACCTGCGGGTGATATTCTGGAAGGGGTGATGCTGGCCGTGGGCGGTGCGCTGCTACTAACGCCCGGCTTTATTACCGATGCCATTGGCTTTGCCTGTTTATTGCCTTTTAGCCGTAAATTACTGGTGGCTCTATTGCTAAGGCAGGGGATGGTGATGGCCTCCTATGGCCGCAATGCCAACTTTAAGTCTTCATTTCGCTCTTCAGAGAGTTTGGGAGCTTCAAAAACTCGACCTGGAGAGCAATCCGGTTCGGTGATTGAGGGTGAGTACAAGCGCGATGAGTAATATAAGCTTTTGTTTTTATTAGTTGTTTTTCTATTTTTAGTACTCGTGGCAATAGAGCGCTAAAAAAATCCATCACTCCCCTTGATATCGATTCACCCGCCCCCATCATACAGCAGCATCCCGGTTTTCCGGCATTCAATAAACCATAAGCATCCACTAACAATTTTGGGAGATCTACCAAAATGAATATTCGTCCGTTATACGATCGCGTTGTTGTGCGTCGCAACGAAGAAGAAGCAACCTCAGCTGGCGGTATCGTACTGACTAGTGCCTCTAAAGAAGTTCAAAACCGCGGTGAAGTTGTTGCCGTAGGTGAAGGCGTAGTTTTAGAAAACGGTGATGTGCGCGCTTTGCAAGTTAAAGTAGGCGACAAAGTTATCTTTGCCCAGCATATGCATGGCGCCCTTACTATCGAAGAAGATGGTGAAGAGTACGTCATTATGTCTGAGCGTGAAATTGCGGGTATCCTGGGTTAAGCCCAAGAGATTCAAAGATTTATTAGATAAAGAATTCAGTTTAAAGGAAAGAAATCATGGCTAAACAAGTAATATTCGGTGATGAAGCTCGCCAAAGAATGCTGAACGGCGTAAACATTCTTGCTAACGCGGTAAAAACAACTTTGGGCCCTAAAGGTCGTAATGTCGTTTTGGATAAAGCTTTCGGTGCACCTACGGTCACTAAAGATGGTGTGTCTGTTGCAAAAGAAATCGAGCTGGAAGACAAGCTTGAAAATATGGGCGCGCAGATGGTTAAAGAAGTGGCTTCTAAAGCGTCTGACGACGCTGGTGACGGTACCACGACTGCTACCGTTCTTGCTCAAGCTATCGTTAACGAAGGTTTGAAATCTGTTGCTGCCGGCATGAACCCAATGGACCTTAAGCGTGGTGTTGACCAGGCTGTTGCCGCTGCGGTTGCTGAAGTTGAGAAAATGGCCACGCCATGCGCCGATGGCAAAGCTATCGCCCAGGTGGGTTCTATCTCTGCTAACAGTGATGAGCAAGTGGGTGACATCATTGCAGAAGCAATGGAAAAAGTCGGTAAAGAAGGTGTTATCACGGTAGAAGAAGGCAACGTACTTGAGAATGAATTAGACGTTGTTGAAGGTATGCAGTTTGATCGCGGTTACCTGTCTCCTTACTTTATCACTAACTCTGAAAACATGACCGTTGAACAGGAAACTCCGTTCATCCTGTTAGTTGATAAGAAAATCTCTAACATTCGTGAGTTGCTACCTTTATTGGAGCAGGTTGCTAAAGCCGGTCGTCCATTAGTTATTATCGCTGAAGATCTTGAAGGCGAAGCGCTAGCGACTCTGGTTGTTAACAATATGCGCGGCATTGTTAAAGTGTCAGCTTGTAAAGCACCGGGCTTCGGTGATCGTCGCAAAGCTATGCTTGAAGATATCGCTGTTCTAACTGGCGGTACTGTAATCTCTGAAGAGATCGGCCTTGAGCTTGAAGCGGTTACTCTTGAGCAATTAGGTACTGCCAAGCGTGTCACTATGGATAAAGACAACTCTGTAATCGTTGATGGTGCTGGTGATGCGGCTGCCATTCAGGATCGCGTTGGTGCTATCCGTGTTCAAATCGAAAACACTTCATCTGACTACGACCGTGAGAAGCTGCAAGAGCGTGTTGCCAAGCTGGCTGGCGGTGTTGCAGTAATCAAGGTGGGTGCTGCCACTGAAGTTGAAATGAAAGAGAAGAAAGCCCGTGTTGAAGATGCACTTCACGCAACTCGCGCTGCGGTAGAAGAAGGTGTTGTACCTGGCGGTGGTGTTGCCCTGGTTCGCGCTTTACAGGCTGTTGAAGGCCTGACGGGCGCGAACGATGACCAAACTGTGGGTATCAATCTGGCACGTCGTGCGATGGAAGCGCCTTTGCGTCAAATCGTTGATAACGCGGGTGATGAGTCTTCAGTAGTTCTTGATAAGATCAAGAGCGGTGAAGGTAACTTCGGCTTTAACGCTGGTACCGGTGAGTATGGCGATATGATCGAGATGGGTATTCTTGATCCTGCCAAAGTAACGCGTACTGCACTGCAGGCTGCTGGTTCTATTGCTGGTTTGATGATCACGACTGAAGCTATGGTTGCTGATCTTCCTGTTGAAGCTGCTGCCGCTGCTCCTGCTATGCCTGATATGGGCGGCATGGGTGGAATGGGTGGAATGGGCGGTATGATGTAGTGCGACGAGAGTCGCAAGGTGGCTAACCTGCTGGGCTATACAAATCCAGCAAAATAGTAAGTAGAACGAACCGGTGATCCGGGTGAATAGCCCGGATAACTGGTCTCGTTAGCGCTTTTAGCGCATACGAGCCTGGAAACTCGGGCTTGTTCACTCAGGGGTTTATCGCAACCGCGATGAGCTTCAACAAGTGATGGCAGATGTTTTGTCATTACTTTTCACATCGGCTCTTTCTGGCAAACCACCTTGGTGGCGAAAGCCAGGTCAATGATTGTCTCACCCAACAGGGTATCGAGACCTATTGTTCAGCCATTAGTAGTCTAGGGATAGTGCATCGCCGGTAACGGTTTTGTGCGAAGCTTCCTGACAATGTAACCCCGAAAGGGATGACTCTTCCGTGAGGAAAGGTTGTCGATTCTGCCAGCTACAAGGCGGATGAGGTGCTAGGCTGGGTGACACGGCGAACGTAAGTGAACTGCTGATAAACACCGTCAACCGCGAAGAGCTAAAGTAGCTGTTAAGCTCTGACCAAAAGGTATGTGGCTGGTTATTCCTCTTACATCTGGGAATACGTTGACATTAAGCCACCGGTGGATAGGCAGCGCCTAAATCACTCTTGTCATTGGACTGGAACTCGGTAAGCCCGTAGTTCCGCCCCAGTAATATCGGGGCAGGTGGACCGCAAGGAACACTGTTGGAATTGTGGGTAGAGGAGGGCGGAAAAAGCGAATGCCTT
>NZ_JAQWFR010000015.1 GCF_029238675.1 Oceanicoccus sp. | reverse complement strand
GGTATTCCTTTTCATTCAGCGGATAGCTATTTGGCTAAGCTTGTACGCTTTGGTGAGTCTGTGGCTATCTGTGAGCAGGTGGGTGATCCGGCCACTACTAAAGGCCCGGTTGAACGCAAAGTGATGCGGGTGGTTACGCCCGGTACGATTAGTGATGAAGCATTATTAGAAGAACACCGCGATAATATTCTGCTGGCTATCAACCCTGTTGACGGTCGTTTTGGTTTATCGACTATGGATATTGGTAGCGGCCGCTTCCAGGTTTTTGAAGTGGATTCGATTGAAGCGGTGATGAGTGAGTTACAGCGCTTGGATCCCGCTGAAGTTTTAATCCATGAAGATCTTAATGATGAAGAGATTCTGTCCCGCAAAGGTGTGCGTCGTCGTCCGCCCTGGGAGTTTGAATTAGAAACCGCCGAGCGTTTACTGACACAGCAATTTAATACCAAAGATTTAACCGGTTTTGGTTGCGCCGAATTAACCCTGGCGGTTGCCGCCGCCGGCTGTCTTTTAGGCTATGCCAAAGAAACCCAGCGCACTGCACTGCCCCATATTCGCAGCCTGATTCATGAGCGCCGTGAAGATAGCGTTATTCTCGATGCGGCAACACGTCGTAATTTGGAAATAGATACCAACCTTACGGGTGGCGAGCAATTTACTTTGCAGTGGGTTCTGGATAAAACCAAAACTGCGATGGGTAGCCGTTTATTACGACGCTGGTTAAATCGCCCGCTAAATAATCAGTTAGTCCTGGAACAAAGACAAGCTGCGATTAAAGCCTTGTTAAAAGATTTTCAGTTTGAAAGTTTTCGTGAGAGTTTAAAACCGGTTGGCGATATGGAGCGAATTTTAGCGCGGGTTGCCCTGCGTTCTGCCCGCCCAAGAGATTTATCACGTCTCGCCCAGTCATTAAATGTGTTGCCTGAATTACAACCTCAATGCACTCAACTCAATGCAGAACTGATTACTTCATTGGCAGTTAAAGCCGGTGAATACCCTGAATTAACTGCCTTGTTAGAACGGGCTATTATTGAAAATCCTCCAGTGGTGATTCGCGATGGCGGCGTGATTGCAGAAGGTTATGATGCCGAGTTAGATGAACTAAGAAATATCAGCAGTAATGCCGGGCAGTTTTTAGTTGACCTGGAAAACCAGGAGCGGGAACGTACCGGTATTAGCACCTTAAAAGTCGGCTATAACCGCGTCCATGGTTACTATATTGAAATTAGCCGCGCACAATCCGACAAAGCTCCGGTGGAATATATTCGCCGCCAGACTTTAAAAAATGCCGAGCGTTTTATTACTCCTGAATTAAAAACCTTTGAAGATAAGGCACTCAGCGCCAAGAGCCGCGCCCTAAGCCGCGAGAAGGCGCTGTATGAAGCATTAATAGAAACTCTTAACGAACAGCTTGCCGAGTTACAGGCAACCGCCAGTGCGCTTTCAGAGCTGGATGTGCTGGCCAATCTTGCCGAGCGTGCGGATGTGTTAAATTTAAGCCAGCCCAGTTTTTGTGACGAACCGGCTATCAATATTGAACAGGGCCGGCACTTAGTGGTTGAACAGGTTTTAACTGAGCCGTTTATCCCCAACGATGTTAACTTTAATGACCAACGCCGCATGCTGATTGTTACCGGCCCGAATATGGGCGGTAAGTCGACCTATATGCGACAGACGGCGGTGATTGTTTTACTCGCTCATATCGGCAGTTATGTGCCTGCGATATCCGCTGAGCTAAGTTTGGTGGATCAAATCTTTACCCGTATCGGTTCCTCCGATGATTTGGCCGGTGGTCGCTCAACCTTTATGGTGGAAATGACCGAGACGGCGAATATCCTGCATAACGCCACCGATAAAAGCCTGGTATTGATGGATGAAATTGGTCGCGGTACCAGCACCTTTGACGGGCTGTCTCTGGCCTGGGCCAGCGCGGTGTATTTAGCCAGCAAGGTGAAGGCGTATACTTTGTTTGCCACCCATTATTTTGAGCTAACCGCTTTGCCTGAAGATTACCCACAGGCCCATAATATTCATTTGGATGCCACGGAGCATAATGACCATATTGTGTTTCTGCATAGTATTCAGGAAGGGCCAGCGAGTAAGAGTTATGGTTTGCAGGTGGCCAAGCTTGCCGGTATTCCAGATTCGGTGGTGGCCGCGGCTAAAACCAAGTTAGCCAGCCTGGAGAGCGCAGAACCGGTCAGCATGGCCGCATCGGCTGTACCAGCGCCGCTTTCACCGGCACAACCGGATATGTTTTCAGCCCCTCACCCGGCTATTGGTAAACTGAGTGATATTAATCCCGATGATTTAAGCCCCAAAGAAGCCCTGGAGTTGCTTTACACCTTAAAAAATATGACCAATTAACAATCATTTAGCCAAAAAACACTCTACAGCGTTTTTGGTTGGTGATAGACTACGCGCCGTTATTTAATAGGTTCAGTTAAACAGGTTCAATTCAAGAGGCAAGAGCGACATGACATTTGTAGTAGGGGAACAGTGCATTAAGTGTAAACATACTGACTGTGTGGAAGTATGCCCCGTCGATTGTTTTTATGAAGGTCCCAACTTTTTGGTTATTCACCCTGATGAGTGTATTGATTGCGCTTTGTGTGAGCCCGAGTGCCCTGTTGATGCGATTTACTCGGAGGATGAGCTGCCTGAAGATCAGCAGGTGTTTATGGAGTTAAATGCTGAATTGGCTGAAGTCTGGCCGAATATTACTGAGATGAAGGAAGCGCCAGCGGATGCTGAAAAGTGGGCGAATAAGCCTGAAAAACTCGCACTGCTGGAACGCTAAGCTCCCCCAGTATCAAAAAAGGCGACTCAGTGAGTCGCCTTTTTTGCTTCCAATTTCGTCATTCCAACACCCTCATTGTCATTCCCGCGAAGGCGGGAATCCAGTGCTGTCATTCCCGCGAAGGCGGGAATCTAGTGCTGTTATTTCCGCTAAAGCGGAAATAACAGCATAAGCATGCAGGCTGGATTCCCGCCTTCGCGGGAATGACGAGGTTTTGCGGGAATGACGAGGTTTTGGGGGAATGGTGGCAAAAAAAAGCTGCTCATTGAGCAGCTTTTTTTAGTCATCAATATTGCTTAGGTAAAAACGGACTCGCTACTTAAACCCTGCTTCTCCAAAATATCACGAAGACGCTTCAAGGCTTCAACCTGAATCTGGCGAACACGCTCACGGGTCAAACCAATTTCACGACCCACTTCTTCCAGCGTACTAGTCTCATAACCTCTAAGGCCAAAACGACGCGCTACTACTTCGCGCTGCTTCTCAGTAAGCTCACCCAACCACTCACCAATACTCGCCCGCATATCGTCATCCTGAAGCATTTCAGCGGGATCAGACACATGGATATCGGGGATAGTATCGAGAAGGGATTTATCAGAGTCAGGACCTAAGGGGGTATCAACCGATGCTACGCGCTCATTTAAGCCCAGCATGCGTTTTACATCAGCCACTGGTTTATCTAATAGCTCTGCAATTTCTTCCGCAGAAGGCTCGTGATCAAGCTTCTGGGTTAACTCGCGGGCGGCACGTAGATAAACATTTAATTCTTTAACTACATGAATCGGTAAACGGATAGTACGCGTTTGATTCATGATGGCGCGTTCGATGGTTTGACGAATCCACCAGGTTGCATACGTTGAAAAACGGAAACCGCGTTCCGGGTCAAACTTTTCAACGGCGCGAATAAGACCGAGGTTGCCCTCTTCAATAAGATCTAATAACGACAGACCGCGATTGACATAGCGGCGTGCTATTTTAACCACAAGGCGCAGGTTGCTTTCGATCATACGCTTGCGGCCCGCTTCTTCACCACGCATCGCCATACGGGCGTAATAGACTTCTTCTTCAGGAGTCAGCAGTGGAGAGAAACCAATTTCGTTGAGATAAAGCTGGGTGGCATCCAGAGTTTTCTGGAAACGATCACTGCTCGCTTTCCTGGTGGGTTCTTTAGCGGCAGCTTTGGTTTTAGTGACCTTGGCTTTTGTAGCCTTGGTCGCTTTTGTTGCCTTGGCAGCTTTAGCAGGCTTTTCAGCCTTGGCTGTTTTAACAGTAGCCGCTTTTTTGCGGGCAGGTTTCTTCTTTTTGGTCGCCTGCTCTTTCACAGCATTGGCGTCCTTTTCAAGAGTCTCTACATCTAGATCAAGATCAGCACTTAACATCTTGTCGAAGTCAGCGCCTTTTACTTTTTCTTCTGTATGAACTTCCATAGGTATTACCTTTATTTTTTTCGGAAGACTCGGCCACACATAAAACTCCTTGCCTCTAAAGTGTGGCAACCCAGCGTTAGGATTAACTGCTTATTTAAGTATTAAGTCCATAGGGACTTGTACTTAAAACTCAGTGCCAAGTACTTATTTGGCACCTACCCCTTAGGCAGTAATCCAAGTGGGTTAACTGGCTTACCATCGCGACGAATTTCAAAGTGCAATTTCACTTTATCCGTTCCGGTATCACCAAATTCTGCAATTTTTTGTCCCACTTTAACCAACTCACCTTCTTTTACGAGTAACCGACGATTGTGGCCGTAAGCACTCAAGTAATGTTCGTTGTGTTTAATGATCAATAAATTGCCATAACCCACTAAACCGCTACCAGCATATACAACTGTTCCGCTGTTAGCTGCATGCACAGGTTCTCCCAACTTGCCCTGAAGATCAATACCCTTGTGAACAGCACTTTTGGTGCTATAGCCCCGGAGAGTTTTACCTTTGGCAGGCCACTGCCAACGAAAAGGATGGGTAGATCGGTTTAACGCGATGGCGTCAGTGTTGGCCGGTTTGCTGGTTTTTGTTTTGTTACTTGAGGCTGTGGTTTTGCTTGTTGGTTTAGTGGCAGGTGTTACGGCTTGTCTCTGATTATTACTGCGGCTGTTATCTTTAGTGCTATCAAGCAAGCGGATCTTCTGGTTGGGAAAGATGGTGTAGGGAGACCTGATACCGTTAGTGGCTGCTAACCTCCTGAAGTCCAAATTATAACGCCATGATATTGAGTAAAGGGTTTCTCCAGCGCTGACTTTATGGCTTGCAGGCACCGTCGAAACACGCTCTTGACGCTCGACCACCGGGGCATAATTGCCACCCCCAAAGCAGCCTGACAGCAGTAAAACGCTGATAAAAAAGCTACTTTTTATTAATAATCCGGGCATAAAAATTGGCTACTATTTAATCAAATCGACCTCTGACTTACCGTCGATTAATCATCAGCTTTATTAGGTCTTACTCTTAATACTATGATTTTATTTAAAAAAATTCTATACCCATATTTTAGGCTGTGTATTTTTTAGCTCTTTTTAATCCATAAAAAATATAATAAATTATTTTTATATTCTAAAATAATCTAAAAAAATGGTAATTTTTTGACTAAATCAGCTTGCTTTGATCTCTTGCTCGCCGATTTTCTCCAATAAAAACACCAAAACCATCCCAAAAGCCATCAAACCAAGACAGAAAACCGTCTGTGCATCGGCCCCTGCCAGGCTTTGATAAGTCACTGGCAGGACATTTTGCTGTTCTAAAGCCAGCTGCTCACCCTGGCGATTCTGGTAATAGCTTAGGGTTTGCTTCCATGGCCACACCAGGTTGAGAGAGCCGATCAGGAAGCCGGTCAACACACTCAGGGTAAGGTCGTGGAAGCGCTTAAACAACCATGACAGTAACCGGGAGAAGCTTAACAGGCCAACACCGCAGCCAGCGGCAAAGGCAGCAATGGTTACTAGCTGCAGATCTTTAATCGCGGTGAGTACATGGCCGTACATTCCCATCAACACCAGGATAAAGCTGCCGGAAATGCCAGGCAGGATCATCGCACAGATGGCAATGGCACCGGCACCAAAGAAGATCAGCAAATCCGGGGACAATTCAGAGGGTTTTAACTCGCCAATCCAGTAGGCCGTAACCGCTCCTACGATAATGGCAATGACGGTGGTCAGTTGCCAGACCTTAATCTGTTTGATCATATGGATGGAAGAGGCCAGTATCAGGCCAAAGAAAAATGACCATACCAATAAGGGATGGTTGTCTAACAGGTAGCTTATGCCGCGAGCTAATGAGGCGATACTAGTCAACACACCCAGCATCAGTACCAGCAGGAAGTTACCATTAATATGCCGCCAGGCCGCCATTGGCCCCTCTTTTAACAACAGGTTCAGCGCTTTGAGGTTCACTGACTGAATAGAGTCCAGTAGCTCTTCATAGATACCGGTGATAAAGGCAACGGTCCCCCCGGAAACACCGGGCACGACATCGGCGGCGCCCATGGCGACACCGCGACAGTAGACCCCTAGTAATCGCTGTTTGTTATTGCTTGGCTTCATTATAAATCCTAACGGATGATGCCGGACTTTAACGGCACAAAAAAAGCGGGCTCAACCACGGTGGTTATCACCCTGTCTTCGGTTCTTTCCACCAGTGTGAGCTGCTGGGTTTGGTTATCCCCTATCGGGATAACTAATCTCCCTCCTATGGCTAGCTGCTCTACCAGTTCTTCCGGTATCTGTTCCGGTGCTGCGGTGGAGATGATGCCATCAAAAGGCCCCTTCTCCGGCCAGCCAAAGCCACCGTCGGCATGCTTAAGGTGAACATTGCGGGCACCCAATACACGAAAACGCTCGCGGGCTTTTTCCTGTAAGGGCTTAATCCGTTCAACACTATAGACACGGTCAACCAATTGAGCCAATACCGTGGTTTGAAAACCGGAACCTGTGCCCACCTCAAGCACCCGCTTTAGGGGGCCGGCGGCCAATAGTAACTCCGTCATACGGGCAACGGTATAAGGTTGGGAAAGAGTCTGCTGAAAACCGATAGGTAGGGCAGCGTCTTCATAGGCGCGATGGGCCAAAGCCTCATCAAGAAACAGATGTCTGGGGGTGGTGCGCATAACATCCAGCACTTCATAGTTAGTAATGCCCTGGTCACACAGGCGCTGGACCAATCTGTCGCGGGTTCGCTGGGAGGTCATACCAATCCCAGAGAAATTTAACTTACTCACTTACCACTCCTACGTTGTTATTATTTAAACCGTCATTGCCGCGAAGCAAACTGTCATCCCCGCGAAGCAGACTGTCATCCCCGCGAAGGCGGGGATCTAGCTTACGGCTACGCCGTAAGTACTGGGTCCCCGCCTTCGCGGGGACGACGGTAATTTGCTAATTCTCGCACAACTGCCGTTGCGAAACAGCCACTGTCTAAGGAGAAACTGACTTCCAGTTGCCGCTCACTCAACGACCAGCTCAACCCTTGCGGGATGGATCGCAGGGCCCGGCGCTCTGCTTTTAAACCTTCCTGTTCTAAACCTGCCAACAAGTCGGAATATTTCGACAAGATGGCCTGCTCCAGATCGGCAACTGCTCCGGCGCAGCTAAGGCTTGCAGGCTTGCCATATAGCGGGCCGGTTAGATGAATATCCGCCGTGGATAAGCGCTGTGCCAAATTCTGCTCGCTAGTCTGGGGGAAAACACTATGGGAACCCGCCAACATTAATAACTCGCCATCCAATAAACTATTCCAGTTTTTTGCTGTTACTCGACTGGCCAGCAGCTGGTTAAATAAATAAGCACGGGCGGCGGAGAGATAAATCCCCCGCTGATGTCGCCTGGCTTTAAAGCTACCGGCAAAGAGCTGTTGAGCTTTAACCAGGTTGGCACCGTCAAAACCAAAACGCTGCTCACCAAAATAATTGGGTACGCCCTGCTCACCCATAGCACCAAGCCGCTGCTCAAGACCGGCAGTATCACCCTCAAGCTCAGTCAGCCGAATAGTAAAGCGGTTAGCTTTATGAACACCCCGGCGCAATTTACGCAAATGCCGTACTGTTTTTAACACACTGACCTGCTGGTCGTTTAGCTGCTGCCAATCCAGGGTTTTATTGCCGGGAAGATGCACACTAAACCACTGGCGGGTTACTGCATTGCGGTCTTTCATTCCAGAGTAGCTGATTTGCCGAGCGGGTAATTTGGCCAACCGGGCAATACGGTCAGCTACTTGCTGGGTATTTAAACCGGTTTTTTCTATCCATAAAAATATATGTTCGCCTTCACCTTCCGGCTCGAAACCCAAAACTTCCTCAACTATAAAGTCTTCAGGCTGGCGACGTAGCAGACCTGTTAGCAAGGGTTGCTCAGTATAGGCATAGGGTAATGGCGTTAATAACAATTCGGGCATTAGGCAGGCTGCAATAACACAACAGCATAAACAGCAATACCTTCTTTACGGCCGGTAAAACCCAAATGCTCGGTGGTGGTAGCTTTAACATTAACTTGATCTTCAGCCACGTTTAAATCACTGGCTATGTGGCTGCACATTGCTGAAATATGCGGCGCCATTTTTGGTGTCTGGGCAACCACGGTTATATCGGTATTGGTCAGGCAATAGCCTTTGTCCGTTACCAGTTGGTACACATGGCGCAATAACTCGCGACTATCGGCATTGGCATATTGTGCATCGGTATCGGGAAAATGCCTGCCAATATCACCCAGTGCGCAGGCACCTAATAGAGCATCACATAAAGCATGCAGCAACACATCGCCATCGGAGTGAGCGACTAAACCCTGGTCATAGGGAATAGTGACACCGCCCAGTACAATATGATCGCCTTCGCCAAAACGATGAACATCGTAACCTTGCCCGATACGCATACTCAGCCTTCCTTCTTTAAATAGTGCTCGGCCAGTGCCAGGTCTTCTGGGCGAGTAATTTTGATATTGGCCGATATGGCTTGCACCACTTCGGGCTGATAACCGGCTAACTCTATGGCAGAGGCCTCATCGGTAATCGATAGGCCCTGCTCAACACCGGCGGTTACACTGTCTAATAATAATTGATGGCGGAACATTTGCGGCGTTTGCGCATGCCATAACTGGCTTCGGTCAACAGTGGCGGCAATAATTTTACCTGCAACCTGTTTAACTGTGTCACTCATAGGAACCGCTAAAATCCCACCCACTGGATGGCTGGATAATGCAGTGATTAAGCGTTGAATATCGCTGGCAGCAATACAGGGTCGGGCAACATCATGGACTAATACCCAGTCATTGTTACTGGCAATAGATGAAAGATGTTTTAGGCCATTTAATACCGAGTCACTGCGCTCTGCCCCGCCGTCTACAATCTCAATACGGGCATCTTTCAGTACATCCAATGATTGCCAATGGGTATCTTCAGCACTGACGGCAATAATAATACGGTCCAGCAAAGGCTCAGCTAACAGAGTGGTAATGGTGTGCTCGATAACGGTTTTACCCAGCAGCGGTAAATACTGCTTGGGTATCTCACTGCCCATCCGCTTACCGACACCGGCAGCGGGAATAACAGCAAAAAAGCGCGGGGAAGTTTCAAGCTCGGTCATTACTTATTTTTCTCTTCATCAATCAACAGATAAAAGGTTTCACCGTCTTTAATCAAACCTAACTCTGAGCGGGCTCGCTCTTCAACGCTTTCAAGGCCGCTTTTTAAATCCCTGACTTCGTTTTCAAGTACCTGGTTTCTGTCTCGCAGGCGCTGGCTGACCAGCTGCTGCTGTTCCAGCTCACGTTCCAGTGAAACAATTTGCTCCCAGCTGCCCTGACCAAACCACAGGCGATACTGTAGGCTGACTAAAATGGCAATAAGAAGTATTAGGATCCAGCGCATAGCAACAACCGCTTGGTAGCGGCCACCTTACAATATGAATAGTTCAAGCTAGCACTAGTATAGAGGAGGATAAAAGAAAGGGAGAGCTTTATGTTCTCCCTTGCTTGAAGTATTGGTGGATTGTAATCCACCCTACATTAGGATTTGAATTCAGCGCGGCCACGGTATGGGGCTGCATCGGCCAATTCCGCTTCAATACGAAGTAAGCGGTTGTATTTAGCTACGCGGTCTGAGCGACATAGTGAGCCGGTTTTGATCTGGCCCGCTGCAGTTGCCACCGCCAAATCAGCAATGGTGGTATCTTCGGTTTCACCGGAGCGGTGAGAGATAACCGCGGTATAACCGGCATCTTTAGCCATTTTGATCGCATCCAGGGTTTCAGTTAAAGAACCGATCTGGTTGAATTTAATCAGAATGGAGTTGCCGATATTTTTATCGATACCTTGTTGCAGAATTTTGGTATTGGTTACAAACAGGTCATCACCTACCAGCTGCACACGGTCGCCTAGTATTTCAGTTTGGTATTTCCAACCATCCCAATCTGACTCGTCCAGGCCGTCCTCGATAGAGATAATCGGGTATTCATCACACAAGCCCGCCAGGTAATCACTAAAACCTTCAGCACTGAAGACCTGACCTTCACCAGCCAGATCATATTTGCCATCTTTATAAAACTCAGAGGCTGCACAATCTAACGCTAAAGTGACATCTTCACCCAAGGTATAACCTGCATCGGCCACAGCGTTTTTTATTTCAGCTAAAGCGTCAGCGTTAGAAGCCAGGTTAGGCGCAAAACCGCCCTCATCACCAACTGCTGTATTAAGGCCTTTGGCACTGAGTACTTTTTTCAGGGCATGAAAAATTTCAGCACCCATCTGTAATGCTTGAGTAAAGGTTTTTGCGCCTACTGGCTGCACCATAAACTCTTGAATGTCGACATTGTTATCGGCGTGCTCACCACCATTGATAATATTCATCATTGGTACTGGCATGCTGTACTGGCCCGAAGTACCATTTAGGTCAGCAATATGCTGGTATAGGGGAATGCCCTTCTCTGCGGCCACGGCTTTTGCTGCTGCCAAAGAAACCGCAAGAATCGCATTGGCGCCAAAGTTACCTTTGTTATCAGTACCGTCGGCATCAATCATTAGCTGATCAATAGCGCGCTGGTCTGAAGCATCTTTACCGACTAACAGAGCTTTAATAGTGGTATTAATATTTTCTACGGCTTTTAAAACGCCTTTGCCCAGGTAACGACTTTTATCGCCATCACGCAATTCCAGCGCTTCGCGAGAACCAGTGGACGCACCGGATGGGGCACAGGCACTGCCTACTGCACCGGAGGCTAAAATAACATCCGCTTCTACGGTGGGGTTGCCGCGTGAGTCCAGTACCTCAAACGCTTTTACATCTACTATCTCGGTCATTCAGTTTTACTCCGTACTCTCTAATTATTTAATATTTAAGTCCGGTAAAGACTTAATTACATCGTCTACCGTTTTCATTTCTTTTAGAAAATTTTCCAACACGTTTAAAGGCAAAGCCGATGGACCATCGCATTTTGCATTATCAGGATCGGGGTGAGCTTCTAAAAATAAACCGCCGATTTTCTGTGTTAAGCCAGCGCGACCTAACTCGGCTACTTGATGACGACGGCCGCCAGAGGCTTCGCCCATAGGGTCGCGGCACTGCAAGGCGTGAGTGACGTCAAATATAATGGGAGCACCACCACTGACTTCTTTCATGGTGCGAAAACCCAGCATATCAACCACTAAGTTGTCATAACCAAAGTTGCTGCCGCGCTCACATAGCATCACCTGGTCATTGCCGCACTCGGCAAATTTGTCGACGATATTTTTCATTTGTGGCGGGCTTAAAAACTGGGGCTTTTTAATATTAATCAGCTTGCCGGTAGCGGCCATCGCTGCAACCAGATCTGTTTGTCTGGCTAAAAAGGCTGGCAGCTGAATCACATCACAGACTTCAGCTACGGGCTTGGCCTGTTCGATCTCATGAATATCAGTAATTACCGGTACATTAAAGGTCGACTTAATTTCTTCAAAAATCTTTAGACCTTCTTCCATACCCGGCCCGCGAAAGGAATGAATCGAAGAGCGGTTGGCTTTATCAAAAGACGCTTTGAAAATATAAGGAATATTTAAGCGCTGGGTAGCTTCAATATAAGCTTCGGCAATTTGCATCGCCATATCGCGAGACTCAAGTACATTCATACCGCCAAATAAAACAAACGGTAAATCGTTTGAGATATTGATATCGCCTAATGTCAGGGTTTTCTGGGCCACGTATACCACCTTTCCTTTTAATCTTTATTGATGGGAGTAATCTACAGCTGCAGACACAAAACCGCTAAACAATGGATGACCATCGCGGGGGGTGGAAGTAAATTCCGGGTGGAACTGACAGGCAATAAACCAGGGGTGATCTGGAATCTCTACCACTTCTACTAAGGAGTCATCCGCAGACCAACCGCCAATACGCAGGCCAGCTTTTTGTAGCTGGTCCACATAATTATTATTCACTTCATAGCGATGACGATGACGCTCAATAATCAGTTCATTTTCGTAGGTGGCTTTGGCATTGGAACCTTCCACCAAACGACATTCCTGACCACCTAAACGCATGGTGCCACCCAGGTCGGCGGTTTCGTCACGCTGTTCGGTGCTGCCATCGGATTCGGTCCATTCGGTAATCAAACCAATTACCGGGTGCTGAGCCTGGGAGTTAAACTCGGTGCTGTTGGCATCGGGGAGATCAGCCACATTTCTGGCGTACTCGATAACCGCAACCTGCATTCCAAGGCAGATACCTAAATAAGGGATTTTATTTTCACGGGCATGGCGTACTGTGGCAATCTTGCCTTCAACGCCCCGGTTGCCGAAGCCACCGGGCACCAAAATACCGTCGACGCCATCTAACAGGCTAACACCCTCTTCTTCGATTTTTTGGGAATCGATATAGCGGATATTCACTTTGGTGTGGGTATTAATACCTGCGTGATGCAGTGCTTCGTTAAGGGATTTATAAGCATCAATCAGCTCCATGTATTTACCAACCATGGCGATAGTGACTTCTTTTTCCGGGTTTAAGGCGCCATCAATAACGCGGTCCCATTCTGATAAGTCGGCTTCATCACATTCCAGCCCAAAGCGTTCTACAATAATTTGATCCAGTCCACGCTGCTTTAGGGCACCGGGGATTTTGTAGATAGTATCTGCATCCTGTAAAGGGATAACGGCACGCAATTCCACGTTGGTAAATGAGGATATTTTCTTTAAAGAACCTTCATCAATCTCGTGATCAGAGCGGCATAAAAGAATATCAGGCTGAAGACCAATGGAGCGTAATTCTTTAACGGAGTGTTGAGTAGGCTTGGTTTTGGTCTCGCCAGCGGTGGCGATATAAGGCACCAGCGTCAGGTGCATTAGCATTGCCCGGCTTGGGCCCAAATCTGACTTTAACTGACGGGCCGCCTCAAAGAAGGGCAGGCCTTCGATATCACCGATGGTGCCGCCAATTTCTGCAATCGCCACATCGGCATCACCGGCACCTTCAATCACCCGGCGCTTAATTTCATCAGTAATATGGGGAATAACCTGGACCGTACCGCCCAGATAGTCGCCACGGCGCTCTTTTCTGAGCACGGTCTCGTAAATTCTGCCAGTGGTAAAGTTATTGCGCTTGCCCATTTTGGTGCGGATAAAGCGCTCATAGTGACCAAGGTCAAGGTCAGTCTCGGCACCATCTTCGGTAACAAAAACCTCACCATGCTGAAACGGGCTCATAGTGCCAGGGTCAACATTGATATAAGGGTCCAGCTTTAACATGGTCACTTTCAGACCGCGGGCTTCTAATATAGCCGCCAATGATGCCGAGGCTATGCCCTTGCCGAGAGACGATACAACACCGCCCGTGACGAAGATAAATCGTGTCGCCATGAAAAACTTTCTCTTGTTGCTCTTGTTTAAGAGTTGATGGTTTAGTTTATGTCAGGGCTATTGGCATACCTTGGAAGGTATCAATCAGGCCCTGGATGGGAGGGTTTAGGCGAGTTATATAGGCAAGCTATTAACTATCGTCAGGACCCTTCCGAGATGGGACGCCAGTTTAACAGGGTTGGGCACAAGCCTCAATATCAAACATGGGTTAGCAGGTGGATTGTAATCTGGAGGTGTTGGGTGGAGCCAGGCTTCGACGAAAATGACTATCGTCATTCCCGCGAAGGCGGGAATCCAGGCTGTATGCTTATGCTGTTATTTCCGCTAAAGCGGAAATCTACAGTACTGGATTCCCGCCTTCGCGGGAATGACGGTTTTTTTTTGGGGGGGGGAGGGAGGAGAGAGCCTCTTACTTTAATTATTACCAGGGCTTTAAGGGTAAGCTTCCCAGCGCTTGATGCGCATGCAGAACTCACGGCTATCCTCATGGCCAGGCTTTAGCTCCGAATACCAATCTTCCAGTACAAACAGCATAAACCGAGCCTGGTCTTTATCTTTCTTGGGGGTAGCCAGGCTTTCCATTAACTGCTGCTTCATTTCACCGTAGGGCGGAATATCATCTTCCAACAACTGGTTGTAGACATACTGGTAACGCGCGCAAAAATGCTCATTATCCGATTCACAAGCCGTCAACAAAAATAGCATCAGTAACAGCATCGATTGGGTCAATATCTTCATCGCTCTATCTATCCCAGCTAACCTTAATGATATCCAGTATAGTTCAAACTATATTAACTACATCCAGTAGCGCAACACCCGCAGCAACCAGCCAAACCAGAACCTCCGGCTCATGATAGACAGGTCAGCCAGTGAGGCTTTAGTGGATTGGGCAATATCCTGTTCAATACTCTCCGCCATGGTTTTAACCGATTGTTGGTTTGTCAGTAATATATCCAGCTCCAGGTCATGGTAAAAGCTGCGATGATTGAGGTTGGTGCTACCAATCACACACTGATCATCAACCAACAAGGCCTTGGCATGTAAAACACCGGGCTTATAGGCATAGATCTCCACCCCCATATTGATTAAATCCGCATAATAGGTCGCACTTAGCCAGGGAAATACCGCGATATCGGAACGCTCGGCCACCACCGCCCTCACGTCTATGCCGGCTTGCCGAGCCTGTTTGATGGCCCGAATAACCTGGCCTGACGGTGAAAAATAGGCGCTGACTATCCATACCCGTCGCCGCGCCGAGCGAATATGCTGCACCAGTAGCCGGTTGCGAAGGCGACGTAGTTTAAGGCTGTCATTACACCGCAAAAACTTCATATCCTGAAGGGTAATGGCGGATGGGCGCCGCGACCAAACCGCGCTAAAATTTTCCCGCAGTAACTCAACCGGTAGCCCGCTGATGCGAGCGCCATAGTCGCGCCATGGGATGGACTTATCCAGATGATCAATGGACAGGTTAAAACTGCCACACCAGGCCACCCGACTGTCAATCACACAAAATTTACGGTGGTCACGGCGATTAAGGCAAAGTATAAAATGAGCGAGTTTGGCAAAAAAACTGCCGGGGGTTACCGACCACCGGTAGGCACTTAAGTACCAGGGCAAGGGGTGATAAATACGGCAATCAATATTCTCGCTGGCAAACCTGGCTGCCAGTACATCGCCCTCTTCAGCAGAGCCAATGCCGTCAACCTGCACGCGCACGCTTACACCGCGTCTTGCAGCCCTGACCAAAGCATCAAAGAAGCGTTGCCCCAACTCATCCAGGGCAAAGATATAAACAACCAACTCAATACTTTGGCGAGCATGGCTGATATCAACTAATAGCTCACTGTAGTAATCCTCTGGATGACTATAGACAGACTCGGACTCCCAACCAAAGGAGGTCACGGGTAGTTAATGCAGCAGGTTTTTAATGCGGTAGTAGCCCTCTTTAAGGTCCCGCCCTAAATCACTTAAATCTTCCTGTACGTCTTCAGCGACATCTTTGGCCTCTTCTTGCAGGCGTTGATTTTCAGCACAAAAATGTTGCCATTTCTTTTCCAGCTGTTGCCACTCATCTTTGACATCCGCTTTGGCCAGGTGCATTTTTACCGCTAAAATATCGCGCTGGGTTTTTAACTCTTCCATAATCACGGCTAAATCATCTTTTAATAAACTCATGACAATCTCCTTTTAGCAATCAGAAAAAATCAGTTACTGTTCTATGACTTCCCTTACCCGCACCGCTAGCACATCACAATTAGCGTGATGCAAAACACCGTTGGCGGTAGAGCCTAATAATAATTGAATGCCGTGCCGGCCATGACTACCGATAACAATCAAGTCGCATTGATACTCGTCAGAATGCTCAATAATGGAATCAATTGAGCGGCCAAAATCGATAGTAATAAGCTCTCGACTCAAACCCGCATTTTCCACTGTAGTAGCAAGCTGGGCGAAAATAGACGCTCTGATTTCAGCGGTGCTAACCGGTGCTGCGTACTCTGGAAACTGGCCATAGGGCGAAACCGGGGTATCCGCAACATGCAATATATACAACTCAGCCTGGTTGGCCTCAGCTATATCGGCGGCGGTTTGCAACACCTGCTCAGCCTCTTCAGATAAATCTACAGCTACTAGAATTTTTCGATAAGTCGACATAGCACAACCTCCATAGGGTAGGAATAGCTCCAGTATTATCAATCAACCGGGGTACTACATTGATGAGGGTCAAAGAAGGAGGAAATTAACTCTATTGCCACACCGTCATTCCCGCCCCCGACTAAAGCACTCGAGGGCAGGCTTCGGCGAAAATGACTCTCGTCATTCCCGCGCAGGCGGGAATCCAGCCTGTATGCCTATGCTGTTATTTCCGCCAAGGCGGAAATTGACAGCACTG
This sequence comes from Oceanicoccus sp., assembly GCF_029238675.1. Lineage (GTDB taxonomy): Bacteria > Pseudomonadota > Gammaproteobacteria > Pseudomonadales > Dasaniaceae > Oceanicoccus. Next base: position 17,517 of record NZ_JAQWFR010000015.1, on the reverse strand, counting down.
GATTCCCGCCTGCGCGGGAATGACGGTGTGCTAGGCTGACTGCTTTAAGCCATCACTGGCCAAAGCCATACCAGGCTCGACATAGTTATAATCCAACGCCGAGGCTACGGCATCAACAGTAACCATCCCTTGGTGAACATTCAGACCATTTAACAGATGCTTATCATCCATCAGGGCCTGATAGGCGCCTTTATTTGCCAGGCCAAGCACATAAGGCAAAGTGGCATTGGTCAAAGCCAGCGTCGAGGTACGGGCAACACCGCCGGGCATATTTGCCACACAGTAATGAATAATACCGTCCACGCTATAGGTGGGGGCTTCATGGGTAGTGGCCCTACTGGTTTCAAAACAACCACCCTGATCAATGGCTACATCAACCAACACCGAACCTGGCCTCATTAGCTTCAACATATCCCGGGTAACCAGTTTGGGGGCTGCAGCGCCCGGGATCAGTACGGCTCCAACCACCACATCAGAAATAGCTAGCTGCTTTTCAATCGCATCGGTGGTTGAATATAAGGTATTCAAGCGATCGCCATATAATTCATCGATAGCTTTTAAACGGGCCAGTGAGCGGTCCATAATGGTCACATTGGCGCCCATGCCCATAGCAATACGTGCAGAGTTTAAACCCACTACCCCACCGCCAATCACTAATACATTGGCGGCCTCAACACCGGGCACTCCACCCATTAATATACCGCTGCCACCCTGAGCCTTTTCCAGGCAGTAAGCACCCTCCTGGATCGACATACGTCCCGCCACTTCACTCATCGGTGCCAGTAACGGCAAGCCACCGTTATCATCCGTCACCGTTTCATAGGCAATACAGGTAGCACCGGAAGCCAGTAGCAACTCGGTTTGTTCAGGGTCCGGGGCCAGGTGCAGGTAGGTAAACAAAATCTGCCCTTCTCGCAGCATCTTGCATTCGGCTGGCTGGGGTTCTTTCACTTTCACAATCATCTCTGAGCGGGCAAAAATATCTTCTGCCTTGTCGACCATTTCTGCACCGGCCTGGCGATAATTTTCATCGCTAAAGCCAATAGCTTCACCCCCATGACTTTGCACCAGCACCTGATGGCCGCGGCCAACCAGTTCTTTCACTCCGGCCGGGGTCATACCGATCCGATACTCGTGGTTTTTAATCTCTTTGGGCACACCGACTAACATGACTATTACTCCTAAATTAGCTGATTGAATGAATCTGTAAACATCATAAACAAGCCAGATCAGTATTTTTTCTTTAAAATTTATAAAAATCAGCTGATACATCCATATAAACAAAAATAAACAGGTTATAAATTGGTATAAATCCAACAAATACAGTTACTACAACTAAAAAGACTAAGCAGAACCCACTGCCCCGCAACCCATAGCCAATAAAGAAAAGGAACAAAACCCGAAGAATGAATTCAAACCCAGCACACAATGTTTGCTAAACTGCGCTCACGCAGGATTTGCAGCCATATAAACCAGCCTGACTTTAGGCCAGGCACCACAAGAAATGGATATACTATGACCAACAAAATCATGCCGGGCATTATTATTGGCTTTATCGCTGTGGTGATCATTGCCGCTGGAATTTTTATCTACAGCACCCAGCAACAAAGTGCTGAACAAGAGCTTAGCCAAACCGCCCCGGCTCCCGTCGTCAGGGAGCCTGTTAAGCCAGCCCCTGAACCCTTACCAGAACCCGCAGCTGTTGAACCCGCCCCCGTTGAACCAGCCCCCAGCCTGCCGCCCATTGTTAACGCCCCGATTGCACTGGAAAACAGTGATACTGTGGCTCTGTTAGCGGCAAAGGATTTGGCCCCTGCCCTCACCCAATGGTTATTACCTGAAGAGCAAATTCGCAAATGGGTATTAGCCGTTGATCTGATGGCCGATGGTAAATTGCCAAAGCGCTATCGCCCGGTTGATTACCCCATGGAAAAATTTAAAACCCAGGCCAGCGGTTTAGACGAAGTCACTTCAGAAGAAAACTACCAGCGCATGACCCTGATGATTAACACCTTGACCAGTATCGAACCCGCTACACTGGTGCGCTACTACCAGGACTGGTTACCGCTGTTAGAAAAAGCCTACCGGGAGCAAGGCAAACCCGACACCTTTGACCAACGCTTTATGCAGACCATAAGTCAGGTGTTAGCCGTTAATAGCCTGGAACAACAACCTGCATTAATTCGGCCCAGCGTACTCTATCAATTCGAGAGTGCTGACTATGAAAACGCCACTGACATTGAAAAACTGCTGTGGCGCATGGGTCCGGAAAATGCCGAAAATCTGCAGGGTTTTTTGCGGGAATTGCGCTACCAGTTACAATAATAAGCACCAACATTAATACACCGGAACCAACCATGTTAAAAGCCCTCTTCCTGGATATGGATGAAACACTGTGTGACACCTTTGCCGCCAACCGGCAAGCAAAAGCAAAAATGGCACAGCAGCTCAGCTCGTTGTATCAAGACCTTGCCAACTCCGAGGCTATTGCCGAGGCTTACGTCAAAGGCATATACCGAGAATGGAGTACCGAGCAGCACAATCGCTATACGCCCATTGTCGAACAACAAGACGAAGGGGCTTTTAGAGTTCAATTAGTTACTGATTTACTGGCTGCGCAGGGTATTGAAAACGTAACCGCAGATACTGCCCGGCAACTGCAAGACCAATTCGATAGTGACAGAATCAACGCCTTCGATTTCTATCCGGGCATTACCGACTTTTTAGCCGAGGCGCGCAGGCTATTTACCCTGGTGGTTATCACCAATGGCCCTGAGTTTTCACAAATTCCGAAAGTAGAACGTATCAACCTGAAAGACCATGTTGACCATATTATTATTGGCGGCCAGGAACCCGAACAAAAGCCGGCCCGCTCTATTTTTGATAAGGCCCTTACCCTGGCAAACTGCGAAGCCCATGAAGCCATTCATGTAGGCGATAGCTTAGCCGCGGATATTGCCGGCGCCCATAACAGCGGAATTACCTCTGTCTGGATTCAGCACCAGCAGCCACTAGACGCCGAGCTGGGTATCAACCCACACCATACCTTGCTGCACCCTTCGGAAATCCCGGCGCTGATCAGGGACTTGCATCAACCTTAAGCATGACCCTGCCCACCCTACCCATATCCGAAGTACTGGCCCCACTTCGGGACACCCTGCAACACCATCACCAACTGGTATTGGAAGCACCGCCAGGTGCCGGTAAAACCACACTGGTGCCACTGGCCTTATTAAACGAAGCCTGGCTCAGGGACCAACGCATCATTATGTTAGAGCCACGCCGGATGGCAGCACGCAGTGCGGCACAACGTATGGCATCACTGCTAGGTGAACCGGTTGGGCAAACCGTAGGGTATCGGGTACGGCAAGACAGCAAAGTCAGCCAGCAAAGCCGTATTGAAGTGATTACCGAAGGTATTCTCACTCGCATGCTGCTGCAAGACCCCGGCCTTGAAGGTGTGGGCTTATTAATCTTTGATGAATTTCACGAGCGCAGTATTGATGCTGATTTTGGTTTAGCGCTGGCTTTGCAAGGGCGTGAAATTTTCCGGGATGATAACAACCCCCTGCGCCTGGTAGTGATGTCCGCCACCCTTGACGGCGACACCATTGCCTCACTACTCACCACCGAAGACAACACCGCACCCATTATCCGTAGTCAGGGCAAAATGTTTCCCGTCGATATTATCTACGGCAAAGCCAAACGCTATGATGAAAATATTATTGACCGTGTTTGCAGTGCAGCAATCTCTGCACTACAAAAACATAGCGGCAGCCAATTAGTATTTTTACCGGGACAAGGTGAAATCAATAAAGTCTTACAACGGCTTAAGCGACATCTGGCAGACAACACTATTACCGACACCGTTGTATTCCCTTTATACGGTGCACTGCCCTTTCGCGAACAACAACGGGCCATAGAACCACTGCCTGAAAACGGCCCCCAACGCAAAATAGTATTGGCTACCGATATTGCGGAAACCAGCTTAACCATTGAAGGGATTAATGTTGTTATTGATGCCGGGCTTAGCCGTGAACCCTGCTTCGACCCCGCTACCGGGATGACACGTTTGCAAACCCGCCGCATTAGCCAGGACTCCAGCGTGCAACGGATGGGCCGTGCCGGGCGACTAAGCGAAGGGGTTTGTTATCGGCTATGGAGTGACGAACAACAGCAGCAGCTACCCAGGCAAAGTGCCCCGCAAATTTTGCAGGCCGACCTTGCCCCCCTGGTATTACAAATTCTGCAATGGGGTATTGATGATATTGACGAACTGCACTGGCTGAATACACCACCGACTGGCCCACTGGGCCAGGCCCGGGATTTATTAGCCAGTTTGGGTGCAATAGAAGGCCCCGCCGTTACTGCACAAGCCTTGCAAGGCTGGAAGCTAACACCCCACGGTGAACAAATGGCGGCCATGCCTACCCACCCAAGATTGGCGCATATGCTGATCAGCAGTTTAGCTTTGCAGCAGGAAAAAAACGCCTGTGCCTTAGCCGCTGTATTAGCAGACCGCCATCCATTATCCCGGGATTATGGCGCCGACCTTGCTTCAGTGGTGGCTACGGTTACCGGTGATATTCCCTGCCATAGCCAACACAAAGCCTGGCTAAAACGCACACAGCAACAAGCCAAAACCTTTCAGCAGCTGTTAAATAAACACAGCAACAAAGCCGCAGCAGAACAGCCACTCACAGAACAACAACAGATCGGCTTTTTATTAGCCAGTGCCTACCCTGACCGCATTGCCAAAAAAAAAGCAGGCAGCAATAACCAGTATCAACTCAGCAATGGCCGTGCCGCCACCCTGGACAATAACGACAAACTCAGCAATCACCAATGGCTGGCAGTCGCTGAACTGGGCGGCAATATTAATCAAGCCGGCCAAAAAGCTACCGACCGTATCTACTCTGCTTGCCCCTTTGATACTGAATTATTCCAGCAAGCGCTAAGCCGTTTAACCACAGAAAAAACCACCCTGGAATGGGATGATAGCGTGGAGCGGTTTATTGCAGAGCAAGTCACCGCAGTAGGCAAGCTAACGATTAAAAGCCAACGGGTTGGGCAAATTCCCCCGGAAGAAAAACGCCAGGCACTGCAAGCGCTTATTCAAAAACGAGGCTTAAGCTTATTACCCTGGGACAAAGCCAGCAGGCAATGGCAGGCAAGAGTGGAGTTATTACGTAAACATAATACCGGGCAGCAAAAGTGGCCCAACGTTTCCGACAAGCATTTGCTAAACACCTTAGACCATTGGCTGGCGCCCTATTTGGATAACATCAACAAGCTAGGTGATTTTACAAAACTTGAACTACAGGAAATACTTAGCCACTTACTACCCTGGCCGCTGCCGCAGCAACTGAATGAACTGGCACCGTTGAAAATTACCGTACCCTCCGGCTCCAATATCAGTATCGATTACAGCCAAAACCCACCTGTACTCAGTGTCAAACTACAAGAGATGTTTGGCTATGCCGACACTCCCAGTATTGCTAACGGCCAAATAAAATTGATGCTTCACTTATTATCCCCAGCCCAACGCCCCTTACAGGTTACCCAAGACCTTGCTGGTTTTTGGCGCAGTAGCTATTTTGAGGTACAAAAAGAAATGAAAGGCCGCTATCCTAAGCACCCATGGCCAGACAAACCGGAACAGGCATTGGCCACCAAATACACCAAACATCGACCCAAAAAATAAACCCTTAAAACACAGAGCCCCCTATGCAACAAGAATGGACCGAACTCCCCTGGCAAAGCCAAACCCATAACAACGCCAAAGACGCCTATGGCAATGCCACCGTGGGTGTGGTCTATTCTCACCGCTGTGAACAGACCGATGATACTGAAATCCGCCAGATAATTAACCAAACCATTGATAAGGCTGTGAGCCTATTCCCTGACAATGTCTGGGACCAGTCGCGCTATGTTATTTTTGAATGGGATAAAAAACGCAAAGTGCTCTCTATTGCCATCAGTGATGACGACAAAACCACCGACTCACCCGCCACTGTTGAATGCGAAATTGCAGCATACCAAACTGCCACCACCCCGGATGAACAACAAGCAGACACCATCCAATATTGGGTCCGTGATCACCTGACCACCTGTGGCGAGTTTTTTCATTACTCGCTGATTGCTGTTTTTCATACTGGGTCGCGGCGGCAGACCTCGCTGCTCTAGAATACTAAGAAAAGGGCTCTATATGTCCAGATTGCAGCCACAGTAATCACAGCCTGATAACATTGATTGATATATCTTTCTCGCCGGTATAATCTTTAAACTTATGTAATCTGTCAGAAGAATTGAATTAGATATAAGATTTTTTCATTCAAAATAACCCATCACCTCAGGGATATAGACCCTATATAGGCGCGGGCAACTTATTCGGCAATGTTATTGGTATGAAAACATTCACATCACTTATTATCTTGCTCTTACTGCTAGCCCCCTCTATTGGCTCCGCCAAAAATAACGCCCCAAGGTCACTCTTTGACTGGTCTACTGAATGGACAGAAGAGAAGTTCCTTCAACAAGTGAAAAAAAACGATAAGGCCGTTAATAAAAAACAATGGAGGTCTGCCATCGACTCAGGTGAATTAGCCCTGGATGGATGTATCACTCTCTATCATGAGCTAGACCAGCGCTGCATTATTATTATGAAAAATAATGTACTGGCCTATACCCAAACCGGCCAAATCACAGAACATGCCACAGAGATTACCCAAGCCTACCAACTAGCCACCAAGGCCGTGGGCAAAGAACATTTTGCCACCGTGATTATTCGCGACCGCTATCACCAGCTGCTAATAGACCAAGAGCACTACGAGCAGGTCATACCTATCGTGATTGAAATAATCGAGGTGGAAAAGTCACTACAGAATGACGAGTTTAAAATTCTGGATTGGGAGATTCTGTTATATGCACTTTACGTAGTTACCGAACAACAGCAGTATCAGGTGCCCACCCTGCTAAGAATGCTGGCACTAACAGAAAAATTGATTGGTGTAGACAGCGAAAACCTTGACCGCGTCGCCACTACTTTGGCTGGGCACTACTGCGATCAGAAAAAATATAATGAGTTTTTTGACCTGAGTGCGAAGTATTCCCTTAAGACACAATGTTTAAGCAAGAAGTAAATACCCTGGCAATCACGTTGAAGGATACACTGGCGCCCTGGGCATATTGACCGGGATGGAAATTTTTCCGCTGGCGCAGGCCGGGAATGGTTGGTCAAAGGTTTTATCCCACGACCGTTTAATCATTTGCCAAGCATCCTGTTCCGTTAGTAAAGCCAACTCACACCCCGCTGCTATATACCCCTCAAGGCGAAACACTGTAGCCGGTGGTACCGGACGGTTATCGTTGTATGACTGAAACAAGTCATCCAACCGAGCGCTAATACTTTCTATAAAGGCAGTTTGATTATCCATTGTTGTTACCGTTGGCGCCTCTTAGGGTGCAATTTCCTGCACCAACACCCAGGGAGCGACGACAACAGCCCAAAGTGTAGCTTGTTGTTCAAACCATTGTGTCGCCTGTTGGTCATCAACCTTGGCCATAACGCCGGCGGTTAGCCACTGCTCTACCACCTCTTTATTGTCCAGACTTAACTGGCAACCAACTTCAATCAGGTCGTGGCCGTTGGCGACGGCAATCACTGCACCGCTGGCATAGTGGCGCTCTAACTCTTGCCAGGTGATTTTGGCGGTCTCTTTATTGAGTTTGGTTTTTAATTCGCCGTAACTGTCTTCAGCGGATATATTTGTTGATATATCGGTTGGCTTTTGCAATGCGTTGACCTTATTAGATTGCTGCGAGGGAATAGAAAACGCCTGATATCAGCGGTGTTATAAAGAATGGCGGGGGTTTATTTTTCACCTAACTCTTTAACCATACGCTGGTACCAGCTCTGTAAATGTCTGCAATCTTCTGGAATAGATTGCTTTACCCACTTCGCAAAATCACACAGAGCATACAAATCAATATCCGCCAGGCTAATAGCATTGCCGACAATAAATTCACGGTCTGCTAAATGGGTGTCCAGTTTATTAAAAAAGGCCTGTAAGCGAATTTGGCCGCGGTCTACCAGCCCAGGAATTTGTTCCAGGGCTACAGCGCCAGGTAAAGCGCGCCCTTTAAAGGCCTCACTGCCATTGCGCAACATTTCTGCCACGGCAGTAAAACCTTCTGTAAAAATACTATGATCCCAACTTACTATTTTTGCTTGCTCAAGCGGGGTTAAACCCAATAATGGCTTTTCAGGGTAAAGGCTCTCAAGGTATAAGCAAGCGGCAATAACATTTGTAATAACCGTACCATCATCCAGCTGCAAGGCCGGTACAGTGCAGTCGGGATTAATCGCTTTGAAACTGTCGGAAAACTGTTCTCCGTCCCGGATATTAATGGTTTCTGTTTCAATATCGACACCCTTGTAGCCCAGGAATAATTTTAAGCGACGTGGGTTGGGAGCAGCTTCAAAGGTGTAAATTTTCATATTTTATCCTTACAAAAAATAGCCTTGCGTTGACCATGAGATAGTTTTAAACCCAGCGGTGTTCCTTTATTATAACTGCGATCAACATTTATATCCATCGGGATACATAGCCAGATTAACCGAAGAGAAACTTAATAATGGCCCAACCCAAACGCTGCGACTGGTGCGGCGATGACCCACTCTACCAACACTATCACGACCATGAATGGGGTGTGCCGGTTTATGACGACCAAACGCTGTTTGAATTTATTACCCTGGAAGGTGCCCAGGCCGGGTTATCGTGGATTACGATTTTAAAAAAGCGGGAGGGCTACCGTAAGGCATTTGCCAATTTTGAGGTGGAAAAAGTCGCCCGGTTTAGTGATCAAAAACTGGAAAAGCTACTGCTTAACCCGGGAATTGTGCGCAATCGCTTAAAAGTTTTTTCAACCCGCAAAAATGCTAAAGCCTTTATCAACATACAAAAAGAGTTTGACAGTTTTTCCGACTATATCTGGGGCTTTGTTGATGGCAAGCCTATCCAGAATAAATGGAAATCGATATCTGAGATACCGGTAACCAGTCCCGAGTCCGATACCATTAGCAAAGACCTAAAAAAGCGTGGCTTTAGCTTTGTGGGCTCCACAATTATCTATGCTTATATGCAGGCAACGGGTATGGTTAATGACCATATCAGCAGCTGTAGCTATCGCGGGTACAAATAAACCGACAGGGCTTCTCGCTGTTGCTCATTTAACGGGAAGACCGGCATCGGTGGTGTTGGCGCTAAAAAGAAGTCGGCTATTTCAGTAACGGTATAACGCTGGGCCAGGTCTTTTAATGGCCTGACTGGTCTCATTGGCGTCGCTCTTTCAGGATCATGGCAGTTACCGCAGCCGTATTGTTGATACAACCTTTCACCCTGCTGCTGCAAACTCTGGCGTTGCTCATCGCTATAGATAGCCAAAGCTTGTTCGGGATCAATAGTTACTGTAACCGGTGCCGCGATTTTGGCGGGTGAGCTTTTAACCTGCTCGCCGTAGACTACCCGGAAGATAGTACCGGAGTAATCATCGGAAATATAAATACTGCCATCGCTGGACTCGGTCACATCCGCTGGGCGACCAGTCACATCCGCCTTACCCAGAAAACCCGTTAGAAAATCTTTTTCCACAATGCTGCCATCTTCCTGCCAGTGCAGGGACACAACTTTGTATCCATCTCTTTCGCTACGGTTCCATGAACCATGTAATGCAGCCAGGGCGGTTTTCTCAAAACCCGGTGCCACGTTATGGCGGAGAAACCGGATTCCTAAAGGAGCATTATGTGCTTTAAAGCCATGGGCCGGTGAAATCGAAGTGCTGAGTAAATTATCTTTGCCAACACCAAAATCAGGATCCAGTTCACTAAAACCGTTGATATAGGGCCAGCCGTAAAAGCCACCCCGCTCTATCTTGTTGAGCTCGCAGGGAGGAAAATCATCACCTAATAAGTCACGGCCATTATCGGTGGCGTATAAACTTTGGTCCCAGGGTGCCCAATCAAAGCCAACGCTATTGCGTAAACCGGTGGCATAGATACTTAGCTCACTGCCATCGAGCTTAACTCGCATCATAGTGGCCCGTTGCGGATCTTCCTCTTCACAGACATTGCAGGTGGAGCCGGAGGTAAAGTACAGCCAGCCATCGGGCCCTACGCCTACCGTTTTGGTCCAGTGGTTACCGGTGTCCATTAAGCCTTCAACAATGCGCTGATATTCCCCTGTTAGCTGACCGTCCTGCTCATCAAAGGATACCCTACCTAAAGCGGTAGACTCGGCGATATATAACCAACCATCGGCGATATCTAAACCATGGGGTTTTACCAAACCTTCCAGCAGGGTTCGCTGGCCATCGGGATAACCATCGCCATCACGGTCACGCTCCAGCAATAACACATCACCACTGCGTGGCCGGGAAACAATTAAGTCTCCCTGCTGTGTCATATGCATAAAACGAATTTTTCCCAGGCTAGCGGCATAGACTGAAACGCTAAACCCTTCAGGCACTTTATAACGCTGCTCCACCACTTCGGCTGGGGGGCTTTCAATGCCATAACCGGCAATCGCATTGAGCAGCATTTTTGCGCTGGTGGCGGACGATTCAGAACCGAATTGAAGAAATAGAAACGGGGTTGCTATCAGGATAAGTAGCACAACCAGCAGAGTAAGCAACAGGCGTTTGAAGAAGGTTTTCATCAAGTATTATCGTTAGGTGGATGATCAAGCTATTGTATACAACGATGGAATAATTTAAAGCCTTGCTTTATCTGGTTATTAAAGCCGAAGACCCTACTCTTCTGGCTCTTCGACTTTGATAAAGAGGGTTTCCAGAATTTCATTCACTGCACCATCATCCATGCCGGCATTGTCATCATCACAGCTATAGGTGATCAGCACTAACAAGTTATCATAGCGGAGGTACCATTCCCTCACGGCGTCGCCATCTTCCTTATAAGCAATATAGTAACCATCCAACTCAGCCACCTGCGCCAACTCCGCTGGGCCAAACTGCTCAACGACATCGTTCATATAGTCTTGCAGTTCAGTCTCATCAACGAGACCGGACTCTTTCTCTAGTGTAGTGATAGCAATTTCACCAACGCCATCCTCATCGGAAATCAGAATGGTATCTTCATCCTGGTCGGCTTCCCACTCCTCGGGTAACTCTATAATCCACCATTGGCTTTCAACAACGCGCATTGCAATTCCTCAATTAAACGACGGCTACTGTATTGTCTGCTAAATCACAGCACATCACATAAGCATTTTCCCGGTCTGTTTTCGCCGGATAATAATTTTTACGTTCACCCACTATGTTGAAGCGCAGTGAGTCATATAATCTTTTCGCACTGACATTGGACACCCGCACTTCTAAAAAACATTGTTTGGCGCCTTGCTCCTGTTGAGCCTTTAAACCACTGCCCAACAATAAACGACCATACCCCTTGCCTTGAATATCCGGATACACCGCAATATTTAATAATGTAGTTTCATCCAATACTCTGGAGAAAATCATAAAGCCCAGCACTACACCTTCAACGTCTAACACCATGCAATCATGGTCGCTGCCAAGGCTATTTTTAAATTGTGATTGTGGCCAGGGGAATTCCGCAGCCGCTTTTTCCACGGCGGCTACTGCCTCAATATCACCCGCTTGCATAGGTCTTAACTGCATTAGCTGGACTTGATAACAGACAGTAAGGGCTGTAAGTCATTCCATACCGCTCGTTTTAAGGAGGGGTCGTCAAGCATTGGGCTTGCGCTATTGGTGCATATCAGGGGGAGCTGCCATTGTGGATGGGTGTGTAAGGTAGCTGTCGCCAACGCTTCGCTAGTGATGTAGGTAGCGGCAGTTTCACCCATCACAATAATATAGTGCGCCTTGTGCTGTTCAATCTGCTTGGATAAGAACGCATCCAGCGTTTGCCGTGCGGCGGTTTCGCTTTGATCAATCTGGCTATTTTTAACCATCGGCCACACAAAGCTATCAATGGCTAACTGCTGTTTACCAGCACCTAGTGCAAATACAATATTGTGTAACAGCTGCAAATACTCAGCGGGGTTAATATGGCCCGGCAGACCATCATCCACAATTAATATATTACTACCTCGTACTATGGATAAGGCAAAGTGTGGGATGGAGGTTGCCGAGGTTGTTTGAACTAATTGTTCAGTAACAGCCTCAACACTTTGCTGGGCCTGCGCTTTATTAGGTTCATCTTCACCCAATAAAGCCTGCATAGCCGCAGCACTGCCGTTTTTACCTTTTGCTATGGGAGCCACCGACGGTTCAGTATTAGCTACTGGCACTTCAGCCAGTTCTGGTATTTCACACAGTACGGAAGGCATTGCAGCGGGCAAGTGCAATCTTGGGACATAGCAATCTACTCCCATTGCTTCCATATAAGCCTGTCGCTGCAATTCGTTCATGCTCGTTTAAACACCTTTTTGTGGGTGTGCTTTTAAAATGCCTGCTTCCAGCATATTCAACGCATTAAGATAGGCTTTGACTGAAGCGACGATAACATCGGTATCTGCACCCAAACCATTAACAATCACACCGTCTTTTTCTAAGCGTACAGTCACTTCACCTAGTGAGTCAGTGCCTTGGGTAACAGCACTGACTAAATAAAGTTGTAACTCAGCCTGGCTGTTAGCAATTTTTTCAATCGCTTTAAAAGAAGCATCAACCAGACCATCACCTTCTGCTTCTGTCGCTTGCTCAGTACCATCAACTGACAACTTCATAGACGCTTTTGGTTTTACACCAGACCTGGAGGTCGCTTCCAAATCACTAAACTGATATTTCTCTTTAATTTCTGGTGCGGTTACATCGCTGACCAGAGCCTGTAAATCTTCATCAAAGATTTCATGTTTTTTATCGGCTAAAGCTTTAAAGTTGGCAAAGGCTTCGTTTAAGGCTTCCTGGTTATCGAAGCTGATACCCAATTCTTCAAAGCGGGCTTTTACTGCAGCACGGCCTGAGTGCTTGCCTAACACCAGTTTGTTGGTATTCCAACCCACCGATTCGGCACTCATAATTTCATAAGTTTCACGGTGCTTTAATACGCCATCCTGGTGAATACCTGACTCGTGGGCAAAAGCATTGGCTCCTACAATGGCTTTGTTAGGCTGAACGGGAAAACCGGTAATAGAAGAAACCAGACGGGAGGTAGGTACAATATGAACGGGCTCAATACGTGTGGTCACGGGGAAAATATCCGCCCTGGTGCGAACACCCATAACAATTTCTTCCAAAGCGGCATTGCCTGCACGCTCACCCAAACCATTAACGGTACATTCAACCTGCCTCACACCATTCATTACCGCGGATAAGGAATTGGCCACCGCCAAACCCAGATCGTTATGACAATGGGTTGAGAAGATCGCTTTGTCAGCATTGGGGATATTGTCAATCAGGCGTTTAAACATGGCGCCATATTCTTCGGGCTCACCATAGCCCACGGTATCAGGGATGTTAATAGTAGAAGCACCGGCATCAATCACTGCTTCTATAATACGGCATTGGAATTCATACTCAGAGCGGCTGCCGTCTTCCAGAGAGAATTCCACATCATCCCTGAGATTACGGGCTAATTTCACCATGGCTACCGCCTGCTCAAGGACTTGGTCAGGCTCCATTTGTAATTTGTACTGCATATGAATGGGCGATGTAGCTATAAAGGTGTGAATCCGGCCAGAGTTGGCACCCTTTAAGGCCTCGGCGGCTCGCTCTATATCACCGGGTACGGCGCGGGCCAGGCTACAAATGGTGCTGTCTTTTACTGCTCCAGCCACCGCCTTTACAGCCTCGAAGTCACCGACACTGGCGATAGCAAAGCCTGCTTCAATAACATCAACCTGCATTTTCTCTAGCAATTTAGCGATACGCACCTTTTCATCTTTAGTCATCGAGGCGCCGGGGCTCTGCTCGCCATCGCGTAAAGTGGTATCAAAAATGATTAAATTGTCTTTACTACTCATAAATCGAGACTTCTCATTGTCTGTTTCATTATCTGTTGGGCCTTATTTAGCTATTTCCAGGTTCAAGCAAACCCAACCTTTATCGTGTGGCGAAGGATAAACTAAAAAACCGCTAATTCTAATAAGGGCACAGCAAAAATCCGGTTATTTCTGCTTTTCGGTGGTTATAAGACCATTAATGGGCAGATTTGAGGTATTGCCCGCTAATTCCATGCCTGTAAAGGGGTCATTTAGGTAGCTAATGTTGATCGGTTTTTATTGTTTCACTTGTCGCAGTTCCGTATGATTCGACACCGACCTGAAGCAGTGACTTCTGCGGTCAAAAAACGTACTAAACACGCGACAGGCAGTATTCATTATCACTATATCGGGTATTCATCATAGCTTTTGGTAATATAAAGAAATAGCGATAGGGTAGCGAGCGTGGATAAGAGTGCTACAAGCGTCTTATAGAATAAATAATTAATTAATGGGCAATGGCACTGGTCAGCCCCTCAACGAAGCAAGGACAACTTATGATTATTGGTATCCCCCGGGAGCTTGATGCCGGAGAAACCCGAGTCCCTGTTATCCCCGACTCGGTAAAACGTTTTACTGATCAGGGAGCGGAAGTTCAAATTGAAGCAGGCATGGGCCAATCGGTACGTATTGAAGATAGCGCCTATGAGAAAGCGGGTGCCACTATTGTGACCGATAGAACGGCCCTGTTAAACAATGCTGATATTGTATTGCGCTTGCGCAAGCCTTCAATCGAGGAAGTTAGCCAGTTAAAGAAGGGATCTATTCATATCTCCTTCCTCGACCCGTTTAATGAGAACGAACTGGTTGACGCCTTTGCCGCTGCCGGTGTGACATCGATCAGTATGGAGATGATCCCTCGTACTACTCGCGCGCAAAAGATGGATGCCCTTAGCTCACAGGCCAGCCTTGCCGGTTATGCCATGGTGGTATTGGCAGCTGAGCGTCTCGATAAAATTCTCCCCATGATGATGACACCAGCCGGTACGATTTCACCGTCTCGCGTCTTTATTATTGGTGCTGGTGTTGCAGGCCTACAGGCTATTGCAACAGCCAAGCGTATGGGTGCACGTGTTGATGCCTTTGATACTCGCCCTGTGGTTAAAGAACAGGTTGAATCTCTCGGCGGTAAGTTTGTTGAGATTGACCTGGGTGAAACTGGCCAGACCGCTGGCGGTTATGCCAACGCACTAACTCCTGAGCAGGTTCAAATGCAGTTAGACGGACAAAAGAAAGTCTGTGCCCAGTCTGACATTGTTATTACCACTGCCCAGCTATTTGGTCGCCCTGCGCCAACGGTTGTGACGAAAGAAATGCTGCAAGCGATGAAGCCTGGCAGTGTAGTCGTTGATTTAGCGGTAGAGTCTGGCGGTAATGTTGAAGGCTCTGTTGCTGGCGAAGAAGTTGAGATTGATGGCGTTAAGGTTATCGGCCTTGCCAATATGCCTGGCCGTGTTGCTAACAATGCCAGCCAAATGTATTCCGCTAACTTGCACAATTTAGTGTTGGAATACTGGAATAAAGAGACCAAACAATTTGATCTCGATATGGAAGATGAAATCATCAAAGGCTGCGTGATCACTCACGATGGCGAGATGGTGAATGAAATGATTAAAAATATAAGGGGTGCTAAATAATGGAAGCCGTCTATTTATCGTTTATTTTAATGCTTTCCATCTTTTTGGGCTTTGAGTTAATCGCAAAAGTACCTGCGACTCTGCACACGCCTTTAATGTCTGGATCAAATGCTATTTCTGGTATTACTGTTGTCGGTGCTCTAACAGCCGCACACAGTGGTAGCCCTGAGTTGGCTTTATGGCTTGGCACCGCAGCTGTTGCTTTAGCGTCTATCAATGTTGTCGGCGGCTATATGGTTACTGACCGCATGCTGGCCATGTTTAAGAAGAAAGGTTAAGGGGCCAGACTAATGACATCTTTAAATTTTGATTTAATTATAAACCTTGCGTATATCGTTTCTGCGGTATTGTTTGTGTTCGGACTCAAGCAGTTAAGTTCACCTGCAACAGCACGTAAAGGTAACTTAATGTCCTCGGTGGGCATGTTAATCGCCATCGTTGTAACACTGATGAATGAAATTAAACTGCCATGGGAAAATATTATTGCCGGTTTGATTGTTGGTGCCTTAATTGGTGCGTTTGCTGCCCGTAAAGTTGAAATGACCGGTATGCCTGAACTGGTAGCCGTGTTTAACGGCTTTGGTGGTGCATCGAGTTTGTTGGTAGGTTTAGTTGCGGTTTATGCAGCAGCCAATACTACCTTCACCAATATCACTATTATTCTTTCTATCTTAATCGGTGGTGTAACACTGACAGGTAGTTTGATTGCTTACGGTAAGCTGAGTGAAAAAATGCCTAGTAAGGCAATTCAATTTGCTGGGCAACAGGTCTTTAATGGCGCATTAGTACTTACCATTCTTGCTTCTGCCGTTATGTTTATTCAGAACCCGAGTGCAGATAGCGAGTGGTTGTATGCGGTTATCGGTTTATCACTACTGTTCGGTATTATGATCACCATTCCTATTGGTGGTGCAGATATGCCTGTAGTTATTGCCCTACTTAACTCTTACTCGGGTTTAGCGGCTTGTGCGGCAGGTTTTGTATTGAACAACAATCTATTGATCGTATCGGGTTCTCTAGTAGGTGCTAGTGGTTTAATTCTGACTAACATCATGTGTAAGGCGATGAACCGCTCATTAAGCAATGTTCTGTTTAGTGGCTTTGGTGCAGCCAAAGTGTCTAGCGCTAAAATCGAAGGTGAAGTTAAACCTATCTCTGCGGATGATGCTTTCTTGATTCTTGAAGCGGCGCAAAACGTTGCCATCGTACCAGGTTACGGTATGGCGGTAGCTCAAGCTCAGCACGTTGTTCGTGAATTGTCTGATCACCTTGAAGAGAATGGTTGTGAAGTCCAGTTTGCGATTCACCCGGTTGCAGGACGTATGCCTGGCCACATGAACGTACTGTTAGCCGAAGCTAGTGTATCTTATGACCAACTGGTTGAGATGGATGATATCAACCCACAGATGAGCAATATGGACGTAGCGATTGTTATCGGTGCTAACGATGTTGTTAACCCTGCAGCTAACGAAGATGAAGGTAGCCCGCTTTATGGTATGCCGGTTATTAATGTTAACGAAGCGCGTACGGTGTTTGTACTGAAGCGTTCTATGGGTTCCGGTTTCTCTGGTGTTGATAACCCACTGTTCTTTGGTGATAACACCAGAATGTTGTTTGGTGATGCGAAGGAATCTATCTCGCATATTGTGGGTGAGTTTAAAGGTTAAGTAACTATCGTATTTTAAATTGTATTATTCTGGCCCGACTTGTTCGGGCCTTTTTTTTCATTTTTTATTGATAAGATCTAAAAAGACGTCATTCCCGCGCAGGCTGGATTCCCGCCTTCGCGGGAATGACGGGCCGGGGCCTGGCCTGCGTAGGTCGTCGCCCACTCCGCTTTACGTGACCCATAAAAAAAC
>NZ_JAQWFR010000014.1 GCF_029238675.1 Oceanicoccus sp. | reverse complement strand
GAAATCTACCGCATCACCACCGAATACTTCGGAAGCTACGCGAGTCAGAGCCGCTGTTAATGTTGTTTTACCATGGTCAACGTGTCCGATAGTACCAACGTTGACGTGTGGTTTGGTGCGTTCAAATTTTTCTTTAGCCACAGCTAATTACCTCGTCAATTGTTTAAAAATTAAAGTTAACCATGTTTCGCCTGACAGTTTTACTGAGCAAAACCGCCAAACTTAACCCATATTTTTCGCAATGATTGCATCTGCAACATTACTTGGTGCCGGAGAATATTTCTCAAACTCCATGGTGAAGGTAGCGCGGCCTTGAGTTGCTGAACGCAAATCAGTGGCGTAACCAAACATTTCACCCAGTGGCACCTCAGCATCAACGACTTTGCCCATAGGACTGTCGCCCATACCTAAAATCATTCCGCGACGACGGTTCAAATCACCAACCACGTCACCCATGTTTTCTTCAGGAGTTACCACTTCTACTTTCATCATGGGCTCCAGCAGCTGTGCGCCGCCTTCCTGAGCTAGCTTTTTAGTTGCCAATGACGCTGCAACTTTAAAGGCCATCTCGTTGGAATCCACATCATGGAAAGATCCATCATAGAGCGTTGCCTTCAGGCCGAGTAACGGATAACCCGCTAACACACCGTTTTGCATCTGCTCTGCAATACCTTTTTCAACCGCAGGGATATATTCACGAGGAACACTACCACCTACGATTTCATTTACAAATTCTAAACCTTCAGCATTGGAGTCTTCGCCGGGCTCAAACTTCACCCAAACATGACCATACTGACCGCGACCACCGGATTGACGAACAAACTTACCTTCGATATCACTGGTTGTAGTAATCGCTTCGCGGTATGCCACCTGCGGCTTGCCAATATTCGCTTCGACACTGAACTCACGACGCATACGATCAACAAGAATATCGAGGTGTAATTCACCCATTCCCGAGATAATGGTCTGGCCGGTTTCTTCGTCGGTCTTCACCCTGAAAGAGGGGTCTTCTTGCGCAAGCTTTCCTAGCGCAACACCCATTTTTTCTTGATCGGGCTTTGATCTTGGCTCAACGGCAACGGAGATAACGGGCTCGGGGAATTCCATCCGCTCAAGCACAATGACATCATCCATGGAGCATAAAGTATCACCGGTGGTCACATCTTTAAGACCGATTGCCGCAGCAATATCACCCGCCAATACTTCTTTAATTTCTTGTCGGTCGTTGGAGTGCATTTGCACCATACGTCCTACACGTTCTTTTTTCTGTTTTACGGAATTGTAAACCGCATTGCCACTTTCTAAACGCCCGGAGTAAACACGGAAAAACGTTAGTGTCCCCACAAAAGGGTCGGTAGCAATTTTAAACGCCAGTGCAGCAAAGGGAGCATCGTCATCCGCTTCACGGGTTGCTGGCGTTTCTTCTTTATCGTTCAGCGTACCTTCAATTGCTTTAACTTCTTCCGGAGAAGGCATATATTGAATAACGGCATCAAGCATGGCCTGAACACCTTTATTCTTAAAGGCAGAACCGCCTAATACTGGAACGATTTCATTGGCCAATGTCCGCTGACGGATACCGGCTATAATGTCCTCTTCTGACAGATCACCTTCTTCAAGGTATCTTTCCATCAGTTCATCAGTGGCTTCCGCCGCTGATTCGATCATATGCTCACGCATGGCTTCACACTGATCTTGAAGATCGGCAGGAATATCAGCGTAATCAAAAGTCATACCTTGATCATCAGGGTTCCATAAAATGGCTTTCATTTTGACCAGGTCGACAACACCTTTAAAGTCTTCTTCAGCACCAATGGTCATCTGAAGAGGAACGGCGTTAGCACCTAAGCGCTCACCTAATTGGTCAATCACCATTTGGAAATCGGCGCCGGCACGGTCCATTTTATTAACGAACACCATGCGCGGCACTTCATATTTATTAGCCTGGCGCCATACAGTTTCAGTTTGTGGTTGTACACCTGACGAACCACACAGGACAACCACCGCACCATCTAATACCCGCAGTGAACGTTCAACTTCGATAGTGAAGTCAACGTGCCCCGGTGTATCGATAATATTGATACGGTGTTGCTCAAACTGTTGCTGCATACCAGCCCAGAAACAAGTGGTAGCTGCAGAGGTAATGGTAATACCCCGCTCTTGTTCCTGCTCCATCCAATCCATAGTCGCAGCGCCGTCATGCACCTCACCAATCTTGTGAGAAAGACCGGTGTAGAACAATACGCGTTCCGTAGTCGTGGTTTTACCCGCGTCTACGTGAGCACAGATACCGATGTTGCGGTAACGGGCTATAGGCGTTTTACGTGCCACTGCGTGAACTCCGATAGAGAATAAATAAAATTTAAAACGTTTCTTTTTGTCATTCCCGCGTAGGCGGGAATCTAGGTTCCCGCCTACGCGGGAACGACGGAACTTAGAAACGGTAGTGAGAGAACGCCTTGTTGGCTTCTGCCATGCGATGCACGTCTTCACGCTTTTTAACCGCAGAGCCTTTGCCCTGGGATGCGTCGACAATTTCACCGGCTAAACGTTGACGCATGGATTTTTCACCACGGCCACGTGAGTACTCAACCAACCAACGCATAGCCAAAGCATGGCGGCGTGACGGACGTACTTCAACAGGCACTTGGTACGTTGCACCACCAACACGACGAGATTTAACCTCGACCATCGGTGCAATGTTTTCCAGCGCTTCATCAAAAGCTTCAATAGGATCTTTATTCAGTTTCTCTTGGACCAGGTCCAAGGCACCATAGACGATGCTTTCAGCTACTGACTTTTTACCACTGACCATTACGTGGTTCATAAACTTAGCTAACGTGAGATTGCCGAATTTTGGATCAGGCAAAATCTCGCGTTTCGCGACGACTCTTCTTCTTGGCATTGTATTAGCCCTTTTCTTCAGGTTATCCAAACACTGTTTTGCCAGTTGCCCGAGGATGGGCGAGTGGGTTAGCAGGGGTTTGGCCTTACTAAGGTTGATTTTTACGATTTAGTGCAAGCACTTAACCGTTACTACTTTCTTTCTTACCGATTCTTTCTACCGGAAATACGTAATGGAGAAGGACTGATTACCTTCCCCTATTCTCAGGATCACTTAGGACGCTTGGCACCATATTTAGAACGGCCTTGCTTACGGTCAGCCACTCCAGAGGTATCCAAACTGCCACGAACGGTGTGATAACGCACACCAGGCAGATCCTTAACACGACCACCGCGAATCAAAACTACACTGTGCTCTTGCAGGTTGTGCCCTTCACCACCGATATATGAAGTTACTTCATAACCGTTGGTCAAACGAACACGACATACTTTACGCAATGCAGAGTTTGGCTTCTTGGGCGTAGTGGTATAGACACGAGTACATACACCACGGCGCTGCGGACAAGCCTGCAAAGCAGGAACGTCGCTTTTTTGAACCTTACGTTTTCTCGGCTTACGAACCAACTGGTTGATCGTTGCCATTAAACAAACTCCAAATTAAATAAATAAAACTACTACTTTCAACCACTTAGGGGCTAGGACTAATTAATCAAAGCGCCCGCAGCGGCAAGAGAGGGTTTGGCACAGCCAAATCATCTCTGTCAAAAAGCAGAGCGCGAATACTATAGATGCGCCCCACCCTAGTCAATAGCTGGATAATGGTAATACCCAGCTGCCTGGAAGCCAGTTTGACAGCCTATTTAGCTCTCATCCTTTAGTGCTTCAGTCAATGCCGCTTCAATATCCGCAGCACTCACTACCATTTCTTCACTGGCTGTCAGCTCTTCATCCTTACGGCGCTTACGCTCGGCATGGTATGCCAGGCCAGTACCCGCAGGGATCAGGCGACCCACAACCACGTTTTCTTTCAAGCCGCGCAGGTAATCGCGCTTACCAGTTACGGCAGCCTCGGTGAGTACACGGGTGGTCTCCTGGAACGATGCAGCCGAGATAAACGACTCAGTAGCCAGAGAGGCCTTGGTGATACCCAGTAACAGACGCTCGTAGGTAGCTGGCACTTTACCTTCAGCTTCCAAACGCTCGTTTTCTTCAAGAACGCGGGTGAATTGTATCTGCTCACCTTTGATCAGGGCTGAATCACCGGAGGCAGTGATTTCAACTTTACGCAGCATCTGACGGCAAATTACCTCGATGTGCTTATCGTTAATGCCAACACCCTGTAGACGGTATACGTCCTGGATTTCATTACTAATGTATTTGGCCAGCTCCGCAACACCCTTCAAACGCAGGATATCGTGTGGGCTTGGTGGGCCTTCAGAAACAACTTCGCCCTTCTCTACGTTCTCACCCTCAAACACGCTTAATGTACGCCATTTGTGGATTAACGATTCGTAGTGATCAGAACCTTTGTAAGTAGAACCATCGGTCGGTGTAATCACCAGACGACGCTTACCTTTGGTTTCTTTACCGAAGGACACGGTACCGGAGATTTCTGCAAGAATGGCAGGCTCTTTCGGCTTACGCGCTTCAAACAGATCGGCAACACGAGGTAGACCACCGGTAATATCACGGGTTTTTGAACTCTCTTGCGGGATACGGGCAATAACATCACCGACACCGATGTCTTCACCGTCAGTCAAGCCTACCATCGCGTTAGCAGGTAGGAAGTAATGCGCAGGTACCGAAGTACCGGCCAGGCAAAGTTCTTTGCCCTTCGCATCAACCAGTGTTACCGCAGGACGGATATCTTTACCTGCCGTCTGACGCTCAGCCGGGTCAATCACAGAGATTGAGCTCAAGCCCGTCAACTCATCAGTCTGGTGGTTAACAGTAATGCCTTCTTCCATACCGCTGAACTTAACCTTACCGGCCACTTCAGTGACGATGGGGTGCGTGTGTGGATCCCAGGTAGTAACGATATCGCCAGCAGCAACTTCAGAACCGTCGGCAACCTTAATCAAGGCACCGTAAGGAAGCTTGTAGCGCTCACGCTCACGACCACTGTGATCAGCTACCGCTAACTCACCGGAACGACTGACCGCAACAAATGTACCGTCGGACTTTTCAGCCAACTTAACATTGTGCAAACGGATAGTACCTTCCTGTTTAACCTGAATGCTATCAACCGCTGTTGCTCGCGATGCCGCACCACCGATGTGGAAGGTACGCATGGTTAACTGGGTACCCGGCTCACCGATTGACTGGGCGGCGATAACACCCACCGCCTCACCAACGTTGATCTGGTGACCACGGGCCAAGTCACGACCGTAACAGGTCGAACATAAACCATGGCGAGTTTCACAGGTAATCGGAGAGCGAACTTTAACTTCATCGATACTGTGGCTTTCTAATTCGATAACACCTTTTTCGTCAAGCAATGTGCCGCGCGGGAATAGCACGTCATCGGTACCTGGTTTCAATACATCTTCAGCTACAACACGGCCGAGAACACGATCACCCAGAGTTTCGATAATATCGCCACCCTCGATTACCGGTGCCATTAATAGACCTTCATGGGTACCACAGTCTTGCTCTGTAACAACCAGATCCTGGGCAACATCAACTAAACGACGGGTTAGATAACCCGAGTTAGCTGTTTTCAATGCGGTATCCGCCAAACCTTTACGAGCACCGTGAGTAGAAATAAAGTACTGAAGAATACTTAGACCTTCACGGAAGTTTGCAGTGATTGGTGTTTCGATAATCGAGCCATCTGGCTTGGCCATCAAACCACGCATACCCGCTAGCTGACGAATCTGGGCTGGGGAACCACGAGCACCGGAGTCGGCGTAAATGTAAACCGAGTTAAACGAGTCTTGCTGTTCTTCTTCACCGTCGCGATTCACAACCGTCTCTTTCGAGATGCCGTCCATCATTGACTTGGAAACCATATCATTGGCACGTGACCAGATATCGATAACCTTATTGTATTTCTCACCCTGTGTTACCAGACCAGAAGCGTACTGAGATTCAATTTCTCTTACTTCTTCTTCGGCAGAACCGATAATCTGGGCTTTTTCTTCAGGGATAGCAAAATCGTTAATACCGATCGAAGAACCAGAACGGGTTGAGTAAGCAAAACCGGCGTACATCAGTTGGTCAGCAACGATAACCGTCGACTTCAAACCAACCTTACGGTAGCACTCATTCAATACCTTAGAGATCGCCTTTTTAACCATTGGGTTGTTAACCAACTCAAACGGAAGACCTTCAGGAATGATTTGCCATAACAGAACACGACCAACGGTAGTGTCTACAATTTTGATGTCTTCGTTGCGCTCGCCAGTCTCTTCATCAAACAATACTTCTTTGATACGACACTGGATACGAGCCTGCAAGTGAACCTTGCGAGTATTGTAGGCGCGATGCACTTCTTCAGGATCAGAGAACACCATGCCCTCGCCTTCAGCGTTAACACGAGCACGTGTTAACCAATACAAGCCCAATACAACATCCTGCGAAGGAACGATAATTGGCTCACCGTTAGCAGGAGAAAGAATGTTGTTGGTAGACATCATCAAGGCACGAGCTTCTAGCTGCGCTTCGATTGTCAGCGGTACGTGTACCGCCATTTGGTCACCATCAAAGTCAGCGTTATAGGCCGCACACACTAGTGGGTGTAGCTGAATCGCTTTACCTTCAATCAGTACCGGCTCAAAGGCCTGAATACCGAGACGGTGAAGTGTTGGTGCACGGTTAAGCATAACCGGATGCTCGCGGATAACTTCTGCAAGAATATCCCAAACTTCTGGTGGCTCGCGCTCAACCATTTTCTTAGCCGCTTTAATCGTAGTCGCTAAACCACGAGCTTCTAATTTACCGAAAATGAAAGGCTTGAATAATTCGAGTGCCATTTTCTTAGGCAGACCACATTGGTGCAGCTTAAGGGTAGGACCAACTACAATTACAGAACGGCCAGAGTAATCAACACGCTTACCGAGAAGGTTCTGACGGAAACGACCCTGCTTACCTTTGATCATATCGGCCAAAGATTTCAGTGGGCGTTTGTTAGAACCAGTAATCGCACGACCGCGACGACCATTATCTAATAGCGCATCAACAGATTCCTGCAACATACGCTTTTCGTTACGTACAATAATATCAGGAGCGTTAAGGTCTAATAGACGCTTAAGACGGTTGTTACGGTTGATAACGCGACGATACAAATCATTCAAATCAGAAGTCGCAAAGCGACCGCCGTCCAGCGGTACCAAGGGACGAAGGTCCGGCGGCAGAACTGGTAGTGCGTTAAGAATCATCCACTCAGCTTTGTTGCCAGAAGACTGCAGCGCTTCTAACAGCTTTAAACGCTTGGATAATTTTTTAATTTTAGTTTCAGAATTTGTCGCAGGAATTTCTTCACGTAGTGTGTCAACTTCCTGGTCGATATCGATGTCTTGCATTAAGCCCTGAACGGCTTCAGCACCCATCATTGCGGTGAATTCGTCACCAAATTCTTCCATCGCTTCGTAGTACTGTTCGTCCGTTAGCATCTGGCCTTTTTCTAAGGTAGTCATGCCTGGATCGATTACAACATACGATTCAAAGTATAAGATGCGCTCAATATCACGCAGCGTCATATCTAATAACAAACCGATACGGCTTGGCAGTGATTTCAAGAACCAGATATGCGCAACAGGACTGGCTAGTTCAATGTGGCCCATACGCTCACGACGAACTTTAGCCAACGCCACTTCAACACCACACTTCTCACAGATAACTCCGCGATGCTTGAGACGTTTGTACTTGCCACAGAGGCATTCGTAGTCTTTTACTGGGCCAAAGATCTTGGCACAGAACAAACCATCACGCTCAGGTTTAAAGGTACGATAATTAATGGTCTCTGGCTTTTTTACTTCGCCGTAAGACCAGGAGCGGATCATCTCGGGAGAGGCTAAGCCAATCCGGATAGAATCAAACTCTTCGTTTTGACCTTGCTTTAATAAATTTAATAAGTCTTTCACGCCGTTCCTCCGTTATGAAGGGGTTGTTTCAACCCCACATAATCGATTGTTGATGGTTGCTGTTATTCCGTGTCCAATTCCATATTGATACCCAGAGAACGAATCTCCTTGAGCAATACGTTGAAGGATTCAGGCATACCAGGCTCCATGCGCTGGTCACCATCAACGATATTTTTGTACATCTTAGTACGACCGGCTACGTCATCCGACTTAACCGTTAGCATTTCCTGCAAGGTGTAAGCAGCACCGTAGGCTTCTAGTGCCCATACTTCCATCTCACCGAAACGCTGACCACCGAACTGAGCTTTACCACCCAGCGGCTGTTGCGTAACAAGACTGTACGAACCTGTAGAACGAGCGTGCATTTTGTCGTCTACCAAGTGGTTCAGTTTTAGCATATACATATAGCCAACAGTGGTTTCACGATCAAACGCTTCACCGGTACGACCATCGTATAATTGCATTTGGCCACTATCTGGCAAGTCAGCCAGTCTTAGCAGGTTTTTAACTTCGGCTTCTGTAGCACCGTCGAATACCTGTGTCGCCATTGGCACACCGCCGCGAAGATTGCCGGCCATTTCGATGATTTCTTCATCGGTAAATGACTTAAGGTCTTCTTTACGGCCGCCGTCGCCATTGTAAATTTCGTCGAGGAATTTACGTAGCTCAGCAATTTTGCGCTGCTCATCGAGCATCACATCAATCTTTTCACCCAGACCTTTAGCCGCCAAGCCAAGGTGAGTTTCAAGAATCTGACCAACGTTCATTCGCGACGGTACACCTAACGGGTTAAGCACGATATCAACCGGCTCACCTTTGTCGTTATAAGGCATATCTTCTACCGGCATAATGACCGAGATAACACCTTTGTTACCGTGACGTCCCGCCATTTTGTCACCAGGCTGGATACGACGTTTGATAGCCAGGTAAACCTTAACAATCTTCAGCACGCCTGGAGCCAAATCATCACCGCTGGTTAGCTTGCGTTTCTTATCTTCAAAACGCTCTTCCAACGCAACACGCTGGTCGGCTAACTGGGCTTCAGCTGATTCAAGCTGGGCATTTAAAGCATCGTCAGAGAAGCGCAGCTTGAACCACTGGTCTTTCTCTAAGGCATCCAGAGCTTCGTCGTCCATTACAGTGCCTTTCTTAAGGTCTGCACCGCCAACGATTTTCTGGCCGCTTAATGATTTACGGAGTAGCGCGAAAGTAGCACCTTCGAAGATACGGAACTCTTCGTTAAGGTCTTTGCGGTATTCATCAAGCTGTGACTTTTCGATTTCTTTGGCGCGAACATCTTTTTCAAGACCGTCGCGGGTGAAAACCTGAACATCAATAACGGTACCTTTAACACTTGAAGGTACTCGCAAGGACGTATCTTTAACGTCAGAGGCTTTCTCACCGAAAATAGCACGTAGTAGTTTTTCTTCTGGTGTCAGCTGGGTTTCACCTTTTGGTGTCACTTTACCGACCAGAATATCACCGGCGCCAACTTCAGCACCGATATAAACAATACCGGATTCATCCAGTTTACCTAGCGCACCTTCGCCAACATTTGGAATATCTGAAGTCACTTCTTCAGAACCCAGTTTGGTATCACGGGCAATACAGGTTAATTCCTGAATGTGGATCGTTGTGAAACGGTCTTCTTTAACGACACGCTCAGAAACAAGGATCGAATCCTCAAAGTTGTAACCATTCCAGGGCATGAATGCGATACGCATATTCTGGCCCAGTGCCAATTCACCTAAATCGATAGAAGGACCATCAGCCAGTATGTCGCCACGCTGGATAATGTCGCCTTCGGTAACGATAGGACGCTGGTTGATACAGGTGTTCTGGTTAGAACGGGTGTATTTGGTTAAGTTGTAGATATCAACCGGCGGCTGGCCAGCTTCTACTTCGGTGTCGTTTACACGAACAACAATACGGCCGGAGTCGATACTATCGACAACACCACCGCGACGTGCAACCTCACAAACACCGGAGTCAGCAGCTACATAGCGCTCAATACCAGTACCTACCAAAGGCTTATCAGACTTCAGTGTGGGTACAGCCTGACGCTGCATATTTGACCCCATCAATGCACGGTTCGCATCATCGTGCTCAAGGAAGGGAATCAATGCCGCTGCAACCGATACCACCTGCTTCGGAGAAACGTCCATATACTGAACTTCATCCGGAGCCTTAACGGTAAACTCGTTAAGGTGACGTACCGCTACCAGCTCATCAACTAATTTGTTCTTTTTGTCTAGCGTCGCCGAAGCCTGTGCAATGATGTACTCAGATTCGTTGATCGCCGACAGATATTCAATGTCTTCAGTCGCAACACCTTTAACCACCTTACGGTATGGACTCTCTAAGAAACCATAATCGTTAGTGCGGGCATAGGTTGCCAATGAGTTAATCAAACCGATATTTGGACCTTCAGGTGTTTCGATAGGACATACGCGACCGTAGTGAGTCGGGTGTACATCTCGCACCTCAAAACCAGCACGTTCACGGGTAAGACCACCAGGCCCCAAGGCCGAAACACGACGCTTGTGCGTGACTTCTGACAGCGGGTTGTTCTGATCCATAAACTGTGACAGCTGCGAAGAACCAAAGAATTCTTTAACAGCGGCAGCAACCGGCTTGGCATTGATCATGTCTTGTGGCATTAAGCCTTCAGACTCGGCCATCGACAAACGCTCTTTAACAGCGCGCTCAACACGAACCAGACCTACACGGAATTGGTTTTCAGCCATTTCACCAACAGAACGTACGCGACGGTTGCCCAGGTGATCGATATCATCAACCACGCCTTTACCGTTGCGAATATCAACCAATGTCTTCAGTACGGAAACGATATCATCGTTATCCAGAATACCACTGCCAGTCACAGCTTCACGACCCAGACGACGGTTAAACTTCATGCGACCAACAGTCGACAAGTCATAGCGCTCTGGAGAGAAGAACAGGTTCTGGAATAGATTTTCCGCCGACTCTTTAGTCGGTGGCTCACCAGGACGCATCATCCGGTAGATTTCTACCAGTGCTTCCAACTCATTACGAGAAGGATCGATACGCAGGGTGTCACTAATAAATGGACCGCAATCCAGTTCGTTAGTGTAGATAGTTTCGATCGCCTTAACACCGGCTTCGGCTAACTGCGCCATGACTTCTTCAGTCAACTCAGTGTTACACTCAACCAGGATTTCACCGGTCTTTTCATCAACGATATTTTTCGCCAATGAACGACCCATAACATACTCTTCAGGTACCTGAAGGGCTTTTAGTTTTTCTTTTTCGATCTGGCGAATATTACGGGCAGTAATACGACGGCCAGACTCAACGATTACACTGCCGCCTTTACCGGTAATATCAAAAGATGCCACCTCACCACGTAGACGTTCGGGGATCAACGTCATTTTGTAGTTGCCATCTTTATCAACAGTAAATTCGTCAACGTCATAGAACATATCCAGAATTTCTTCTGAACTGTAACCTAATGAACGCAGCAAAATTGTCGCTGGTAGTTTACGACGACGATCGATACGTACATAAACCATATCCTTCGGATCGAATTCGAAGTCTAACCATGAACCACGGTAGGGAATCACTCGCGCTGAATACAGTAACTTACCGGAAGAGTGAGTCTTGCCTTTATCGTGATCAAAGAACACGCCCGGTGAACGATGTAACTGAGAAACGATTACACGCTCTGTACCATTGATAACGAAGGTACCGTTCTCAGTCATTAATGGGATTTCACCCAT
The DNA here is from genome assembly GCF_029238675.1 of Oceanicoccus sp. Classification (GTDB taxonomy): domain Bacteria; phylum Pseudomonadota; class Gammaproteobacteria; order Pseudomonadales; family Dasaniaceae; genus Oceanicoccus. The sequence goes on along the minus strand of NZ_JAQWFR010000014.1, from coordinate 7,791 downwards.
ATAGACTTCTTGCTCTTTTATATCTTTGATGGTTTTGCTGGATGATTCCTTATCATAAATAATCAACCGCACTTTAACCCGCAGGGGAACTGCGTAAGTGACACCACGCAGCTGACACTCGGCCACATCAAAGGCCGGCGCACCCAGTGCATAGTCAACATACTCAAGTGCCGCGCTGCCAGAATAGCTGACAATCGGGAAGACCGACTTAAACGCAGCGTGCAAGCCCATTTCGGCTCGATTACCCTGGCTAGAGTCTTCTTGAGTGAATTTTTTGTACGAATCCAACTGTATCGCCAAAAGATACGGCACATCCATTACATGGGACATCTTGCCGAAATCCTTACGGATACGTTTTTTCTCTGTATAAGAGTAGGCCATTAGCGCTCCCCAGCTTTCGTTTCTGATCGTCATCCGCAACATGCGCGACAACGGCTCATAACAATCCTGAAATCAGGTTTCCTTGATTAACAGTTCCGGCAAACTAATAGACGGAACCATTTCAACCAAGTCGGTTTTCTAACAGCAAAAACATTTTTGTGCAGAAAACCTATAAACAGAAAAAGGCCGACGGTCAAAATTCTGAAATTTCCAGAATAACCCGTCAGCCCAACGCTTATCATACAGCGGCGATTAACGCCGCTCTATTCAAGCGCTTAACAACTACCAGCTTACTTAAGCTCGGCAGATGCACCAGCTTCTTCAAGCTGCTTTTTAGCTTCTTCAGCGTCTTCTTTAGAAGCTGCTTCTTTAACAGTTGAGGGTGCACCGTCAACCATGCCTTTGGCTTCTTTCAGACCAAGGCCGGTGATGGCACGAACTGCTTTGATAACGTTAACTTTCTTATCGCCAGTGGCAGTAAGAACAACGTCAAACTCAGTTTTCTCTTCAGCAGCACCGCCAGCATCGCCAGCAGGACCAGCAGCTACAGCAGCCGCTGCAGATACGCCAAATTTTTCTTCCATTGCTTCAATCAGTGCTACAACATCTGTAACTGACATTTCAGCAACTGCATTGATGATATCTTCTTGAGATAAAGACATGATTCAGTTCCTATATCGTTGAGTGCGTTTTGACTGCACTCGGTAAATTCATTAAAAGCTAATAACAATCTCTCCAGCAGAGAGAAAATTAAGCAGCTTCTGTTTCTTTTTGGTCGCGAAGGGCCGCAAGTGTGCGGACCAGTTTTCCAGCAGATGCTTCTTTCATCACGCTCATCAGCTTGGCGATTGCTTCGTCGTATGTAGGCAGTACTGCCAACATCGCGACATCAGTCACCTCACCTTCAAAGGCAGCAGCCTTCAGCTCTAACTTGTCATTATCTTTTGCGAACGCTTTCAGGATGCGTGCACCGGCACCTGGGTGTTCGTTAGAAAATGCAATTAAAGTTGGGCCGACAAAAGTATCAACAAGACACTCATAGTCTGTACCTTCAACAGCGCGCTTGGCCAACGTGTTACGTACGACGCGCATATACACGCCAGCTTCACGAGCCTCTTTACGCAGTGCAGTCATATCAACAACAGAAACGCCACGTGAGTCGGCAACTACTGCAGATAATGCACCTTGAGCAACTTGCTGGACTTCAGCGACAATCGCTTTTTTGTCTTCGAGTCCTATTGCCACAATTTTTCTCCAATTTGATAAGCACGAATCTTGCTGCACTTATCGTTTCAGTTTTTTGCCAAAAGCAGCAAAGCTGTTTTTGACAAGTTGTTTCGGTGGTCGTCAAATACTTAACAATTCACCGTCTGCGTAGGTTTAGCTTTCGCCTCATTAAGCCAGACTTCTAATCAATACAGCGGAACAGAAACCTATAACACCTACGGTCTTTGACGGCCTGTCTTCCAAAAAACGGGACAGACCACAAAGTTCTTTTAACCTCTTTAGCGCCTTACTTGGAAAGCTCTAAAGAAGATTGATCTAATAACAAACCAGGACCCATCGTAGTCGATAGCACCATCTTCTTAAGGTATATACCTTTAGCAGAAGAAGGCTTGCCTTTTTGTAAATCCAAGACCAGGGCTTCAAGATTTTCTTTAATGGCATTGGCATCAAAAGATATCTTACCGATAGCACCGTGGATAATACCGTTCTTGTCGATACGGTAACGAACCTGACCGGCTTTAGCATTGTTTACCGCTGTTTCTACGTCAGGGGTAACGGTGCCAGTTTTAGGGTTAGGCATTAGGCCTCGAGGACCAAGAACTGTACCCAACTGACCAACAACACGCATAGCAGCTGGCTCAGCAATAACTACGTCAAAATCCAGATTACCGGCTTTAACTTCAGCGGCCAGATCATCCATGCCAACAATGTCCGCACCAGCAGCTTTTGCTTTCTCAGCGTTATCGCCTTGAGCAAAAACAGCAACACGTACTTCACTACCGGTACCGTGAGGTAAAGTAGTGGCACCGCGAACAACCTGATCAGATTTCTTGGCATCAACGCCTAGATTGACTGCAATATCAACAGTCTCTGTGTACTTAACGGTAGAAACTTCTTTTAGCAAAGCAACAGCATCTTCAATCGGATACAACTTGCCCGCTTCAACTTTTTCATTAATCGCCTTTTGGCGCTTAGATAGCTTAGTCATTACACCACACCCTCAGTCTCGATACCGGCGGCGCGGGCGCTACCAGCAATTGTGCGAACCGCAGCATCCATATCAGCAGCAGTCAGATCAGGCATTTTAGTGGTAGCAATTTCTTCCAACTGTGCACGAGTCACTTTACCTACTTTCTTAGTATTAGGAGTACCAGAACCACTCTTAATACCCGCAGCCTTCTTCAATAAGATTGAAGCCGGAGGAGTTTTGGTGATGTATGTAAAGCTGCGATCACTATAAACACTGATCACAACAGGAACAGGAAGACCTGGCTCAACGCCCTGGGTATCAGCGTTAAATGCTTTACAGAATTCCATGATATTCACACCGTGCTGACCTAGAGCAGGACCAACCGGTGGACTTGGGTTTGCCTGGCCAGCAGGCACTTGCAGCTTGATATAAGCTTCGACTTTTTTAGCCATTTCACTTCTCCTTTGGGTAGTAGCGCCTCGCAACTTCAAACTTAATCTGTTTTCCGCTGGTCTCCGGCTCCCCGGTTAAAGTATCTGCGAGCAGATACTACTTAAAAATTCTTACGTCTTTTCTACCTGACCGAAGTCCAACTCAACTGGCGTTGAACGACCGAAGATCAATACCGCAACATGCAGTTTGCTCTTTTCATAATTTACTTCTTCAACCACGCCGTTGAAGTCATTAAACGGGCCATCAACAACACGAACCATTTCACCTGGCTCGAATAGGGTTTTAGGCTTAGGCGCTTCACCACTTTCTACACGCTGAAGAATAGTGTTAGCTTCCGCTTCTGTGATTGGTGCAGGCTTATCCGCTTTACCACCAATAAAACCCATAACACGAGGCGTCTCTTTGACTAAGTGCCAGCTTTCATCACACAGCTCCATCTCAACTAATACATAGCCGGGAAAGAACTTGCGCTCGCTGCGACGCTTTTGACCACCGCGCATTTCAACCACTTCTTCAGTGGGCACTAATACCTCACCGAATTTATCTTCCATCTTCTGTAACGCAATACGCTCTTGAAGCGCAAGGGCTACCTTTTTTTCATAACCCGAGTAGGCGTGAACTACATACCAACGCTTAGACATTCTTCACCCCTAACCTATTAATCTATTAACCGATCGCCAGAGAAACTAACCAACCCAACAAGGTATCCAAACCCCAGAGGATCAGCGCCATTACAAATACAAAAGCCACCACAATCAATGTGGTCTGCGTGGCTTCTTGACGCGTTGGCCAAACCACTTTACGTATTTCTGTTCTGGCCTCTTTAGCCAGCTTCCAAAACGCTGCGCCCTGCACTGTTTGCACCGCTACATAAGCAGCAACCAGAGCAATAACAACAAGACCTATAACTCTATATAGAAGAGACTGATCGTCGTAATAAACATTGCCACCAATACCAGCAACAAGAAGCGCCACAACCAGCAACCATTTAAGGCCGTCTAATCCGCCGCTTTGAGATTCCGCACTTGCGTTCATAAACTTGCATCTCACTATCAGCACCGCTAAATCGGTGCCTTTTCTTCAAAATAACAGGCGTAAAGCACCGCTTCGCCACTATGCGAAGAAGTGCTTTGATATAATGGCAGGCCAGGAGGGACTCGAACCCCCAACCACCGGTTTTGGAGACCGGTGCTCTACCAATTGAGCCACTGGCCTGTAATCATCAAAGGCTCAAAAACCGCCTACCGATATCAAACCTCTAAAACCTGCGACCAGCCTATAACCGTCGCCAAACGATCCTTTAAATTTAACGCAAAGAACCATTACAAAATTTGGAGCTCATAACCGGATTTGAACCGGTGACCTCTTCCTTACCAAGGAAGTGCTCTACCGACTGAGCTATATGAGCACTCTCAAAAACAACCAAGCTCAGTGCAAACCCTTAAGGAGCTGCCAACCAAAACATGGAGCGGGTAGCGGGAATCGAACCCGCATATTCAGCTTGGAAGGCTGACGTTCTACCACTGAACTATACCCGCCTGTAAATGGTGGTGGGGGGTGGATTCGAACCACCGAAGCTCGCGCGTCAGATTTACAGTCTGATCCCTTTAGCCACTCGGGAACCCCACCACAGGGAGCGGATTATATCCCTCAAAAAACAGCCGAGAGAAATCCATATCAACCTTCACCTAGAGCAGCCTCGCAGGACCTAATCTCTAAGTACTCGTATTTTAAAGGAAAATTGGAGCTGGCGAGAGGAGTCGAACCCCCGACCGGCTGATTACAAGTCAGCTGCTCTACCAACTGAGCTACGCCAGCATCAACCTCATTCTCAACGAGGCGGGCATTCTAGTCGAAGTTGTTCGTGGACGCAATCTTATCGCAGTAGTTTTTTCGTCTTTCTAGTCCCTTATTACCTTCCTTAATGGCTTCCCATAAAGCATCGGAAAACTTACCATATTCACCGGCATCAAATACCGCCCACAATTCTGTGTACATTCTAGGCACCACCTTGATTTGAGCCCCATACCCCTGCTTTATACGCTGCTCAAACACCCTATTGGCCCGGGCTTCCTCGGTAAAAAAGCCTAGCGAGATACCATTCGCCAGCTCTCCCTCGGTAATCAGGAAGCTGTCTATTTTTTTGGCCTGAAGCTCTCGAAGCAGCTTAATAGCAGCCTTGCGGGAGACTTGAGGGGGAAGATGCACCCAATAATCCGGCTTCCCGGGAATTTCTAGTGCCTCTAACTGCAAGGTAATATCCAGAGATGCCAAGCGTGATACAACCTGCTTGCCACTTACTTCTTCCTTAAATGGGCCTATTTGCCAACAAATACCGGGATCGGCAGGCTCAGGCAAGGCGCTGGGGTCGGTATTTTCCGCTAATGGGACAGCAGCTTCAGGCCTGGCTTCTGGCTCTGCAGTATCGGTCTGGGCCAACGGGATACCTTCGACCTCAGCTAGCAATACCAACCCCACTTCAGCGAAACCACCCGCAACCGGCTTTGCCATGGCGCCAGGTATATCTCCCTGCAGCAGATAATTCTGCCATAGGAAGTAAATTCCATTACACATTAATAAAACAATGAATATCCAACGCACGTATCTATCCTTTTGTTCTTCTTAGGGCAATAGCCACTGCAAACCATCAAGCACCAAATCTGGCACCATCTCTATGTTATGGACTTCGCCAAGCGCCTTATTAATAGAAGCAGAGTCACCGCCTGTTAGCAGTATGGCAAACCCTTCGGGAATCCGCTTCTTTGCTTCCTCAATGGCTACGGTCACTGCGCCTATTTGGGCAGCCAGCATACCAGCATTAACGACATCAGCAGTAGAACAACCAAAAGCAACACCTGAAGAGTAATCCTGGCGATCAAAGCGGATCTTATCTGTTCCTGTTAATAAGCTAGATTCCATCAAGCCCATACCAGGGGCAATATAGCCGCCTAGATGATGGCCATCGGTTGAAACCAGATCCGCCTTTAATGCTGTACCTGCATCAATAATTAATACAGCACCTTTTATTTTCTTATAGCCAGCTACTACTCCCAGCCATCTATCAACACCCAATTTAGCCACATCAAAGTAAGCGCTCACCACGCCTGCGACTACGGCTGTTGATTGGGCAAACTCGGGGTTGAGCCCTCTATCAATACAAAAGCCAGTAAACCCGGCCAAGCTATCACCTTCAACCACGCTGGCCACTCTAACGCGCTCAACCTCAGACTTCAGGACAAGGTTCTCAAAACCATCAGCCAGTGCAAAGCTGCCGCGCTCAAGCACCTGACCGCCTTCGACCATGCGCCACTTACAACGGGTATTGCCTATATCACACTCAAGAATCATGATTACCCTGTCGCCCTTAAGCTAACTTCGCCGCCATTAAACTTACGTACGCCACTGGCTGTTTCAATGATAATTGCACCGGTACCATCCACACCAATAGCCTTGCCCACTACAATATCACTGCCTAAAGTCATGGCAACTTCGGTTTCTGCAAAGGCATCAAGGGATTGCCAGCGATCTCGGTAAGCATTAAAACCTTGTCCCTCAAAGCTCGACAGTAATGGCATCAGCTCATTTAATATAGCGACCAATAGCTGATTGCGATTAGCCGCCCCTTCATTAACCGACATGACATCAATCCAGGGTTGATCAATGCTAACGGATTTAGGCATGGAGACATTGAGACCAACCCCTATCACGACATGACAGCGACCAGATGGATCACCTGTCATCTCTAACAAAACACCCGCCAATTTTCGACCCTGATACAAAACATCATTAGGCCATTTTAACTGCGACCCAGTGAGCCCTGATTTTTCTAAAGCATCAACAACTGCAACACCTACTGCCAGGCTTAGCCCCTCTAACGATGCCGCTCCGCCACCAAACTCCCAGACCACTGAGAAATATAAATTGCTGGCATAGGGACTAGCCCACGCACGACCGCGCCGCCCTCTTCCCGCCGTTTGCTGTTCAGCAGTACAGATATAACCCTTTTCGCCTTGGACAGCTTTTTCCATGGCAGCGACGCTGGTTGAATCAATCACACCTCTCACATCAATGTCACTGATTAGCGAGCTAATTTCAGCGGACAAACCTTTCTGAATAGCTGGAGCAGATAACAGGTCGAGACCATCTTTAATGCAATAACCTTTGCCCTTGATAGACTCCAGGGGTAGACCTAACTCCTCAACTTTTTTAAGCTGCTTCCAAACAGCCGTTCTTGAGACGCCAAGCACCCCACCGAGCTCATCACCGGAATGAAATTCTCCATCAGCAAGTACGGCTAATAAGGTTTCTAATGACATGGTTTATCCATAATTTCGATTTGCTGGCGATCATAACAAAGAAAACTGACGCTGTGTCTTTTCTGTAACGTGCCGTGGCAAAAGTGCTAACTGGGGGAAATTGTCCAGCCAGGGATAGGGAAGTAGTTTGGCGTTAGAAAATTTTTATTTTAAGGTGGGTAAAAAAGCCAGGGAGGAATAGCAACCTGCTACCACCCCATTCCTTGGTATGCCGTCATCCTGATGGCCCTCCCTGACAGCGTGCTTCCTAAGCACGAGACGGATCATATAACAGATCTTAAGAAGGTGCTTGTGTTTTTTTCATTTTTTTCATTTTTTATTGATAAGATCTAAAAAGACGTCATTCCCGCGCAGGCTGGATTCCCGCCTTCGCGGGAATGACGGGCCGGGGCCTGGCCTGCGTAGGTCGTCGCCCACTCCGCTTTACGTGACCCATAAAAAAAC
>NZ_JAQWFR010000003.1 GCF_029238675.1 Oceanicoccus sp. | reverse complement strand
CTCTATCGATACCTATAGCGATTAATCAAACACTGGATCAATTTTTGTGAAAATTGGAATAAGCCACATAACAAGTCAGTCAAGTTCGCGCCTGCGGCGCCGGACGGCCGTGCCGGCCGCCGCTTACTGAAGCGTTATATTTCTAGGAGAGTACGGTGATATATAAAGGAAGCTGCCACTGTAGAGAGATTACTTTTGAAGTAGATGCCCCAGAGGTTATTGAAGCAGATTATTGTAATTGTTCTGTATGCTCTAAATCTGGCTTCCTGCACTTGATAGTACCGCTTAGTAAATTTAGGCTTCTCTCCGGTATGAACTCAATAACTACCTATAAATTTAATACAGGCATCGCAAAACATACGTTCTGTAAAACGTGCGGCATGAAGCCTTTTTATACTCCGCGCTCAAACCCAGACGGAATTGATATTAATGTAAACTGCCTAGACACTAAGCCAATGTCCGTCAACATAACGAACTTTGATGGCCAACATTGGGAGAAACATGCACATGAAGTGGCACACAAGAGCAAAGAAATATAACAAGTCAAGGCATTGGACAAAGTGCTACGCACTTCGCCAATGCCTTAGGCGTCAAGCATCAAGGAGATTTCGTGCCAATTACAGGTGAGTGTTTCTGCGGTAGTATCAAATATCAGATTATTGGGAATCTAAAAGATGCTAGGTCCTGTCATTGTTCCCGCTGCCGCAAAGCTTTCAGCTCGCAAGCATCTGCATATGCTCTGGTAGAGCCAAACGAATTCAATTGGTTGCAGGGCTCAGAAAAACTCACTAGCTACGAATCAGAGGCTGGTTTTGGCTTACAGTTTTGTAGTAGATGCGGTTCTACTTTGTGTGGTACCTACAATGGTGAGTTGCATGGAATCACATTGGGCTGTCTCAATGAAAGCCCAGAAATTGAAATAGGCTATCATATTTACGTGGGTTCTAAGGCTGCTTGGGAAGTGATTCCTGAGAGTGTAAAAACCTTTAAAGAAGGGTGCCAGTAAATGCTTAACAAGGTGTACCAATTCGCGCCCTGCGGGCGCCGGACGCTCGTAAACTCGCGCCGTTGTGCACGACGTTAAGTGAATAAGTATGTACCAAGACGAATGGAATAATGTAGCCAAAGGAGTGAATTTCAATCTAGAGATTGATCTTCACCGATTTAGCAACAAAGTTTCTAGTGAGAGCAGAATATTAGATTTCGGTTGCGGCTATGGCTGCATCATCAAACAACTATGGGATAACGGTTATAAAAATATCGCCGGCGTTGACTCCTCAGCAAAAATGATTGAACGAGGAAATATACAGTATCCATACTTGGAGCTTTCTCTCGTCTCTGGAAATACGCTTTCTATTCATGATAATAGTTTCGATGTTGTAGTAGTATGTGCTGTGTTTACTTGCATAACATCTCTGGAAATAAGGGTTGCCCAGTTCAACGAAATTTTCCGTATATTAAAGCCCAATGGATTATTGCACATGGTTGAGTTCTGCGCAGAATCAAGTAAAGAATTTACCTCAGAAGTTGGTGTTCCAATGCTTCACAGTAGTCCGAATGAGCTACGGAATTTAGTTAATTCAATGCAGGTAACACACGAAGAAGTTGTTAATACTGAAACATTAGGTGGACGCAAAGCTAGTAGTTATAGCTTGTTCGCCAGAAAATCACTTAACAAATCAAACATATGGGACGCCGTAACCGACACCCCTTCTTGAGGTGTTAAGCTTAAATAAGTATGAAACATATTCTAGACAAACTCACCAGCTACACATTGGCATTAAGAGACGCCTTAGATCGCACCAATGAAGCAAATGAGCGCCCGCAAATCACCAAACATTTAGCAGCGGCGGCAGAGATTTTTGCCCTTCTGAACATGCATCAAACAACTGAAGCAATTGATCATATTATTAAAAAAGAAAATCGCAGCCATAGTTTGTCCTATTTATCCGGTAAAGAAGGTCAAAACGTCGAAAAAAAATGGCTGGCGTTTGTCGAGGCAACAGGTATCGAGTTATAAAAGATCTATTAAGTTGCTCAAGCAAGGCACAGGGCTGGATAGCCGTATCTGAAGCGGTGGCTTAAGCCCGGACTCAATGTATAATGGTCTACCACCATTCAACAAGTCGTAGGAAAAAGGTAACACCATGTCAAAAAGCTTTGAACTTCAGGGACAGATACACTCCATTGGCCAAACCACGGAATACGGCCAAAATGGTTTTACCAAACGGGAATTTGTGGTCAAACTGACTGGCGAAGGGGAGAACGAACGCTACCCCAACTATATCGCGATGGAGTTGATTAAGGATAAATGCGCCTTAATGGATAACTATAATATCGGCGATGAAATTACCGCCCACTTTAATTTCTCCGGTCGTCTATGGTCTGGCAATGGCGGCCCGGAAAAATGCTTTACCAGTTTGCAGGCCTGGCGTATAGAAGGAGCAACCACAGGAGCGGAAATGGGGGCCTATGATCAATCGCCACCTCCTGCCAGTTTTGATCAGTCAGCTGCTATCGATAACTTTGATGACGATATTCCGTTTTAGTCGATTATCGTGCCCAATACAATAGCCTTATTATTTGCCACCACCCTCTTGCTTTTGTGTGGCTTTGCTCTGCTTTCATTCAGCCATAGTGGTGAGATATTAAAAACCGGAGAAGGGACGGTTTATCAATGTGCGCAACTCAGCGGCGCCAATACCACCTCGCTATTTCATGCCACGATTGAAGATAAAAGCGGCGCCTTTATTATTGCCAGCCTAAAAGATTGCAAACCCGGCGCCAAAGTCACGGTTCTAATTAAACGGGGAGCGCTATACTTTAATACCGTATACGCTGCAGAGAATAATCTGTAACTCACTAGTTTCTTTTTACAAAGGTCAATCATGATGGAATGGAACATATACCTCTCTGGCGAAATACATACCGACTGGAGACAGCAAATTATTCAAGGCTGTGAAGCCGCCAATCTTCCTGTCAGCTTTAGCTCTGCGGTGACCAACCATGAAGCCAGCGATGCAGCAGGGGATGTATTAGGGCAGCAGGATAATAATTTCTGGCGCGACCATCAATCCGCCAAGGTCAACGCTATCCGAACAAAAACCTTTATCGAACAGTGTGATATAGCCATTATTCGTTTTGGTGAAAAGTATAAACAGTGGAATGCCGCCTTTGATGCTGGCTATTGTGCTGCCCTGGGTAAGCCTTATATTACCCTACATAATGACGATATTATTCACCCCCTAAAAGAAGTGGACGCCGCCGCACAAGCCTGGGCAACAACGCCCGAGCAGGTGGTGGAATTGCTTCGCTATACGATTAATCAACCCTGATCGCCTGTTCCAGGTTTAAAGCATGTCTGATCAACAGGGCAGCATTTTTGAGGTTTTTAAAACCTTTTTAAAACTGGGGCTAACCTCCTTTGGTGGCCCAGTGGCTCATATCGGCTATTTTCGTAAAGCTTTGCTGGAACAACGCCAGTGGCTTACCGAGAGTCAATTCACCCAACTACTGGCCATCTGCCAATTTCTACCCGGGCCCGCCAGTAGCCAATTGGGTTTTGCCATCGGCCTGTTAAGGGCGGGATGGGGCGGGGCGATTGCCGCTTTTCTGGCCTTTACATTACCTTCAGCGCTATTACTAATTGTCTTTGCTTCGCTGTTGCCTGCGCTGTCTGGCGGAATCGGTGCAGCGGCCATTCATGGCTTAAAACTTGTGGCTTGTGCCGTGGTAGCTGATGCAGTGCTAGGGATGTCGAAAAAGTTATGTCCTGATTTTCAGCGTCGAGCTATAGCGCTGTTTGCTATCGGAGCCCTGCTGTTATTGTCTTCCGCATGGTCACAATTGCTGGTCGTTGCTGCCGGCGCTGTAGCGGGGATGGTGTTATGCCGTGAAGCCGTTTCTAATACCGAGGCACCGTTGCAGCTTGGCTACAGCAAGTCGCTGGCGTTAGTATTATTGACTCTGTTTACCCTGTTGTTATTGGGCTTGCCGATGATTAGTGGCGATAATGGCATTGCTAACGTTGCCCGGACTTTTTTCCAGGCGGGTGCTTTGGTCTTTGGTGGCGGTCACGTGGTGCTACCACTATTGGAACAATCGGTAGTCACCAGCGGCTGGGTTAGCCCGGAACATTTTCTTGCCGGTTACGGTGCGTCGCAGGCGATACCCGGCCCGATGTTTGCCTTTGCTGCTTACCTGGGCACAATCATCCCAGTGGACCAAAGCCCTTTGCTCATCGCCGCCACGGCTTTGCTGTTTATATTTTTACCCGGCTTTCTGCTGGTGACCGCCGCACTGCCCCTGTGGCAGGCCATTGCCCACAACCCCAAAGCGGTCAATGCTATCGCCGGTCTAAATGCTGCTGTTGTTGGTATTTTAGCGGCGGCGCTATACGACCCCATCTTTACCGCCGGCATTACTTCTATAGCCGACCTGCTAATAGCCGTCATTGGTTTTGCCATGCTCACGGTATGGAAACGCTCGCCCCTGATGGTTGTGCTATGGTGTGTAGCGGCCAGTCTGGTCAAATTCAAGCTGGGATATTGACCTTGCCAGAAAATGAAGTCGCTTAAGGGGAAGGTATGCGGTACTTGTGATGTATTGCTTCTATTTCCTCCAGTACCTCTTCATTGAGTGTTATATCAACACTGGCAATATTTCTTTTTAGCTGTTCTATGGTGGTAGCACCAATAATATTACTGGTCATAAATTCGCGGTCATTCACAAAGGCCAGTGCCATTTGATCAGCTTCAAGGCCGTGATTTTTAGCCAGCTCAACATAGGCCTCCGTAGCGGCTTCTGCATATTCATTACCGTAGCGAGTAAAGCGTTGGAATAACTCCATGCGTGAACCCACCGGTTTTTTACCGTTGATATATTTACCGCTTAAGACACCAAAGGCCAACGGGGAATAGGCTAGTAGGCTCACTTTTTCTCGCATGGTGATTTCGGCTAAACCAATATCAAAAGTACGGCATAGAAAATTATAGGGATTTTGAATACTAACCGGACGAGGCAGGTTTTTTTCTTTGGCTAAACGCAAATACTCCATCACGCCCCAAGGGGTTTCGTTAGAGATACCGATGTGGCGCACTTTACCCTGGTCAACCAGCTCACCTAATGCAGATAAAGTTTCTTCAATGCTCACGCCATCATCGCCGCCGGGCTTATAGCCCAGCTCACCAAAGAAGTTCGTTTTACGCTCAGGCCAATGAACCTGGTAGAGGTCAACGTAGTCTGTTTGTAAACGGGTTAATGAATCATTAATGGCCTGGTGAATTTGTTCGCGGTTTAAACGCGGGCCGCCACGGATATGGGAAGTACCGGGATTAGCATCACCGCGACCGGTGACTTTGGTGGCCAATATGACTTGCTCGCGCTTACCCGTTTTAGTCAGCCAGCGGCCGATATACTCTTCTGACCGACCCTGGGTCTCAGGTTTAGGAGGTACCGGATAAAGCTCTGCAACATCAATAAAATTAACCCCCTGGTCAAGGGCATAGTCCAACTGTTCTGCAGCTTCTTGCGGGGTGTTTTGCTCGCCCCAGGTCATTGTGCCCAGGCAAATTAAACTGACATCTATATCGGTGTTTCCAAGTTTGCGAAATCTCATTGCGACCTCTTTATTAAAACAATTGCGCGTAGCCATTGCTACGCCACGGAGCACCCTATGGATTCAACACAGCAATGACAAATTCTTAGCTATGCATCAGTAGATAGCTTCATGGTGGCTGTAGTGGGTTTATAGTAGGAGGGGATAGAGGAGCGGCTAACGACCTTAATCATATTTTCTGCAGTGACATGGACATTGGAGCGAGCCTGTTTGCTAAAAAACTCTTTCGACTGTTCCGTTAATTTGCCTACATTATGCTTCTTGCCAATCTTAACCATCTCCGGGTCTGCAAAGCCCAGCGGGTATTGCATAAGAAAGTTGCCCTCCAGTATTTTTAATTTTTTGGGGTTCAACATTCAGCTTACCTTCATTACTACAAAGGACATTAACTACACATCCAAATTAGCAACCTTCAACGCATTCTCTTCAATAAATTCTCGACGGGGCTCAACCTGGTCGCCCATCAACGTCGTAAATATCTGATCCGCTGCAATAGCATCTTCAATCGTTACCCGAAGCATTCTACGCTCTTCAGGGTCCATGGTGGTTTCCCATAGCTGCTCAGGATTCATTTCACCCAAACCTTTATAGCGCTGAATATTTAAACCTTTTTCAGCCTGTATCATTAACCAATCAATGGCCTGGCTAAAATCACTAATCTCTTCGGTTTTCTCGCCGCGCTGAATATAAGCTCCCTCTTCAAGGAAACCAATTAGCTTGGCACCCATGGCAACAATCGCTTTGTAATCATTGGAAGAAAAGAAATCCTGGTTAAAGACAAACTCGGTATCAACACCATGAGCCGTTGAAATAATACGAGGCAAGAAGTTATGGCGTTCGGTATCTTCTTTAACATTAACGAGGTAAGACTGGCTGTTTGAACCTTCGCCCAGTTTTTCTTGCAGTTGATCAGCCCACTGTTGAACGGCGGATTGATCGCGCAATTGTTCCACGGTTAACTCAGGCAGATAAATCATGTCCTGCATTGCCGTTTCTGGATATAAACGGGAAAGGCGAGCAATCGTATTTAATACGCTGCGGTATTGTTTAACCAAATCTTCCAGCGCTGTGCCAACAATACCTGGCGCGTCGGGGCTGGTATGCAAAGAAGCATTTTCCATCGCGCTTTGTGTCAGGTACTGGTCCTTACCCTCTTCATCTTTTAGATACTGATGCTGTTTGCCTTTGCCAATTTTGTATAAAGGTGGCTGGGCGATAAAGACATGGCCGCGCTCGATGAGTTCTGGCATCTGCCTAAAGAAAAACGTTAGAAGCAAGGTTCTGATGTGAGAACCATCCACATCCGCATCGGTCATGATGATGATGCTGTGGTAACGCAGCTTATCGGGATCAAATTCTGATTTACCAATACCACAACCTAAAGCAGTAACAATGGTGCCGACTTCAACCGAAGACAGCATTTTATCGAAACGCGCTTTTTCTACGTTTAGGATTTTACCTTTTAGCGGAAGAATCGCTTGAGTACGACGATCGCGGCCCTGCTTTGCAGATCCACCCGCCGAGTCCCCTTCCACCAAATAAACCTCACTTAGTGCAGGGTCTTTCTCCTGACAATCCGCCAGTTTTCCTGGTAAACCAGCAATATCCAGCGCGCCTTTACGGCGTGTCATTTCACGAGCTTTACGGGCCGCTTCACGGGCGCGGGCTGCATCCATCATTTTGGTGACAACCAGCTTGGCTTCACCGGGGTTTTCCATCAAATAGTCACCAAAAGACTGATTCATCGCTTGTTCCACGACGGTTTTCACTTCTGAGGAGACTAATTTGTCTTTGGTTTGAGATGAGAACTTGGGATCTGGGACTTTAACCGAGATAACGGCAGTCAGACCTTCACGGGCATCATCACCGCTGGTGGAGACTTTGTCTTTCTTGGCAAAACCTTCGCGCTCTATATAACCATTCAAACTACGAGTTAATGAGGCCCGAAATCCCGCTAAGTGTGTGCCGCCATCACGTTGTGGGATATTATTGGTATAACAGTGGATGCTTTCCTGGAAACTATCGTTCCATTGCAGCGCCACTTCTACCCCTACACCACCTTCACCCATCACATTAAAGTGGAATAACTTATTGATCGTAGTCTTGTTTTGGTTCAGGTAAGCCACAAACTCACTTAAACCGCCGTCATAGGCATAGTCTTCTTGCTTGCCGCTACGCTCATCTTTTAAGGAGATATGAATCCCGGAGTTAAGGAAGGCTAACTCGCGGAGTCGTTTGGCCAGTTGGTCAAAGTGGAATTCAATATTGGTAAAGGTATCAGCAGAAGGCTTAAAGCGAACCTCTGTACCGGTAGTTTCAGAGTCACCCACAACAGCCAATGGCGCCTGTGGAACACCGTGGTTATAGATTTGCTCGTGGATTTTGCCACCACGACGAATCGTTAGCTTAACTTCTTCGGATAAAGCATTTACTACGGAAACGCCCACACCATGCAGCCCACCGGAGACTTTATAGGAGTTATCATCAAATTTACCGCCGGCATGAAGCACGGTCATAATAACTTCAGCGGCTGAGATACCCTCTTCGTGGACCTCTGTCGGTATCCCACGACCATCATCGGAAACACTGACTGACTCATCCGGATGAATTACAACATTAATAATCGAACAGTGACCCGCCAGGGCCTCATCGATAGAGTTATCGACCACCTCAAACACCATATGGTGCAAGCCGGTACCATCATCAGTATCGCCGATATACATGCCCGGGCGCTTACGCACGGCATCAAGGCCTTTAAGGACTTTGATACTTGAGGAGTCGTAGCTGTTTTCTTCTTCGCTCATAAAAAACCTGTTCGCTAGTTGCTTACTATGATGTTGTTGTTATTGTTGCTTAATAACGCCATGTTCCACGTGGAACATACTGATTGTGGCCTCACCGGACCAACAATCATCTATATCTTTATGATCTACACAGGTTACAAACACCTGGCATTCAAGTTCTTCTAATAGGGCACACAGGGCTTGCCGATGCTTTTTATCTAATTCTGCAGGCAGATCATCAACCAAGTAGACACAGGACCGGCCTGTTAGCTGAGATAATAAATACCCCTGAGCCACTCTTAAGGCACATACCACCAGCTTTTGCTGGCCTCTGGATAAAATATCCGCAGCACTAGCCGACTGGTAGCGTAACTTTAAGTCGGCTCGGTGCGGTCCAGAGGTTGTATGGCCCTGTTCTTTTTCTCTTATTACATTGGCTGCCAATACCTCGGCAAGGTCGGTCTCTTTATCCCAGCCCCGGTAATAACCGAGAGATAAACCTTCCAGACCCAGCAATCGAGCCAGTGTCTGCTCAAATACTGGTACCAGCTGTTGGAAATACTGGGCTCTAAAGCTATCCAACTGCCTTGCCAGGCCAACAAACTCGTCGGTCCAAACCGCTAATTGCTGGTCGTCGATTCTACCATGACGCAGTAAAGTATTCCGTTGTTTTAAACAACGCTGCGTATTCTTCCAGACTGGATGGAACTGGTGTTCCACGTGGAACACACCCCAATCCAGAAACTGTCGCCTCACTGATGGCGAACCCTCCAACAACTTAAAGGTGTCGGAGCTAATCACCTGTACCGGCAGATTCTCTGCCAGGGCAGCGGCGGATTTAACCGATTGACCGGCAATTTTAATCACACCCGGTGTAGAAGGGGATTTAAACCGCTCAACTCCTACCGGTTGGTAGCCTGCGCCGGGTATATCAATCTCAGCAAAGGCGACACAACTATCCATCTCACTGTTTATTAATGGTTTTAGTTTATGGCTTCGGAAAGAACGAGCAGAAGAGAGTAGGTGGATAGACTCTAATACACTGGTTTTTCCTGCTCCGTTTTCACCATATAACACATTAATAGAGGAAAGCGGGTTAAGGCTGGCGCTACGCAGGTTACGTATACCGGTAACTTCCAGTCTTTTAATTAACACGCTATTAAGCTATTCAATTCGATCCATTAAAGACGCATTGGCATAACAACATACATGGAATCCCCTTCTTCGGACTCCTCAAGCAAGGCGCTACTGTTAGCATCTGATAATGACAGCTTGACGGTATCACCGCTTAGCACACCCATTACGTCCAGTAAGTAACTGACATTAAAGCCAATTTCCAACGACTCACCGGAGTAATCTACATTAACGATCTCTTCCGCTTCTTCCTGCTCTGGGTTATTAGCTACAATTTGTAGGCTGGCATCCGATAGCATCAGCCGTACACCACGGTATTTCTCATTAGAGAGAATAGAAGTACGGGAAAAGGCCTGGCGCAAATCATTACGTAAGCCAAATACCGTCTTGGTGCTGCTCTTAGGCAATACTCGGTCATAATCAGGGAATTTGCCGTCTACCAATTTAGAGGTAAAGGTAAAATCCGTAGTAGTGGCGCGGATATGGTTGGAACCAATCACTACTCGAACGTCGTCATTTTCATTCATTAATAGACGCGCCAACTCAACCACGCCCTTGCGAGGCAGTATAACTTGTTGATTTTCTTGAGTTTCTATAGGAGCGGCGAGGGTACACAAAGCCAAACGGTGACCATCGGTAGCTACAACGCGCAGCTGGCCGGCAGAGACTTCCCACAACATACCATTCAGGTAGTAACGAACATCCTGCTGGGCCATGGCAAAGCTGGTGCGATCGATTAGACGCTTTAAATCGCCCTGTTTTACGGTAAAGTCCTGGCTGCCTGGGCTTTCTTCTACATTAGGAAAATCATTGGCGGCCAGTGTCGATAAGGTAAAGCGGCTGCGGCCGGATTTAACAATAACTCGCTGCTCGTCCTGAATAAACTCAATATCACTACCATCAGGCAGGGACTTACAGATATCAGCCAGCTTTCTGGCCGGCACGGTAATCTCTCCACCGGCTTGCGGAGCCTGCTCCAATGTCACACGACCTACCAACTCAACCTCTAGATCCGTACCCGTAATCGAAAGCTGGTTACCATCCAATTCCAACATGACATTAGATAAGATTGGCAAGGTTTGGCGGCGTTCCACCACACCGGCAACCAGGTTAAGTGGTTTTAACAGGGCTTCACGGGAAATCAAAAATTTCATGTTGATCTCTATCCTTATCGGTTAGTTAGGTAGTGAGTGAGCGTAATAGGTTTTTACAATCTTCGCGGATATCGGCATCCGTCTCTTCCAATTCTTTAATTTTGCGACAAGCATGCAACACGGTGGTATGGTCCCGGCCACCAAAGCTATCGCCAATTTCCGGCAGGCTATGGTTGGTTAATTCCTTGGCTAAAGCCATTGCCACCTGACGGGGGCGAGCTACAGAACGGCTACGACGCTTGGACATCATATCGGATACTTTGATCTTATAATACTCGGCTACAGTACGCTGAATATTATCCATGCTGACCTGCTTATCCTGTAGGGCCAGCAAGTCTTTTAATGACTCTCTAATCAGGTCGATATCAACCGGGCGGCCAGTGAAGTGAGCACTAGCTATCACTCGCTTTAAGGCGCCTTCTAGCTCGCGGACATTAGAACGAATTCTTTGGGCAATAAAGAAAGCCGCATCGGCAGGCAGGGTGATATTAGCCTGTTCGGCCTTCTTCATTAATATAGCGACGCGGGTTTCCAGCTCGGGAGGCTCTACGGCTACCGTTAAACCCCAACCAAAGCGAGACTTAAGCCTTTCTTCCAAACCGCTAATTTCTTTAGGGTAGCGATCACAGGTTAAAATCATCTGCTGACCACCTTCAAGCAAGGCATTAAAGGTATGGAAGAACTCCTCCTGGGAGCGCTCTTTACCGGCAAAAAACTGGATATCATCAATTAACAACGCATCCACCGAACGGTAGTAACGCTTAAATTCGTTAATTGCATTAAGCTGTAGCGCTTTAACCATATCCGCTACAAAGCGCTCCGAATGTAGATAAACCACTTTGGCATCCGGCTTTTTCTGCATAATCGAGTTACCCACTGCATGCATCAAGTGGGTTTTACCTAAACCAACACCGCCGTAGAGAAATAGCGGGTTATAAGCGCCGCCGGCATTCTCGGCAACCTGCATAGAGGCAGCGCGGGCCAGTTGGT
Organism: Oceanicoccus sp.; assembly: GCF_029238675.1. GTDB lineage: Bacteria > Pseudomonadota > Gammaproteobacteria > Pseudomonadales > Dasaniaceae > Oceanicoccus. Next base: position 10,533 of record NZ_JAQWFR010000003.1, on the reverse strand, counting down.
TGGATTTACCTTCAACAAAAGTATCAAAGGTGTAATTTTTAATCAGGAAGCTTTGGTGCTGAATCGCCCCTTCAACTTCAACCTTGCGGGAGGACGGTGAAGAAGGGGAGTTAATAAAACCTGGGGCCTTATTATTACCGGAATAGAGACTTTCACCCCTGGCATCAACAATGGTGCTTTTACTGCCGTTAGGTGGGTTGACCATTGGATTAATCGGACGCTGGGCGACGGAAGCCGCTGGCTGGTCTCTACGGGTTACTGGCTGTTGGTCGCCAATCTCCAGACTCACATCCACACTCTGGTCACCAGACAATTCAGAGGTGATTTCAAGGATACGGCTAAGGTATTTGTTTTTAACCCAGTCTTTAACAAAACGATTGGGTGCAAAGAGTCGTATCTGTTGCCCATGAACCTCAGCCTGTAAGGGGCGGATCCAGGTATTAAATTGCTGGGAGGGTAGCTCGTCCTGCAGCAGGTGATTGCATTGTTGCCACATAGAATCAGACAAAGGCGTACTCCGGCGTATTATTGGCCAAAAGCGTCGCAATCAGCAGGGCTGTTAAACCACAAATGGTGGTTAAAAATGAGTTTTTCAATTGTTTATCCAAAAACACTAGCATCGAACCTTATTTTTCTAACTGTTGTTCGTTTTGCTCACACTATTAATCCGGCTTAGCATTGCTACAGCTACCACCATAAAACAATAATTAATGGGATAACTTCGCCAGAGAGCTGTGCATTGTACTCTTGGAATTTTGACTTATCCACAAAAAAACAAGGAATAATGAAAAAAAATATAAGCCCTAATAGATACTAATTATCAATGACTTATAGGAGATCAGCATTAATTTATTAAGATATTCCATACTGGGTTTAAGTTTGTGGATAACTATGAATAAGAGCTGTGGATAAGTTATCAACATCATGTATATAGTCTGTGCCTAAGTCAATTCAGGCAGGAGCGAGTTTATTGCTTCCTTTATATGCCTAAAATTACTGTAAAATCAGCGCATAAACGAATTGATATTAACGGACAAATTCTCTAGAATGCGCGGTCCTTGATATCGGGGGTCTGATTCTGTCTTTTTAGACAGTTGTTAACCCCCTGATGGAAAAACATATTTTTGTTATCAGTTTGGAATTAACGTCATGAAAAGAACATTTCAGCCCAGCGTACTTAAGCGCAAACGCACCCACGGTTTCCGTGCTCGTATGGCCACTAAAAACGGTCGTGCATTAATCAACCGTCGTCGTGCTAAAGGTCGTAAGCGTCTATCTGCTTAATCAATAAGTTTTTGCATTCACTATCCTAAAGGATAAATGAACGGTTATGCTTAACTTTTCATTTAATAAATCCCTAAGACTACTCGATGCAACTGCTTATAAAGCCGTTTTTGATGACGCCCAGTTAAAAGTTTCCAAGCAACAAGTTTTATACCTGGCCCGCAAAAACGGCACGACTACACCGCGATTAGGTTTAGTTATTGCAAAAAAGAATGTACGTCACGCCACTGAGCGCAATCGAATCAAACGCATTCTTAGAGAAAGCTTCAGATTACAACAGCACCAGTTAGGTGGTATAGATACTGTAGTATTAGCAAGACGCGGTTTAGATCAGTTGGATAACTCAGCTCTACACAGGTTATTCAATCAGCTTTGGCAACAGCTTTATGAGAAGTCTCTGAAAGCTGAAAAGAAAGCTAACTAATTGCAACACTAATTAGCAACACTATATATAGAAGCAAGAACTGTCACAGAACCACTCCCTATTCCTTTTATCTTGATGGGCGACACATGCGCCGGATATTTATAGGCTGTATTAAAGGTTACCGATATGCGATTAGTCCATTAATGGCTAACCATTGTCGTTTCCACCCCAGCTGTTCCAGCTACGCTATTCAAGCACTAGAAACCCATGGCGCTATTAAAGGTAGTTACTTAACTACAAGACGATTATTACGTTGCCATCCTTTTAATCCCGGCGGCTTTGATCCTGTGCCGGAAAAAACTACTGATAACAACAACGAGCATACATCACACTAATTATGGACTTCCAACGCTATTTATTAATTGGCGCCATCGCCGCCTTATCTTTTATGTTACTCACAGAGTGGGTTAATTTTAAAGACGAAAGAAAAGGTACCGATGTTGTTGCCGCTTACCAGCAACAGCAAAATGGTGGTAATAACACTACTACTGCAACTGTTCCTGAATCCGCTTTTCCAACAGCTACCGCAACCAGCACCAACAATACGGATATTCCAAGCCTGGAACCTGAAGAGCCTTCTAACGAAACCGCTTTTGTTAAAAATATAGATCGCATCAAAGTAAGAACTGATTCTCTGGAAATTGATATTAATACAAAAGGGGGTGATATCGTCTTCGCTGCCTTACCCAAGCACTATGCTGAATTAGATAATCCTGATGTGCCATTTACTTTATTAGAGCAATCCAATCTGCGTACCTATATTGCCCAAAGTGGTTTGATTGGTATTAACGGTATCGATACTTCAAAAGGTCGCGCCCAGTACACAAATCAGCAAAGAGAATATATTTTAGAAGATGGACAAGACCGATTATTAGTTGATTTGGTTTATCAAGCCAGCAATGAAGTCACTATTACTAAACGTTTTAGTTTTACCCGCGGCGAGTATTTAATTGATGTTCAGTATCTGATTGATAATAAAGGTAGCCTACCCTGGACCGGCGGTATGTTTGGCCAGTTGAAGCGTGATAGTACACCGGACCCAGCACAAGATACTTCAGGTATGGGTTTAGCGCCTTATCTGGGTGCTGCTATCCACTTACCCGATGAGCCTTATTCTAAGGTAAGCTTTGAAGATATTGCTGAAAAACAATTCCCCAAGCAAAATTTAGAAGGGGGTTGGGTTGCGATGGTTCAGCACTATTTCACCAGTGCATGGATTCCTGATGCCAGCCAAACTCATACCTATTCAATGCTAAAAGCTAAAGACGATGCCAATATTATTCGGTTTACTAGCCCACAGGTTACCGTTAATGCGGGCGAGACAGGCAAGATTAGTTCACAATTTTATACAGGCCCTAAAGATCAATATCGTTTGGAAGAAATTTCACCGGGGTTAGAACTTACCGTTGACTACGGAATTTTATGGTGGATTGCCCAGCCTTTATTCTGGTTGCTAACCAAGTTGCATGGTTATTTAGGTAACTGGGGTTTTGCGATTATTGCGGTGACTGTTTTAGTCAAAGCAGCCTTCTTCCAGTTAAATGCCAAAGCCTATACCTCGATGGCGAATATGCGAAAGGTTCAGCCTAAGCTAACCGCCATCCGTGAGCGCTATGCCGATGATCGCCAGAAACAATCAGCGGAAATGATGAATCTGTACAAGAAGGAAAAAATTAATCCTTTAGGTGGCTGTTTACCAATCCTGGTGCAGATGCCGGTATTTATTTCTTTGTACTGGGTATTGATGGAAAGTGTTGAATTACGCCACGCACCGTTTATTGGATATATTGAGGATCTATCGGTAATGGACCCTTACTTTATCCTGCCGTTGATTATGGGGGTGTCGATGTTTATTCAGCAGAAACTCAACCCGCCGCCACCAGACCCAATGCAAGCCAAAGTGATGCAGTGGATGCCAGTTTTGTTTACCTTCTTCTTCCTGTTCTTCCCGGCAGGTCTGGTATTGTACTGGGTAGTAAACAACACACTGTCGATTATTCAGCAATATATTATTACCAAGCGAATCGAAAACGAATAAGCAACTACACCATCCGTCATTCCCGCGAAGGCGGGGATCCAGTACTGTAGATTCCCGCCTCCGCGGGAATGACAGCAGTGTATAAACCATGGAAAATAGCAGCTTAAATACCGATACCATCGCAGCCATAGCTACCGCACCTGGTCGTGGTGGTGTAGGTATTATCCGCATATCTGGTCCTAACACTAAAGCCATTTCCCAACAGATTACCGGTGCAGATTTAAAACCCCGCTACGCCCATTATGGTGCCTTCTACGAAACCGCTAACGACTCTACTCAAGTAAAACTCGACAACGGTATTGCATTATTTTTCCCCGGCCCCAACTCCTTTACCGGCGAAGATGTCCTGGAACTACAAGCACATGGCGGCCCCGTATTACTCGATATATTATTAAAAGAAGTCATTAAACTCGGTGCCAGAATGGCAAGGCCCGGTGAATTTTCCGAGCGCGCTTTTCTAAATAATAAAATTGATTTAACCCAAGCCGAAGCGATTGCAGACTTAATTAATAGTGCTTCTGAGCAGGCTGCAAGAAATGCTTATCGATCTTTGCAGGGTGAGTTTAGTGAAAAGATTTCCAACTTGGTTGAAGCTGTTATTCATTTAAGAATGTATGTTGAAGCCGCGATTGATTTCCCCGAAGAAGAAATTGATTTTCTGGCGGATGGAAAAGTGGCTGCGGATTTAAATGCCATAATTGAAAAGTTAGCCTTGGTCTTCAAACAAGCCAAGCAAGGTGCATTGCTTCAGGAGGGTATGACAGTAGTGATTGCCGGCAAACCCAACGCTGGTAAATCCAGCTTGCTAAATGCCTTATCAGGCCGTGAAAGCGCAATTGTGACTGAGATTGAAGGCACCACTAGAGATGTGCTGCGTGAACATATCCAAATTGATGGTATGCCTCTGCATATTATTGATACCGCTGGTTTAAGAGAAAGTCCGGATATTGTGGAACAGGAAGGTATTCGAAGGGCCTGGGCTGAAATTGAAAAGGCTGACCAAGTGTTATTGGTGGTGGATAGCACGCAAAGCCAGGAAACAGACCCAACCAAACTAACGCAGGACTTGGGCTCTGATTTAGCGGAAAAGCTTTCTCACCAGCAAAATATCACCGTTATCCATAATAAATGCGATTTATCTAATCAACCCACAGGTATTAGTAATGGTGATCCCACCCTCATTAAGCTATCTGCTAAAGCTAACCTGGGTATCGAGCTATTAACCAAGCACCTAAAAAGCTCTATGGGTTTTAGTGGTGCGGGAGAGGGCGGTTTTACCGCCAGGAGGCGGCACTTGGATGCCTTAGAGCAAGCTTCTCAATCACTACAGGCAGGCAAACTACAATTAGACTCCCATGGAGCCGGTGAATTATTAGCTGAAGATCTGCGCCAATGCCAATCCCACCTTAGTGAAATCACTGGCGAGTTTACTCCTGATGATTTATTGGGTGAGATATTCTCCAGCTTCTGTATCGGCAAATAGATCGCTTAATAACGACTAATACCAACTTACTAAGCACTTTTACCTTACTTATCCACGAAATTACCCACATATCCACTTTGGCTTAACGATTAAAAATGGCTTGTGGATAGACCAGGTTGATTAGCTGTGAATAAGCGCTGAGTTTGATCTGCATGAAAACAGCTGCTTTTAGGGGGATTTCAGTGCCTGTGTATAAGCAGCTCTTTTATACACCGCTAATCCATACCCTGAATACAGCTAATGTAACGCATTAAAGCCTAGTTATCATTACTATAACCTATTGATTTGTATGGTTTTAAAGGGGTTAACCACAGAAAACAGTCCCCCTAATAATAGTAGTAATATTAGAAAACAATCTATCTATATACATATATATAAATAATATATTTAATAAATAAACCTCTTTTAAATATAAAAATCTGTCATTCCCATGAAGACGGGAATCTACAGTGCTGGATCCCCGCCTCCGCGGGGATGACAGAGTGGGATTTTTAGCTGATTATTTTTTCACCATTCACTTTCACCTCTAGCTCACCTACTCTATAATCCTCGCCCTTTTTTTATTCAGCCATCTCTGGGGTTTAGCAGTGGACTATACGGAACAATTTGATGTGATCGTGATCGGCGGTGGTCATGCCGGTACCGAGGCCTGCCTGGCGGCAGCGCGTATGGGCTGTAATACCTTGCTGCTCAGTCACAACATTGAAACTCTGGGCCAAATGTCTTGTAACCCGGCGATTGGTGGGATTGGTAAAAGCCATCTGGTGAAAGAGATTGATGCCTTGGGTGGCGCCATGGCTACGGCTACTGATTTTGGTGGTATCCAGTTTCGTACGTTAAATGCTCGTAAGGGCCCCGCTGTTAGAGCAACCCGTGCACAAGCTGATAGAGTGCTTTACAAAGCCGCTGTCCGAGAAATTTTAGAAAACCAACCCAACCTAAGCATATTCCAGCAAGCTGTTGATGACCTGATTGTTGAGAATGGAAAAGTCTGTGGTGCTGTCACACAAATGGGTTTAAAGTTCCACGCACCTTCAGTTGTGCTATGTACTGGAACCTTTTTAGGCGGCAAAATTCATATTGGTTTGGATAATCACAGTGGTGGACGTGCAGGAGACCCTCCGTCGATTGCCTTGGCAGATCGTTTACGTGAAATGCCTTTCAATGTAGACCGTCTAAAAACAGGTACTCCACCACGGATTGATGCTCGCTCAGTTGATTTTTCAAACCTGGAAGAGCAGTGGGGCGATAAGCCTGTACCGGTGATGTCATTTTTAGGCTCACAGGAACAACAACCTGAACAAACCTGTTGTTGGATTACTTATACCAATTCCAACACGCACGATATTATTCGTAACAACCTGGATCGTTCACCCATGTACTCCGGTGTGATTGAAGGTGTGGGCCCACGTTATTGCCCGTCGATCGAAGATAAAATTCATCGCTTTGCCGATAAAGATTCTCACCAGGTTTTTATTGAACCTGAAGGTTTAAAAACTCATGAATTATATCCTAACGGTATTTCAACTAGTTTACCGTTTGATGTGCAGCACGAATTAGTGCGTTCTATTGTTGGTTTTGAAAACGCGCATATCTCTCGCCCGGGTTATGCTATTGAATATGATTATTTTGATCCTCGCGATTTAAAATATTCTCTGGAAACGAAATTTGTTGAAGGCTTATTTTTTGCCGGGCAAATTAATGGGACTACCGGCTATGAAGAAGCTGCCGCTCAAGGTCTACTGGCGGGTTTAAATGCCGGTTTAAAAGTACAAGGTAAAGAAGCCTGGTGTCCACGTCGTGATGAAGCCTATATCGGTGTGATGGTAGATGATCTAATCACCATGGGTACGATGGAGCCTTATCGTATGTTTACCTCCCGAGCTGAATACCGTTTATTACTGCGTGAAGATAACGCCGATTTACGGTTAACCGAAAAAGGCCGTGAATTGGGTTTAGTCTGTGATGAGCGCTGGCAGAAGTTTGTTGAAAAGCGTGAGGGAATTGAAATAGAAACCCAACGTCTTTCTTCCACCTGGGTACAACCAAAGACACCGGAGGGTGATCAAGTTAATGCGTTAGTGGATCAGCCGATTTCACGTGAATACAGTTTAATGGATTTAATTAAACGCCCTAATATTAATTACAGCGATGTCGCTGGGATTAAAGGTGAGGCGAGCAATAATCCACAGGTTTCTGAGCAGGTTGAAATTCAAATAAAATACTCTGGTTATATCGATCGTCAGTCGGAAGAAATTGAACGCCTGCGCCGTTATGAAAATACCTTATTGCCAGTAGATTTTGATTATCATGGCGTTGAAGGTCTCTCTAACGAAGTCAAACAAAAACTCTCTGATGCCAGACCTGATACTTTGGCCCGCGCATCTCGTGTTCCAGGTGTTACTCCTGCAGCGATTTCTCTATTGCTGATTTATTTAAAAAAGCATGGTGCTTTAGAGCGCGCTGCCACCTCCGCTTAATTCGAGAAGATAACCATTGGATAGTCAGTTTAAACAGCGTTTGGAAAATGGCATTGATGCTTTATCAATGTCCTTTAACCAGCAAACTATAGAAACCTTGTTAGCCTATCATCAGCTGTTAATAAAATGGAATAAAGCTTATAACCTTACGGCTGTTCGTGATCCGCAGGAAATGGTTCATCGTCACTTGTTGGATAGTTTAACCATTGCGCCTTATCTTGATGGCGAACGTTTTATTGATGTTGGTGCTGGTGCTGGTTTGCCCGGTATTATTATGGCGATTATTTTCCCCGAGCGATCTTTTGACTTGCTGGATAGCAACGGAAAAAAAACACGTTTTTTATTTCAAGTAAAAACCGAACTACAACTAGATAATGTCACTATCCATCACTGCCGCGTTGAAGAGCATGGCGGCCAGTTTTATGATGGGGTTTTATCTCGAGCTTTTGCCACCTTGGCCGATATGGTACAGGGCAGCCAGCAGTTACTGGATGGAGAGGGGCGCTTCTATGCAATGAAGGGTGTTTATCCAGAAGATGAACTGGAACAGTTGAGTCAGTTAGAGAAAAACTATAAGGTCGAAGCCTGTCATACGTTGTCTGTGCCTAATGATGAAGGTCAGCGACACTTAATCGTCTTACAAAAGAGTTAAACGGAATGGGAAGAGTTATAGCGGTCACCAACCAAAAAGGTGGAGTGGGTAAAACCACCACCTGTGTGAATCTGGCTGCTTCTCTTGTTGCCACCAAAAAGAAAGTGCTGTTAATTGACCTTGACCCTCAAGGTAACGCGACCATGGGCAGTGGTATAGATAAAAACGCAGTAGAGCGCAGCCTTTACGATGTCCTGGTGCACAATGTACCGATTGCCGAAGTCAGCGTACATGCTGAAAACTGCGGCTACGACATGATTCCTTCCAATGCTGATGTTACCGCCGCTGAAGTTGAGTTGTTAGCGATTGAAGGCAAAGAGTTTCGTTTGCGCGATGCTTTGGCTATTGAGCGTGCTGAATACGATTATATTATGATCGACTGCCCACCTTCGTTGAATATGCTGACAGTAAATGCATTAACCGCGGCACAGGGTGTGATTATTCCAATGCAGTGTGAGTACTACGCGCTGGAAGGTTTATCGGCACTGTTAGAAACGATCTCCCAGATTCAGCAAGTATTAAATCCCAAGCTTGAGATCGAAGGCCTGCTGCGTACGATGTACGATCCTCGCAATAGCTTAACCAATGATGTTTCAAAACAACTGGCGGAATATTTTGGCGATAAAGTCTATCGCACAGTAATTCCACGCAATGTGCGTCTTGCTGAGGCTCCCAGCCATGGTATGCCTGTTATGGCTTACGAGAAACAATCCAAAGGTGCTCTGTCCTATCTGGCACTCGCGGGTGAAATCCTACGTCGTAGCGACTAATCTGTTATTCCCGCCTGCGCGGGAATGACAGATTAGTATTGGAATGACGTGCGTGCTGTTTGGCGGTAAGATAGGCGCCAACAAAAACAAAGATGACACGATTGGAATTTTCATGGTGGCTAAAAAACGCGGTTTAGGGCGAGGGCTTGATGCACTACTTGGTGGTGCTGGTAATAGCAAACCCACAGAGGTTGCAGAGCCGACTCAAGCAGCACCTATCTCCTCAGCGCCTACTGATGGCGACTTACGCACACTGCCCGTTGATCTAATCCAGCGCGGTAAATACCAGCCCCGCCGAGATATGCAACCTGAAGCTTTGGAAGAGCTGGCCGAGAGCATTAAAGCTCAGGGCATTATGCAGCCTATCGTTGTTCGCCCTATTAGTGCCGATAAATACGAGATTATCGCTGGCGAACGCCGCTGGCGCGCCACTCAGTTAGCCGGTTTGGATAGTATTCCAGTCGTTGTTCGCCAAGTACCAGATGAAGCAGCTATTGCGATGGCGCTGATTGAGAATATCCAGCGTGAAGACCTGAATGCGATGGAAGAAGCCTTGGCACTATCCCGTTTACAGCAAGAATTTGACCTGACTCACCAGGAAGTGGCCCAGGCAGTCGGTAAATCACGAGCCACCGTTAGTAACTTATTGCGCCTAATGACCTTGCGTGAAGATGTTCAGCGGATGCTGGAGCATGGTGATTTAGAGATGGGTCATGCCAAGGCTTTGCTAGGTTTATCTGCTGAACATCAGTCCTCAGCTGCCAATACGGTGGTTAGTAAAGGGTTGTCTGTTCGCCAGACTGAGTCTTTAGTTCGCTCCAGGCTCGCTGAACTGGAATCGCCCAAGGCCAAAAAGAAGCAGGCTATCGATCCGGATATCCAGAAATTACAGGATCAGCTCTCTGAAAAGGTGGGTGTTCCGGTGACTATCGACCATAGCGCCAAAGGCAAGGGGAAGTTGGTGTTGAAATACAACAGCCTTAACGAGCTGGATGGTATCCTTAACCATATCAAATAACCCCACCCCGTCGTTCCCGCGCAGGCGGGAACCCAGAGCTGTAGATTTCCGCGTTGGCGGAAATAACAGCAGTAGCATGCAGGCTGGATTCCCGCCTGCGCGGGAATGACGAGGGGCGGCTGATACATTATGTAGTGGTAGTGTTTAAACTGATCACTAGATGCTGTGCTTTATCTTAAACGTCGCCGAAACCCAGTAAACCTGCGGTGAACCTCGCAAAACCCCACTCCATTTTTTATTCCCCAAACTCAATATTTGGTTGAACAGAACCCCCTTTATCCCTATAATGCGCCCGCCTTAATCGACGATTGATTAAGCAGCCACTCCATTTTCAGGTTTTTGACCTGAATTCAGGTAGCCAGAGTCACGATACGCACCCAGAGG
>NZ_JAQWFR010000024.1 GCF_029238675.1 Oceanicoccus sp. | reverse complement strand
TTGCTTTGGGGGTGGATCGATTGTTGATGCTTAGCCAGGGGCTAAAGGGGATTGCCGAAGCGATTAGCTTCTCCATAGACAGAGCCTGACTGTCATTCCCGCGCAGGCGGGAATCCAGCCTGCATGCTTATGCTGTTATTTCCGCTAAAGCGGAAATAACAGCACTGGATTCCCGCCTGCGCGGGAATGACGGGGGGCTGGATGGAGTATAGAAGGGAAAGAATTGACATGCGGAAAAACATATATAAAAATTACCATATATATGATTTCTCGGATATGTATTGTGAACCCATTAGCCTTCTATAAATGCCTTGCAGACGATACCCGTCTAAAGTCCATCTTATTGATACATTTGGAAAAAGAACTTTGCGTCTGCGAACTGACCGAAGCACTGCAAGTCAGCCAACCCAAGGTTTCCCGTCATCTGGCCCAACTCCGTGAGTGTGAATTATTGGAAGACCGGCGTGAAGGGCAGTGGATTTTCTATAGTCTCAGCCCTTCCCTGCCTGCCTGGGCCAGGGAAGTGATTCAAGCCACTGCTGATAACAACCCAGCCTATACCAAAGACCCTCACAAGCTGCTTTGCTGTATGGGTGACCGCCCTGAACGCAAACAGCAATGCTGCTAAACCCCCAAGACAAGCTTCCCATGAAAATATTATTTATTTGTACCCATAACCGTTGCCGCAGTATTTTGGCAGAGGCCGTTACTAATCACTGTAGTGATGGCCAGCTAATCGCGAAATCCGCTGGCAGCCAGCCTGTAGGAGAAGTGCATCCTCTATCGCTGCAGTATTTAACCGAGGCGAATATCTCTACCGACACTTTATGCAGCCAATCCTGGCATGACCATGAAAGCTGGCAAGCTGATGTGGTGATTACGGTGTGTGATTCCGCCGCAGGGGAAACTTGCCCGGTTTGGTTTGGTAAAAGCATTAAGGTCCATTGGGGGCTGGTTGACCCTTCCCGCCTTGAGGGCAGTGATGACGAAATTGCCGATGCCTTTCGGAACACCCTTGCAATACTGCAATCCCGTATCAAAAAATTATTAAGTCACGATTTAGACAAGATGAGTAGAGAAGAGCTCACCGTCACGTTTAAAGCTTTGGGAGAAAACTAATGGGAATTTTTGAGCGCTATCTGAGCCTTTGGGTTGGCCTGAGTATTATTGTCGGTGTGGTGCTGGGGAATTTTTTCCCTTCGGTGTTTCAACAGGTTGCCAGCTGGGAATATGCCCATGTTAATTTGCTAATCGCCGTGCTGATCTGGCTGATGATTTATCCCATGATGATTCAGGTGGACTTTGCCGCCGTTAAAGATGTGGGTAAAAAGCCAAAAGGATTAATCCTCACTCTTATTGTTAACTGGATTATCAAACCGTTTACTATGGCCGCTTTAGGCTGGCTGTTTTTTCATTTTGTTTTTGCCGATTTTGTTAGCCCTGAAACCGCCAATGAATATATTGCCGGGATGATTTTATTGGGTGTTGCTCCCTGTACCGCGATGGTGTTTGTCTGGAGCCAGTTAACCAAGGGCGACCCTAACTATACGCTGGTTCAGGTGTCGGTTAATGACATTATTATGATTTTTGCCTTTGCACCGATTACGGCGTTTCTATTGGGTGTAACGGATATCACTGTACCCTGGGAGACTCTATTATTATCGGTGGTGTTATATGTGCTGCTGCCACTGGTGGCTGGTTATTTAACCCGGCGCTTTATGCACAATCAAATTTCCGGTTTTGTTGATCAGTTAAAGCCTTTATCTGTTATAGGTTTATTGGCCACGGTGTTATTACTCTTTGGCTTTCAGGCTGAAACGATTTTAGCAAAACCGCAAAGTATTTTTATGATTGCAATACCGTTGATTATCCAAAGTTACGGTATCTTCTTTATTGCTTATTTTGCAGCGCGCTATATAAGGCTAACGCACAATGTAGCAGCCCCTGCAGCATTAATTGGCACCAGTAACTTTTTTGAGCTGGCTGTGGCCGTTGCTATTTCACTGTTTGGGCTCCACTCAGGCGCGGCGTTAGCTACCGTCGTTGGCGTATTGGTAGAAGTACCGGTCATGCTTTCGCTGGTCAAATTTGCTAACAAAACCCGCCATTGGTTTCCACCTTCGCGAGCATAAAAAAAGCCGCTCAATCGCGGCTTTTTTTATTGTGGATCAGTAAGTTACTTGCTGTTATCGAAGATATAGTCAACCACAGCTATAACGTCGTCATCGGAACAGCTCATACACAGGCCCTTGGCCGGCATACCATTGATACCGTTAATGGCATTGGCGTAAACCTGCTCCAAACCTTTATCCAGACGACCAGCCCAGGCATCGACATCACCCATTTTAGGAGCACCGGCAGCGCCAGTAGCGTGGCAGGCCATACAGTTGGTGTTGTAGATATCTTCCGGGGACTTGGCACCGCCACCGGATGAGGCTACTACGGCACCACAGCTGCTATCCCCTTCCATACAGACACTGCCAGCCGGCGCAATGCGCTCTTCAATGGCAGCGCGCTGCTTGTCGGATACACCGTGGGCAGAGACTGCCATACCCAATAATAAGATACCCATCAGCTTAACAGCATTGCTTTTTAACATGTTCATCACTCACTCTCTATACGCCAGATTAACAGGCGCGAATTATAGCCACTTTCCGCCCCAAGCGGAAATTTAAGGGCTATTAATTATTCCCGATCGGCAAACAGCCCCCGAAAAGGGCAATATCCGACGGATTCGTAGACTAAATGGGTGTTCATAGGTATGATGCGTGGCCTGCAAAAACCTCAGGGTTTAAGCAGCCCTCCGCCCGTAGCTCAGCTGGATAGAGTAGTGGCTTCCGAAGCCATTGGTCACAGGTTCGAATCCTGTCGGGCGGGCCATATAAACTCGGTGTATACCGGAATTATAAACGTGATCTACTACGTTTAATTCCCACTAGCCCAATCATAGCTGACCCCAACAACCATGCTGCTGCAGGTACAGGCACTGTTGCTACAGTCAACTTCTCAATAACAAATCTTTCAGTGGCATAAGCTTCGTTTACTCGAAAGTAAAATGAATCACCAGAAATTTGTGAGCTTGTATCCATAAAGCCCCAAGTCAAACCCTGATCATAACTCACTTCAATCTCTGGGTTGATGACAGCCTCAAGCAGACCTCGAAAAACGGATCTGTCGAAGTCAATTACGACTGGCTGATCAAAGTCTAACTGCATCACTTCATTATAAGACACTTTGTCATCGACATTGGGATCACACTGGTTACCAACCCCTTGTTTGTATTTCAATCCCTCATGGCAAACACCCATGGTACCAACATGACCTGTTGTTGTTATTTCATCCAGGTAGATCCAGGCGGTATAATTATCACCTGCCTCATAGGCACCGGGATAACTGCTGTCATAAGTGCCAACACCGTTATAGCTAGCCGACGCAGTTAAGGTGATGCTCTCTTTTTCCCAACTGAATGATTGAAAGGCTTGCTCTCCCGGGTTGCCCAGTGGAAATGTAACGCCATCAGCCAATACACCCGATATCTCACCTTGATTAGTGTCTACAAGGTTTGCAAAATTATAAACAACAGCAGCCTGTATATTGCTTGTCAGGAGAAACAAAAAGGAAAGACTGCATATTGATTTTTTCATTGTATCCATATCCATTTGATTCATTATTTTTTTAACATTGCTTTTTATGTTTTTAATACTGTTTTTTAACATAGAAAATCAGCAATGTAATCCAGTAAAATTGTTATTAGTACATAATTTCTATGTTCTATATCCTGTGCACTACGCTTAAGCATCCACCCAGTGCGCGTAGTCATAGTCCGCCCCGAAATCAGGGCGAAGCTTTTATAAAATATCAAGGTTGCAGCTGTTGCAAAGTACTCTCCGCCTCTTCCTTGCCAGCAAAATCAGCCTTCTTATCAGCCAAAGCCAACTCTAGCTGCTCCTTAGCCTGCTGTTTCATATCACTCTTATAATACGCCATACCCAAGTGGTAATGATAATCAGCACCTTTGCCACCAAACTCAATCGCTGCACTCAACAATGAAACCGCCTGAGGATAATTACCCTGCTGATATTGAACCCAGCCAGCAGTATCTAAAAAGGCAGGATTTTCCGTCGCAGCCAAATCAGCCGCAAGCTCAGCCGCCCGGGTCACGGTTTCGGCGCTATTAAAGTGATCCATTAATAAAACGGCTAGATTGTTTTTGACCACCAGGGCATCTGGATTATCTGCCAGTAAAGTTTCATAGCTATCTACCGCTTGCTGATGTTGCTTTGTAGACTGATAGTACTCGGCAAGGGCTAATCTTAATCCGTTGTTTTTCGGGTTTTGTTTAAGGCCATCCAGATAAAGAGATTCAATTTTTTCAGGCTTGCCTTGAACAAAATAAATTCGGGCCATAGACAGGTAGGCCGAATTTCTATCAGGGTCCTGCGCAATGGCCGCCTGCAACTCTGACAGCGCCGAGACCTGGTCACCACTGCGTAAATACAAATTGGCTAGCAGTTCTTTAGCATGGATCTGGTCAGGGTAATTTTCAGCATGGGCTTTAACAAAACCAATCGCTTTCTCTGTTTTCTCCAAAGCCACATAGGCGGCAGCTAATGAGCTCAACGTCTCAACACCTGCAGGCTGCAGTTCGATAGATTTTTCTAATACGCCAACCGCAGTAGCATATTCTTTCTGGCGTAAATAGACTCGGCCTTGCAGGTAATAACCTATTGCCATGGTTTGACTATTCTCCGTTAGCTTGGCTGCGGTTGATAGCGCATCATCCCAGCGCTGCTCACGGGTATATAAATTAGTCAGTAATTGCACCACCTCAGGGTTACTATCATTAACTTCTTTAGCGGCCTCAAGTTGAAAAAGCGCGTCTTCAAGCTGACCCTTGGCAATCAATAATCGAGCAGACCCCACAAGAGCTGGCAAATTCTTTGGCTCAATGATCAATAAGCGCTGGTAATTATCCAGCGCCAAATCAGCTGAGTTATTATTCTGGTGGGCCACGGCCAAGAGGGTTAACGCCTCAACAGATTCCGGGTCATTTTTTAGCACCACTCGTAAATCGGGGATAGCGCCGTCAATATCATTCTCTTGCAATTTTAATTTTGCCCTTACAAGTAATGCATCGGTGTTTTCTGGCTCCAGCTCAAAAATTTCGGCTAATAGCAGATCCGCTTTTTCTCTATCTTCCTGTAAGATGGCTATGACTGCCAAGCGATTACGCGCATCCAACGCAATGGTGTCTTTCGGAGTAGTATCAATTACGTATTGATAAAGTGCGATAGCTTTATCAATCTCTTTATTATCTGTATAAACTCTGGCCAATTTATCTCGCATCGCAAAGTTGTCCGGCAAGGCAGAAATATATTCTTCCAGCTGCTCTCGACCACTTTCAACCCCGCGATTTTTAAGTAAAAATTCCACTAACCATAGTTTAAACTGATCTTCTTCTGAGTTAGTAGCAACAGCCTCCCTTAGCGTTTTCTCAGCATCTGCTTTGCGTTGTTCAACATTCTCTTCAGTAGCACCTGACTGTAACTGGTAGTTTGCTAACTGGCCAACATAGATAATATTTTCAGGATACTCAGCAATTAGCTCCCGGAATAACTGAATAGCTCCATCTCTATTCTTTTGATTAGCCATAAGTCGAATTTTTAAAAGTTTTAAAGATTCACTTTTAGACTGACTGGCAATGCCCTTGGTAATTGTTTCTAAAGCTAATTCCGGGTTCTCTTCAGCATAAAGAGCCGCCAAGACTGTCGTTGCCTGCACATGACCTGGTTCTATCGATAACGCCAACTGTGCTTTCTCTATGGCCTGGTCTTTCTTCTCTTGAGAAGCAAAAATCGCGGACTGAGTACCCAGCGCGTCTGCATTATTGGCATCAACGGCTAATACCGCATCAACCTTTTCCTGTGCGCCATCCAGATCCTTTGACATATAGAAATACGAGGCGAGCTTATTAAGTGATTTTATATGGCTGTCATCAATCTCTACCGCTGCATTAAAGTTTTTAAACGCACCCCGAAAATTCTTATTGGACTCGGCAATCATGCCTGATAAATAGCGTGCATCCGCATTATTAGGATTTATCTGCAGCACATTTTTAACTTCGATTTTAGCTTTATCAAAATTTTCCTGGTCAAAATATTCTTGAGCCTTATTGAGATACTCAGCCTGGCGATTTTCCCCTCCTCCACAAGCCACTAACAGCATTGAAGAAAGCAATACTGCCGTACCCGCTTTTTTAAATTTACCCAATGACATTCTATTCTCCCAAAAATCTATCAATTTATTACGTTATATATATGTAACTATGCCAATAACAAAGAGGCCTAAAATTGACCCCATGCTTAAAAATTTCAACTGCGCCCTGCTTTCTCGAGCCAATAAAAACTCACAGGCATACATTAACACTGCCAGGCGAAGAGCTATTTCACCGACGGGGAAGCCCTCGCTAACATTAAGGGGTAGCTGAGGTACTATAACTACCATCAGTAAAATAAGTAAATCCTGTGTATCAAGCCTGAATTGTTCCTGGCGACTCATCCTAATTGACAGCATTAAGAAAGCCGTCAGTATCACCAGGAATGTGTCAATATAGTTCAGATATAACGGATTTTGTATATTGGTAGAGATCAAATAGATTAAAAATACGCTGACCGAATAACAAGAAACCCTCGTCAACACTGCTGCTATGGACCTAAAAATAACCCCCAGCACTGCCAATATAACGGCCAGAACAAGCGCCGCCCTTGAAAACTGGGAAGCCATATCTGTTAATAGAAAGGGCGCGACAATAAAGAATAGAATGAGCACAAGCTGTACTATTGGCGCCGAATAGTGATGAACCCACCCAACCTTACGTAATAGCAGGTTGCGCCTGTCGCGGGCCGAGTCTCCAGGCTGAGGCGTCCTGACCACCCAGCCTATTCTGTGTGCTGTATACAAAGAGCCTAAAACAACTAACAGGTACAACATATAAAAAGAAAATAATGCAATATCGCTTTCAAATCGTAGGAAATAGGCACCGCTCATCATCAAGATTTGAAGGAGATAAATGATGCCAACAACTTCGTGATGCTTAAATTGTAGTTTTACCAGCTGGTGATGAAAGTGCTCTTTATCTGGCCCCGGCAGTGGTAAACCTTTTTTAATTCGGACCGGTACTACCTGCAAAATATCTAATATCGGCAAGCCCAAAATAATAACCGGCAAGAATGTATTGAGCGCCGAAGATTCAGACTGGGTCACGGCTATGGCTAAACAGGCGGTAATAAAACCCAAAAATTGACTACCGGCATCGCCCATAAAAATCCTGGCAGGGAAAGTGTTATAACGTAAAAAACCTAACACGCCGCCAATAACCGTCAATGAGATCAAAGCCACATTCTGGTCGTCAACAATCGTAGCCAATATGGCAATGGTGGCTAAAGCTAACAGACTGGTGCCGGCAGCTAAGCCATCCAGCCCATCGGAAAAATTGACTCCGTTAATCACCCCCAGTAGAAAAACAAAGGTTAAAGGCCAGCTCATCCATACCGGCATGGCCTCTAAACCAAAGAATGGAATTTGATGAACCACTATGCCGCCCATCATTACCACGACAACGGCAAGCGACTGCCCGAAAAGCTTCCATTTATAATTAAGCTCAGTGCGATCATCCAGTAAGCCAAATAGAATGATTATGCCGCTGCCAATTAAGAGATAAGGAATATAACCATCCATTGATAGCAGCAAAAACAAAGGGATAAAGACACCCAGAATAATCGCCAGGCCACCACTTCGGGGCATCACCTTATCATGTATTTTCCGGTCGGCGCCTGGGTCGTCAACTAACCGCAACTGCGCGGAAAACCGGATCAGCAAAGGCATAATCGCTATGGTTAAAAACAACGCGACCGTGAAGCTATAAATTAATTCCATCGATTATGGACTCTATCAATATCTATTTTCATTATTATTAAAGCTTTGCGCCTGGAATATAATCGGGAATCAGCGGGTAAAAATCCTGGATAAACTTGATGCCATGCTGTTCTGACTCCTCAATATTATCAATATCAGGTACTGGCACAGTTACTCGCACCAGCGCGCCGTCGGTTCTATTGTCCATCATCGAGTCATAGAATACGTACCACTTTGCCTCATACTCATTGGTAATATTGCGGCCTCGTTGTTCAAACCAGTAGTAGACGATTTGGGCTGAATTATCTTTGCGGATTAATACCCGGTTTACCTCAAGTGGCTCACCAGACATATGCTTAACGCCTGGTATTATTAATTGATCCAGACCTTTGAACTCCCAACCACCACCTGGAATACAGGTTCTTGGCGAGTGAATGGCGGCCCCCTGGCGTTGAGATTCATAGTAGGCGATATAAAAATTTATCGGGAGTGGACTAGTTCTGGTCGTATAATTAGCCATCAAATAGTCTGTGAGTTTTAATACTCCTAAAACATTGTTTTCAATTGAGCTCTCTCTACCAATCCACTTCTGGTTATATAAAGGAAACCGCTTTAACTCTGTGCGCTCCAAGGTCATAGTTTCCCTGGTCTCTAAAAGCTGTTTGCCTAGCAGAGCTGTAACGATCAACACCAGGCACGCAATAAATGGACGCTGTTTTTTCCAACTGATATTAAATTGGGAAAGGCTTATAATTTCGTCGGGCATATCTAAATCCACTTTATCCCACATATTTAGCTTGGATTTTGAAAATAGATGTAGCAACCACATCTCGAGTACCAATACACCCAGACAACCCATGAAGACAACCCAGCCTTCAAAGTCGTGCAAAAAACCCTCCGCCATCTCTATGCCCCAGTACTCAACTGTGACACCAATAACACCTATCCTGAAGCTATTCATCAATACTGTAATGGGTATAGTCGATAAGAAAAGAAACGCTCTTTGCCAGGCAGGAACCTTATATAAATAAGCGATCAAAAATCCAAAGCTCATTAAAGGAAACAAATATCTCAATCCACTGCAGGCCTCGACAACTTGCAATTTATATACGCCCAAATCAATAATATTGCCCTCAAGGTAAACACTGATATCAAATAGACGAACAACAGCAACACCTATGGCGGATGATATCAACTGCAATTCCGAAGACAGTGCCTTGTAGACAAACTGCGGCAATGGCACCATGAATAATAAATAGACAAACGCTGCCCATAACAACGCCGTAGGACGCCAGCCTAGAAAGGCGAGAAAGAGACTAACAACACATAATAAAAAGCCGTATTGAACAACCTCATAAACGGTTGCCATTTCTCCGATAAAAAATGCCATCAAGCCTAATAGGGTACCTATTAAACCCAACCAGGATCCTTTTGAAGTTAATGGCGGTAATTGCTGCTGCTTTTGCCATATGAGATAAGCTGCAACTAACGGAATCATAAAGCCATGGCTATACTCTTCCCTATCCCAGGCACCAACCATTTCCCCCAGACCTTCTTGAAAAATAATAATCAACAACCCAAAAGCGGCAACTAATAGCACCCACAATAATACATAGCCCTCGTTAGGCGGAGTTTCACCCTCAACATTATTGCTGCCCGAGCTTAGATTATCATTACTGACCATAGGTATACTTCCTGAAAATAATTCGATATATCGGCTGACTAATTTAAATCCAAAGATCTAAACCCACACCTTTAGTTTGCCCAAGCAACATGGGCCGCTAAATCGTCATATGGGTATTCGAGTGGGAACAGCCTCAAATTTAGTCTTTTTTATAGTTATAGCATCTAAATATGGCACGCAAGCCAACGTTGTTCAAGAAAAGGGGGGGCTAAATGGTATTTATACCAATGACCTCAAACATTTGGGCTAAATAAAGCATTCACGACTAGCTGGGGGAATAATGCTGAATAGACTACAGCCAGCCATCACAAATATCTTTGGGCAAAACGCTCTTGACGTCATATATCACCGCCTGGGATTTACCTAATGCTACTATTTCCTCGGGCTTCATGGCGGCAAACTCATTATGGGAAACAGCCAGGATGACGGCATCATATGTATTAGGCTTCGGTTTTTCGACAAGGCTTAGATTATGACGTTGTTTTATTTCCTCATCATGGCCAACCCAAGGGTCGTAGACATCGACGTTAGCATTATTTTTTTCCAGGCTGCGAATAATATCTATGACTCTTGTATTTCTCAAATCGGGGCAATTCTCTTTGAAAGTGACCCCCAAAACGAGAATTTTGGCGTCCACAATATGAATTCTCTTCTGGGTCATCAGGCTAATGACTTCACTGGAAATAACATTGCCAATTGATTCATTAATTTCTCTAGCTTCTGAAATGATTCGTGGCTTGTATCCTGCACGCTCAGATTTCGTATACAAGTAATAAGGATCAACCCCTATACAATGCCCGCCTACTAAGCCTGGCCGAAATGGCAAGAAATTCCATTTGGTTCCTGCGGCGATTAGGACATCATTAGTATCGATAGATAAGTTTTTAAAGACTAGTGCCAACTCATTAACTAATGCAATATTCACATCGCGCTGTACATTTTCAATGACTTTAGCCGCTTCCGCCACTTTAATAGATGACGCTCGATGTGTGCCAACCTCAACAATAGTGTCGTAAAGTTCACCGATGTAATCAGCAACTTCAGGCGTAGATCCAGAGGTTATCTTAGTGACATTGGTTAAACGGTGCTCCCTATCGCCGGGATTAATTCGCTCTGGACTATAACCCGCATAGAAACCGCTGTTTAAAGCCAATCCCGAGCATTGTTCAATAATCGGCACGCAAAACTCTTCGGTACAACCGGGATAAACCGTAGATTCATAAATCACGATAGCGCCTTGACTAATTACATCTCCAACCAGCTCACTAGCCGCATTCAATGGTGTCAGGTCAGGTCTTTTGTCTTCATCAATGGGTGTTGGTACGGTGACTATAAATACATCTGCAGTGCGTAATAATTCTTTTGTGTTGCTTATTTCAAGAAGGGAAGATTGTCCTAGCTCGTCAGCCGTTGTTTCATTGGTACGGTCATAGCCCTTCTGAAGCTCAGAGATTCTACTACTGTCAATATCATAGCCGATCGTTTGTATATGCTTTCCGAACTCAACTGCGAGCGGCAAGCCCACATAACCTAAACCAATAATGGCTAATTTAACATCTGATAATTTTTTCATAGTGGTTACTTTCTAGTAGTTGATATCTATACTACAACCAAGGATCGTTAATCCCTGCTCTTGTTACTCTTATTATTCTCTAAAAAGAGCCTGATTATTAATAAACCAATCATAACTATGTGCAAGGCCGGTCATTAAATCATACTGCGGTTGCCAGCCAAGTTTTTGCAGCGTAGATACATCCATGAGTTTTCTTGGCGCGCCATCAGGTTTTGACGCATCAAAAACTATCTCACCTTTAAAACCGCTAATCTCGGAAATGCATTCGGCAAGCTCACGAATGGTGACATCAACTCCGGTTCCAACGTTAATATGAGACAACATTGGCTCTGTAGACTGTTCATACTCATATTTTGGCAGAGACATAACATGAATGCTGGCCGCGGCCATATCATCCACGTGAAGGAATTCACGCATAGCGTTACCAGACCCCCATACCTCAACGGTCGAATCAGAACTTTCGACAGCGCTATGGAATTTACGAAGTAACGCGGGGATCACATGGCTGTTTTCCAAATGAAAATTATCAAAAGGACCATAAAGATTGGTGGGCATTACCGATCGGTAATCAGTTCCATATTGACGATTATATGATTCACACAGCTTGATGCCCGCAATTTTGGCAATCGCATAGGGCTCATTGGTTGGCTCAAGAGCCCCCGTCAATAATGCAGACTCTTTCATTGGCTGTGCTGCCAACTTCGGGTAGATGCATGAGCTTCCTAAAAACAACAAGCGCTCTACGCCGGCACTATGTGCCTCATGAACAATATTGGCCTCAATCATCAGGTTTTGATAAATAAACTCTGCAGGGTAGTTATTATTAGCTTGAATGCCGCCGACTCTCGCAGCCGCCAGAACGACGTACTCAGGCTTTTCTGACTGCATAAAACCACGCACAGACTGCTGGCACAATAAGTCCAACTCTGATTTATCTCGGGTGATGATATTACTATAACCTAACGACTGTAACTGACGAACAATCGCTGAGCCAACCATACCTTTATGGCCGGCGACAAACACTCTGGCAGTTAGATCTAACACTAGCACCTACTTTTTTTAAGTTTTAAAAGGATCATTAGAACTGCTGTTCCATGATCGGCGGCTATTCTTCCGTTAAAGAAACATCAAATCCCTTGTGCTTTAACAAGGCAAAACGTTTTGCCTTATCGAGATCAAAGTTCACCATCTCAGTCACTAACTCTTCAAAGCTGGTAGTGGGAACCCAGCCCAGCTTTTCCTTAGCCTTGGAAGGGTCACCTAATAATGTTTCTACTTCCGTTGGACGGAAATAACGGGGGTCGACTTTTACGATCTTTTTGCCGACAAGTTGTTCAGTCTTTAGGTCACTATCTACAGAATCAACTGACTCCACTATACCCACTTCATCAACGCCACTGCCTTCCCAGCGTATATTAATGCCTAGCTCCGCAGCAGCTACGTTGACAAACTCTCTCACGGAGTATTGCTTGCCGGTGGCAATGACAAAATCTTCAGGCTCATCTTGTTGAAGCATACGCCATTGCATTTCTACATAGTCTTTAGCATGACCCCAGTCACGCTTGGCATCCATGTTACCCAAAAACAGCGTGTCCTGAATGCCCATTGCGATATTAGCTAAAGCGCGGGTAATTTTACGCGTTACGAAGGTTTCTCCGCGTCGCGGTGATTCGTGATTAAACAAAATGCCATTACAGGCATAGATGCCATAGGCTTCTCGATAATTCACAATTATCCAGTAAGCATACATTTTTGCCACGGCATAAGGAGAGCGGGGATAAAAGGGCGTCTTCTCTGTCTGGGGAATTTCCTGAACCTTGCCATAAAGCTCGGACGTAGAAGCCTGGTAAAATTTTGTCTTCTTCTCTAGCCCTAGTAGGCGAATAGCCTCCAGGATACGCACCGCCCCCATGCCATCGACATCGGCGGTATATTCGGGAGATTCAAAAGAAACCGCCACATGACTCATAGCACCCAAATTATAGATTTCATCGGGTTGTATATCGCCAACTAAACGCACTAGATTAGATGTATCAGAGAGGTCACCATAATGCAGAAAAAACCTGACATCCTTCTCGTGCCTGTCTTTATAAATATGGTCTATACGATCTGTATTCAGAGAGGCTGCTCGACGCTTAATGCCGTGAACCTCATAACCTTTGTCTAACAAAAGCTCCGCCAAATAGGAGCCGTCCTGGCCTGTAATACCCGTTATTAAAGCTACTTTATTACTCACTTAAAATATCCCGACTTATTTTTGCTGGTATTTAACCACAGAGTGTCTTTCTATGGCCAGAAGAGTTTTTGGCACTATTTATACTGTTTTTTTAACAAATGACCTGATCATTTACTAGCCAAAAAGGCTGTTGAGATCAACGCCAGCTTCAAGAGGGCCACTAGCTGCATTAGGGCAAACCAATTCGCCTGAGCCAGGACTGACCCAGTCGCAGACTTTTGCCAACACCCGCTCCAGTGAGGTCTCCCCGACAATATCTGTGCCGGGTATTTCAAAGGGCGTTCGGCCAGCGCCATCAGAGAGGTCAGGCAGGGCTTCTGCCAATGGAAACATGTCTCCTCGGATACCGCCATTAACTGCCGGCCCGATGATTATCGAATAACTTGCAGTACCATGATCAGTACCCGATGAGCCGTTCGCTGCTAATTGACGACCAAAATCAGACCCAAACAGATAGACGGTGCCCTGAAAGGCTGTTGGTATATTAGACGCCATTTCAGACATGACGGCAGCTAAACCACCACTCAGGGAAAAGACATCAGTCAAATTCAAAGTAATTTTTTCTTCAAGTGCTGCGTGATGATCCCAATCTCGATAATCAAATGAAAATACTCTGGAATTAACTTTATCCGAGATAAAAAAACTATCGTATAAATTTTGGCACTGCTGGGTGAACTTGTCGTTATTTAAGTTCAGGTTCTGCAATAGCGCTGGCAGGGGAGCAAGGGACAAAGCATCTTCAATATCTCCCCCAAATGTATCTAGAAAACTATGATGTTTGAAGAATTGGCGATAAGGCCACCCTGCGGTTTTCTCTGACTCTATCTCTATACCGCGCGCATGATAATAAGCCGCCAAAGACCTTATAAGAGCGTTTCTATTGCTGGCAATATCTTCACCCTGGTTAACCTGCGGCAGTGACATATCCCGCAAATTGATAGCGTGAAAAACATGCTCTAATCTCGCCGCAGAGTTAGTGCCACTACAAAACAAAGACACCGCTTCGGTTAACGCCGCAACATTTGACTGACCAGATATTGTCTCGGCCAGACGCCCTCCCCAGCCGTCACGCTCAGTATCAATACGACCAGTAGTGACATCGCCTGCATTCACAATTAATTGTGAATGATCGTGTCGTCGATTTTTAGAACCAACCACATTGGAAATTATCGCAACGTTTCCAATAGTAAACTGCTGGGCTAGCCAGTCACAGCTTTTGTGAATCCCAAAAGAAAAACCGCTCTCACTGTCAGTAACGGTTATATATTCACTGTCATACATAGATGCATAATCTGCATAATCACCGGCAGCATACAGGGCCGCCCTTGCAGACCAAAATTGCTCTACATAAGTGGGGTCGTAATCAGGCGCTGGTACAAAAACAAACCTGAAGTCAGCACCCCCCTCCAGCATAACGTTGACCAGGCGTCTGTCAGTCTGTGGCACATCGGCGAATAAATTATGGCTTGCAGCCGGCAATAATAACCCGCCGGCGCTTGCTGCAAAGGCACTTAAAAACAGCTTATTAAATTCTCGTCTATTCACTGTTATTGGCCCGCGGTCACAAAGGTATAAGGCAAGGCCGCAATAAAGCTAACCGCTAAATCAATTTGGGTGTTAGCCTCTTCCCTGCTCGCACTACTATTGTTATTCAATTGAAGGCTTGTTGATGCCAGCATATCAATGACACCTAAAAGACCTGGGTCGGTAGTTAATTGTTCGCTACTATAATAAGCTAAACTATCTGTACTCACTGCTGGTGCCAGCTCCGTTATCAACAAACCAAAATCTTTGCCGTGAACCAATAAGGCTAGAATCTGGGATCTGGCGATAACATCATAATTTTTAAGTCCATCACTGTTGATTCTTTGCCATAAAAAACTAGCCACCTCATCGGCAATGTAATCGCCGTTTTCATCGGCAACCAGCAATTTACGCCAGTCTTTACTCCATGTAACTTCGGTGTCTAAACTTGAGTCTGTGTAATAGTTATTTTTTTTAGCGGTAAGGCTTTCACCGAAATTTTCTGTAACCGCCTCATAGGCTTTTTTAAACAAGCCAGTACTTCGAGCGGCATCTAAACCTGTTTGACCACCAAACACATCGTGAGCCGGGCTGAATGGACTAGCCCCTTGACCAACCAGAAAACCCAGTAAGCCCCATTGAGTCTTGCGTGCCGTTAGTAGCTCATGGTTATCCAGCACGACGGCATTATAGAGTGAAATATTTCGATCAAAAGCATTTTGATATTTAATGGTATCGCTGTCGTGAAAGGTTGTAGAGATCGCGTAAGACCTTATAAATTCCAGCAAGTCATCATCGGCATCCAGCCAACCCTGACGAATAACTAATTTCTTTTCCTCGGTTAAACGGTCATCGGCCAGGGTTTCGATAATATAAATGGGTAAATTGCTAAGTGCCTCTGGGTGCTTTGAAGCCAGCGGGGATAGCTGGTCAATTTTTTCCTCCGCTGTCGCGCCACAAATTTGCTCTCTTAAAATTTCGAGACAACCTGCATGATGGTTGGTGCCATTATTTAATTCATTGCCTTTGCCATCAATATGATCAGTGAAATTAATCGGCTCTAACCAATGATCAACGCTAGCGCCACTACCATAGGCACCATACTCGCGATCTATATCCATGCCTGTCAGCACACGGGCATTATTTTCTATGGTCACAAATTCATGATAATCCTGATGTTCTTGCTCACCTTGAATTCTAAAAAAGAGCTGAAAGTACTCTCGGGCAAAATCGTCATTACCCGAAAACTGCCCCATATCGTTGTCGTAGGTATTGGCACGGTGAGCGTATAACTTAGACACTGTAGCGGACTTTGAAGCCTCTGCAATCACCGCAGTAAAGGGAATACCGGAGACTAAATACTCCATCATGGCATCGTAATAACTGGTATAAATCCCGCTCTTGGTGCTTCTGAAATCCACTGCCATTTGGTAGTTGGTCAGGAAAAAGGTGATTTTATGCAGAAATGGGTTAACCCCTCGAGTGCTTACGGCTTGTACCCAGGTACGCTGAAGGTTGGTAGGACTAAGGGCGGCCTGACGGCTGAGTAATACATTATATTGCTTGCGAAAGTTCCAGCGCACGGGGTTGGCACTATCATCGCTACTCCAGAATTCCTGCAGAGTTCTCAGCGACTCATTGTAATTAGCCGTCTCGCCATCCATTGGGGACAATTTTTCATTGCTGTAACTAAACGTTAGCATTTCAGCGATAGCGGTTTGCGGGGCGGTACCAGCCCAGGCCAGGATTTGCTCATCCGTGGCCAAGCCATTGTAGGCGAAAGTTTTGAGCACTTTCCTGACACTGGTCTGTGTCCAATCATCAATACTCACTACCTCAAAGCCGGGCTGGGGTGTTTCACTCCACTGGTCACTGGTATTGGCACTGGTATTGGCACTACCGCCTGTCCCTGAACTATCAGCTGAACTATCATCCGAACTAACGGCTGAACTATCATCCGAACTAACGGCTGGCACTGCGGGCCGATTGGTACCAGTCTCCACAGCGGCGGCGGGCCCCGCGCCAGACCCGCCGCCGCCGCAGGCCACCAAGCCAGCTACAACCAGCCCGGCTAGAACAGTTTTAAAGAGGCATAGAAGGATCGAGCCATGATGGAAACCATGCCTTCCAGGTCTGCTAGCAATCATTATCACTAACCACTAATTCGCTTATTATAATATTTGAGTACAACCATAACGCCAAAATGAATGCCTGAACAGTGTAAAAAAGTCCATATCGGGGCAAATCTGTATTATCACCCTCTATTATCCACAAAATTGCTCTGGAGTAGGATCACTCTAATAGGCATAATTAGGAAATAACGACCTATATCCTATTACCTTTTGGAAGCACACACTTTATGCCCCACTCTCCTGGAAAGCTCTTTATGGTTGGATGCTCCAGGTCAGGGACCACTCTTCTGCAAGCAATAGTCAGCGCCCATCCAGCGATAGTCTCGTTTCCTGAAACCCAATTTCTATCCTGTATTATTGGTCAAACCGAGGAGCGGCTATTTGGCAACCCTGGCGGTTACAAACAACGCCTTAAAAGCCGTATTCAGCGCTATATGCTGGCCATAGGGCTTGCTCCCCAGCCACGCTCGGGGGCTCGCTCCCTGGCAAGGTTTGCTGACAATATAGAAGATCAGGCATTTCAACGCCTGAGTTTTGGGCAACAACTTACCGTTAAATCACAATTCAAACGTTTACTTGAGGTACTCGAAAGACAATCACTGCAACGCAGCGCCTCGCATTGGCTAATTAAAACCCCCAATAATATTGCTTATATGGATGTTATTGAGCAACACATTCCCGATGCAAAGTTCATCCACATAGTGCGCCCGGGGGAAGATGTCGTGGCCTCCTTATATGATGCTGCACAAAAATATCCCGACACCGCCTGGAATACGACGTTTTACCAGGGAAAGCTTGAACGGCTAGCCACTAACTGGTGCCGTGCTATACGTTATTCGGCAGACTGTGCCAACAACAATAACCACTTCATTGTTTTCTATGAGGACCTTATCAAAAATCCCGAAAAAGTTGCCGAGCAGCTTTTTGCTTTTATTGGCGTTGAAGAAAACACAGGCTGTATCAGCGACTTCTCTAATCAGGTTGAATCGGTCAAAACCACCAAGGAAGCCTGGAAGACCAATATGGGAAGCCAGATACAAAGCCGCAATAAGTATGATGAAATCTTCAATGAAGATGAAAAAAAGACACTGATGAATATTCTAAAAGAGATTGAGCTGGAAAAACTATTTCAAAGGCTGCCAAATAACTAGTAGGCCATGGCTATAGCTATTTTTTCAGCCAATGGGACAAATCCCTGCCAGTTAACTCACTCAATCTGTCGACGTCGGGCTGTAAGAGGCTACAAATCTGCTCAAGTGCCTCCGCCTCAACGGTAAGAGTTTCCTTATTCGCAGGCGCCTTAGAGCGTCTCAACCACTGATTAATGCCCATTTTACGGCCCTGCTCTACTATCGTACCCAGACCTATTGACCTTAGCGCGCGACCAGCGGTGGCAACGATTTTAGTCGTGCCGCCAGCGGCCGGAAGATAGGATGCATTCGCAACCGTATCTAACTCCTGTGGTATAAAGCTGGCATCTACTTCCAGAAACTCATATAGCTCACTAATAAGCTGCTGTGGCGCAGAATAAATATCCTCGAAAAAAACAATTTTGATTTGCTCTTTGGGAAACACCTTATACCAACGCTCGAGATGAAGGGCATACCGCGACTGCATGATATAGGCAGGGTTATTATCAAGCGCATGTTTCAGGGAAAAATTATCACCCCAAATCTGCCGCCCACGTACTTGGTGCTTGTGGTTTGAAATAATACGTTCTATAGGGTCTCTTAGGCAGACAAATAGTTTTACATCCGGGTTATACCGCCGAATACGCTCAGGAATATCACTATTATAAAAATAGGAGGTTGAAACCTCCCCCCTCTTCAACCCGGGCGAGGCTTCTGCAAAATGACTCTCATACCATTGATAGCCTCGATCATAAAAACTACCAAAGAACTTTGTATCCTTGTCCTGCCCCTGGGCAGCATAAATCCCGGGATGCTGACTTAAACAGTGGTGGACCCATGTCGTACCACATTTCTGCGCACCTATACCAATAAAAGAGGCCTTATGACCACTGGTGTTATCGTTATCGCTCATGGCATTACTCAGCAAATGGCTCTCGTTATGGTGGTTATAGTAATATTACTGTCTGTAGCTGTAAGATATGTACTTATATAAACGATTGCAAATAGACTAAAAATGATAGTATTCATGTAATCTGCCAAAAAAAACATAATTAACGGTATATAAAACACCCATGACTGCCAGACACACTCTTGAATCGATACAGGCACTACGTGCCATTGCTGCAATCTTAGTCGTTATCTTGCATAGCTACATGCACCTCGCCGCAAGGGATCTGGTATCCAATGATTTAACGACATTTGGTGTTGGCCGTGCAGGGGTCGATATTTTTTTCGTTATTAGCGGATTTATCATGGTTTATGTAACGCAAAATGCGTTTCAAACACCGGGTAGTAGCAACTCATTTATTATAAAACGATTTATCAGGGTCGCACCAACATACTGGCTCTACACGTCGTTTATCGCCCTGTTATTATTCCTGTCGCCTGAAAATTTTAGTGACGGTAAAAGTTTTAATATCAGCCATTATGTAACCTCGATGTTATTTTTACCCTATCCAACACCCCATGATGGCGCTATTAAAACCATTTTGCCGGTTGGCTGGACATTGCTGTATGAAATGTATTTTTATTGTGTCGTCGCTATTTTATTATTTTTCCCTAAGCGTTTATTTTTATATCTACTGGCTTTTTGGTTTATCGGCAGCTGCATTCTTGGCAGCATTTTCTTCGCCGATGTTTGGCAGCTTAAGGTTTATACACACCCATTGTTACTTGAATTTCTAATGGGTTGTATTATTGCCACTGTTTATTTCAACCGAAACTCTATTCCCTCTCCGCATCTATGGTTTTTCTTTGGCGCTGCACTTTTATTTGTTTCTATGTTCTTTGATACCACCCCTAAATGGCGGGTGGTCAAGTGGGGGATTCCAAGCTTCTTTATTGTTATAGGTGCTATTTATTGGGAGCGTATGTACTCTATTAACATTCCCACAATTTTAGCCAGGCTTGGAGCCAGCTCTTATTCGTTATATTTAACACACCTTTTTACTATTAACCTTTTAGGCTTCACTTGGCGAAAAGTTCTCGGATTAGAAGTCCACTTTAGTGTCTTTATCGTCACCGCCGTTATACTTTCTATTATTGGCGGTCATGTCTGTTATCTATTAATCGAACAACCGGTGACGCGATGGCTAACCCGAGCTGTGAAAAAAAATGCAGATAAGACGACAAGTAAAAGTCTTGCATAATGCTATAGGGCCAGACCTTCTATACGCTCCCTAACAAGGTTAACCGGCAACGCCACATCAACATTTATTTCATCACCTTCGCCCACCACATAATGATAATGGCCGCCAACAGCCTTTGTTAGAAAATAGTAGCTGGGCTTTACCCATTGATAAGGAAAAAGTTCAATAACCTGCAGGCCGCTGCTAAAAACCAGGTTGGTAAAGCCCGCCCCATGTAAACCGATAACACATTTTGCATCATAAAATAATTCTATCTGCTCAGATAGGGAAAGATCCTCGAGGTTAAAAACCTCAAATCCATAGCCTTTCACACAGGCAATCATTTCGTCTTCGTTTAGCAATCTTCTTTTTGGAGCTTTTTGCCTGGAAATATAGATAAGCCGATTGGCCTTTCGTTCTCGCTGGGGTAGCACATGCTTACCAAGCCAGTCCAGGTAGGCGCTGGGCACAAAGCCTGAAAACTGCCTGGTTGCAAATGTAGCAAAAAGACAGCGCTCTAAATGATATGACTTCCCGGCTTCTATAATCTCGACTTCAACATTATCAGGCAAAACCAATTCCAACAGTGCAGCTTCAGCGCCGGATAATTTCCCGGGTATAAGCAATCGAACATTTTCCGTAAGGCCAAGGGCCGTATCAGATAGCGCCATAAGGCGTGGCAAATTGTCGATTAGCGCATGATAAAAATTATTGCTCACGCCACGAAAAACCATGTTTAAGCCTTTATAGGACTTACAAACAGGGCGACGCGCATTCTGCCATCTGAATGATCTGGTGCTTTTCATGGTACTACTACTTTCGCTGATAAATTTCCTTTGCGGCGAGAGTAGTAGGTTCTTGGCCGTGCACTCTGCCACATAAATCAAATTTTCTAAAACCCTAAC
Source organism: Oceanicoccus sp. (assembly GCF_029238675.1). GTDB lineage: Bacteria > Pseudomonadota > Gammaproteobacteria > Pseudomonadales > Dasaniaceae > Oceanicoccus. The sequence continues at coordinate 70,921 of NZ_JAQWFR010000024.1, read as the reverse complement.
CGTAGCCGTCATGGAGCTATGACTGGCTTCCTGTAAATGGGACATATGCGGTGTAACAGGCATGCCAGGTAACTCCTGGCAATCAATCGTCTCAGCGGGCAAATAAACAATCGGCCCGATTGGCGAGGGCATTTCGTCGACACTCACCGACCTTAACAGCAAAGGTGATAACGCATAGGAGGGGTTAAGGGTATTTTTTAAATATCTTATTAGCTGACGCATGATGGTGCTCCAACGAGTACCCAGGGAGAGTCCAGGCTTTCTGCTGTTAGGCTAACAATTTCCTTATCGCCGTTAGCAATGACGGCATTATCGAGTCTTGTTTTACTGCCATCAGCCCTAATACTATAAGCAATCCTGCTAGTGGTGGACAGTTTATTTAATCGCAGTTGTATCTCACCGGTATTAGCCCTGATTTGAGGTTCGCCCTTTGTCATCGAGTGAATCGATTTCTTTCCGTCTTTATCGTAGCTGAAATAAGCCTTCGAATTTTTTATCGGCCCACCCACTGTTGTTAAAATACATAATGACTCTGTTAGGGGCTGATCATCAAGGCTGATAGCGGATAGGCTTCCCTGTTGTGATAAATTGACAGATAAGACCCCGCCTTTGTTTTGGTTGTTAACTAGGTCACCTACCAATGCTTCAAATTTTTTCGTATAAATATTAAAGTGACCATTTTTGTAGCTTACTGGCTCGACGACTGCAGCCATGCGGTTATTTCCCCTCTCAGGCTTAAAATCACAGCCCTCACCGATAGCGGCACGAACATACTCTATGCCATGGCGCATGATGACTGTTTCAAAATCTTGTTTTATTTCTGGCCGTAACAAGCCCTTTTGATATAACTCGTTTTTATCTTTAGCATGGCAGTACACCGCCCTGATTTCTGCCTGTTCTATGTAATCTTTCTGGAATGCCAGCGCCATAGAGGGTAGCAAGGCTAAATGTAACGGACTGCCAGTAATGGTATATGACGATTCAGCCGTCGTCGTTTTATAATCTGGCCCTGGAGAATTAAAGTATAGCTGCATATCAAGACCATCTACCCCCATTCTTGAGCCAAGACCCAGCATAATGAATAAACCCTCATAAGCATAATCACTCCATACAACATGATTCCACTCACTGGCTATAAATGGCCTGTCAACCAGGTTGGTTGGCAGCAGCCGGGATATCCCAAACCGGGTATCATTAAATAAAGGTCTTAAACTTTTTTCACCTGCTGTCATCTCCTTGATATAACTCCGATTAGTAACAAGGAGGTCTTTGGTTCTTTTATTGGTTTTTTTATCAACTATATATCTGCCACCACCATAGTAGATATGCCCTTCAATATAATTTCCATGGAGATAGCTGGCATACAAACTGCTATAACCCATCCATTTATTATTGCCTGTATATAAGCGATCATAGCCAACAGATTTAACCGATGAAGAAACAGCCTCCGCAATAGCGATATCAAGTGATATCAAAAACTCTGAGGTATCCGATATGCGTGCAGAGCTCATCAGGGTTATTCTGGTTAACGGCCTGAGAGCAACGCTGCCGTCATCAATATCTTCTGTACTTTCCAGGCCTACTTTTCCCGATTGCAACCAGGCTTCTCTCAATGCATCGTTTGTCTTATATTTTTGCTTTAAAAAATCAGCGAACTGCTTTTCAATTTTTTCTGCCCACTCAGGGCTAAATTTACGCAGCCGAGTATAATAGGTAAGCACTGAAGTATCTTCGTTAACGGCATTAAAATAGATATTGGCGTTGTCTTCAGCATAGGTTTGTTGAGTATATGGGTTGTAATGTGCTAAAAATTCCCTGGACCACTCGGCGACTTTAGTTCTACCCGCCTCATCTATAACGCGCAGGGTTCTATAATGTTTGTAGGGCTGTTCTTTGACATTCGGTTCAAGAATATTGGTGTCACGAAATAATTTCGAAGAATTATTATTAATAGAAAAGGAATAGTATATACCCCGCTCCTGTAACTCTTTGACTAAATAATCCAGGCGATCCAATAATTCAGATTTGATCACTCCATTTTTATGCCAATTTTGTATCGCTTGCTCTGCGTTACCATCAAAACCAATAAACCGGATATGGTTAAAGCCATAGCTGGCAATCTTATCCGCTAATTTAGCCGCATCTTTTTTAGGTGGGGGCACAGCGTTGCCGCCAATAGAGTTTGAAAATGCTATACCTGCACCCCAGAGTTTAAAAGGCGTACCGTCTTCAAATACCAGCTTTTCACCCACCGCTCGCAAACGGCCATGCTTTCCTGCAGGGGCATCCAGTACACGCCCCCCCATCGCAATCGGTGAAGGTAGTTGCTCATCCCAGTCCAGATTAAAATCGAGCCATATGAGCTTATCAAGCTGCTCGGCATTGACTGGATAAATAGAGACAACGCCGGCCAGCAGTATAAGTGCGAGCAGGCGAGGAGATTTCTTATGTTTTAAAAACATGTTTAATGGACTCTTCCATTTGCATATGATTTTTTTCTTATCGTAAACTGCGCACATTGATTATTGGGGATGTTTTTTCCGTTTAAGCATGGCACTTAAACGATTGTCATTGAGCACCATCCAGCCCATATATATAGCAACCAGCATTGCGGCCAGTAATATCTGTTGCCATTCAGGCAGAGAAAAATAGTGTTGTACTAGAACAATGGGTAATGAAAAGAGTACCGACTTGACAACAACTCCTATGAAAACGGGCATCATCGTAAACCTGGGCACACCGACCTGAGTAAGAATCCAATATCCACGGGATGAACTTAAAAATATCACAAATACTGAGAGCAAGGTAAAAGTCATCTCTGGCGACTCAGAATAAATTCCACTGATAAGAGCGGCCACAGTAAAAGATAATTTTAATACAGAAAACATAGCCAACTGCTTCTGCTTCTCCAAAATATTAAATATTCTCGACAGCGGCTGCATAACAAAAGAAGCGATAAATACCGGTATTAGTAGCACACTATAACTTCCAGCCTGCCGCCATTCTTCACCAAAAACCAATGCAAATGAAGAAGCGGCCACAAAGGAAAATATAACCATAGGCGGGACTATCCAGCTAATCAGGTAAGTTAAAAGTTCAGCGGTGATTTTGGCAATCGATTGGTTGTTCCGATGTAGTTCGGTAGCTTTTTGGTAAAACGTTTTTGACAGGGCCCGCCCTACTATTAAGGAAGGTTCTGCCAATACTCTTTTAGCCAGAGCATATAAACCTGCGACGACCGGCCCAAAAATGCTCGCCAAAACAATAGTTGGCAATACCATATCCAACTGTTGAATAACTCCGGCCCATGCATATTTTGCGAAGTTGTTGTAACGTCGGGCAACCGCTCGAATGCTGCCAATACTTGCCTGCTTATCCGGTGTTTTTGCTATTAACATTAACAGGATGCTGGACAATAAACCCAGCGCCCTACCGACAACCAGTGTTGATGCCGATAGATACGCTAATAAACCACCGCCGATGGAAACCGTCCGGTCTGTAATGGCTACACCAATTGACGTACCAGCCAGATATTTAAACTGCCGTGCTCGCTGCAATTTAGCATCCAACACACGGCGTATCGAAACAAGAAATATTAGTACAGGCACAAAATAAATTAGTCCGTGTGCCTGGGAGATCTCTAAAAGGTTCGCAATGTCTGTCCCTATAAATGCTATGACGATGGTAACTAGCAGCGTTAATGCTAATATAAGATAAGTGGATAACCAAAATAAGGACGAGGCATCGGACTCTTTTTCAGGCAGCATGATAGCCTCGTGATATCGCAAGCCCGCGAAGGCGACAAAAGGCCCCGCACAGGCCACGATCACAGAAAACTCACCAAAAGCCTCCGGGCTAAATAGCCGTGTAATCACAGGTGTTAATGCCACCGTGATAAACTGTGCTCCTGCATTACCACCCACTAGTGCTGCGGTATCGAAAAAGAAGTTTTTTTGTTTATCGTTATTTTTTGAGGTCAAATTATCAACGCCTTACATGCACTTTTTTCATTAGTCTCAACACTATAAAACCATATAGCTGAAATAGTTTCTTGCTGGTTACTTTCACGGCTTAATATAACCATGCTTCTCGAAAGCCAAGGGGTAGCGCTCGCTCAATCTCCGATTAGACGCCTTATAATATTCATCAATAAACTTGATATTATCATCGCCCAGCAATGCTTCCGGTGTGGCCTTTTTATTAAATAGCTTTATCTTATTCAGTTTAGGCAGAACCCTTCGGGCCAGGCTGTGCAGCCCTGGTAAATGTAATAAATAATATTTATAAATCATCGCCTCTCGTGAAAAAACATTTATTAATCGAGACAACTGTAATATGCCACGACCATAGGCAACATTGACTCTTGCCTTTGGCATCACTGAACAGACAATATTAAGATCCTTTTTATATTGCTTAATAAATCCTTCTCCGTCGGCAGAAAAGTCTTCATAGAGATAGAGGTGTATATTTTCTTTTCCAAAAAGGCTCTCGTAATACTTTAGTTTTAAGTCATAATCGAAATGCTGAAAAGAAAACAATGCCTCTCTATGCGTCTTTTGAAACTCTTTATGGAACAAATATCGACTAGCCGAATAGTTTCCACCATTTTTTATATATTGTGAATAAGCTGAAGCGATCATACATTTTTGGTTTCTAATAAATAGAACAATCTTAGGATTTTCTACTTTATCCTTTATTCGGCGTGCAATTTCCATCGTCGCAAACGAATTCAGGCCACCCGCTTGTATATTGCCAGAAAGCTCTTCATGGCAAAGAATTTTTCCTGACATCGCTATATCTTTTTCTTCGCTGCCCGTTTCTTCCAAGCCCCTGGGGTCAAGAAAAATCTTTTTAACTTGATAGTGATGCATGTAGTCCAGATTTTCTACACTCGGATAAAACTGACGTTGAAACCAGCTGGTTCCTGTTTTGTGAAATCCCATATGGACAATGGGCCTTTGATTTAAAGAGTTATCTTCTGGCATGCTTTTAATTCCGGGGTATTTTTATAGGACAAACGCTTTATGTAATACCGCATTCAATTCCCAGTTTTGTTCGGCATAACGTCTTCCGGCAGCGCCCAGGCGGGCACTTTTTTCCGGGTCATCAATTAATGCTATAACAGCCTGACAGAGCTGCGCTGCATTATCAGGTGATACCACTGCTCCACACAGCTTGACTACGCTAGCTACCTGGGTATTTTGCCCAACAGTGGCTATAACTGGTTTTCCGCTGGATAACATGTTGGTTAATTTTGAAGGCATTACAAGATCCTCCGCACCTGCTCGCTGCGGTAGCAAGTGAATATCAGCTATATTTAATAGCTCATTCAACCTGTCCATCGGTTGAAGCGGCAAAAATTGAATGTTTGATAAGCCCTGCGCCAAATGCTCCAACTCAGGCCGCATAACCCCATCGCCGCATAGTAATAAAATAATATCCTCTCTGTGCTGAACACCTTTAGCCAGCTCAACAAGTATTTCAAGACCTTGTTTCTTGCCCATATTACCTGAGTACAGCAGCACCTTTTTATCGGCATCAATATTTAATTCTAAGCCTAATTTATTAATCCCGGCTATAGGCTGTATCGCATCAATATCCGTCCAATTTTCAAATAAAAATTGTTTGGCGGGATCAATGCCTTTGCTCACTAAGCGCTCGAGCATTTTTTCCGAGATGGTAGAGACTCTATCGAACCTTCTCATGATAAAACGCTCAATCATTTCTACCACCTTACGGACGGGCCCCTCAGGTAAAATGTTTAATTCAAAGGCGGCATCCACTTCAAAATCCTGAATATGTAGCCATGAGAAGGCGCCCGCCAGTTTTGCACTCAACCATGCGACCGGGGTACAGGCTACGGGGGGCTCTATAACCTGTACTACATCGGGCCGCTTAGTTAATGCTAGCCATAACATCACGGGCATACTGGACATGGCAAATGAAAGTAAATGAATAATACGGGTTAGGCCCGTCGGCGACGGTGGCACCCAGACTGGGCAACGGATAATAGTTACACCGGCGACTTGCTCTGTTTTATAAGCACTACTACGGTAACCCTCAGCTACTTTCCAGGCAGGATAATAAGGTGGAGCTGTTACCACATAGACATCATGTCCCTGGGCCGCCAACCACTCGGCCATCTCACCGGTATATTTGCCAATACCTGTCAACTCTGGCCAATAATTGATGCTATTTATTAGAACTTTCACTCTATAAGGCTCCTAGTTTTCTTTTATCCAATCTACGGTTTCTGCAATACCCTGCTGCATTGTATAGGGCAAAGGCCCGACCACTTCACTGATCGCTTCGGTAGGGACTATATTGTTTGCCGTCATATTGCGATAACGAAAGCTATTCATCGGAAATTTATGAATGCCTATTTTTTCCAGCATATCCCCGACCAGCCCTGCCGCTTGCAGAATAAACCCGGGGATATTGCGCACATCCCGGCCGTGAAATAACCGGGAGAAACCATTTACCCATTCATGCAGATTGATCGGTGGATCAGTCAGGTAAAATACTTTTCCAGCTATCGCCGTCTCTTCCACCTGTAATAATTTATCTAATTGATAAACAGAATTGCCCACATAACCATAAGAGCGTTTGGCCTGGGACGCACCCGGGTGGAAATATAAACCTTTGCGCATAATTTTAAAGAAACCATCCAATAGCCTTAGGTGGTGTGGCCCCCAAATAACAGCCGGGCGAACAATGCACCAGCTATAGGGTAGTTGTTGTTTACGCACCGCTTTTTCTGTTTCTACTTTGCTTTCACCATAGAGTGTATTGGGCTTGAAATCCAAATCGTCTTTGGGTAAATAGCCAGGCTCACAGACCAACATACTGGAAATAATAATGACCCGCTCAACACTCGGTAGCTTGGCTGCATTTAAGACATTCTCTACACCCTGTATATTCGCACTATAGCCATTAATGTCATTTTCTTCTTCAAGGTCCGTACGCGCCGCCATATGAATAACATGGGTGGGTGAAAAGTCTTCAAAGGTTTTTTTCAAACCCTCTGCGTCCAAAATATCCTGCTGAACCCAAGAAGATTCCTGACTGGGGATCAAGGTGGGAGGCACGACATCAATATTCTGGATCTCAATATTGCGATCAATAAAATACTTCACCAGGTTGGCGCCGATAAAACCTGAGCCGCCAGTGACCAGAATTCGCATTGCTTTTTCATTATTTTCTGACATGTTTTTCTCTGGTTTTTAAGCTAAATTCACTGATTTAAGATAATCACTAACAATGCCCGGAATCTGATTACCCGCAACGGCAGCCGACGTAAAATCGATGGCCGCTATAATTGAGCTATAGAGATTTTCAATATCATATACGGCGATCAGATAGCCAGTATTTTCGAGCTCTCTTACCAGCTCTTCCTGGTAATCCTGCGCCTCACCTAATTCGGGCTTTTTGGGCACTGCCACAATGGGCTTGTTATAAAATAGCGCATCTCTAATGCTGCCAAAACCGCCATGACAAACTACTACATCAGCTTGTTTTATCTTTGCATGCAGCTTATCTTTTTCAATAAACTGCTCATACTCACAGTGATAAGGCCGATATTCTGAACTGCCAGTCTGGATAAAAACATCCCAGCCATGCTCACCCGCCAACTGGTCCATAGGTTTTATAAAGCGGTCAAAGGGATAGGGGTTGGTGCCAACCAATGCCACGATATTCATAGCAAGACTCATAGTAACACCCCACCATAGACGGCATTGGGGAAGAACTTAAGCAGGCCCTTCCACTGTACAATAAAAAGATCTGCATGCTTGTACATAAGGTCGCCGGTTTTGGATGCTGTGGTCACCCGAGCACCGGACTCAATATAAATTAATTTGGAACGAAATAGGAATTTCCCCAGCAGCGATGTGGCAATAGAAATCCCACCACCGGTATTGATAATAACCTTGGGGCGATCACGCAATAAAATATAAAAGCTTTGCAAGAAATTAATTAAATACTTTATTAAGTTTCCATGGGGGTCAACGATATAGCGCACTTTTTCAGACTTAAGGGTCTCTTCTGTATGTGCCATTCTGAATGTAATAATTATTCGATCAATGGGCACGCCCTCTGTCGCCAATAGTGATTCTGTTAGATGCCCTCCTCCGGCACCAATAACAAAGGCTTTTACAGGTTTACTCATGATGTTTTACCTTGAGCTAAAGATAGTGCATTTAAAATTTGCTGTTTGGTCTCGTCCAGACTGCCGCTATTATTGATGACCGCCCAGTCAAATGTAGATGATAGCCGCTGATACAAGCGGATCTTGGTTTCCATTTTATGATCCTCTTTCAACTCCTGCCGGATGGCTGTAATGGCGTTATAGTCACGGCTAATTAATAATGTATGGCCAAGGCCCTGTACCTGCGAAACAAAGGCCCGGCCAAAAGCGCTCTCTCCAAGATCCTCTACCGCTATATCACCCATAACATCAACCAATGTATCCCATGGTCCACGCTCACAAATCAATACATCGCTTTTGCCTAGCTTACTCAGTATTTTCAGTCGAGTAGCAATCCGGACATCCAGAATTTGCAGAACCACAAAAAGATAGCGCAGCAATCCCAGCTTCTCAAAGTCATGAAAACCAAAAGGCTCGCCATCTACTTGTCGATAATAGTTATGCCCGGTTAAGCGCAACAATGCGAGCAAGGGCTTGGAAAAATAATTATTAAACCTGGACCATACCTTGTTAACGCTTAGACTGCGCCGGTTGCACTCTTGTTCGAGCCACTCAGTCAGTGTTGACTTGCCCGAACCATCAACACCAGTGATAAACACCACAATAGTGCCCTTTGAGCGCGAGTTATCAATCATCATCAAGCTCCAGCACTTCACACCATTGCCGCGACATTTCATCCCAGGAAATCATTTTTTGATAGTGACCTGCGCAAGCATTTTTCAATTCTTGTTGCCGGTCACTATCTTTAGCCAAGCTATCCAGGGCTGCGGCCAGCTGATCAACATCACCGGCGTTGATTTCAATACTGGCATTTTTGATCAAATAAGATGAGCCTACAATATCACTGGTAATAACAGGAACGCCGGCCGCAACCGCCTCCATTACTGCTACGGGTAAATCGGACTGCACGAGGACAAAAGGCAAAACCACCGCCGAAGCGGAAGACAGTTCTGCCTTTAGGTCCTGCTGTTCCAGCCAACCACCTTTAAAGACAACCTTTTCGCTTATATTTCTCTTGTGAACCTGTTGCTGCAAATGCGCCACATCTTCTTTGCTGGCACTGCGAGCCAGAACCTTGAGCCTTAGCGAGCTTGACCGGGTTTTTGCCAGGGCATCCAGCAGTAGATAAAAACCTCTAATATCTGATGCGGTGCCCATATAAATCAATATTGTTTCATCACTATTGCTTTGGGGCAACTGAGTCACTGGCGACCATTTATTCAGGTCAATACCCGGAGCAATAAGATTTATATTTGCGTCATGCAGCGATTTGGATAGAACTTCACAGGTTCGTTCAGACTGGGAGATAAGCCCGGCAAAGTATTGATTAAGTTTTCTCTGCCAAATAAAACCCGGGATTAGCAATTGCCTGGCAAATTTTGCCATCTCACTAAACGGCACATAGCGGGCAGCCGTTATAAAATCCTGCAGCCCATAAAAGGGATAAGAGACAAAAGCGTAAAACTGTTTTGGCTTAGCAATGCTATACCAGCTGGATGTAGCCAAGGTAAGCGGCGTCACCAGGGCGATCAGCTTATCCGGTTGCAGCCGGTCTATGTGCTGTAAAATTTCGGGGGAGTTGGTCCCCCGCAAACTTTTAACGGCCAGCACCTCATAGTGTTCACTTTTATAGGGATCTTCAACATCGGTAATCACCGACACGCAATGACCATGAGATGACATATAGCAGGCTACCTGATCAATGGTCAGCCAGGGCTGCAAAGGTATTTTGCTATCTATATAGTTGTAAACGACAAATACAATATTCACGACAGTAACTTTCGCAAGCTGTTTAACCAATCAGCGGTTCGTTTAACCATAACATCTGAAGTAAAATTTTCTTTAAATCGCTGTTGGGCAGCAGCACCTAAACGCGCTCTTAAAGATGGATCACTCGCCATTCTCAGCAGAGCACCGGTTAATTGTTGCACTTGCCTGGAGTTTACTACTAAACCTTCTTTTTCATCTCTTACCGACTCGGTGTTGCCACCTACGTCGGTAGATACGATAGCCTTAGCTGCACGCATCGCCTCCAACAAGCCTATGGAGTGGTACTCGGCCAAAGAGGGTAGTGCAAATATATCAAATGCCTCCAGGCACCGGGGTACATCGTTGCGTAGGCCAGGGAAAATAACCGAGTCGTTTAAGCCCATGGTGCTGACCAGCTCTTTAAGCATCTGCTCTTCTTCGCCCACACCTAGAATAACTAATTTTACCTGTCGATTTTCTGCAACCACCTGTGCATGGGCTTTTACTAAATAGGACAGGCCCTTAACCGGGTCCATTCTGGAAGCGGTACCAACGACGATGTCATTATCGGCTATGCCCCACTCTTTTCTTAACAGATCGCGGGCCTGTTCATCTCGACTGATATCGTCTATGCCATTATGTACCACTTGGATAATGTCTTTATCCACACCGTGTTTAATCAGGTGTGTTGCACAATGCTCTGCTACTGGCACAATGGCACTGACGAAATGGCGAAAGTAGAACGGTGTAAAATAATTATAAACCGGCTCGATCAATTGGCGTGCCGGTGTTGTTGCATGGTACTCACCATGATAAGAGCTAATACGCTGGGGGCGACTGTTACCAAACCAACGATGTAGCATCACCATAAAGTGAGCATTAAAGCCATGTGTCATCACAAAATCAGACCTTGACTGGTCTATATAACGAAATAATTTTTTAATACCGGCGATATCCCCAGCATGTTTAATACATATTATCTCGGCATTTATTTCATCTAATACCACTTCATCATATTGCCGGCCCTCGATAAGCACACAGATAGTTTTAATTTTTACCGGCTGGTATTGACTAACGCCATCAATCAGCAGGGAGTATTTTGCTACACCGCCAAGTGAAAAGCCCCAATGTACACTTAGTATTTCGAGTTGCTGCACTGTTGACCTATTCTTATTGTTATTATTATTTTCCATTATTCACACAGCGAGTGTATTTCATCGATGGCTTCAAAACCGGGATAGGCCTTGCTAAGTGCCTCATCTCGCAAAATCATAAAAACCGGGGGCTCATCTGCCCTTAGCAAACCTAAAAACTTTACGCCATCAGCTAAAAACATATCCATTGGCTGTATCGCCATGGTGGCGATAATACGCTCTCTGAGCATAATCAAATTAGCTGGTAGCCAATATTTTAAGCCGGGCTTTCGCACAATTCGCATATCCAGGTCACTGCGGTCATGCCACACTTTTCGGGTAACGCTGCCGTACATTGCCATGCCTACAATGCTTTCGCTTTTTCGCAAGCGCACTGCCATATCGTTCAAAAAATCACAGGTGGCCTTTTCACCGGGGTTTCGCAACCAGGGAAAGGTAAAGATTATAATTGCCCAAAAAGTTGAATTAAAAATCCAGTTCAAGGTATGTACGATTACGAAAGCAATAGCAAATATAATCCAGCTATCCAAGGCCAATAACCAAGCCAGCAGATAGTATACCAGCGCGGTTTCCAGCACCTGGCTGATAATGCGGAAATAGAGCTCACCACGATCTAAATATGAAATAGCCTGATGCGCCCAATTCCTGGGGATATTTATCAGTTTCGGAAGCCCACCAGGCTTTGCCTTTCTAGCTTTTTTCTTCGCTTCGCTTTTTTTTATTTCTTCTTCTAACGAATTCATTGACATGCTATCAACCTTTTAATGTATCAGCCTTTTAATGTACTGATTTTACAACGTATCGACTATGCGACCATACTCTCAGATAATTCTTTTGCGACAACAAGGCGCCGATGTATTGCGATTTTTTGCATCATGGCAAACATAAAGAATACTAATATTACTATGCCACCATTAATATCATTGGTTAAACCAACAATCATAAAGATACCAAACCAACCAATAAAGCACTTTTCAATAACTTCGCCATCCCATCGGTCTCCGCCAAAATTTTTCACCAAAGTGACGGCAGAAAATATTATCAACACGAAAATAGTCAAGCCTATCAGCCCACTGGTATAGGCTGAAGTCATCAACATATTATGACTATGATGGGGTTTATGCGCCCCCTCTATTTCTGTAGAGCGCTCAAAGCCCGCCGTACCATGGCCCAGCATAGGTTTATCCAGTGACATCGAGAACACACCAGACCAAAACTGCATACGATTGGTGACATCTCGAAAATAGTCATCAAACGCTAAAATACGTTGCAAGCTATCTCTATCTTTACCAACTAATACTACAGATTCATCATATTCAAACTTTGGTGGCGAAAAGGCCACGGAGAATAGAAACACCAAATAAAACGCCTTAACCCCAAGCGACATCAAGCCTCGTCGATTCTTACTCTTCCAGATATAGGCGGAGGAAAAAAGCATTACCATAAACGGTGCCAACACACCCCTCGAAGCACCAACCACCAGCCCCAATAGAAGCACTGCAAGTATCGGCAGTAAAATTAGCTTAACGGTTTTAATCCGTGTTTTTAACAAGGTAAACAAAACAAAAAATATCGCCAAAGAAACCGTAAATGAGTACTTAATGACATAACCCACAAACCAGTGCGTTAAACCGGAAGGCCGTTCCCCCCGCTTGATATATTCCAGTATTGCTAATAGGGTTTGCGCCACTACCACCAGCAAAAATAATACCTGCCCGCGGGTGATTTCTTTGAAGGCAAAAGGAAGTATTCTAATCACAATATAAGTTAGCACCGGGCCTAATACGCGATAACGGTATTGACGAGCTGAATCATAAAAACTATCCGTACCGAGCAACACAGGCAGCAGCATAAAGATGCCAAAGATAAATACCAGTTGATCGAGGACCGTGATGCGTTGGTGGTATAGTTTTCCCGAAACCGCAATAATCACAAACGACATGATAATCACTATTTCATAGGGTCTGATATTGCCCCATAGCAGATGAGTGAGGGGTAAACTCAAGAAAAGCAGATACCACAGGTAGCGGTGCTTATAAGAAGCACGCTCTATCCCCGCCAATAAACGGGCAGCGCCCGAGGCAGAAACTGCGGGAGTATGACTTTTTGCTACCATTTTGCTAACTCTGTACGATTGGTTGCTGCTGGCGCAGCTTAATAATTGATCAGTCTTATATTTATGTAAGCTCGGTACTTATGTGATCACATAATAGAATAGCATGCTGCTTAAGCTAGTTCTTGGTATTTTGCGGTATAGTTTGGTATTTATTATGTAACTATCAACAGAATCACCACCTTACAAACTCTGGCCTATTATCTTCCTTAAGCTATACTTGCGGGATGAAAATCACTCAAGTTTCTTTCATTCTAATTGCCAAAAATGAACAGTTTGCATTAGCCAAGTCTCTGGAGGCCATTGCTCAATTCGACATGGCAGACTGTGACGTTATTTTTGTTGACTCTGGCTCCACTGACCAGACCCTGGATGTCGCTCTATCATTCAAGGATAAAATCCAGGGCCTGAGCGTCGTCTCTATAGCGGGCGAACAAAATGCCGCAACCGCTCGTAACGAGGGGCTCAAGCTGGCAACAAAAAATATTGTCTTTTTTGTTGATGGCGACGTTGAGCTCAATCCCGAATTTATTACCGCTGGCATAGACAAAATTCAAAACAATGAGACCGATGCAGTATTTGGCCAGCTAGACGACTATGAATACGATGAAACCTTTTCCGTGCGAAATAGTATTCTTAAAAACCGCACCTCTATAAATACTGAAGAAAAACGCTACTCTTGTGGCGGAATATTTATGGTAAAAAAGAGCATTGTTGATGAAATAGGCTCTTTTGATGACCATTTTGTTAAGTGCCAGGATTTTGATTACACACTTAGAATAACAAAAAAGTACCGCTTGACGGCCATCCCAATTTCTATGGGAGTTCACCACACCGTTCCCTATAGCGATGCCTCTCGAATAAAAGCCGAGTTTAAAAATAGTCTATTTATCTATTATGGCAAAGTGATTAGAAAAAACCTCAATAATAGCAAGGGTTGTTATGCCCGCCTAAATAGCTCTGGGCACATGAAAGGCCTGCTAATACTGGCCATGCTTGTTTTTGGTTTGTTCTTTTCACCGCTGGGTTATTTGTCAATGGCACTTATACTGCTAGATGCCCTATTGGGTGTAATGAAAGGTCAAAACGTTTTCTACCGCCTCATTTCACACTATGTTGCTCCAGTCTATATGGTCTACGGACTGATTAAAGGCATCGAAAAAACACCTGCCCTTCAGAACTCTATTCAGAGAATATTATAATAGACATGGCGCCCTGCTTTAGGCCCTCGCTATTAGTAATAGCCATGCTTTTCTAAGTCCAGCTTGTATTTTTGTTCCAGTTGGCGATTGTCTTGTTTTGCAGCATCTAAAATAAGCTGGCTGGTTTTTGTTATTGCCCCCTTAGAACCACCTTTTATTGGCCAATGATCATGCACCCACTTCATCGGGTTGATCATTTTTATTCCGTTGGCACCTAATACCGGAACACCAGGGATAATCCCACCGGGGTTAAGCTGGGCCCTGAACAGGCAATTGAGTCGCCTACAAACCTCTAAACCGGTATCGCCAAAGCGGGTGGCATTAGATTGATGTATCTCTATCTGCTTATTCTTAACGCCCATAAAATCAGCTAATGTCTTAAAAAATTCCGTTGGTTCCGCTACAAAGTCTTCAAACAACAATAACAGCACCCTACCCTCGAAGTGATCCATTAGGGCATCAACATAGGCGGTAAACATAAAACGATCACGGGAGAAAAGTGCTACGCCACTATCATCAAAACCAAAAAAACGCTCAACACTCTCTGTACCACCAAATTTTATGTATTGGCGATAGAATGATCTTGCCAATGAATCTTGCCGGCGAAGAACCAGCACAACTTTGCCGTCAGGAAAAGCTGCACTAAGATTTTTAATAATTGAGTGCCTATGATCCAGGCCTTGCTCAATAACGCCCGCATAAGGCGGGCCAGAGAAAGACTCTCGCGACAACAGGTTGACTCGGGTTTCATCAATAGCACCCTCTAAATGGCCCAGCGCCTCCGAGGGGTTGAAATAAATAGGGTCTTGTTTTGATACTGCGTTGACAAACCGCGTAATTTTAGGGGACTTATTGATATAGTTTATTTGATCAAAATGGGGGAAAAATTGTTGCTGCAATGTAGTTGTCGCGGTTTTATGCAAACCCATATGTATAATAATATCAGTCATCTGCTATGCCCCCAGCTGATCAAATAAAGTATTAGCGGCCTGAGAAAATCTCAACTCAGGTTCCAATAGTGACTGACCCGATTGATGCGCCCCTTCAGCTAACCGTTTATATTGCTTGTCATCCGTCAACAGGGCATCAATTCCCGCCTGTAACTGTTGTGTTGAGTTAGGCTCATACAGTATTCCGTTAGTATCGTCTTTGACCAAAAAGGGAAACGGCCCGTAATTTGGGGCAATCACTGGCACACCCATAACCAAGCCCTCCATCACTACCATGCAACGTCCCTCTGGGAATTCTTTTCTGGTAGGGGTTATTAATAAATGAGCCTGCTTTAATAATGAAGATATTTCCTGGGTCGGACAAAAACCCAACCTTATAACTCGGTCATCAAGATTTCTCCGAGCCACCTCTTGATCCAATCGACTTGAATGTTCGCCTTTGCCAACCACTACGAGGTAAATATCGGAGTGCTTTAATAATAAGGCCTCCAGGGCATCCAATAAATCAAAAATACCTTTTATCGCGGATACCCTGCCAATAAAAAACAGGTATCTGGCGTTTGGGTTTGGGGGCAGCTTACTGTCAACGCTTTGTTCCGGAGAATTTAAATAGCTTTGATAACCCACATCAAACTCTACCACTTTGCTGGGCTGTACACCTGCACGATTAATCATTTGGTCTTTTAAATAAGGACCATGACAAATCACACCCTCTATGCGCTTTAATAGCAATGAGTCAATGGCCATCAATAGCTTTCTTGGCCAACTCGAATTATGTTCATCAACGCTATTATGCCTGGAGTGAATGAGCGGAATGGAATAGAGTTTTGACAACACAAAACAAACCCATAGCAAAGGTCCAATTCTTCCGCAAATAATTCTATCGGGGGAAAAACGTTTAATTTCGCTAAAACTTGAAGTAATCAACTGCAGTTGCAATAACAATTTTTTTACATTGCTCAGGGCTGGCCCCGTTACACGCTTGACTCGCGCATCAATAGTGTCGGTTTGATAGCTTTCATCCCTGGATCCACAGGATAATAAAAATATCGGCTGACCTTTATTCTCTGTTAGAAAATCAACCAGGAAAGCATCGGGACCACCGTCGATATCTTTGGCATCGTCGGCATCCACTCTTTCTAACTGCGACACCACATCGCCATTTTTTATATAGGCCCAGCGCATGCTATTAATTACCGATTGAGGTCATAGTTATAGTGATCTAGCAGTTCACCAGCATGTTGGTAGATAATGTCAATGTGCTGCTGGGTAAGGCGGCCAAAGCTATCCTGATTAAGGTTTCTTAAACCCATTGGCGTATCGCCTCGCACGTTAGGCAAGTCATAACTGGCCGTTGCCACATCCGATATATCCGCGCCCTCTGCCCCGACAAATGCCGCTAAGGCCGATACCGCAGCACCCGGGTCTTCGACGATGTCTTCATAGTGAAACTGCCTATAGTGATCAACATTTTTCGAATTCTCTAGCAGCACTTTATTGGCATGTTGCCACTGGTCTGCAGCTCTTGAGAAACTTTTATGTGACTTTCTATTAATACCTTCACTCACCGCATAACCATTTCTTACCAAACCAATAAAACGGCTATTCGGAAAACACTCCTGCAGCCACTGCATACGTGTTGCGTTGGCTGGCGTTTTTTCCAAAATGATATCCGATAAGGGCTGAGGTAAATGCCGCGTCCAGTCGTGAACCAAACGAGGTCCATTTTGCTCGACGCTGCCCTTCATCTTTAGAGCGTCAGCATATTCCATGTATACACGCTCATAGCCTCGTCTATAGGCTCGGGGCAATACTTGCGTATAACGCTGCCCTTCTTTTTTGAAAGTAGAGACACTGCCGACACGCCCAAGCATTCTTTGTAAAATACTAGTGCCCGAGTTATTACAGCCAACAATAAATACCCACTTATGGGAGCTTACGATCTCTTTAAATTCTTTTTTAAAATGCTCCCGGCCGCCCTGAAAATGCCAGGAGAAATCATTTAGCCGATCTAGCTCCCACCAGTGGTAGGCCTGCCTAATTCGCGCTATTCGAGACTGCACAATGTTCATTGGCTCTCCATAGCGTTTACCACCTCACCAAAAGGCATCACAGCGATATCATCCTGCCCAGCCAGCCATGCAAAGAACTCTTCCAATACCACCAACTTGTCTTCGGAAGCTTGTAGCCAGGGATGAAACCCTATTGCCGTATAGGATTGCGTTTCCCTGGCCTGTTGAACCAGCGATATCCATTTTTGTAATACTTGTTTGGGCTGCATTTTATCCCTGACATAGTACCAATCATCATCGCGTACTGGCATTCGCCATAGCTTGTTGGTCTCGGTTTGGTGAATGATATATGGGTATGGTTCACTGCCGTTCTCTGCATTCCAACGATAGTTGTTTTCACTCAATTGCTTAACCAAAGTGAAGTCCCAGGCAGACTGTGGGCTTCTATGACCAATATTGGAATAGCCTAGAGCATCAAACATTTGCTTGGCGCTCTCAACATTATGTTTTTTTTGTTGCCGGCTCAGGGGAAGCAGCACGGTGTGATCATAAGAGTGACTGGCGATTTCATGGCCCCTATGATGAATTTCTTTCACTATATCTGGAATATCATGGGCCAGTTTTGCCACGGTGTTATAGGTTGAGTGTATACCGTGTTTTTTTTCTATATCTAAAATTCTGGCTACGGTTGCAAAGCAAGGTTGCTGCTTGCCCGTTCCGGCATAGTCAGCTTCAAAATCATAAAACGTAGTTACCACCGTTTTATTGATTGTTGCTAATGGGTTTTTTTGCAGACGACATAGTTTATTGGCTTTATTATTTTTTAGCCGTCTTTTTATGCCTTTTGTAATTCTTGTTATACTCACAAATACACCTATAACGCGGCCTATCATTGTACTGCTAAATTGTACTGCTAATTTTTATTGTTATTGCATCAACAGGTTAGAGAAAGCTTATTTAAGTCAAAGCTTTTAAATCTATACCTGTCTCGGCGATAAGATCCTGCCGTACCTGTTCAACAGACTCAACATTTTTTACCTGTCTGTTTACACCACCTACTTTGCGGCCCTTTCTTACTTCCATCGCCAAGGTAAAATCAACTTCAACACTGCCCAAAGCATAGGCATGAACTAAACAATAATCACACAGGGTATTAACCAGGCGTGGCACGCCACCACTGAAATAGTAAATGGCCTTCACTGCCTGCTTAGTAAAAATATCATCTGCACCGCCAGCAACTTCCAGTCGATGCTGGATGTAGCCGTAAACCTCTTCAAAATCGAGAGGCTCCAGGTGATACTCTACAGACACACGTTGAGCAATTTGTGCATATTCCGGCTTTGATAACACGTCTAGTAACTCGGGCTGGCCCACCAGCACAATTTGCAATAACTGGTCTCTATCAGCATTGATATTGGTTAGCATCCGAAGCTCTTCGAGTGCCTTACCACTTAAATTTTGTGCTTCATCTACGATCAGTACGCAGCGTCTGCCCGCGGCATACTCTGCGATTAAAAACTTCTGAAACTCTCTGTAGAGGGCAATGTTATCTTTTTCTTCGTGAGGTATGTTAAAGGCGGAAACAACCCAGCTAATTAAACCTTCGTGAAAGGTACTGGTATTATTAATAATACCTACGGTTAGCGCTGTATAGTCAATGCGCCGCATTAGCTTTCTGATTAAGGTGGTCTTGCCTGCGCCCACCTCCCCGGTTATCACCGTAAGGCCCGCGGCGGTTTCCATCAAACCATATTCCAACAGGCTTAAACCTATTTTATGCTTTGATGAAAAATATAAATAATCGGGATCCGGAATTAAATTAAAGGGCTTGTCGCTAAGACCGAAGTGTTGTGTATACATGAGCTGTGTTTATTCCGCTTTATTTAGCACTGTGCCCAAAAGCTCGGTACCCTCTAATAACTGCAAAGATCTTTTGATGTCTTCTTCACTGCTACCACCATCTTCAATCACCAATAAGGAGGCATCGACAACCGGGGTAAATACCAGCGCATCATCGTTAACTAATAATGCTGGCAAATCAAATACAATGATTCTGGATTCATAGCGAGATGTCAGGTCATGCAGCAGCTCTTTCATTGGCGGCGAAGAAAGCATTTCAGAACTGTAATGAGGGTCCGCTTTACCTGGTAAAATAACTAAGCGCTCAAAACCGGGATTAACCATTATATCAGCAACAGAAACTTCACCTTTTAAATGATCAACTATGCCTGCCTCTGCCTCCAGGCCTAATAGCTCAAGCAGGCAGGGATTACGCAAATCCATATCCACTAACAGCACGGTTTGGTTAACTTCTTTAGAAAGGCTGATGGCCAGGTTCAGGGCGGTTATTGATTTTCCAGCGCTTTCATTAGGGCTGGTGACCGCAATGGTTTTCCAGTCGTTAGCACGAATTTTTTGTAGCACCTGTGTTCTTAATTGGCGGTAGGCCTCCGCGCGCTGGTCAAAATCAAAGCCAGCAATAATACGGTTATTCCTTAATACATCATCCGATAGTTTAACCTGGCGTGTTTTGGTGTAATTAATTTCTTCCGGCACGCCAGTAACCGCAGGTGCCAAGGGCCCTGCGGATGGGTTTGCTTCGGGCGCGGAATTCTCGGCTGCGTTGCCGATTTTTCCTTGACGCTCATTTCGAGCCTTGTCAATTGCTTGTTGTATGTAGTCCATGCTGAGAACCTTGTCTTCTGATATCTATTGGTTAAAGTCTAGTGAGTAATTTAAGGCATTCTTCGCAATGACTTAAACCAAAGGACATCTAATGGTGTCACAAAGAAATGGATTATAGCGGCCCCTGCGATCACGATAAACAGCATAGCCCCGGCAATAATATATTTTTTGTTTAAGCCTTTTTTAATTTCACTGTCTATTTGTAAGTAAGGTATTTCTACTAATGGCTGCATACCGGTTATGCCAACCAAGGTTCGCGCACCCCATACTCGGGACGATAGGGCCTCGGCAAAAATGGCAGTGACCACACCCGTAACAGCGGCCAGTACAAAGCCCATAAACATAATTGCCGGTCGATTAGGGCTTACTGGCTTTTGTGGAATTTCCGGCGGGTCAATCAGCGTGAAGCGCTCACCCTTGCGGCCCTGTTCCAGTGTTTTTGCCAGCTCCGCTGTCATCTGCTTGGCTTTTATTTCTTGATATTTAATCCGCGTGTTATCCAGGTCACGCACCATCTCATTATATTCTTTCTCAATCAGGGGCGCGTTTACAGCAAAGCGTTCATATTTACCTTTTTTTGCAATCAGGGAGGCGCGCTTCTCATCTAAGAGTTCCAACTCCAATTTTGCAGATTCTACCTGTCCATTAAGCATTAAGTAGGATGGGTTGTCCGGGTCCTGCACCGGTGCCTGGGACTCTGTAGCAGCCGGTAAAGCGGCAATCTTTTCTTGCAGCGCTGCTACTACTTGTTCCTGTGTAGTCACTTTGGGATGCTCATCGGTATATTTATCTTTAAGAGCTTTTAGGGTTTCTTCTTGTTCTCTTAGCTCTTTAAGGTAGACATCATTATCTTCAGCAACAATACCCAGCTTTTTTTCCAGCGCTTCAATTTCTCTTTTATTGCGCACAACCGTGGGGTGGCTGTCACTGTAGAGCGCAGAATTTTGGCTATATCTGGCGCGTAGTGCTTTTAGCCTGTCCTGCTCGCTTAAAACCCTTTCTCCCGTTGGCAAAACCGAGGGGGTATAGGGGCTGATTAAGCTTAAATCTGATTCTAATCTAATTAATGCCTTTTGAAGATCTTGCTTTCGCATATCCAAGGCACCAACATCATTGCTGGTACGCTCAACAACTTTTAAATTATATTGAAATAACGCTGGCAGGTTGTCTTTATTATCCTGTTTAAAGGTTGCTAAATTGCCTTCCTGGGTTTCCAATTTATTTGCCAGGCTATCCACTTCCTGTTGTAAAAATGCGGAGGTGCTTGATGACTGCTCGGCCCTTGCTCGCAGGTTTTCATTCAGGTACAGGCTTACCATTTCGTTGGCAACTTTTTGTGCTTTTGTGGGCGATGAATGCTCAAAGCTGAGGGAAAACGCAATGGTAGCTTCTGCTTTTCGACCATTTGAATCAAGTACGCCCGCACTAATAACATCCAGCCCCACCCGTTTAGTAAATTCATGAACTATTTCACTGGCACCTTTGGCTTTTAAATCAGCTTCGCTGAATAATTTATGGGTCTCAACCAGCCCCATAATATTTTTCATTGTCATAATCCGCGCTTTGATTGTTTGGATTTGCTGAGCAGCATAGGTTGTTACTGTGGAAGTTACCAAATCGGTCGGTATCTGCTGTGCCTCGATCAGAATAGTCGCTGAAGATTTATAAGTAGAGGGCAATAAAAGTGCTATTGCCACAGCAATTGAAAATACCATTGACGCGGGCACAAGCATTTGCTTTTTGCGCCGCTTAAATAGCTTGACATAATCGCCAACGCTTTTAGTCTCTTCCTCAAAATCAACTGCCGTATTCATATTTCTTTTTCTCTAATTGGATCTTAGAAAGACCATGATCGCTGTCTAGGTTTATAGGTTATTTCAAAACGCACAATATTACCGGAAGCGTCCTTACCCCTTTGCTTCTGTACACGATGGCTATAGCCTATTTTTAACCGCCATTGCTCTAGTATATCTTTATTATATTCAAGCTTTATCTGTGTAAATTCTCTATTACTGACTTCCTGGCTAGCGTCTGAAGTAAAACGATCCAGAGCTTCGTTTTCAGAGTACATGGCTTCAACTTTAAATCTGCTCGTCTCTGATGCCTTAGTATTCCAGCCCAGGCTGTAACGTCTGGAGTCTAATAAATAACCTCTTGAACTTGGCTGGGCAGTAGCGCTATAGGCAAAGTTAAAAGTATCCCTTTCATCTTCCCAGCGAATATCAAACGATATCGACTCAGTACTGGACGCCTGACCTTCCAAATCACATAGACCCCTGCTAATCTCCAGAGTCGGTGAAGCGATGTAATTCGGGTTATTACATGCATCTTCAGGGTCGGTAATGTCATAATCTGTTTCGTAGTCCACATCACCAAATAGCCCTTCAATACTTAACTGTTCTGATAATTGGTAGCTGCCGCCCAGTTGAACACCCTCGCCTTCCGTAGCAATCACATAGCTTTGTTCTACCTGCCGCGACACCAGACCTAAGGACGGCTCTAACTCAAAAAATACATAAGTGCCGGTGCTGCTGGTCTGGTCTTCAGACTCATAATTCGAGACATTAAAGACTAAAAACAACTGAGCCTTCTCATTCAAGTTATGCGTCCAGCGAACTGTTGAGTTCCATGTATCAGAGCCGACAAACTTTTCGGCCTCGTATTTTCTTTCACTGGCCGAAAAGTTTATTGCCAATGAGTTAGACTCATTGACCGTATAAAAATAGTAAGGGCTTAAAGTCAATAGCTCATAGCGGTCGTTGGTTAAGCGGCCGGAATCATTCAGTTCGCTGTTTCTGTTAGTTGAACGAAGAATTGAAACGTTAACCCCCGCACTATATTGCTCGCCTCTCCTATTACTCGAAAACTGAAAGTTTTGATCATCGCTATTATATTCCGTTCGGTTGTACTCGGAAAAAATGAGCTCAAGATCCGCCGCAGTAGACCAGTTTTCACCTTCGTAGCGCGCTCTAAGCAGTGGCTTCAGGTTTACGCCATGAAGTTCGTCCTTAAAACTTTCATCTAATCCTGCGTTGTCATCGTACTCCGTCTCTACATTCAGATCGCTTTCCAGCAAAAGTTGCGCTGAAAATAACGGTGATGAAAAACATACTATGGTGCAAAAAAATGCATTAACAATATACAAAGAATATTTTTTAGCCATTGAGCTTCTGTTTTTTTTATAAATTCTTATCGGTAACAAGCTTGTTATCGCACGACGACAACGTCACCGCTTTGCAGTACGATATTAGTTTCCAGGTCCTCGCCAGCTTTAACCTCACCATACTCAAAGGAAATCGCTGTTTGTTCACCGGTTTTAAGACGGCGCAAAATTTTAATATTATTTTCTGATGCAAATGTGTTTAACCCACCCGCTATAGATAGTGCCTGCATCACGTCAGTAGGTCGATTGATAGGATACTCACCGGGACGGAGCACTTTTCCTATGATATAAATTTTGTTGCCAGCTAGCTGCTTCACTGAAATTGTGACAGTTGGCGTGTCTTTTAAAAACTTACCCAGAGCCACTGAAACAGCATCTTCAGCTTCAAGCGTTGTGGATCCACCAATCATGATAGAGCCAGCCAGGGGGAAACTAATATAACCATCGGGAGACACCACCACGTCTCTGGTCAGGCTGTCTTCATTCCAGACGTCAATAGCTAGAAAATCCCCTGGATTGATTTTATAGGAAGGGGCAGCGAAGCCATGATGAGCAAATAAAAATGTGCATAAACAAATTAGAATTCGAGCTGCCATTTCATTAATTTTCATTATTATTTCCACTGCTTTTAATACCGCTATATCAAGGGCGATAGAGAATCTCACAAGCTGCCTACACCGCACAATAGCTACAGGTGATAGCTGTTAATTATTCACGAACTTAAAGTTGATTATTTTTTATACAACGCGGCAATTAAACGGCCAAATTCAAAAAACTCTTGCTAAACAATACTATAGCTGATGTTTTCAATGTAGATAGTAGATATTGGAGGTTAAATGTGTGAAAAGTGAAAGTTTATCCCGCAGAATGGCCAAGCTGGTTAAAAGCTAACCTAATTCTGGGGATTTCCCGGGGGCTTGGCTAATACGCACCGGTTTCTACCCCCTTTCTTTGCCTGATAGAGTGCTTTATCAGAACGGGCAAAAACCCTGTCACCACTATCACCTTCAACAAACTCTGACACCCCAAAAGACATGGTGATGGATACGGGCTGGTCTTTAAAGTGAAACGGGCAGCTGGCTATTGCCTCCCTTACACCCTCCGCCACTTTATAAGCCTCGTCCTGCTCGGTTTCCGGCATCAGAACAACAAATTCCTCACCCCCAAGCCGGGCAATAAAGTCGGTTTTACGTAAACGTTTACGCAGGGTCTTAGCGATAATTCGCAAGACTTTGTCACCGGCCAAATGGCCGTAGCTGTCATTAATACGCTTAAAAAAGTCAATATCACAAACCACCATGGACAAAGGCCGCTTATAGCGCTGCCGCCGTTCAAACTCCACTTCCAACCTTAAATTATAAGCCTCCCTATTGGGTAGCTGGGTTAGTACATCTCGCAGAGCCTTTTGGCGCTGCTCCTCGATACGCTGCTCTGCATCTGCGGAAGCAGATTCCATGGTTTTGACTTGCTCGACCAGAGCATCAAGTTTTTTAGACAAGGCACTTTCAGATTGTTGTTCGCCCGCCTGGTATTGATCCATGGCAACAACAATTTGATCGAGCCGAGCGCTAACTTCTGATTTGAGTTGTTCCAGTTCTGTGGCCTCTTGCACGGACTGCTGCATAGCACTGACTTGCTCGCGCATAGAATTGCTAAGCTGTTTGCCCGCTTCACGCCCCGCCCCATTGGCTTGTTCTGACTCGCTGATAAATTTATAGGCCTGCAGCAAGCGGTCATTAAGCTGGGAAAGAAAGACTTCAAATTCTTGCTGGTTGCGATCAAAAGCTGAGATAACAACTATGCTGATATCTTCCAGAGTGGGCACCAGCTCATACCAATTTAAACCTTTTTCTATTTGCTGTTGCGCGGCCTGGTAATTTTCTTTGGCCATGGGTGGCGGTTCGATTTGCTCGAGTAGCTCTTGTAATACTTCGCACACCGCTTTATTCAAGCGGAAAAAGGTCGGCTCTTCGCCAACGGATGCAGGGTCTACTGTGTTGCGTGGCTCTTCAGCATCATCCGACAGGTCTAGTCCGTCATTATCATTTTCGGCCTTTGCAAATGGGGTTGTTTTTGTAAAGCCCCCTTTAATAGTTGCTTCAGGGCTAGCACTTTTTTTTGCTATTTCTATAATTTCTGTTTCAGGAGTTTTATGATCTGCTGTCCATTGATGCCAAAAAGGTTTGCTGACACGCTGAATATTTTTTTCATCCAGCACCTCCCGTTGCACTTTGG
Organism: Oceanicoccus sp.; assembly: GCF_029238675.1. GTDB lineage: Bacteria > Pseudomonadota > Gammaproteobacteria > Pseudomonadales > Dasaniaceae > Oceanicoccus. The sequence continues at coordinate 45,452 of NZ_JAQWFR010000024.1, read as the reverse complement.
CAAACTCGTTGACCAGTATTGAATACTCCTGAACCGAACCGCTGCGGATTTTCAGGCTTTTATTTAAACGTTTAAGTTGCTGGGCGGCATCTTTTTCCGGCTTTAGATTTTGTAATGTGGTGACGAGTAATTGAAAGCCCTGCACTATTGACTTGGCACGCTCGTCTTTCACGATATCCATGCGCTTAACCTGGCCCTCCAGGGCCTGTACCACGGTATTGAGATCACTGCCCGATGGGCCGCCATCGCGAAACATCTGGCGCATACCTGCAAGCTGTTTATCTAATTGCTGGTCTACCCCCTCTGCAACCACGCTTAAACGGAGTACCGCTTTAAACAATAAAGCGACCATTTGCTGCTGCTGGCGGTCGCGCTTTTCCTGTTCATCAAGGGCCTCGAGGTATTTATCTTTCCATTCGTTTTGTGTGTTGGGGGAGGTTTTGCGGTTCATGCCTTGTTTGTCCAGCTTTGCTAAAAGATAGATTTCAGTATAGACCCGAATGTTGCTTACCTAAGTGTTTTCGTTAGTAGCAGGCTGTTATTTCCGCGAGGGCGGGAATGACGAGGTTTAAGTGGGGCCAGACTGGTTTAATTGTGTATTGATGAGCAATCAGGCGGCGGAGCCCGCCTGATGAAAAACGGGATAAGTGCTACTTAGCTAGCTGGGCGCGCTCTTTTTCAACTAAGAAATCCACCACTTTCAGCATCTCAGCCTGGCCTCCGGACAAACGCGATGAAACGCGATACTTACCATTAACAACGATTTCAGGTGTGCCGCTGATTTTATAGCTACGAGCACGGGCATCGGCCTGTTTAACCATGCTGTTTACGCTAAAGGACTTAAAGGTTTTACGAAACTCTTCCCGGTCAACACCATAGTCGGCAAACAGGTCTTCAATTTCACCGGCATTGGCCAGGCGCTTACGCTCAACATTCATAGAGGTAAAAATAGGGTCGTGGAGTTTATCCATCACACCCAGTACTTCGGCAGTAAAAAACATGGCCGCGTGGGTTTTCATATTGGCATTCCACATCGCCGGGGACTGCTGGAAATCGACATAATCAGGCTTGCGCTTTTTCCATTGTTTAATCAGTGGCTCAAAGCTGTAACAGTGACTGCAGCCATACCAAAATACTTCCACTACTTCGACTTTGCTGCTGTCACGGGTGCGAACAGGCTGATCTAGTACCACATAGTCTTTGCCAGCAACTGGTTCCTGTGCACTAGCGAAAGCGGATGTCATTATTAATACCAGGGCAGTAAGGATGACTGGCATCTTAATAAAACGATTCATGGGATTACTCCATTTAGTCATTATTTCTAACGGGCAACATTAATACAGCTTTAATTGTTTTGCTACGCAATTAGTCTGCAGATAACAAGATTAATTCCTTGGGTTTGTTAGACCTATAAAAAAGGTGGCCTTAGCCACCTTTTAAACAATCCACAATAAGGAATTAATACAAGCCTGAAATATAGCTTGCTACAGCATCAATTTCGCTGTCGCTCATGCGGTAAGCTACATCGCGCATAATCTTGGTGTCGCCATCATTGGCACGACCCGGCAGGCCATCAGCAGCAGCGCGGAAGGCTCTTAGCTGTGCAGCAATGTAATCAGCATATTGACCACCTAGCGCAGGATAACCTGCTGGGGCATTACCTTTGCCTGTTGGTGAGTGGCAGGCGGTGCAAGCCGCTACACCTTTGCTGCGAATACCGGCACGGTAAATTTCTTCACCTTTGGCTGCATTTGCCGCCTTGGCCTGGCCACCTGAAGCGGCCTGGCTCGCGTAGTAAGCGGCGATGTCGGCTAAATCGGCATCGTTAAAGTTGTCTAATTGACCTGCCATTGTTGGAACTGCGCGGCCATTACATTTTTGAGCTTTTTGTTCTTGAGCAGAAAGGTAGCCACACTGGATATCCTTTAGTTGCTTCACTAAATAGCGCTCATTCTGGCCCGCCAATTTAGGAAAGGTCGGCACTATGCTGTTACCGCCTTCGCCATGACAGGCCACACAAGTTGCCGCTTTGTTTTTGCCTGCAGCGGCATTGCCACCTGCCTGTGCAAAACCTGTAAAACCTGCAATGACTAAAAAGCCTACTAATAATTTTTTCATAGTTGTTCCAACAATAGATCTTAATATTGAGCACCTGCTTGTGTGCAGTGCTTAAGCTAACTTACTTTTTTGGTGTGGCCATATATTGAATCAAAGCCTGGAATTCTTCCGGCGTACAATCAAAACACATACCTTTTGGTGGCATAGCGTTCATGCCTTTATCAACACTGGCTACCAACACGTCCATTCCCTTTTCCAGGCGTGGCGCCCACTGGGCAGCATTACCGGTTATAGGCGCGCCCGCAGCACCGGAGGCATGGCATACGGCACAACTCTTACTATAGCGATCGATGATCGCCTGGTCTGCCGCCTGAGTGACAAGGCTAGTCATAGCTAAATAGGCTATTGAAGATGCAATTAGTAATTGTTTCATTCGATTCCCCTTAGGTTGGTCGTGTTACTTTGTGCCAGATGGTCGCAAAATCCGCGGCATTATACACAAGAGTGGCATCCTATCGCCATCCCTGTAGTATGACCAAACGTAATAGATTGTCACCAGTATTCAAAAAGGCCCTCTTTTGACCCAAATAAAAATCAACTTTCGCCAAGCGGAATTCTTAACCAGCGCCCCCACTTTAGCCAAATGCCCTGCTGACAGCGGCATTGAAGTGGCCTTTGCCGGCCGATCAAATGCCGGAAAATCAAGTGCAATCAACACCTTAACTGAAAATAAGCGAATGGCCAGAACCAGTAAGACTCCTGGCCGAACCCAGTTAATTAACTTTTTTAGCCTCAGTGATAGCCAGCGCATTGTCGATTTACCGGGTTATGGCTTTGCCAAGGTGCCGATGGAGGTAAAAGAAAAATGGCAGCGTCATCTGGAAGAATACCTGCGGGAACGGCAATCACTCTATGGTTTGATCTTGTTAATGGACTGTCGGCACCCTCTTCAAGACTTCGACCGCATGATGCTGAACTGGGCCCAGAGCTGCGATATGCCGGTGCATATATTGCTGACCAAGGCGGATAAGCTGAAGAAGGGGCCTGCCAATAATAGCCTGCTGAAGGTTCGTAAAGAGTTGGAGCCGATGGCTGACCTGGTCAGTGTGCAATTGTTTTCTGCTTTGAAGCGTACCGGGCTGGACCTACTGCAGGCCAAGCTAAACCAGTGGTTAACCATTGAAGAAAAAGCTGAAGCCGAACCGGAAGAATAAAAAAACCCGGCGACGACATGATCGCACCGGGTAACGTATCCAGAGCTTCCAAGGGGGAGAAGTCTGGTCATGGAGACTAACTAATGCAGGGGAACACTAGCTGGGTGGCATTCAACCACTGCAACTATGACCGCGCCCACTGTTACTTAGTTCCACACTCTCAGTAATAAACCCGGCAATAAATTAATGCGCCTCATCCCAGTTGTCACCTTTGCCTACATCGACGATCAAGGGGGCATCCAAACTAGCGGCATTACCCATCAGTTGTTTGACTTTCTCGCATAGCACCTCTATTGATGACTCGGCCACTTCAAACACCAATTCATCGTGTACTTGCATAATCATTTTGGCATCGATATCCGCATCCCTTAGCCATTGGTCAACAGTGACCATGGCCTTTTTAATGATATCCGCGGCGGTACCCTGCATGGGGGCGTTAATTGCTGTGCGCTGTGCAGCTTGACGACGCATACCATTACTGGCGTTGATCTCCGGTAAATGCAGGCGACGGCCAAATAGGGTTTCTACATAGCCTTTTTCTGAGGCGTCGGCCTTGGTTTGATCCATATAGTCATGCACACCCGGGTAGCGAGCAAAGTAGGTATCAATATATTGCTGGGCTTCATGGCGGCCCACATCAATTTGCTTGGCCAAACCGAAAGCGGACATGCCATAGATTAAGCCGAAGTTAATAGCCTTGGCTCGACGGCGCTGTTCTGTCGATACTTGATCCAGCGGCAAGCCAAAGACTTCGGCGGCTGTTGCCTGGTGAATATCTTTGCCCGCCGCAAAGGCTTCCAGCAAGCCTTTGTCCTGGGACAGGTGCGCCATAATGCGCAGCTCAATTTGGGAGTAATCCGCCGCCACAATTTTGTATCCCTCAGGGGCAATAAACGCCTGCCTGACTCGACGACCTTCTGCGTTGCGAATCGGGATATTTTGTAAGTTAGGGTCTGAGGAAGACAAACGGCCGGTGGCTGTTACCGCCTGGTGATAGGAGGTATGAATGCGCCCTGTCGTTGGGCTAATCATTTCTGGTAGCTTATCGGTATAGGTGGACTTCAGTTTGCTCAGGCCGCGATATTCCATCAGCAATTTGGGTAGTGGGTAGTCCAGGGCCAGTTCAGCAAGAACCTCTTCAGCGGTAGAAGGTGCACCCTTGGGGGTCTTTTTGATCACCGGTAATTCCAGCTTTTCAAACAGGATGCGGCCCAGCTGTTTAGGGGAGCCAAGGTTAAATTCCTCCCCCGCCAAATCAAAGGCTTCTTTTTCCAGCTCTTCCAGCCTCTTGCCTAATTCATGGCTCTGGACTGAAAGTAACTCCTTACTAACAAGCGCGCCATTGCGCTCTATTCGGGACAGTACCGGTACCAGCGGTAGCTCGATCTCCTGCAGCACTGACTTTAGCGCAGCATCCGCTTCAAGCCTGGGCCATAAGGCTTGATGCAAGCGCAGGGTAATATCCGCATCTTCCGCAGCATAGGGTCCCGCTTCGCTTAATTGAATTTGGTTGAAGGTAAGCTGCTTGGCGCCCTTGCCCGCTATATCTTCAAACTTAGTGGTGGTGACGTCTAAATAATTTTTGGCAAGGCTGTCCATATCATGACGGCTGGCGGTGCTATCCAGCACATAGGACTCCAGCATGGTGTCGTAGTCGATGCCCTGCAGGGCGATACCGTGATTGGCCAGTACACTTTGGTCGTATTTCAGGTTCTGCCCTACTTTGGGTTTGCCCGGGTTTTCTAATAGGGGCTTGAGTGATGACAGGACGAAGTCTTCACTTAGCTGCTCTTCTGCACCCAGATAATCATGGCCAAAGGGTACGTAAGCAGCACTGCCCGCCTCCACCGCAAATGACACACCCACCACGCGGGCTTCCATATAATTAAGGCTGGTGGTTTCTGTATCGAAGGCAAATAAATCGGCCTGCTCCAGCTTGTCTAGCCATGCCTTAAAGTCCGCCTCGGTCAGCACCACCTGATAGTCGTTCTCAGCAGGCGCCTCTGGCGTCGCGATACTATTTTCAGCCTGCCCTGCATTGGGAGCTAAAGGAACACCGGTGCCGCCCTTCTCCACCTCCTCTACCCAGGTTTTAAACTCCATTTCTTTGAAGTAAGTAAGTAATAACTCACTATCTGGACCAGCAACGGAGATAGTATCAACAGTTTCTTCTAGCTCTACATCCAACTTGATGGTAGCCAGCTCATAGGATAAGTAAGCATTCGCTTTTTCCTTTTCCAGCTTGGCGGCTAAGGTTTTGGCACCACGGAGAGCAAGCTCAGAGACCTTGTCTAAATTGGCATAGAGAGTATCCAGCCCCCCTATTCCCTGCAGCAGCCCCAGGGCTGTCTTTTCACCCACACCGGCAACCCCTGGAATGTTATCGACCTTGTCACCCTTCAGTGCCAGGTAGTCAATAATCAGCGATGGCGGAATGCCGAATTTGGCCATCACGCCCTCCTCGTCCATCACTGTAGCGGTCATGGTATTCACTAATGTGACATGCTGGTTAACCAGCTGCGCCATATCTTTATCGCCGGTTGAAACCACAACATCCAGTCCCTGCTCGGTGGCCTGGCGAGCATAAGTGCCAATCACATCATCTGCCTCTACCCCGTCAACAATAATCAGGGGCAGGCCCATGGCTTTGATAATGTTATGGATGGGCTCGATCTGCTCCCGTAAATCATCTGGCATGGGTGGACGCTGGGCTTTGTACTCCGGGTAGATATCATCCCTGAAAGTTTTGCCCTTGGCGTCGAATATCACCCCAACCTGACTGCCAGGATAATCTTTCAGCAAACGCCGCATCATATTGATAACGCCTTTGACTGCCCCTGTGGCATGTCCCCTGGAGTTAGTCAGGGGTGGCAAGGCATGATAGGCACGATATAGATAGGAAGAACCATCGACTAATACGATGGGTTTGCTGGCTGTCTCTGTCATGGTCGTTTTTGGCTTCGCGGTTATAGCGCAGATCGGCGATTGGGAATCGACTGACTGACTAATGTTAGGAGGATTATTTTTGCGCAGGCCATTATCACCGTGGTGTTGGTTGCAGGCAAGGGATTTGGTGGTGGGGCATGGCGTGTCTGATGCCACTATATCTAGTGGCATCATTTAAACCACTACACAACTTAATAAATCACCACTCTCCACCCGAAAAGGTAACACTTTTATTTCTAAAATATTTCAAAAAGTGTTACCTTTTAAAAGTCGGCATAATTTTTGTTTTATTTCTTTATAAACAATAACTTAAATACAAATTATCCCCTTAGTTAAATCGTTTGTTACAATATAATTTCTAAAAAGTAACAAATATTTCATCTCGAATACTGGACGAAACTCAAATAAGTGTTACTATTAGCACCGTTGCAGTAACAACTACAACAAAACGGCCAAAAGCCAACTAATATGCTGAGTATTTAACATCTTAGGTATTCGACGAAAACACACTCAACTATAGGAGAGTAATCATGAAAAACGTGGCTATCTTAGCCGTTATCCTGGGGGTTCTTGGCAATGCTGCCAATGCTGAAAGCGCTGTAAATGAGGCACCCTCTATGACTCTGGCAATGAACAGCAATGCTGCTGTGACTTGGGTAGAGCCCGCAGCGGCTATCAGTAACAAAGCCCTTGCAAACAACATTGAGCTAGAAGTTGCTGAGACTATGGAAAAAGTATCCATAGACCTAAGCAAACAGCTTGAAGATAAAATTGCTAAGGAACTTGAGTATGCGATGCATTAATCGTTGACGCCCGGAACCACTAGGAACCGGGCATTTTCATTTCGGTTAACACTCAAAACCCTCTGTATTACATTGACCTAGACCCTCCGTTATAACTATTTCGCACAATTTTCCTGCTTTACCCTGCATAATCAGACTATTAAAACCATAAGTTATCACTATTTTTAGTTCAACTAACTGGTTAGAATTCTATTCTTGAAATAATCAGCTGGTTAAACTCCATGAAAGCTCAAAAGCCCCTAACGCGTATCGATAGTAATATACTCCGCGAACTCCAGGCCGATGGCCGTATTACCTATGCCGAACTTGCACGCCGGGTAGGCTTAACAACCACGCCTTGTATGGAACGCGTTAAACGAATGGAAAGGGAAGGGGTCATTAAAGGCTATACCGCCTTGTTGGACCCTAATTATCTGGAAGCAGGACTGGTTGTTTTTGTACAAATACGTTTATCTCGTACCTCACAGGATATTTTTGAACAATTCAAAGATGCAGCGGTTGCGTTGCAGGAAGTACAGGAGTGTTATTTGGTATCGGGTAACTTTGATTACCTGATTAAGGCTCGCGTAGCGGATATGGCGGCCTACCGTGAATTCTTAGGGGAAACTCTTCTAACATTACCGGGCGTTCAGGAGTCCACCAGTTATGTGGTGATGGAACAAGTCAAAGAAACGCTGAATATTGCAGTGCCGTACAAGTAGGCAACCCAATAATCCTGTCATTCACGCGAAGGGGGGAATGACGGAAACCGGCTAACGGGTTGCCCGAATTGATTGATAACCGATGTTCAATTTGGATAATTCAGGGGGCGAACGGAAGAACCCTACATAGTGGCCCTTAGGATTAATAATCGCAATATTGCCACTATGCTCAATGTTATAGTTCTCACCGCCACCGGGTGATTTACTGAAAGGAATATTCAGTTGCGTAGCAAAACGATGCAGCTCTAAAAACTCACCGGTTACACCGACAAAATCTTCATTAAAAAACTTCACATAGTCATACAGCTTTTCTGGTGTGTCCCGTGCAGGATCGACACTGACCAAAACAATTTGCAGATTATCTGCATATTCTCCTTCCAGTTGACCCCGATAAAAACGATTTAATAAAGCTAGCGTAGTAGGGCAGACATCTGGGCAATAAGTAAAGCCAAAGAAGATCAGCGACCATTTGCCTTGCAGGTCTTCGGGGGTAAATGGCTGCTTATTATAATCCACTAAAGAGAAGTCTTTAAAAGAGCGGGGATTATCAAATAAAAAAGTACCGTTAGTTTTTAATTCGCTATCAGTTAATATTTTGGGTTTACTTAAGCCATAAACAAAAAAACCGACAAACAGGCAGACGAATATAACAACAACGGCAACGGTCATATAAATGCCGCGCTTTTGTTCAGGCTGTAAACTGTTGGCCGGTTGGTTCATCGCTTTTCCTAAAGTCGTTATACGTAGTGATCAACTAGCATAATAATATATATCGCCATTAAGTAGACAAGAGAATACTTAAAAGTTGCCATTGGCGCGCCAGGTTTATTACGCATTATAGCGATAGAGTAATACAGATGGACAACACCCAAAATAACGGCACCCGCCAGGTACAACAAACCGGATAAGCCCGTAGCGAAGGGCAGTAAGCTTGCAGCGATTAGTACAAAGGTATATAACAGAATATGAAAGGCCGTGTACTCAACACCATGTGTTACTGGCAGCATGGGAATAGCGGCTTTGGCATAGTCTTCTTTACGATTAATCGCCAGAGCCCAAAAATGCGGAGGGGTCCAGGCAAAAACAATAAGCACCAGAAGTAGGGCGTGGCCGTGAATTTCATTATTAACCGCAGTCCAGCCTAAGAGCGGGGGAGCAGCACCCGGCAAGCCACCAATCACAATATTTTGTGGCGTCGCGCGCTTTAACCACAGGGTATAAATTACCGCATAGCCAATCAGCGAAAACAATGTCAACCATGCTGTTAGCTGATTGGTGAAGATTAATAAAACTGCCAGACCCACTGCGCCCAATACCAGGGCAAAGATACCCGCATGCGCCTGACTAATACGGCCCTGGGCAACAGGGCGCTTTTTAGTGCGGTTCATCAAGGTATCAATACGTTGGTCTACCAAGTGATTAACTACTGCGCCACAGGCAGAGCACAGGCCAATACCCAAATTTCCGAAAATCAAAATATCCAATGGCACTATGCCCGGCACAGACATAAACATGCCAATGGCGGAGGTGAGCAGCATTAAATACACTACATTAGGTTTGGTTAGCTCGTAGTAGTCCCCCCAGGTGGTGGATGGACTCGACGGTTCACTGGTTGACTCTGACATACTAAAAATCTCTAAACGGGCTTTGCTGTAAAAACACGATGGTTTAACGTTACCATAGTGATTAGAAGCAGGGCACCTACCAAATTATGCGCCACGGCGACCGATACTGGAAACTGAAAAATAATATTACCCAAGCCCAAAAGAACCTGCAGTATTAACACCCCCAGGATCACCGAAGCTATAGTGCGAGTTTCTGGCAACGCTATGCGCATATATAGAACAACGATTAAAAACAGCAAATAAGCCGTGGTAATAATCGCGCCTACACGGTGAATAAAGTGAATCGCGACACGCGCTTCGTTATCCATAATACCACCGAGGTAGTTAGGGCCAATACTTTGCGTGATATTAAAGCCTTCGTTGAAATCCATATCTGGTAGCCACTGGTTCTGGCAAGTTGGCAGATCCGGACAGGCAACCGCAGCATAGTTAGACGTCGTCCAACCTCCTAATGCTATTTGAACAAAGACAATCACTAAACCAATCACCGCCCACCGTCGGAAGGCTTTAAGCTGTTCGAAGTTTACTGCTGGTACTTGCCATTGCAAATTATTAAGGCGAAGGGTTAATAGCCACAGCAAACTAAAGGTAGTGAAACCACCTAATAAGTGAGAGGTGACGACTTGTGGCCAAAGCTTTAAGGTCACTGTCCACATGCCGAATAAACCCTGCAAAATAATAAAGGCCAGCAAAAACGCCGGTAATTTAAAGGGCTGGACGGACGTCCCTCGTTTTAATCCGAAGTATGCCAGGGTCAGTATCGTAGCGATTACTGAGGCCACCGCAAAAGGTTCCATAACCACACCAACAACCGCAGTCACCGCCGTTAATAAAACATTGGTAACCAATAATGCACTGATAGTTTTTACCGGTTGTTCCTGCCCCCTATATCGCACCGCTAAAATAAATATAGCAATGGCGAAAAACCCCAAGGCCTGGGCCAAATAACGATGCACCATTTCTGGCCAGGTTTTATCGTGTTCAACCGGCATGTCAGGATAAGCCTGATTAGCCGCCTTAACATCCTCGGCACTGGTCGGCCAAAGTACATGGCCGTAACAGCCAGGCCAATCAGGGCAGCCTAAGCCAGCATCAGCCAAACGAGTGAAAGCGCCCAAGGCCAGAACAAGCACCGCAAAGATAGAGGCTATTAGTGCCAGTTTAAAACCGGGCAATCGATTTTCGGGAGAATTAAATAAAGCCATTCATTTTGCCTTTTGTCTTACTTAATTAATCGTTTCATATCGCGAACAACAGCTTTGCCTAAGGTGTTCAGTGTGTCCTGTTCGGTATTTTCTGCTTGGTAGTGCATCATTAACCAACCGCGAGGATCAACGACATAAAATGTATTTACTTTAAAAGGGTCGATATCTACAGGGGTAAATAATTGCTGTAGCTCTACATCTTGTAATGAAACAACATCAACGCCTTTATACTCTGTGTCAAAGCGTTCTTTTAGGGCGTCATCAATACCATTATTAGTGACATAGATTAACCGCACCCGATTCATTTTTTTTGCTAGCGCAATAATGCTTTGCCTGGCGATATATAACATTCTTTCACAGCTGCCTTCGCAACGTTGGCCGCCTAAAACCACAAAAGCCCATTTCGGTTCCGGCTTTGAATAATCAAATGTTTCACCGTCAATATTCATTAAGGGCAGCTCGGCAAACTGCAACGGCGGAACAAGTAATTCACCATTGTTTACCGTGCCCATATCAACAGCTTTAGAAGACACTAAAAGATAAAGACCTGTCGACAAAATAAATACCAATGCAGGTATTCCAAAAATACCTAGAATGACTTTACGATTCTTTCTATTTTGCTCGACTTCTTGCTGCGATTTAAAAACTTGCCCTGACACTTATACAACCTCTACTTTATTACGTTTAATCAACGACCATAGATTGGTATTAGCTAATAAACCAATAACCAATAAGGCCACCGCCATAGCAAACCACTGCACTGCATAACCGGTATGCTTTTCTGGCTGCAGGTTTACCACTACCCAATTGGGTGTATAACTGGCGGCAGATATTTGTTTTATGCGCACACTATAAGGAAATAGTGTTTGCTCAAATTCTTTTTGCAGTGCCTCTATATTCAGTGACTGCATCACTCTGGGCCAACCACTGGCTGACTCATCTGCCAGTAACATTACATCACCCTGCGGTACATAAACTTCACCGATGAGCGCTATTTCACCGGCAATGGCTTTAATAGCCGGCAGGCTACGGCGGGAGATATCACCCTCTAACCAACCCCGATTGACTAAAACCATTGTCTTGCTATCCACGAGGCGAAACGGCGTTATTATCTCATAACCAAAGCGTCCCTGATAAATTCGATTATCCAATAACACCGCTTTTTCATTAACGAACTCGCCCCTCAGGGTCACGGGCTGGTAGCGAAGATCAGCCTGGGTATTCAGGGCTTCCAACGCTACCGGGCCAGCCAGCTGCCGATGTTCGAATAAGTCCTGAAGCTGCCGCTTTTCTTCTGCTCTATCCAGCTGCCAAAACCCTAACGAGATTACTACAGGCAACAATAGAACCGCCAACAAGCTAGCGCGCCAGTTGGGTGTAAATTGTAATCGCTTTGATTGAAGATCGGACATATAAAAGATTAATTTGCCTGAGTTATAATGCCACTTCTATCCAACAGACTCTGGAGTCTATTTATGTGGTTAAAAGTGGTTATTGTATTTCTGTTTATCGCCCTGGTAATCAGTTTATTTACCAGCCTGGGCTTTCTGATTAAGGATCAGTCGGCGGGCAACAACGATAACAGCCGCTATACCTGGAACGCATTAACCGTGCGAATTGTGCTGGCATTTCTACTACTGAGCTTTATCTTCTTCGGCGTATTTACCGGGAAACTTGGCTCTAATGCCCCATGGGATGCCCGCTATAGCGAAAAAATCACTCCTGTCACTAAATAGCTTATCGCCGTCATTCCCGCGAGGGCGGGAACCCAGCCTGCACCCAAAGTCACTGGATCCCCGCGTTCGCGGGGATGACATTTCTTTGCGGCAATAACATTCGAATTCACCATGCTTTAAACGTAAAAAAACGGCTGTGAAGTTAGCTCCACAACCGTTCCTTGTTATTGCCAAGCTTTCTTAAAGGATGTAAACGAACAGGAACAAACCTACCCATACCACATCAACAAAGTGCCAGTACCATGATGAGGCTTCGAAACCGAAGTGATCTTCAGCAGTAAAGTGGCCAGCTTTGGTAGAACGCAGCCACTGGATCAACAGCATAATCATACCCATACAAACGTGGAAGCCGTGGAAGCCAGTCAACATAAAGAAGGTTGAGCCGTAAATACCTGAGTGCAGATACAGGCCGTATTCAACATAGGCTTCGTGGTATTCCATATACTGTAAGTAAACGAACAAGATACCCAGGGCAACAGTAATACCTAACCAAAGGTTTAACTTCTTACGGTTGTTAGCCAATAGACCCAAGTGAGCCATGTGCGCAGTCACCGAAGAGGTCATTAGCACGATGGTGTTCCACATCGGTAACCAGTGCAGGATATTATCCCAACCAGGAAAGCTAAGGTTCTTCTCGGGGCCGGCCATAATGCCGTTGTTAGCTATGGTCTGATTACTGATACCAACAGCATCCTGTGGTGTCGTCATCATTGGCCAATTGTAGCTGAAACCTTCCCAGATCAAACTATTCATACGGCCGCCGTCGCCCTCACCACCCAACCATGGGCCTGCAAGGTTACGGACGTACCATAGCGCACCAAAGAAGGCGGCAAAGAACATCACTTCTGAAAAGATAAACCACTGCATACCAATAACGTAAGAGTGTTTTAACTGGCCGCTGTTCATACCGGCACGGTTTTCAATAATCGTCTGGCGGAACCATGCGAACAAGGTCGCCATAAATAAAACCAGGCCCGTGATGAAGATAAACCAGGAATTGGTATCTGTCTCTATGCCTGTTTTTATAGTCGCCAATCTATCATTCAACACATTAGCCGCGCCGAATAACGCCGTAAACAAAGTTAAACTAGCAAATATAGCCAGCTTGCTTTGTTCGGGAACGTAATAGCTCTCGTAATCTGAGTTGCTCTGACCTGACATTTTTTTTCTCCGTTTATTTCGCTGATATTTTCAACGAAAGAAATAGCTTTTTGTTTTATCTGTTTATCGTGTGGCAACTTTGGCTTGAGGACCAACCATCGCTGTCACATCAAAAATTGTGTACGACAAGGTAATGCTTTTTATATCGGCCGGTAAATCCTGGTCGACAATAAATTGCAGTGCCATTTCTGTTTCTTCACCGCCGTCTAAAGGCTGTTGGTTGAAACAAAAACATTCTGTTTTATGAAAATACTCCGCTGCTCGTGCCGGTGATACGCTCGGTACTGCTTGAGCCACCATATTTTCCGCTAGCGGGTTTTTGGCATAAAACACGGTGTCGTTAACTGCGCCGGGGTTCACCTTGAGAACAGAATCGGTTGGCCGAAATTCCCAGGGCATACCATCATTATTAGTCGCAACAAACGAAATTCGAATTTCGCGACTGGTATCAACGGTGGCTTCCACTACGCGGTAACGTTCGCCACTGGTTTTCCCGTTAATACCCAGTGCATCACAAAGCACATTGTATAACGGCACCATCACTACAAATACAAAGGCGAACATAACAACAACCACAATCGATAATTTACCGACTGTCATAGCAACTGAACCCGTTGCCTCATTGTTTGTTGGCATATCCGCCATTGTTACCTCTTTTACAACAATCTACATCTTCTACTTAACTTCTTACAAAACATACAACCCAACCGTTATTTAACTTCCGGCGGCGTTGAGAATGTGTGGTAAGGAGCGGGAGTTGCAACGGTCCATTCAAGACCTTCAGCACCTTCCCAGGTTTTCTCTTCGCTGGTTTTCTCACCTGAAGTAATGGTGCGAACCACATTGAACAGGAACAATAACTGCGAAGTACCATAGATAAACGCGCCGACTGAAGACATGGTATTGAAGTCAGTAAATTGCAGCGCATAATCAGGAATACGACGTGGCATACCTGCTAACCCTAAGAAATGCTGAGGGAAGAAGGTCAGGTTAAAGCCGATAAACGAGATCCAGAAATGGGCTTTACCCATGCTCTCGTTGTACATGCGGCCACACCACTTCGGCAACCAGTAATAAACCGCAGCCGACATACTAAATACCGCACCCGCAACCATTACGTAATGGAAGTGAGCAACAACAAAGTAGCTATCGTGGTACTGGAAATCTACCGGTGCTAATGAAAGCATAACACCGGTGAAACCACCTACGGTAAACAGGAATACAAAACCGATACAGAACAGCATTGGCGTTTCAAACGTCATTGCACCCTGCCACATGGTTGTGATCCAGTTAAATACTTTAACCCCTGTTGGTACAGCAATCAGCATGGTGGCGTACATAAAGAACAACTCACCAGCAATCGGCATACCTACGGTATACATGTGGTGAGCCCACACGATAAACGATAGGAAAGCGATAGACGCTGTTGCATAAACCATTGAGTCGTAACCAAACAACGGCTTACGAGCAAAGGTTGGGATAATTTGTGACACCACACCAAACGCAGGCAAGATAATGATGTAAACCTCTGGGTGACCGAAGAACCAGAAAATATGCTGGAACAGAACCGGGTCACCGCCACCAGCCGCTGAGAAGAAGCTGGTACCGAAGTGAATATCCATCAACATCATAGTAACCGCACCCGCCAGTACTGGCATTACAGCAACCAGTAGGAAAGCAGTGATTAACCAAGTCCATACGAACATTGGCATTTTCATATACGTCATGCCAGGCGCACGTAAGTTGACGACAGTGGCAATAATGTTGATTGAACCCATGATTGACGACAGACCCATCAAGTGAACGCCGAAAATAAAGAACGTTACTGTGTCTGGAGCATAAGTCGTTGACAGTGGTGCATAGAATGTCCAACCGAAGTTTGGCGCTCCGCCTTCCATAAATAATGTTGAAGCCAACAGTAAAAAGGTAGGAGGAAGAATCCAGAAACTTAAGTTATTCATTCTTGGTAACGCCATATCAGGCGCACCAATCATCATTGGAATTAACCAGTTAGCCAAGCCAACAAACGAAGGCATGATGGCACCGAATACCATCACGAGGCCGTGCATGGTAGTCATCTGGTTAAAGAATTCAGGCTCTACAATTTGTAGGCCCGGTTGAAATAATTCCGCACGAATGATCATGGCAAAAGCACCGCCCATGATAAACATGGCGAAGCTGAACCAAAGATACATCGTACCGATATCTTTGTGGTTGGTTGTTGTTACCCAACGCATTAATCCTGTTGTAGCAGGCCCGTGCGCACCCATTGTGACTCCTCCTACTGACCTTGCTTAAAGTTATAAACGTCGATGGGCTGAACTATGTCACCCATATTATTGCCAAAAGCATTACGCTGGTACGTAATAACGGCGGCCATGTCGACATCATTGAGCTGAGCGCCGAAAGCCTGCATGGCTGTGCCAGGCACACCATTGATACCCATATTTAAATGCGGGCCGACTTCGCCGGTAGCATATGGACTGCCGGCGATGGCGTTACCGATACCGCCTTCACCATTCAGACCGTGACAGGCAGCGCAGTATTGGTCGTATACGACCTTGCCCGCAACCATCTGCTCATCAAGGGTGAATTGCTTGTCCATCAAGGCTTTGATTTCAGCTGCTTGAGATTTTTTGCCTGCTAACCACGCGTTGTATTCGTCTTGTTCAACGACGTTTACAACAATCGGCATATAGCCGTGCTCACGACCACATAGCTCAGCACACTGGCCACGGTATACACCGGTTTCCAGTGGACGAGTCCAGGCTTCGTTGATAAAGCCGGGGATCGCGTCTTTCTTCACCGCCAATGCAGGTACCCACCAGGCGTGGATAACGTCATTCGCTGTGACTAAAAAGCGTATTTTTTTGTTAACAGGAAGCACAACAGGCTCGTCTACTTCTAATAAGTAGTGCTCGCCTTTGTTGTCTTCGTTATAAATTTCTGTCTTACCTGTACGCAGGTTACTGAAGAACACGACGTTTTCGCCAGCTTCATCAATATACTCGTACTTCCACTTCCACTGATAACCGGTCACCAGGATATCCAGTTCGGAATCATCAAAGTCATAGACTTTTAATAATGTGGTTGTGGCAGGAAAAGCCATCACGATAAGGATAATAAAGGGAACGACAGTCCAGGCAATCTCAATTGCTGTACTTTCGTGGAAAGTAGCTGGCTTAACACCCTTTGACTTACGGTGCGCAAACACCGAATAAAACATTGCGCCAAAAGTGAAAATACCAATCACTACACAAATCCAGAAAACGATCATATGCAGACCGTAAATTTCTGCCCCAACTTCGGTAACGCCTGGCGACATATTCATCTGCCAGCGTTGAGCTTCTTCTGCCCAAGCACCTGTACTCAGAAAACTGAGCAGTAATAGCACAGGACTAAGCGCCAGCTTGTACAGCCGTTTCGCTCGTAAATGCATTTCCCGTGTCTCCATTGTTTAAATGTTAAAAAATACCCCAGAATCCGGATCGCTAACATCTTCACTGATATGCGCCGAGCGAGACAAATACTGACTCGTAGGAACAATATTGCAGTGACCTCCCATCCCTGTGATTACTTAGCTGCTGTATTACCACTCAATTTCGGCCTTTTGAGCCTGGCTGAGTGCTTTATTCGTCGAAAACGCGCTCAAATAAGCCCATTAATGACAATGAATAGCGATTTTTCGGTATCCCCCGGTCGCTGGGTGCGACAAAACGCCGCGATTATACGCATCTTTAACAAAACAGGCCACCATAAGCCTGTTAAATCGTGGGAAACCCCTTCCTAATGCTATAACAAGCAGCTATTCGAGCCCCCCAAACTTCCAGATATGACACTTGGCAGAGGCCTCAACCACAAGATATGGGGTTTAATCTGGTCGATGATTATTTCCAATCTTTCGGCCCCCATGCCGGGATTAGTGGGTACCGCCACCCTTGGGCGCCTCGAAAATGCTCAATATTTAGCCGCTGTCGCGGTCAAAGCTATAGGAAATAGTTCACATTGGTCTAAGCAGGCGATAGCGAAGTTAGTATTTTGTACTAGCCTTATCACTTATAGAAAGTGTTAGCCCTATGCAGGGCCTGCACAAGCACTGTAAAAACCTGTAAACCCAATATTAACGCCCATGAAGAGGACGACCTGTGGCAACTGATGCCATCCGCGACACTATTGCCTTAGCAAAGCTCCATGAACAGCAAACCGATCATCTGGCCAAGCTGCTCGACCAGCATGTTAAGAACGATATTCACTTTACCATCCAGCTGCCCGAGCAAGATGCCACCGCCAGCCTGGTAGATTTTATTATTGCCTATATTGAGCACGTCCCCAGATTTATTGATGCCACAAGATCCATCACCAGCGAAGCTAACATTCGGGAATATGCCGAGCCGTTTTTAAAGCTGGCGGAGGATTTCTTTTTAAAGCCACCGGAAATTGTTTCACAGCATGTGGGCTTGAATGAACTGATGGACGAAGCCTATCTGGCTCACCGCCTGATTGAAGAGGTTAACGACCGCTTTATGATTCGCACATCAATTCCGTTAGTGCCGATGGATATGACCATGTCCAATCTGATTGTGCACAGTATTATTGGCGAACCCTTTGCCAACGAACTGGATGAAGCCGTACACTATATGGCTGAGCGTAACATGCTTAAAGAGCATGTGTATGAAACACCGGAATTTAAAGCCTATGTTGCCCTGCATCAAGATAATCACTGGGAAAAAGAACAACAACACTGGCCCTGCTTAACCGATGAACTATCCATTAATTTGCAGTTTGCCCATTTGTAACTGATATCTCTTTGCTATAGAAAAATAAAAGAAGAATAGAACTATGACAATGAATCCCGGCAGTTTAGCTATCGACAACACCAACCACAGTCACGATCATCACGAAGATCCTGCGGATGAAAATCACTTTGCCATTAAGATGGCGGGGCAGATTCGAGCGAGTTATAAGCGTAGAAAGCTACGCGCACAACGCGCCCGTTCCAGACGGCGATAAAACCGTAGGGTGGATTATAATCCACCCTACTGCTTAATGATCCCGCCGCTTAGCGCCGGGGTTAGGGTCGATGATACTAACTACCTGAACTTCGTCTTCATGGGCTAGTGGCTCTTCCCCCAAACGGGGCTGGTTTACCCGAGTAGTCACTTCATCGACATCGATAGCTTGAGGGCCATCATCCGTCATAATATCGCTATAACCACAGCGCACACACTCCCTGATCTGCTGGCCATTGCTATCGTTATACATCACTAGCTTATCCATCTCCGCACAACGCGGACAAACAGCCCCAGCGATAAATCGTTTTATTATTTTTTGTTCGCTCATGCTACTTTCCTGGTCGTAACAATACCGCTGTGTCGCAGCAATGCATCAATATCGGGTTCACGCCCCCGGAAAGCGGTGAACAAGGCCATCGGTTCTTTCGACCCACCACGTTGTAATATTTCCTGCAAAAAGCTTTCTCCCGTCGCCTGATTAAAAATACCTTCTTCTTCAAAGCGGGAAAAAGCATCTGCCGATAATACTTCCGCCCACTTATAACTATAATAACCTGCCGCATAACCGCCAGCAAAAATATGGCCAAAGCCATGTTGGAAGCGATTAAATTCGGGAACCGGATAGACTGAGACTTTTTCTCTAACTTCATCTAATACGGTTTGAATCGATCTGGGATTTTCTGGCGAATAGTGATGATGCATTAACATATCAAATAATGAAAATTCCAACTGCCTTGCCATCATCATACCGGATTGAAAGTTTTTTGCGGCCAGCATTTTTTCTAATAAATTATCCGGCAGTACCTCGCCGGTTTGATGATGGCCAGAAATTAACGGGATCGCCTCTTTTTGCCAGCACCAGTTTTCCATAAACTGGCTGGGCAATTCAACCGCATCCCACGGCACACCATTAATGCCGGAAACCGCTGCACAATTAATTTCAGTTAGCATATGGTGCAAACCATGGCCAAACTCATGGAACAGGGTTGTCACTTCATTATGGGTTAATAAGGATGGGGTGGTCTCTGTGGGTGGCGTAAAGTTACAGGTTAAAAACGCAACCGGCAGTTGTTGCTCTGTAGCGCTTAGTTGTCGTCGCACACGACAGTCGGCCATCCATGCACCACCACGCTTATGCTCCCTGGCAAAAATATCCAGATAAAATTTTGCGATCACTTCGCCATCGCGTTCAATATGATAGAAGCGAACATCAGGATGCCAGGTTTCAACGTCGCTAACTTCGTTACACTCAATACCAAACAAACGATTGACTACGGTAAACATACCCTCTATCACTTTCGCTGAGGGGAAATAGGGGCGTAATTCTTCCTGGGATAAATCGTATTTTTGTAAACGTAATTTTTCGCTATAGAAGGGGATATCCCAGGCAGATAATGTGGTAACGCCCAAACTGTTAGCAAACGCTTCCAGCTCTTTATAATCCTGCTTTGCAACCGCAATACTTTTTTCAGTAAGGTCATTCAAAAAACCTTCAACCTGCTCCGGTGATTCAGCCATTTTTGTAGCCAGGGAGCGCTCGGCATAATTGTTAAACCCTAACAACAATGCCAACTCATACCGAAGTGCCAAAATAGTATCCATTAGCTCACTGTTATCCCACTGACCAGCGTTGGGGCCCTGGTCAGAAGCTCGGGTGGTATAAGCGGTATACATTTCCTGACGCAGCGCTGAATTTTCACAATATTGCATCAGGGGCAAATAGGCAGGGATATCCAATGAAATTAAATAGCCGGATAACTCTTTTGCCGCCGCCGCTTGTTGATAGCCCTGTAATACGGATTCGGGTATACCAGCAAGCTCTTCGGCATCATCTATATGCTTGCTCCAGCCATGGGTTGCATCTAAGACATTATTGGAAAATTGTGTGGATAATTCGGCCAGTTGTTTTTTTATTTCGCCGTAACGCTTTTGTTGCTCGGGTTTTAGCGCAATGCCGGACAGCGTAAAATCTCGCAAGGCATTGTCTACAGATTTTTGCTCCGCCTCATTCAGCTGCCCATAAACATCACTGTCTGCCAGTTGTTTATAGGCTTGGTAAAGCTGTGTGTTTTGGCCCATTTCTGTGCCGTATTCTGTCAGCTTTGGCAGGCAGGCGTTATAGGCATCACGCAGGGCATCTGAATTTTTTACGCCGTGCAAATGGCTAATGGGAGACCATAGCTGCTCCAGCTCATCATCCCACTGCTCAATGGAAGCCAAAAAAGATTTTCCGGGGGTTTGTTCTGCTTTCAATAAATCATCGACTCGCTGTCGATTACTTGCCAATAACTGATCAAGCGCTGGCTCTATATGTTCTGGTTGAATACTGGAAAATGCTGGCAGCGATGCTGTTTTTAGTAATGGGTTAGACACTGTTTTTGACCTCAAAAATCGTAAATGCTTTTTCAAAACTATAATTTCAAAACAACGGACTGCTCAATAATGGCTGCGCGTAATTTTGTAATCGCTCTATTTTATAAAACGGTGATAGGGGTTGGGGTAAGGTTATAAATTGTTGGTAAGGCGTTATCTCAATACCACTGGTCACTAATGTAAAGGGGCCTGTTTTTTGACTGGACGTTAAAATTTTATAGTAGCCTCTGGTTAACACGGGAGAAAAGAGGGCATAGCTATTATTTCTTTTTTTCAACCGATATCCCATATAGGGCTTAGCTAAAGGCTCGCCAATAAATACGCCTTGACCGGGCATGATGACACTTTTCCAATAGGCTTCTATTAGGGATGAACCCTGCATATAGTTCGACATGGCAATTAATGGGTTAGGAAATTTCCCTGGGAAGTTACAAGGCTCAACCACTGCTCCATAACTGCCTGTTGCACCCCCTTCCAGCCATCGAAGGGCGCTCATCTGTCGGCTATTGGTCAACTTGCCCCCCGCTGAAGTCAGATGGTCTGCCATCGCCCCCGGCAGGAAAGTATTGCTGTCTATATCCGCTACAAACTTTTTGCCGGTAAAGTAAAACATGACATCTTTTCTATTTCGAATCGCATTTGCCTTTAGTATCGTCACAGGTAATTTATTCCCCAGCAATAACTGCACCGAAGGGAATACGCTCTTACGGACACTGCGGGCCTTATCAGAGGTTTCCAACAAATAGGCTTTGCCGTTGTTGCCGTTAGCCACCATCTGGCCATCTGCAGCAACGCCGCGATCTATTAAGGCTTTGGCCTCCTCGAAATTAGCTGCTGCCAAGAGCATGGTAGGCCGAATACTAAAATCGTCATAGGGTCTTAAACTGTTTGTCCCTGCATACTGGGAGGCAGCGGTAAGCTTGCAACCCTTGGCGCAATAGCGGCTGTCAAAGCCCAGTGCAAAGGCAGAACTGATTGACATACAGCCAACACGATAAGGATCTGCCCAGGTTAGCAGATAAGCTTGAATATGCTTTGGCGTTTTTGCTTCAACTATTTTCTTCAATACAGCGAATTCACCGGGGCGCATAACCGGCTTATCAACTTTAAATGAAATAGTGATAATATTTTCTGGCGGTATTTGTCGCTGCTGCTGATAATAGCCAGCAATTTGAACGCTAAGCGGGTCCTCTGTATTGACAATAACAGCCAAATCTTTAGCTACCAGACCTGAATCGGGCAGCACAATCTGCGGGACAATTTTCGGAAAAACGTTAGCTGACACTGGGCTGGCAACCAGCAAAAATACAACTGCAACAGAAAACAACCTGGCAAACATTGCTTACAGAGACCTGACTAAGAGATTACAATAGGCTGATACTGTAACAGCACAAAGCGAAGCAAACTATGCCTACACAAAATATGCCTAAACAAAATATTCGTTCTTTTAAGGGAATAGCGCCAGTCTTGGAGCGGGGCGCCTATGTCGACCCTGCCGCAGTGGTTATTGGTGATGTTGTTCTGGGTGAAGATGTTTCCGTTTGGCCTCTGGTCGTTATTCGCGGCGACGTTAACAAGGTACGCATTGGCAATAGAAGTAATATACAGGATGGCTCAGTTATCCATGAGTCCAGGCCCCTCCCCACCAACCCTGGCGGCCACCCGGTGATTATTGGCGAAGATGTTACCGTCGGCCATAAGGTGATGCTGCATGGCTGTAACATAGGCAACCGCGTGCTGGTGGGCATGGGTGCCATTGTACTGGACGGGGTGGTAATTGAAGATGATGTGATTGTTGGAGCGGGAGCACTAGTCACCCCCGGCAAAACGCTGGAGAGCGGCTATCTCTATACCGGCAGCCCGGCGCGTCAGGCTCGCCCCATAAAAGACGGAGAAATGGAGCACTTTGTGCAGACAGCACAAAATTATGTGGCCCTTAAAGACAGTTATTTTACTGAGCAATAACATCATTCCCGCCGGTACGGGCATAAAGAAAAAGCCGGGCTTAAACCTGGCAAACCATCGATTGAGCAGCGTATCAGGGTAGTATATTTGCTAAAAGATTAGTTGCAGGCTTCCAGCTCTTCACGGATGGCGTCAATCACGGCGCGGGTTGTTGGCCGCGTACCGCGCCAGATGCAAAAGGATTCTGCCGCCTGCTCTACCAACATCCCCAAACCATCTGACACTGCCCAGGCAGCACTTTCTGCACCCCAACGCATAAAGGGAGTAGGCTCGGCGCTGTACATCATATCGTAGCAACAACCTTCGTCAGTTAATGCATCACTCGGCAGTGGCGGTAACTCCCCGGCAAGACTGGCACTGGTGCCATTGATAATTAAATCGTACTGGTTGGCATTTAAGGCTTTAAAACTACAGGCACCGACGCTGCCAAACTCCGAAAAATCCCGCGCTAATTTCTGCGCTTTTTCAACGGTACGGTTGGCAATTAAGACATGGCTGGGGTTCAGTTTCATCAATGGCTCAAGTACACCGCGAATAGCGCCGCCTGCGCCTAATAACAACACTCGCTTATTAGTGACTTCCCAACCGAGGTTTTCGCAGATATCCCTGACCAGGCCAGCCCCATCGGTGTTATCACCATAAATCTTGCCATCTTCTTGCAGCGCCAGGGTGTTAACCGCACCGGCAAGGCGAGCACGGCCGCTGAGTTCATCAGCAAAATTATAGGCATCAATTTTAAAGGGCACGGTGATATTTAAACCTTTGCCGCCATTATCAAAAAAGCTTTTGGCGGCATCGGCAAATTTATCCACATCCACCTTGTGTGCACGGTAACTCAGTTGCTGTTGTGTCTCTTGTGCAAACGCCCTATGAATCTGCGGAGACTTGCTATGCTTGATGGGGTTGCCGAAGACTGCATATTTATCGGTGGCTGTCATAATGTGCTCTTTGGACTATCAAACCGGGTTTATACCCAGTCTCTATTAATTAAAAATTGTTGAGTTAGTGCTTCTTCCTGGCTACCAGCCTCAGCCTGCCAATCATATTCCCAGCGCACCAGCGGTGGTAGTGACATCAAAATAGATTCCGTACGGCCATTGGACTGCAAGCCAAATATGGTGCCGCGATCGTGCACCAAATTAAATTCTACATAGCGGCCACGACGATAAAGCTGGAACTCACGCTCCCGCTCACCATAGGGCGTAGCCTTGCGTTTGGCGACGATTGGCTGGTAAGCCTTAATATAAGAATCGCCAACACTACGCATAAACTCGAAACAGCGATCAAAACCACCTTCATTTAAATCATCGTAAAATAAACCACCAATACCGCGTGGTTCATTGCGGTGTGGCAGCTGGAAATACTCATCACACCATTTTTTATAACGGGGGTAAGCTTCTGCACTAAAGCGATCACAGGCGTTTTTTGCGGTTTGGTGCCAGTGAACGCAGTCTTCTTCAAAACCGTAATAAGGGGTTAAGTCATAGCCGCCGCCAAACCACCACACCGGTTCTTCACCTTCTTTCTCGGCAATAAACAAACGTATATTGGCGTGACTGGTAGGGATATAAGGATTTTCCGGGTGCATCACCAATGACACCCCCATGGCCTGAAAGCCACGACCGGCTAATTCGGGCCTGGCTTGTGTGGCTGAAGGCGGCATTTTCTGGCCATACACATGAGAGAAGTTTACGCCGCCTTTTTCAAATACGGCACCGCCACTGATAACCCTTGAGCGACCGCCACCACCTTCGGGGCGATCCCACTCATCCTGCTGGAAGGTGGCTTTGCCATCCTCTTGTTCCAAGCGTTCACAGATAGAATCCTGTAATTGCAGCAGGTATTTTTTTACTTGATCAACGGCTATCTCTGGCATGAAAAACCTAATTAATGGAGGGGCAAAATAAACAGGCCTGCGGCGACACCACTATGCGCCTCTTATTACTTTGCCAGAAATCAAATCGCGAATTTCCGACGGCTTGGCATTGGGCTTAAGCCGGCCGGGTAAAATAAAGTCCAGCCCGTCACCATTCAAAAACCGCTGCAGCTGTGCTGGTGACTCGCAGGTGGGCTCTCCGCTGATATTGGCTGAGGTTGAGACAACAGGACCGCCCAGGGAGTTGCATAATTCAATCACCAGTGCGCTAGTGCTTACCCTGAGTGCAACACTCTGGAAATCACCCCTAATCCAATCTTTCGCCCTACCATTATGGGGCACCAACCAAGTGGTGGGTTTGCTGGCGGGCTTGCTGGTGAGTTGCGCAAATTTGCTAACAAGCGCATCGTCCAACCCTTGCAAATAAGGAGCAAATTGCTCTGCTGAGGCAGCGACTAATATTAATCCCTTCTCCACCGGACGCTGCTTAAGCGCCAGTAGTTGTTCTACTGCCCGCTGGTTATCCGGGTCGCAGCCAAAGCCCCATACCGTTTCGGTTGGGTAGGCTATAACACCCCCGGACTGGATGACCGTAGTCGCCCGCCGGAGGCTGATCGAGTCCTTGGTAGCCATAAGGCCCAGGCGGTTAGCCTTTTAGTTTTTCCTGCAGGGCTTCGTCTTTGGCTACAACAGCCTGGGCATTGGCTTCACGCTCGGCGATCAGCTTTTGCTGCAGGTCAGCGTCGGCAGTAGCTAGAATCTGCGCGGCCAGATAGCCTGCATTTTTAGCACCGGCTTTACCAATAGCAACAGTCGCTACTGGAATACCACCAGGCATTTGCACCGTTGATAACAGTGCGTCCAAGCCTTCTAAAGAAGCGTTAATCGGAACACCAATTACAGGCTTAAGGGTTGCAGCAGCAACAGCACCCGCTAAGTGAGCCGCCATACCCGCAGCACAGATAAAGGCACCACAGCCACGCTGGTCAGCGGTGGTTACATAGTCATGAGTAATCTTGGGGGTACGGTGAGCAGAGGTCACTTTTACTTCGAAATCGATACCAAAGGATTTTAAAACGCCAAAAGCTGGCTCCATTTGTGGTAGATCTGAGTCCGAGCCCATCAAAATAGCGACAAAAGGTTTGGTCATGGTTGTGCCCTCACAGCAATAATTTAAGGATCTGGAAAAAGCGCGAAAATTACCCAACTGGGGCCCTGATTGCAAGCAAAACCGACGTTTTCCGTCAGGATTAACGCGCCTTTACCATTCGCTGATAACAACCGGCATTATTCTCTACCCATCCTTTTAGCTCCAGGGTGGTCAAAACCTCGCTAAGTTGTGTCAGGGGCCAGCCTATTTGATGCTGTAGTAAGTCGATTGCAACAGGATCAAAACCCAAGAGAGCCACCAATTGCTGTTCTGTTTGAGTGAGGTCAGATAAAAGCTCGACATTATCCGGCGTTGTCTCCTTGCTTGTCCTTGCTGGCAACCACCCCTGAAGCTCCTCCATCACATCAGCCGCTGTCGACACCAGCTTTGCCCCTTGCTGAATAAGGTAGTTAACGCCTTTACTACCGCTATCATGAATAGAGCCTGGAATAGCAAATACCTCACGTCCCTGCTCCATAGCAAAGCGTGCTGTAATCAATGAGCCGCTTTTAAGGGCTGCTTCAACAACTAACACCCCTAAAGACATGCCGCTAATAATCCTGTTCCGCTGTGGAAACAGCTCCGGTAGCGCCTGAGTGCCCAAAGGAAACTCTGATATCAGCGCCCCATTATCTGTATTCACAATGTCATTAAATAGTGAGCGGTTACGTACCGGATAGGTTATATCAACACCGGTACCTAGTACGGCCACGGTTTTGCCCTCGGCCGCCAAAGCGCCACGGTGGCATTCGGTATCGACACCCAGGGCCAAGCCGCTATTAATGGTAAAACCCGCACGGGCAAACTCACGGGAGAACTGGAAAGCGTTCTCACAACCTTGTCTTGAGGTCCTGCGACTACCTACCATACCCAGTTGAGGCTGGTTTAATAAATCAACATTACCTCTAACATAGAGTAGTGGGGGTGGGTTGCTAATCTGCTTGAGCAATTCCGGATAATGCTCCGAATTAAGGCTAAGCAACTGGATATCCAGCTTTTCAATCGTGGCTATATCCTGGTCAATCAATCGCTGGTCGCAGCCCCGGCGCAAAGCAAGCTGTGTATCAGGGGTAATTTTCAGGGCGAACAACTCGGCAGCTGAAAGGCTGGCAATAGCCTCCGGCGTATCGCTAGCCTTCAGCAAACGGCATAGCGCCCGGGTAGATAAATGAGGTGTTCTATGAAGTGTTAGTAAAGCACGAAGTTGCTGGGAATTGTATTGATAATGCATAGATCATCCTTGATCATCGTAGAATTAATATTGATATGACTTAATTAGGGATTTTTTACTTTATCCATCACCGCCAGTGGACGGTTGGCTTTAAGTACCAAACCATAGCTGACTTTCTCAAAGGTGCGGAACACCATCATCAAACCTGCACGGGAGTCTGGCACTTTCACAATCTCACCGGTAATAGTATCTCTAACCTGTTCACCTACACGGTAGATGGCCAACACATTGCCCACCTCAAGACCTTCACGCTCACCCTTGTTGATCACCACAACATTCATGCTGCCAATCTGGGAAACACCCCCTTCAACCGAGATAATAAAACCGTTGGTTTCTTCCCCAGGCGCACTGGGGTAAAAATTAGAGCTAATACGATGCTCTTCATCCGCTAACAATCGATCACCTCGACGCACCTCCTCAGAGGTACGGTTTAGGCCCATTGTTGCAATGTCTTCTTGTATATCAATTATTTTGGCACTGGCAATAGATAGCGCCTGATAACCTAACAGCTCCTCAGTCTCGGGATCCATATAAGAATCACCGGGGCGGAATATACCAAAATTCTCTTCCCCTTCCGGGTCAAACTCACCACGGGCAAATAACTGGTCACCAGCACCCGAGACAATATGGCCATCATTACCGGCCAACACATAAGGGGCATCCTGCAATCTTTCTTTGCTAACTACGCGACTCTGGCTTAAAAAAGGTGAGATAGCGTCCAGCGGAATCGCCGGGATGGCCAAATCCAACGCTGAAATTCTTACTTTAGGGGTCAGTTTTACGTCTTTATTACGCTTAACCACCAACTTGGGCTTGCCATCGATATAAACCAGATTTAGTACATCACCGGGATAGATTAAGTGTGGATTATCTACCTGGGGGTTTACATGCCAGATTTCCGGCCATAACCACGGGTCATTCAAGAACATCTTTGAAATATCCCATAGCGTATCCCCTTTAACAACGACATGGGTTTGGGGATGACCGTCTTTGAGCGATAACACATCGCCGGCCTGGGGAGCTATTGAGACAAGAGACACAACCGCAAACAGGATGTATCCCAACACCGCTTTTTTCATAATGGCATTCCTTTCTTCGCAATCCATGTCGTGCTATTCGACGTTATAGCGCTACATAGCATGGAGTAATTTTTTATTTGTAACCTGATATACTATAGCAGCTTACCGGCAAATGATTAGTCTACACGGACTCGATTATTTGCAGTCTGATCATAATCTTAGCAACAACACTTCGGTTTATACTAGAAGTTAGAAATTCGTCACAAAGCAGATTCAGCAAACCATGGCCATTTTAGACATTCTTGAGTTCCCCGACCCGCGACTACGCACACAGGCAAAGCCTGTTGAGAAAGTAGACGGCAGCGTACTGCAATTGGTCAATGATATGTTTGAAACCATGTATGACGCCCAGGGGGTTGGCCTGGCCGCCACCCAAATTAATGTGCACCAACGTATTGTAGTGATTGATGTCAGCGATGAAGGGGATCAGCCATTGGTCTTTATCAACCCCGAAATCACCGTTCTGGATGGCCCCGACCACGAGTATGACGAAGGTTGCCTATCGGTCCCCGGCTTCCACGAAACCGTCACTCGCCCAGAGAAAGTTCGGGTAAAAGCCCTTGATCGTGATGGCAACACCTTTGAAATGGAGCCTGAAGGGCTGCTAGCAGTCTGCATTCAACATGAATTAGACCACCTCAATGGCAAGCTGTTTGTGGATTATATTTCACCCCTGAAACGCAAGCGCATCCGCTCCAAACTGGAAAAACAACACAAACAAAAAGCGTAAGGCTCAACCCAGATGGCTCAACCCCTGAAAATCATTTTTGCCGGCACGCCGGATTTTGCTGCTATCCATCTACAGGGCATACTGGAGCAGGGCGATCATCAAGTCATTGCTGTCTATAGCCAGCCCGACAGACCCGCAGGCCGTGGTAAAAAGTTAAAGCCCAGCGCCGTTAAGCAAGTGGCGCTGGACAACAATATCTCTGTTTACCAGCCCCTCAATTTTAAAGACCCTGTCGACCAGCAAACCCTTGCGAACCTTAATGCCGACTTAATGGTGGTGGTAGCTTACGGATTGTTACTCCCCAAAGTCATTCTTGATGCCCCCCGCCTGGGCTGCATCAATGTTCACGCTTCCTTATTGCCCCGCTGGCGCGGCGCCGCACCTATTCAAAGGGCGGTTGAAACTGGCGATAGTGAGAGCGGCGTGATCATCATGCAAATGGATGAAGGCCTGGATACCGGCGATATGCTGTTGGAAGCTCGCTGCGATATCACCGCCCAAGACACTGGCGGCAGCCTGCATGACAAGCTGGCAAATATAGGTGTACCTGCATTAAATAATGCCTTGCAGCAAATAGCCGAGCAAACCATTACCGCCACCAAACAGGATAACGAACACAGCTGTTACGCCCCCAAAATATCCAAACAGGAACTTGCCATTGATTGGCAACAGCCTGCGGCGGTGATCGAGCGAAAAATTCGCGCCTTTAATCCCTTCCCTATTGCTTATACCAGCCTGAATGGCGACCGGATAAAAATTTGGCAAGCCAGCGTAAGTGAAAAGGGCGGTAAAGCCGGCCAGATTATTCACGCCGATAAAAAATCCATTGTCGTAGCCTGTGGTGAAGGCAGCCTCAAGCTGCAAATCATTCAACTGCCCGGCGGTAAAGCCCTGGAAATTCCCGCTGTGATGAACTCCAAAGCCGACCTGTTTACCACCGGCACCCGTTTTGACCCGATAGAAATAACATGACAACAAAGACGATAGAATGCCGTGCTGCAGCCGCCCGCTGCCTTGCCGCAGTCTCTAACGGTTCTTCTCTGTCGCAACAAATTCCACGCTTTGAACAGCGGGTTATTGAAAAAGACCGCGCGCTATTTCGACAGCTCTGCTATGGGGTTTTGCGTTTTTACCCCAAGCTGGCTGGCATTAGTAAACAGCTGATTAGCAAACCCCTGAAAAACAAAGACCGCGATATACAGATGCTGGTTATGCTGGGCATTTACCAATTAAGTGAAATGCGCATACCAGATCATGCCGCAGTAAGTACCACCGTTAACGCGACTAAAGCATTAAAAAAACACTGGGCCAAAGCGTTGGTGAATGGTGTTCTCAGGCAATGGCAACGCAGCCCTGAAGAACTGCTGGAAAAACTTAGCCCCGCGCAACAACTCTCTCACCCTGAGTGGCTGCATAAATTACTGAATAAGGCCTGGCCGGACCATGCCAATAAGATTGAGCTGGCCAACAATAGCCACCCGCCAATGTGCCTAAGGGTCAATCAACAGCAGGGTAGCGCTTGCGACTATTTACAACAACTGCAAGACAAGGCCATAAAAGCGGCTCTATGTGACCATGCCAAAGAGGGGATTCGCTTAGTTGAGCCTGTGGCCGTCGACCAATTACCCGGCTTTAACGATGGCCAGGTCAGCGTACAAGATGAAGCGCCACAGTTGTCCGCCGAACTATTAAAGCTGGCACCAGGGCAACGGGTATTGGATGCCTGCTGTGCGCCTGGCGGTAAGACCTGCCATATTCTGGAAGCCGAACCCCGACTAACAGCAGTGATTGGCCTTGATATTGATGAAGAGCGCCTAAGCCGTGTTGAAGAAAACCTGCAACGCCTAAAGCTTAAGGCCCAGCTGATCACCGGTGATGCCGCCGACCTGGACTCTTGGTGGGATGGCAAAAC
This sequence comes from Oceanicoccus sp., assembly GCF_029238675.1. Taxonomy (GTDB): domain Bacteria; phylum Pseudomonadota; class Gammaproteobacteria; order Pseudomonadales; family Dasaniaceae; genus Oceanicoccus. The sequence continues at coordinate 14,675 of NZ_JAQWFR010000024.1, read as the reverse complement.
CTTTGATCGCATTTTATTAGATGCCCCCTGTTCAGCCACGGGTGTTATCCGCCGCAACCCCGATATCAAGTTGCACCGCACCCTTGAAGATATACAGCAATTACATCAATTGCAGTTTTCGATTTTGCAGACGCTCTGGCAAACACTAACACCGGGGGGGCTGTTGTTATATGCCACCTGCTCGGTACTCCCTGATGAAAACGAGCATGTAGTAGCCCGCTTCTGTGGTCAGCAAGACGATGCCGAACATCTGCCTATCGATGCTAGCTGGGGACAAGCCAGACCCTATGGTCGCCAGCTATTCCCCGCCGAGAATGGCCACGATGGATTCTTTTATGCCCTAATTGCCAAAAAAACGTAAAAATAACGGCAAAAACGTTATGAAAAAATGGCCTTTAGCCAATTAGCACATACAATTACCAGATAACTAATTTTCGCCAACTATTTATCTCCAGAAACGGCTACATCCATGAAAATAATAATTCTCGGGGCAGGGCAGGTTGGAGCCTCTCTGGCTGAGCATCTCGCCGATGAGCAAAATGATATTACTGTCGTCGACCTCGACAGTGATCGCCTTCGGGAGCTGCAAGACCGCTTGGATATCGGTGCCGTCACCGGGCAAGCCTCCCATCCTGATGTATTGCAGCGTGCGGGTGCCGACGATGCAGACATGTTAATCGCCGTCACCAACTCTGACGAAATCAATATGGTAGCCTGCCAGGTGGCCTATACCCTATTTCGCACCCCCACCAAAATTTCACGGATCAGGGCGCGAGCATTTTTAGAAAAGCCCGGAATGTTTAATAACCAGCAGATACCCATCGACGTTATTATCAGTCCTGAATTATTGGTAACTCGCTATATTCAGCGCTTAATTGAATACCCTGGAGCTTTGCAGGTATTGGACTTTGCCGATGGCAAGGTACAACTGGCCGCCGTTAAGGCTTATTACGGCGGCCCCATTGTCGGCAATGAACTGCGGGATATTCGCAGCCATATGCCCAATATCGATACCCGGGTAGCGGCTATCTTCCGTCGCAACCGTGCCATTATGCCGATGGCGGATACCGTGGTTGAAGCAGACGATGAAGTTTTCTTTATCGCCTCCCGTGAAAATATCAGGCCGGTGATGAGTGAACTACGCCGCCTGGATAACCCCTATAAACGTATTTTAATTGCCGGGGGCGGTAATATTGGTGAGCGCCTGGCCAATGCGCTGGAAGATAACTATCAGGTAAAAGTGGTTGAGCAAAGCTACGCTCGCTGCCGCCAGTTATCGGAATCCCTGCGCCGTACCATCGTATTAAACGGCAATGCCTCCGATAAAGATTTATTAATTGCCGAGAATATCGAAAACGTCGATGTCTTCTGTGCACTCACCAGTGATGACGAAGCCAATATTATGTCGTCTATGCTGGCCAAACGACTAGGCGCCAAAAAAGTTATTACCTTAATTGCCAACCCTGCCTATGTTGACCTGGTGCAAGGCGGTGAAATTGATATTGCGATTTCGCCACAGCAAATTACCATGGGTAGTTTGTTAACCCATGTACGCCGCGGCGATGTCTCCAATGTGCACTCCCTGCGGCGAGGTGCAGCGGAAGCATTGGAAGTGATTGCCCACGGTGATACCCGCTCCTCCAAAGTCGTCGGCAAACGTTTGGATGAAATTGAAAAAATTGAAGGCTCTTCCATTGGCGCTATTGTGCGCGGCGATGAAGTGTTAATTGCCCATCGCTATTTAGTCGTCGAACCGGAAGATCACGTAATCGTCTTTCTTACCGACAAGACAAAGATCAAGCAAGTCGAGCGCCTGTTTCAGGTTGGGTTTAGTTTCTTCTAATGCATATCGCACTGATCTTCCGCATCTTAGGTATGCTGCTAATGGTGTTCAGCTTAACGCTGTTTACACCCATTGCTGTGTCACTGTGGTATGACGACGGTGCTTATCCTTCTTTTCTGTTGGCATTTGCGATTACCGTCATCAGCGGTGCACTAATGTGGATGCCGGTGACGAAACAAAAAGCCGACCTGCGTACTCGGGATGGCTTTTTAATTACTTCCTTATTCTGGACGGTGCTGGGTTTGTTTGGTGCCCTGCCTTTTATTCTGTCACCTAACCCGGAAATGACGGTAAGTGATGCCGTCTTTGAATCACTATCAGGATTAACAACAACTGGGGCCACGGTAATTACCGGCCTCGACCATCTGCCAAAGTCCATTTTATTTTATCGCCAGCAGCTTCAATGGTTGGGCGGCATCGGTATTATTGTTATTGCTGTGGCTATTTTGCCGATGCTGGGCATTGGCGGTATGCAGCTATACCGTGCAGAAACGCCCGGCCCGGTTAAGGACAGCAAGTTAACGCCCCGGATTGCTGAAACGGCTAAAGCGCTGTTTTTGGTTTATGTGTTATTAACCGCGACCTGTGCCGTGGCTTATTGGGCGGCGGGGATGTCCGCTTTTGATGCCATTTGCCATGCTTTTTCAACCATTGCGATTGGTGGATTTTCTACCCACGATGCCAGCATGGGCTACTTTAATAGCCCGGCGATTATGTTAATTGCCTGTTTATATATGATGATTGCAGGGATTAACTTTGCGCTGCATTTTTATGCGCTAAGGCAGAGCAGTTTCCAGCACTATGGGCATGACTCCGAAAGCCGGTTTTTTGCCTATACGATTTTTGGCGCAGCGGTAATTGTAGCGACGTACTTAATTCTTAGTGGCTCCTATAGTATTGATGAAGGACTGCTGCACGGTTTATTCCAAACCATTTCCATTGCAACAACCGCAGGTTTTGCAACGACGGACTTTTCGGCGTGGCCGAGCTTTTTGCCCTTTATGTTACTGATGCTGTCGTTTATGGGTGGCTGTGGCGGCTCTACCGGCGGCGGCATGAAAGCGGTGCGGGTGATGTTAATGGCCAAGCAGGGGGTAAGGGAATTATCCCAGTTGGTTCATCCCAATGCGGTCATTCCATTAAAGGTGGGAAACCGTCGCGTAGAGGCCAAGGTCGTCAGTGCGGTTTGGAGTTTCTTTGCGGTCTATATCTTCGCCTTTATTGTTATTTTATTTTCGCTGATGGCGACCGGCCTGGATTATGTAACTGCATTTTCTGCGGTGGTAGCGTCAATGAATAACCTGGGCCCTGGTTTAGGTGAGGTAGCCTCCAACTATGGCAGTATCAGCGCACCGGCTAAATGGATACTTTGTTTCTCTATGTTGCTGGGACGGCTTGAAGTCTTTACCTTGCTAGTTCTATTTACCCCGGCATTCTGGCGTCAATAAATTACTGACTCTGCTTCCCCTCGCTTATGCCCTGATCCTTTCTATTTCTAACTGGCAAGCACTTTCTGCAAACCACTCATAACCTTCATCATATGTTTTAAAGCTTCCAAAGCCGCCCAGTGGCATATGAGCGTTGCCAGGCCGCCCATCAAAGAGTTTCCAGGATCTACGATAAGGGCCGCTATCATAGCTAATACAAATTAGCAGTCGTTTTACCAAAGCATTCACTTTTAGCTTTTTTTCAAAAAAACGCTCGTCACCTGAAAGCACCTTTCGATCAAGTTCCCCACTACCAACTTCTTCGCCCTTCTCATTGCTAGCCAAATAACTAACAGACAGATTATTCATTGAAGACTTTCCCTTATTAGTAAAGGCAATGGCAAGCTCCCATGCCTTAGGGTCTTCCTTTCTAAAGGTTCTACATTTTTTCTCTGCTCTCTTAACTGCCGCGGCCTCACTTGAGCCCATTCCCCTGGCCATTAACTTAGCCATCATTATCCCTTGCTTGCATTTTGCACTCGCCCTGGCAACAAACATAGGGTTAGGCCTTGTTGGGTTTAGGCTTGTACTTGTAAGATCATAAATTGAATAGGATGAATACTGCGTTACAAAAAAGGTGACAATACTAAGCAGGGTAGCCAAGACCCCAGCAGCAACATAAATACCTTTGAATGCTTTTTTTATTGGCTTTTCATTATTCTCAACATCTTTACTCTGCGATTCATTCAACTCTGACATGCGTTATCCCTGTTCTGGCCGCTTAGAGTGGTTACTAAACTCATTGACGGGGCACTATAAATCATTACATGGCAAATAGGATGAGCATTTTTGACAGATTAATTTAACACTTTTGACCGCCTGCGAAGGTATGTTCGGTTTGCTGCAAAAATCTCTGGGCCTGTATTTAATACATGAGCTAGTACAAGAGTTATTACATGAGCTATTACGTGATATGCTCGGGAAAATTTTTCCTGTTATCTAACATTAGGAGTCACTATGAATTTACCTTCCTTATTGAGTGTGTCCCCCATTTATATTGCGCTATTAGGTTTACTATTTTTCGTGATCACCCTGCGAGTCGGTATCTACCGGGTAAAGATCAATGTCAATATTGGCAATGGCGATGACCCGGAATTGCTGCGCCGGGTGCGCGGGCAGGGGAATTTTACCGAGACAGTGCCTATGGCATTGTTTTTATTAATTACGATGGAAGTACTGGGAGCTTCGGATACCTGGCTGCATATTCTGGGGGCAGCGCTAGTGCTTGGGCGGATTTCCCACTACTTGGGTTTAACGGAAATTGGGCCTAATTTCTGCCGGCCTTTGGGTATGGCGGGTACTATGATTACGATTTTGGTTAGTTCGATTTGGATTATGCTAGATGTTTTATAGCAGGCATTAAAATCAACGGAGCTTGCGGCTCAGGATGAGCCCTAAATGATTTCATCAGGATTTTCTCGCTACTTTAATCAAATCATAAGCCGCCTGGATTTCCTGGGCTTTTTCCGTGGCCACTTTCATCATATCTTCCGGCACACCCTGGGCGATCAGTTTATCGGGGTGGTGTTGGCTCATTAATTTTCGGTAGGCCTTTTTAATATCTCTATCGGAGGCGCTGCTGGTAACGCCCAGGGCTTTATAGGCATTATCTAAATCATTGGCGGAGGTATGGGGGCGGCCTTGCTGTTGATAGTTGCCGCCATGGAAGCTTTGTTGTGCGGTTAACATAGCCAACAATTGTTCAAATTGACGGCTGCCAATACCTAAATAACCCGCCGTTTTTGCCAGTATCTCTTTTTCTGCCCGATGCATTTCACCATCGGCCATGGCGATGCTAAATAAAAATTCCAGCAATAAAATGGGCAGGTTGTGTCGGCGGCCACCTTCACTTATAAATGATGAAATAACCGGCTCTAATTGAAAGTCACTTTGCGAGCCTTGTTTAAATAAGGTAATCGCTTCTTTGCGATGCTCGGGCGTTAAGCCCAGGCGCCCCATTAAAACTTCGGCCTGCCTGATTTCTTCTTCACTGATACGACCATCGGCTTTGGCCAAATGGCCCATAATCATAAAGGTGGTTTCAAAAAATAACCGCTGCAGGCGGGCGCGGTCAGCACCATAGTCAAAGCCCATAGCCTGGCCAATACCTTTATCAAAAAAGTGGCCGGCAAACAGGCCAATAATGGCACCTAAAAATCCGCCAGAGAAAAAGCCAATTAAGCCACCGATTAATTTTCCAAAGATCACTACTATTTCTCCAACGTAATTAGCGCATATGCCGATTGATAAAATCGGCCATACCATCTACTGCTTCGCGCGCTTCCGGTAAGTACTGGGTCATAACGGGAAAGGCGTGGGCCTGTTTATGCCAGTACTTTGATTCTACCGTCACACCTTTGGCTTCGGCGGCGGCCACAACACGCTCGGCATCACTTAATAAAATCTCGGTAGTACCTGCATAAACCAACAATGGGGGAAAGCCACTAAAGTCTGCAAATACCGGAGAAATTTTAGGTTCCGCCAGATTATGTCCCTTGCCATAGAGCGGTGCCATCAGCTCTAAAATTTCTACCGGCAACATCGGGTCGCGATATTTGTTACTTTGAATGGAGCTGCCGGTGTGAGTTAAGTCAGCCCAGGGCGATAGGCAAATCCCCAGCGCGGGTAAGGGTAGAGACTGCTCTCTAGCGCTTTGTATAACGGACAATACCAGGTTGCCCCCCGCGGAGTCGCCGCCAAAGGCAATCTGGCTGGCGTTATAACCATTATCCAAAAGCCATTGATAGACCTGGCTGCAATCTTCTACTGGTGCGGGATAAGTATGGGCAGGCGTTAGCCGGTAATCCACCAATAACACTTTTCTGCCGGACTTTGCTGATAAGCGGGCAGCGAGAGGGCGGTGAAGAATAGGTGGTGAACCAAGCATAAACCCACCACCGTGGAAATACAGCACTAGCTGGTCGCTGTCTTTTGCCCCTTCGGCAATCATCCATTCACAGGGCACGCCATTGAGGGTATCAACACGGTGTTCGGTGGTGGTGGGAATCTTTAAAGTTTTTTCCGCCTTTTCCTCCAACTTGTTATACCCAGCCTTTATAGCCCGAGGGTCAGTTTTAACAATACGGCGTTTTCGCAGTCGAAAAATTTGGTTTAATACGATGGATTGCCAACTCATTATTGACCCCTTTATTATTTTTGGTAGTACTTGCGTTCGCCATCAGGCTGTTTTTTAAAGCGTTTATACTCCCATTGATATTGCTCCGGAGCCAGCGCTACAGTGTCCTCAACGCTTTTATTGAGGGCGGTTAGTGCCTCGAGCTCATCATCGGCGGCGATAGCCTCGGGTGCAGCGGCAAAGACCATGCGAAATTGCCCGCTATGGGGAAGACGAATCACACTGGCAGTCATTACCCGGGCGCCGGTGCGCTTGGCCAGCTTTTTTACCAGCGTCGTCGTTAGGGCAGGGACACCAAAGAATGGCGCAAAGCCGCCCCCTTCAAGCGGTGGCACCTGGTCCGGCAGGACACCAATCATTTCGCCTTTCTTCAGGGCCTGCAGCAGCGCTTTTACGCCGGTAGTATCCGTGGGCACCATGCTGGCACCATTGCGGCTGCGTGCCTTATACATCAATTGCTGCATGGCTTGGTTTTCCGGCGGCTGGTACATAATGCTAATCCTGGCCTGCTGGGCCAGATAAAGGCCGATGACTTCCCATGAGCCAAAATGGGGGGCCAGGATAATCAGGCCCCTATCATCAGACAGTGCCTGTTTAAAGTCTTCGTAGCCTTCAACCTCAACTACGGCATTCAGCACCGCGGTTACTGGGCGCTGCCAGATCGGGGCCAGCTCCATTGCCGTCATGGCCAAGTGCTTTAAGCTGTTTTTGGCGAGGGTTTCGCGCTGTTTGGAATCCATATCGGGGTAGCAGATAGCCAGGTTTTCCTCGGTCACCTGCCGCAAGCGGCTATTCATGAGCCATGCACCACGACCCACCATGGTCCCCAAAAACCTCAAAAAGCGGATCGGCATTATCGAGAAAAACTGGAACAGGGCAAATACAGCGAAGGTGGTGATCTGTGTCATTATCAGTAAACCGAACTAAGGGGTTGAAATCATACCGGTTTCCCAGCCCTTCAGGAACGCTAATTACCGAATTTTCACCCCCTCTGGCAATAGAACCTTGGGGCCAACTGCCTGTATAATGTCCGACCTTTGCCATCACTGACGGTGGCAGTAAAAACACTCTACCTATAACAAGAGCCAAATTGTGACCATAGCAGCAGCACAACCACCAAATACCAAGACCTTTCAGGGCTTGATTCTCGCATTGCAGCAATATTGGGCAGCCCAGGGCTGTGTGATTTTGCAACCACTGGATATGGAAGTAGGAGCGGGCACCTTCCACCCCGGCACCTTCCTGCGCGCCATTGGCCCTGAAACCTGGAATGCCGCCTATGTGCAGCCCTGCCGTCGCCCTACCGATGGTCGCTATGGTGAAAACCCCAACCGTCTACAGCACTACTATCAATATCAGGTAGTGATGAAGCCCAACCCCGCCAATATTCAGGAGTTGTATCTGGATTCGCTGCGCGCGTTGGGTATTGATCCTTTAACCCACGATATCCGTTTTGTGGAAGATAACTGGGAATCACCTACTTTAGGTGCCTGGGGTCTGGGCTGGGAAGTGTGGCTAAACGGTATGGAAGTCACCCAGTTTACCTACTTCCAGCAAGTGGGCGGTCTGGAGTGTTATCCCGTTACCGGTGAGATCACTTATGGTCTTGAGCGTATCGCCATGTACTTACAGGGCGTTGATAGTATTTATGATTTGGTATGGACGGAAGGCCCGGAAGGTATCGTTACCTACGGCGATGTGTTTCACCAAAATGAAGTGGAGATGTCGACCTTTAATTTTGAAGAGGCCGATGTTGAACAGTTGTTTAAACACTTTGATCACTGCGAAACGGAAAGTCAGCGTTTGATTGAAAAAGGCTTGCCTTTGCCCGCTTATGAAATGGTGATGAAAGCTTCCCACTCCTTTAACTTATTAGATGCACGCCACGCCATTTCTGTTACCGAACGCCAGCGTTTTATTTTGCGGGTACGTACTTTAGCCCGCGGTGTTGCCCAAGCTTATTTTGATGCCCGTAAGAATTTAGGTTTCCCCCTTGCGCCGGAACATTTGCGCAACGAAGTTTTAGCTGCAACAGGGGAGAAAGTATAATGTCTGATTTTTTGGTTGAGATTGGTACGGAAGAATTGCCACCTACCGCCCTGTTAAAACTGTCTACCAGTTTTACCGAACAAGTTAAAAACGGTATTAAAGCTGAAGAGTTAAACTTCTCTGGTGTTGAAAGCTATGCGACCCCGCGCCGTTTAGCGGTAGTCATTTCTGGTATCGACACCCAAACGCCAGAAAAAGAAATTGCGGCCTGGGGCCCACCGAAAAAAATCGCCTTTGACGATGAAGGTAAACCCACCAAGGCCGCCGAGGCTTTTGCCAAAAAGAATGGCATTAGTATCGAAGACGTTCAGGTTGAAAATGACGGTAAAGCTGACAAGTTGGTTTATCGTTCAATCAAAGGTGGTAAAGCGGCTACTGAACTATTACCAGCCATTGTACAAAATGCACTGGATAAACTGCCGATTCCAAAACGCATGCGCTGGGGTGCCAGTCGTACTGAATTTGTGCGCCCGGCCCAGTGGATTGTAATGATGCTGGACTCACAGGTGATTGACTGTGAAATCCTTGGCTTCAAAGCTGCCAATATTACCCGTGGCCATCGTTTCCATTGCGACACTACCTTAGAGATTGGCAACCCCTCAAGCTATGCTGCACTGCTGGAAAATAGTGGCCATATTATTCCCAGCTTTGAAAAACGCCGGGATATGATTCGCGAGCAAGTTACCGCAGAAGGCGAGAAGGTCGGCGGCGCTGCCATTATTGGTGATGACTTGCTGGACGAAGTAACCGGACTGGTTGAATGGCCTGTTGCTCTGACCGGTAGTTTTGAAGAGCGCTTTTTGGAAGTCCCCGCTGAAGCTTTAATCTCTTCCATGAAAGAGCACCAAAAATATTTCCATGTAGAAAATAACAACGGCGACTTGCTGCCTAACTTTATTACTGTTTCTAATATTGTTAGCAATGACCCGGCACAGGTTATTAGCGGTAATGAGCGAGTGATTCGCCCACGCCTTAGCGACGCCGTGTTTTTCTATGAAACTGATAAAAAGGTCAAGCTGGAAACCCGTTTGGAAAAACTTCAAAATGTGGTTTTCCAGGCTAAGCTCGGCACCATCTATGATAAGACTCAACGGGTCATGTCATTGGCCGCCGCCATTGCCAATAAGATTAATAGCAATGCCGATTACGCCAGCCGCGCTGCGGAGTTAAGTAAAGCCGACCTGGTTTCCGATATGGTATTGGAATTCGATAAGATGCAGGGTATCGCTGGTTGCTATTACGCGCTGGCCGATGGCGAGCCAGAAGAAGTGGCCAATGCGATTAAAGATCAATACTTACCCAAATTCGCTGGTGATAAATTGCCAGAGAGCTTAACGGGTTGTGCGGTAGCTTTGGCAGATCGCCTTGATACTATCGTCGGCATTTTTGGTATTGGCCAACCCCCTACTGGCTCAAAAGATCCTTTTGCCCTACGTCGCGCTACTGTAGGCGTGTTAAGAATTATTGTAGAAAAACAATTAAATGTTGATTTGCGCGACCTGTTACAACAAGCGCAACAGCAGCATGGCGACCTACCAGCAGCTGATGGACTGGTCGATACTGTATTGGCCTATATGATCGAACGCTTCCGCGCCTGGTATGAGGAAGAGAATATTTCTGCGGAAGTCTTTTTAGCGGTTTCTGCTAAAGGTTTATCGCAGCCATTAGATATTAACCAGCGAGTACAAGCTGTACATAGCTTTAGTCAACTAGCTGAAGCTCAGGCTTTAGCTGCTGCCAATAAACGCGTATCTAACATCTTAGCTAAGCTTGATGATGAGTCCGCTATTGGCGCTGTTGATAATGCACTGCTGGCAGATGCCGCTGAAAAAACATTGGCGGATTTAGTACAAAACAAAGCCTCGATGGTTGAGCCTTTGTTTCAACAACGCCAATATAAAGAAGCCCTGGCCAATCTTGCTGACCTGCGGGAACCGGTGGATGCCTTCTTTGAAGATGTAATGGTAATGGTTGACGACGACGCCTTAAAAAATAACCGTTTGGCGCTATTAAAACAGTTGCGCGGTTTATTTTTAGAGGTGGCAGATATTTCACTCTTAGTACCGGCGAAATAATAATACTGTGAAACTGATTATTCTGGACAGGGATGGCGTGATCAACGAAGACTCGGATGCGTTTGTTAAAAGCGCCGATGAGTGGATTCCTGTTGAAGGCAGTATTGCTGCGATTGCCCGTTTATCCAAGGCGGGCTTTACCGTGGTGGTAACCACCAATCAATCCGGTTTGGGCCGTGGTTTGTTTCAAGAGTCCGACCTGGAGGCCATGCATAAAAAAATGCATACCATGGTAAAAGCGGCGGGCGGGAATATCGCAGCGGTTGTCTATTGTCCACATCATCCAGACGATGGCTGTGACTGCCGTAAACCCAAGGCGGGTTTAATTACCCAAATAGAACAGCAATTCAACACGACCGCCAAAGGAGCTTTTACTATTGGTGACTCACTACGTGATTTAGAAGCGGGCCTTAAAAAGGGCTGTATTCCCATTTTAGTCAAAACCGGCAAAGGCCAGAAAACCCTGCAAAAGATTATTGCCGAGCAAAATGCCAGCTTCCATAATTTAGCGGTTTATAACAACCTTGCCGCTGCTGCCGACGCCATTACCCAATCATGATATTACTAACCGCTTCACGCAGCTTATTATTTTATGTCGGTTTTGCCCTGAGCCTTATCTGGTTTAGTACTACCGGTATTCTATTGTTTAGTTTTTTCCCCCACCGTATTCGTAGCAACTATGCGCTGTGCTGGAACCGTTTTATTATTTTTTGGCTGCATGTCACCTGCGGTTTAAAAGTCACCGTAGTGGGCAAAGAAAATTTACCTGCCACCCCTTATGTGGCCTTAGCCAAACACCAAAGCTCCTGGGAAACCTATTTTCTGCAATATTTTTTAGCGCCGGTATCCATCGTGCTAAAACGGGAATTATTAAAGCTGCCGTTTTTTGGTTGGGGCTTAAGCCTGACTGACCCCATCCCTATTGACCGCGGCAGCCCCAAGCAAGCCCTAAAACAAACCCTTGCACAAGGTAAAGCCCGAATCGGTCAGGGCATATCGGTATTAGTTTTTCCGGAAGGCACCCGTACCAATGCCGGGAAGGAAGCCAAGTATGCCAGGGGCGGAGCTAATATCGCAGTGGCCTCTCAGGTGCCGGCGGTACCTATCGCCCACAATGGCGGTGAGTATTGGCCCTCGGGTGGGTTTTTAAAGTTCCCCGGTACCATTACCGTTAAGATAGGTAAGCCTATTTCTTCAGTTGAGCATGGTAGCCGGGAGATTACGGAGCAAGCAAAAGTATGGATTGAAGCTGAAGTTGAGAAAATGGATAAGCGTTAATAAGCCTATCACTAACGTTCAAAATACGTCTTCAGCTTCGCCATACCTTCATTAATATCCGCCACTTCAATACCCGAATACGCAAAACGAATATAGTCATAGGCCACGGCCTTACCGTCCTGGTACTCAATCTGAGATTCGTAAATCGGATAACCGGGTTTGCTACCAACATCGCGGGCAATGGCATCTCGTAACTCTGTAACCCCGGCACCGGCGCAGTAACCGGTATAGCCATCACCAATAGCTTTGATAGTCGCTTCGACAATATTCTCTGGGGTAGCGATATTGATATCCCCCAAATGAAAGGGGTAGACTTTATTGCCCTTGGCCGCCCAATCGGCAGCGGCGGCGGAGACGGCAAAGGCGGTTTCAGTACCCAGTTTATCAAGCGGGCTAACTGTCCCCGCATAATGTAGCCCTAACACATGGGTATAAATTTGCGTGTTGTCACATCATTGTGGCCCAGTAACTCCTGAACCGTCCTGATATCTGTACCGGATGCTAGCAGGTGTGTGGCGAAAGAATGCCTGAACGTATGGCAATTCACTTTCTTTTTAATCGATGATCGTTTCACAGCCTGGCCCAGTGCCTTTCTTATTACTGTTTGGTGAAGATGATGCCTGCACTGAATATGGGTATAGGGGTGACGGCAAAAACCCAATTGCCCCAGAGGTTGGTTCAATACTTTGTTATAAAGAAACGCCAAAGCATTTAATGCGACTTTTTGGGTGTTTACAGCGACATGACGATGATTGGCCAGCCAGGATAAAAAAGCTTCTACCTCTTTATTACCAGCATCCTTAGGATGGCGTTTATTGATAAAGTAGATATATCGCCTTATCCAGTGAATATAGGATTTTTCTGTTCTTAAACTGTATCCCCTTAGTCTGATATTTTCCCTGACCGACCTGATAAATGGGCTTTCCATAAGCACCTCCTTCAATCCTTGAAAACTCATTTTATAGTCAGTAGCCCTTGCCCTGTCAATTAAAGCTTTAGCATTTGTTATTGATGCGCGTTTAGAGAAACACTAATTAAAAATAATTAGCGTTATCAAATGGATAAATTATTTAAAGCAGGTAATAATAGGACCCCCTCGATTATTTTGGATAAGGGGAAAAACTTATTATCTACTGGCAAGGATTTGCTCTTCTATTATTTTCCTTTGCTAAAGAATAACTTAGGTGATGCGTGAGACGTATATCTTCCTGATAAACGCGCATGCGCCATATATAAATGTTATGTGCTGACCATGTCCTAAATGAGTAATGATGAACGAATTGAAAAAAATCAACCTGACGAAGATATTGCTTCACCAATAGAAGCAGAGCTGGTGTTAAATGAAGGTGAAAAACTGATTATAGCTCGTTCGTTTTCTAACCTAGATTGGAAAAATGAATATGAGCAAGATTTAGTGTTTAAGAATTGTACAATAGCTGACTCTGACTTCTCCGGCGCAAATCTAGATAACTTACGCCTTGAAAATTGCAGAATACTAAATTGTGACTTTTCAGGGGCAAGTATTAGAAATAGTGTTTTTGAAGAAAACACCTTTTATGATAAAAACACCCAAAAGGGTTGCGACTTTCAAACGGCCGATTTAAGGCACGCTGAATTTCAGCATTGCAATATATCAACGAGCAATTTTTATCGATCTGAGCTATTTGATGTCACAATTAATGAATGCCAGGCGCAAGGGTGTAACTTTGAATTGGCTGATTTTGTAAGTATTGTTAGTAAAAGCGTATTATTCAGCTCCGCAAAACTAACCAACTCAAACTTTAAGTATTCAGACTTTGAGGGAGTTTACCTTGAAAAATGCGATTTATCGGAGAGTATACTTGTCGCTACTATTTTGACACGAGTAAATCTTGAGGGTGCCAACCTCACAAATACTATATTTTCACCAAGCCAATATGATGGTCTTTTGCTTTTTAAGGCAGACTTAAGAAATGCGGAGATATCTGGAATAGATATCAGATTATTGGATTTTTCAGGTGTTGAGATATTTGAGTGGCAAACGGCGGCTTTAATGGAGAGTATCGGGTTTGTCATCTATCCAAATCAATAATTCTCTTAAATCTGCACATAACAAGTCAATTAACTACGCGCCTTCGGCGCCGGACAGCTTACACTACGCTTCGCTACGTTCCAGCTGCCGGTTATTGAGGCGTTATGTGTCTATCACGCTCCGGCATGAAAGATGAGGGAGGAATTTTGTTAAATCGCCTGTTCCCCAACTCGATAGACAACACCTATGAGGGCAGCAAGTTTGCGTTATGGATGCTGCTTCCGATTACGCTTCTCACGATTTATCGCGGTGGAATTCATGTTTTCTTGCCTGATAGCGGCGTCCAATCAATCGCTACAATTCCACTGGATAGCTACTCGAATGAGGCTGCCGCGAACATTGTTGCATTTGTAGCGCAGTGGGGTTTATTGCAACTGATAATGGGTGTATTTTTCGTGTTCGTATTTCTTCGATATCGGTCCTTGGTGTCATGTGCATATGTTTTGTTACTGATTGATTATGTTGGGAGGAATATCCTGGGCACCATCAAGCCAATCGCTGCAGCAGGAACGCCGCCCGGAATCGCCATGGGTAATATTCTGATTGTTCTTGCAGCCGTGGGTCTCGCTCTTTCGCTCAGGCGAAAGAAGAGTAACTCTATCGATACCTATAGCGATTAATCAAACACTGGATCAATTTTTGTGAAAATTGGAATAAGCCACATAACAAGTCAGTCAAGTTCGCGCCTGCGGCGCCGGACGGCCGTGCCGGCCGCCGCTTACTGAAGCGTTATATT